>NZ_QEZI01000002.1:0-239901 GCF_003993525.1 Xanthomonas sp. BRIP62411
TGGCACCGCCGACCACGCCGGAGCCTGCAATCGATGCGCATTTGACGCTGACCAACGCACGCGCCGCGCAGGCATTGGGGTTCACCGGTGCGGGATATCGCATCGGCGTGATCGATACCGGCATCAATACCAATCATCCGGCCCTGCAGGGGCGGGTCAGCGACAGCTTCATCTATGTGGATCCGCGCACTAACAATGTCGCCGCGGGCGATGTGGTGGGCCACGGCACCGTCGTGGCGCAATTGGCGGCCGGGCGCGCAGTGGGCCAGTGGCCGGGCGGCATCGCCAGCGGCGCGGGCCTGGTGTCCGCCCGCATCATCAACGACGAAGCGCCGGACGATGATGGCAGCGGCGAAGGCAACCAGGTCGATGGTCCGCTTGGTCTGGCGCCGGTGCATGCCGATCTGGTCAGCGCAGGCGTGCGCATCATGAACAACTCGTGGGGCGGGCTGTATTGGAACGACCCGGCCGTCACCAACCAGATCGCGCAGGAATACCGGCCGTTCGTCACCGGCAACGATGGGCTGGTGGTGTTCGCGTCGGGTAACGAATCCAGATCGCAACCGTCCGATACCGCCGCGCTGCCCAGCCAGGTGGGCCCGAACGGCACGCTGCCGGCCGCCGATCTGGAGCGCGGCTGGCTGGTCGTCGGCGCACTGGATACCGCCAATCCCACGCAGCTGGCGTCGTATTCCAATGCCTGCGGCGTGGCGATGCGCTATTGCCTGGTGGCGCCGGGCACCTCGATGTTCCTCGACCCCGATGCCACTGCCAGCAATCTCCGTTATTTCTATGGCAGCGGCACCTCGTTTGCCGCACCGCTGGTGTCCGGTGCGGCTGCGCTGGTGTGGCAGGCGTTTCCGTACTTCAACAACGACCTGGTGCGGCAGACGCTATTGGGAACGGCGACCGATCTGGGCGCGGCCGGTGTCGACCCGACCTTCGGCTACGGCCTGCTCAATGTCGGCAAGGCGGTGCTGGGGCCGGCGCGCTTGGATTGGGGCACGGTGGATGTCACCGTCAACACCTTGCGTTCCACCTGGGCCAACGACATCAGTGGCACAGGTGGCCTGACCAAACGCGGCACCGGCACGCTGGTGTTGAGCAGTGGGGCCAATACGTTCAACGGCGACACCCAGGTGCTGGAGGGCACCTTGCAGACGGCCAGCCTGCAGAGTGCGCGCGTGGGCATTGCCAATGGCGCGGCGTTGATCGGCGCGGGCAGGATCGGCGGACGCGTCGATAATGCCGGCACGTTGCAGGTCAACAGTGCGACGCTGTCGATCGCAGGCAACTACACCCAGGCCAGCGACGGTCGCCTGGCGCTGAACGTGGGCGACCGGGTGAACGTGACCGGGACCGCGACGATTGCCGGCGATCTGCAGGTGCTCGGTCGCCGCGATTACGTGGTCGACAACACCACCTACACGCTGTTGCAGGCCAGCAGCGGGCTGCAGGGCACCTTCGATACGCTCAGCCGCGGCGCGGCCGTGACCTTTCTGGATGCCTCGCTGACCTACGACAGCAATACGGCCTACCTTGCCCTGCGCAGTTTGAATGCCACCGCCGTTGCCGCCACGCTGGGCATGACCGGCACGGCGGCGATGGATTCGGCAATCCGTGTCGAGCAGGCATTCCAGCAGGTGGATGCGCAGCAGCTGCAGGGCGCTGGCGGCATCAGCAGCGGCTTTATCCGCGCCGCAGCGGCGTTGCAGCAGTCACCGGATGCCAGGGCTGCCGCCGATTCGCTGCGGAGTCTGTCCGGCCGTGCGCATGCCGAGTCGGCAGCGATGACCTTCGACACCATCGATCTGGGCAGGCGTGCGTTGGCCGCGCATTTCGATGGGGTATCGCAGCAGCCGCGCCTGCTGGGCGTCTGGCAGCGTGCGCTGGGCGGGCCGGGCGAGGGTGGGGTGACCACCGCGGGATTCGCCACTTCGGGGTGGATGATGGGCAACGACCTGCGCCTGGCGTCCGGCGCAGTCACCGGTTTTGCCTTCGGCGAAACGCGCTCCAGCAGCCTGGGCGATCTGGACGGTGCACGCGGGCGCGACCGGCAGGTGCAGGGGCAGCTGTACTGGGGCACCACGCTGGGGGCGGCGTACACGCTGGGCCAGCTGGGTTTCGGCAACGTCAACCGGCAGATCGAGCGCAGCCTGCAACTGGGTGAAGTGCGCAGCAATGCCTTCAGCGACTACAGCGGCAGTTACCTCAGCGGCAACCTGGAAACCGGGTATCGCCTGGGCGGCGCGCGCGCCAGCCTGACGCCCTACATGGGCCTGGATTACGTGCGTCTGCGCAGCGAAGGATTCCGCGAAAGCGGTGGCGACGGCTTCGGCTTGCGTGCCGATGCCAGCACGTCCTCGCGCACCCAGGTGCTGGCCGGCGTGCGTTCGGCCTATCGCTGGCGCGGCGTGCAGCTCGGCGGTTATGCCGAATGGCAGCAGGCGTTGAGCAGCGAAGGTCTGATGCTCGATGCCAGCTTCATCGGCGTGGATGCATGGGCGCCATTGCGCGGCATGCAGCCGGCGCGCTCGGGTGGGCTGTTCGGCGTCACCGCGGCCGCGCCGTTGGGGCAGAAGAGCCAGTTGCGCTTCGGCTATGACCAGCGGGTGGGCGAACGCGGTGACGATCGCGCGCTGAGCCTGCGCTACAGCGCCGATTTCTGATCGGCGCGTTGCATGGGTGAGCGTTGGTGTGTGATCGGTGGTGCACCTGTCCAGGCAACGTGCCTGGGCAGGTGGATCACTCGCCGCGCAGCTTGTGCAGAAAGCGCGGTGCGGTGCGGCCCAGCGGCAGTTTGAGCTTGCTGATGGCCTCGATCCGCGCCTCGGCAATCTGGTCGGCTGCCTGCTGCGGCGCGACGCCCAAGCGGGTGGACAGGTCGAACACCTTTTCCAGGTTGTGATAGATGCTGCGGATCAGGCGCATCGCGCGTTCGCGGTTGTAGCCGTCGATCTCCAGCGACACATTCATCACGCCGCCGGCATTGACCACGTAATCGGGCGCATACAGGATGCCGCGCTTGTGCAGTTCTTCGCCGATGGCGGCACTGGCAAGCTGGTTGTTGGCGGTGCCACAGATAATCTTGGCCTTCAGCCGCGGCAGTGTGTCTTCGTTGATCGCCCCTTCCAGCGCGCACGGTGCGAACACATCGGCCGGCACCTGGTAGATCTCCTCGATGCTCACCGCTTCGGCGCCGTACTCGGCCACCGCGCGGTCCACCAGCGCCGGATTCAGGTCGGCCACATAGAGTTTGGCGCCGCGTTCCTTGAGCAGTTTCACCAGCTCCATGCCGATATGGCCCAGGCCCTGGATCGCGATACTGGCCTTGCCGACTTCCTCGTGGCCGAGCCTGCGATTGAGCGAGGCCATCAGTGCCTGCAACGCGCCATAGGCGGTGAACGGGGCCGGGTCGCCGGAGCCGCGGTGCACCTGGTGCACGCCGGTGACGTACTCGCTCTCCAGATAGATCTGTTCCATGTCGTTGACGTCGGTGCCGACGTCCTCGGAGGTGATGTAGCGTCCGCCCAGGGTGTCGACAAAGCGGCCGAACGCGCGAAACAGCGCTTCGCTCTTGTCGCTTTTGGGGTCGCCGATGATCACCGCCTTGCCGCCGCCCACATTCAATCCGGCCAGCGCGTTCTTGTAGGTCATGGTGCGGCTGAGCCGCAGCGCATCGTTGAGCGCCGCCTCGCTATTGGGGTAGGGGCGCATGCGCACGCCACCCAGCGCAGGCCCGAGACGGGTGCTGTGCAAGGCGATGATCGCTTTCAGGCCGGCGTCGCGGTTGTGACAGAAGATCACCTGCTCGTGGCCGGTGGTGTCGAGGGTTTCGAAAAGCATCGAAGGCTCCGCGGGGGCTGCGTGATGTGCCTTCCCTGAGGCCGGGCCGGAACCCGTGCAATGGGAAACAAAAACGCGACGTCTGCAGACCCTGTCCGATCACGTCGCGCTGCAACATTTTAAACCACGTCGGCGGGGGCTGGTGTATGAATCTGTTCACCAATGCCGATAGCGCCGCTGCCGAAACCACAGGGTTCCCAGCCATTTCGTCCCTGCGCTGACCGGCAGGCCGGCGTGCAGCGAGTCGGGGTCGGGGCGGCCATCGGCGTGCAGATTGTCAAAGCACACCACCGACCCGGCACGTGGACGCACGCGCACGCCCGCGACCGGGAAGTCGGTGTCGCCACCTGCGTCGACGTCGTTGAGGTAGACGCAGGCGGTGCGCAGGCGATTGCCGGCAGCGGGGCGGTCGGCGGCGATCGTGCCGGGCGGCAGATAGTCGCGATGCGCACGATACTGCTCACCCGGCGCGTAGCACAGCACCGACAGCGCTTCGGCATGGGTCAACGGCAGCTGCGCGCAGGCGGCCACGCGCGCCTGCGCCGCACGCGCGGCAAAGTCTTCGAGGATCGGATCCAGCGTGGCGCCGCGGCTGGTGCGGATCGGCGCGCGGCGTGTGCTGGCATCGTCGGGGTCGACCACCTCGGAGGCGCGCAGGTGCGGCCGCGCCAGCAACATCAGCAAGCGGCACTCGTCGGCAGACAGCACGCCGGAGATTTCTTCGATCATGGGCGCGTCATGGCGGCGCGTGGCGATGTGTCGGGCAGCGAAACCGATGCGCTGATCGTCGCCGCCCGGATCCGGTGGCGTGATCCGCACGGCAGGCGGCGCGGCAATGCCCAGCGGTTGCAATTGCCGCAGCAGCTGGGCCGCGGCGTCGGGCTGCGGCGGGACACCTTCGCCACGCAGCAGGCGCTCGGCCAGCAGCGCGGCCGCCAGTGCATCGCCGGCTGCGGCGGCGCGCTCCAGCAAGGCAACGCAGCGGCGTTGCTGCGCGGGGTGATCGATCCGGCCATGCTGGATGGCCATCGCGCGCAGCGCAGGCGGATGGTCGGCAGCGGCTGCGGCCTGTAGGCGAGAGGTTGCCTGCACGTCCAGCGCCACAGGGTTGTCGGTGACGGCCAGGGTTGCCAACAGATAACGCGCTGCCGCCACATCCTGGCGTTCGGCCTGCTGCCAGTGGGTCAGCGCCTGGGCCACGTCCACCTCGCACCCGACACCATAGGCCAGCATGCGGCCGGCTTCGATCTGCGCGCTGGCATCGCCTGCGGCCGCACTACGCGTGTACCAGTCCAGCGCCTGCTCGGCCTGCCCCATGCGCACCAATGCATGTGCCAACGCCGTCATTGCTGCAGGTTGCGCGGTCTGCGCGGCATCGGTGAGCTGCTGGAGGGACGGTGCCTGCATGGCCGCATTCTAGGAGAGGCCGGCACCCCTGTCGTGCCTGGCCTCGGGCGGGCGCGGATGCCGCCCGAGGCCAGGTGGAGGGCAGCAGTGCCGGTGATCGGTGCAGATGGTGCTTGCCGGCCTGGCAACCGGCCGCCACGGACGGGCGGCGACCTGGCCGCGCTGCCTTCGCCTGCCGGTGCGCGATCAGGCGTCCGTGGACAGCGCCAGCTGGGTCAGATACAGGCGCAGGTCGAACTCCAGTTGGTGGTAGTCCGGGCGCATGTGGTTGCACAGCTGGTAGAAGGCCTTGTTGTGGTCGGCTTCTTTCAGGTGCGCCAGCTCGTGGGCGACGATCATCTGCAGGAACGGTTCGGGCGCGTCGCGGAAGACCGAGGCGATGCGGATCTCGCGGCTGGCCTTGAGGCGGCTGCCGTGGACGCGCGAGATCGCCGTGTGCGTGCCCAGTGCATGCTTCACCACCTGCAGATGGTTGTCGTAGAGCGCCTTGTGCAGGGCGGGCGAGGAGCGCATGTAGCGCTCCTTCATGGCCTTGACGTAGTCGTACAACTGCCGGTCGCTGCGGATCGTGTGGCGATCCGGGTAGCGGCGTGCCAGCACCAGTGCGAGTTTGTCCTGCGCGATCAGCTCGCGTACCTGATCCAGCACGGCGGGCGGGTAACCGGCGAGGTAGCGAAGAGTGTCCATGCCAATCGATTGCTGCGAAGTGCGCATGATCGCCGATGCGGGTGCTGCTGGCGACTGTGCATGCACGAATGTGGCGTCGTGTGTCAGGCGTATTCACGAATGCGGCACATCCGGATGCGTAGCGTGCAGCGCATGTTTTGCGGCACGACCGCGCAAGCACACGACTGAACACGGCACCGTGCCGGATGAGGAGACAACAAACATGATCAAGTGGGCCATTATTTTCGCCATCATCGGACTGATTGCCGGTGCGCTCGGATTTGGCGGCATGGCAGGCGCTGCGATGGGGATTGCCAAGTTCCTGTTCTGGGCCGGCATCATCATCGCCATCGTGCTGTTCGTGCTCGGCATGACGATCGCCAAGAAGGTGACCTGACCCGCAGGGCGTGGCTGCGGCGTGCGCTTTGCAGGCCGGCCGCATCACCCGGAAAGCAGAAGGAGCGGCCACTGGCCGCTCCTTTTTTGTTCCTGCCATCTGCTGAACCGAGATAACGACAGCGAGGCCGCGAGCGAGGTCGAGCGCAAGGCGATCGCTGCCCGCGTGCGCAGATCAGACGCCGGTGCTCTCGGCAGTGGTATGCAGCGCAATATTGAGTTGATCGATGGTCACGATCCAGTCGGCATCGTCGAGGCGTTCTTCACGCAACAGCTGCGCCTGTGCCGGCGTCCAGAAAGGCGCCTCTTCCAGACGCATGTCGCCCGGCAGCGGGGAGTGTTCATCGATGAAGCCGCGAATGCTGACTTCGTCCGATGGCAGGCCCAACTGGGCAAATAGTTCGGAGAACGGGTGGACGGGTTGTTCCATTGCGACTTCCTCGAAGAGTGCGGATGAGCGGATGCTAAAGCACCTGATTTGAGCGCACTGTGCACGTGTGGCTTGGATTTGCCCGTGCGCATGCCCATATTCCAATTCTGAGCAGACAAGCCGAGGCGATCATGGCGACCGGATGGGCGGGTGATGGGGCGGTGCAGGATCAGATCGATGCGACCGTCGAGGATGCGATCAAGCGCGCGCGGAGCCAGCTGCCTCAAGGCCCGAGCCTGACGCATTGCGAAGAATGCGATGCCCCCATTCCCGAGGCACGCCGCAAGGCGGTGCCGGGGGTGCATTTATGCGTGAACTGTCAGCAGGCGCACGACCTTGAGCAGGCCGCGCAAGGCGGCTACAACCGTCGTGGCAGCAAGGACAGCCAGCTGCGTTGATTGCCATGGGGAGCGTTCCAGCGCGGCCAACCGACGACTGGGCTAGGCGCAAAAGCGGGCGCGGCCGGTGCTACGGACGGCCCTTGCCGCTGGTACGCCGCGGCAGCTGATGCGCCTACCGCGCATCTGGGAGCTGCCGGCCAGGTGCTATCACGCACTGCTGGCAGCCATAGCCATGCTCAGTTGGTGGTGAAGTGGCTGGTCTCGCGCCAGCGCCGCGTGGTGCGCTGGAAGAACAGGCTGTTGGGCACCTGCAGCACGCTACCGGCGTGGTCGCCGGTTTCTTCCAGGGTCGTGTAAATCACGTTGATGTCGATCACCCGGCCCTTCAAGCCGGGCTTGTCGCCGCCTTCCAGCAGTTCGATATGGTCGTGCAGGCGGAACGGGCGCGTGGTGATGATCAGGAAGGTGCAGAAGATATTGGACAGCACGCTCCATGCCGCGAAGAACGCCACTGCACCAACTGCCGCAAATCCGGTGAACGCCGTCCACAAGGTGCCGCTGGAGACGCCCAGCACGTTCAGTACCGTCAGCACCGCAGTGACGGAAATGACGAAGCTGCCCACGCGACGGATGCCGATCATCATTTCCGCCGGCAGGCTGTAGCGCGTACACAGGCGTCGCAGCACTTGCCGCAGCAGCAGCCGAACCAATGCGGCAACGCCGAGGATCAACACGATCTGCACCGTCACTACGGCGACGGTCAGCCACTGCGGGTTCCAGTGCGGCAGCAGGCTACGGATCATCGTGGGCAAAGCGTCGGACGCGGACATCACATCGTGCAGGTTCGTGGAGAACCCTCATTGTAACGGGGCCGTCGTTGCGCGGCCGGTGCGCGGGGTGAATGTGCGCGCAGCGGTGGCGACGGCAGGACGCACTCATGGTTGCTGCGATGGCTTGCGGGATCGCGCATGTCGCCGCGGCGTTGCCGCTGGGGACCGGCGATGGCGCCACTGGGCCGGCATCGCATGTTGGTCGGGGGCGCATCGATGACGATGCCGGACGCCCGCAACGCCCAGGGCCGGAAACGAACGTGCCACCTTGCGGTGGCACGTCGGTTCTACGCTTTTCGATTGCGGGTAACGCTTAAGCGATCTTGTCGCCGTCGTTACGCGCAGGGCCGAAGTTGGTGGTGAGCACTTCGATCCGGCCGCCGGTCTTGCGGAACGCGGCGATGTCGGCAGCGATGCGCTCACGACTGAGCGGCTGCGACTTGCCTTCGCTGCGAGCGATGCTGGGCTGGGATTTCTGCTTGGTCGCGGGACGTGCCATGTGGCCTCCTGTAGCGGGGAAGTGCAATGACACCGCGTGCGGCTAGGGTGGCGCGCGCGGAAGCGGTGTCGAGAGGTGCGGTCGCGTTCGGTGCGCAATCGCGGTGGCACGGCAAGCGTGCCTTGCTGACAAGACGGCTAAGCATCATGCAGCAACCGTGCATTATAAGGGATGCGAGCGCGGGTTGCCTTAACCGGCCGACGGACGGGCCCCGGCGGCCGCTGCCCAGGCCAGGCCCTGCACCACGCCGAAGGACGGGTCGCCCTGCACCAGGCGTGATTCCGGGAACACGGCTGCCACCGTGTCGCGGATATAGCCGGCGCGCGACATGCCGCCGGTCAGGAACAGTGTCGCGGGCGGCGCAGCCAGGTCGGCACGGACCTGTGCGAGCAGGCCTTCCAGTTCGCCCAGATAGTTGGAAGCAGACCCAACCAGCGCGCTGGCCTGCACCTCCACGTCCAGCCCGCGTTCGATGAAGTCCAGTGCGGCCTGATGCCGGTCGCGCTCGCTGAGTGCGATCTTGCAGGCTTCCACGCCGCGGTACAGGCGCGCGGTGTTGCCGGTGTCCTGCAGCGCCTGCAGGCGCTTGTCGAACGGGGCGGGGACGTCCTGGTACTTGTGCAGGCGGAATTCGCGCTGGCGGGTCATGTCCTGCACCATCGCCGCTTCCACGTAGTGGTGGGTGGGCACGCGGGTGATGCCGCGGCCGAACAGCGGCATGTAGGCGGCCAGACTGAGCGCCAGATCGATGTCGGTACCGCCACGCGCGATGCCCCAGGCGCGGTGGACCTGCGGCGCGGCGCTGCCGCCGACGCTGGCATGGGCGATGTCGGTGGTGCCGCCGCCGATGTCCACCACCACGGTGTCGTGGCGGCTGTCGTGACTGACGTGGTAGTGCATCGCGGCCGCTGCGGGTTCTTCGAGGAAATCCACCTGGTCGAAGCCGGCGGCAATCGCGGCGGTCTGCAGGATTTCCAGCGCCTGCGCGTTGCCGGCCTCGCCGATGGAACTGCGGAACTGCACCGGGCGGCCCAGCGTGGCGCTGCGGATATTGATGTCGAACTGGCGCGAGGCGGTGAGCCGGATGTGCTCCAGCACATGCGTGGCGATGCCGGTGATGGTCTGGCGCGCGCGCGGATGCAGGTTGTAGCCCAGCATCGATTTGGGGCTCTGCACCAGGCTGCCTTCGCCTTCCAGGAAGTACGCATCCAGCGCTTCGTCGCCGTAGACCGCGTTCTGCAGCAGGGCGGCGGAGCTGCGTGGCTCGCGCACCTGCTCTTCCATCCATTGGCGGCGCACGATGCGGATCGCGTCGCGGCGCAGGCTCTCGGTGCTGGAGGTGCGGCCGGCCGCGGCCGCGTCGCGACGGCCGGAGTCGATCAGCCGTTCGACCTCGTATTCCAGCGCCGGGGTCAGGCTGAAATCGTCCGGGTCGCGCATCGTGTCGGGGAAATACACCGTGGTGCGGAACTGCAGGGCCTCGCCGAAGCGCACCGGCACCACCTGGCCATCGACGATCGCCGCAGCGGCGGAATTGCTGGTACCGAAGTCGATGCCGAGTTTCATGCGGACGGGCCTGTGAGCGGGCCGCGCACTTTACTACTTCTGCTGCCGGCGACGCCCGTCGCGCTGCGTTCGGACGTCGCAGCAGCCGAACTGCCGCATGCCCACAGGCACGCGGCACACCCGATCAGGCAGCGACGCTGGCGACCTGGCCTTCATTCAGTTCCTCGGTGGTGGCTTCGCGCACGTCGACGACTTCGACCGCAAAGTGCAGGGTCTGCCCGGCCAGCGGATGGTTGCCGTCGACGGTGACCTGTTCCGGGCCGACCTCGGTGACGGTGACCAGCACCGGGCCCTGCTGCGTGCGTGCCTCGAACTGCACGCCCGGCACGACCTCGACATCGGTCGGGAATGCCGCGCGCGGCACCTGCTGGATCAGCTGCGCGTGGCGCGGCCCGTAGCCTTGTTCGGGCACCACGTCGGCAGTGAGCGTCTCGCCGCTGCGCTTGCCGTCCAGCGCCTGTTCCAGGCCGGGCACGATGTTGCCGGCGCCGTGCAGATAGCTCAACGGCGTGCCCGGTGTCGAACGGTCCAGGACCTGGCCGCTGTCGTCGGAAAGGGTGTAATGAATGGTCGCAACGCGACCCTGGCTGATTTCCATCGGAAACCTCCATGCTGATGATCGAGTGGGATGCGTCGGCTGACTCACGACGCCAGGAGTTGGTGCCCGCCTACCGTAGGCAATCGCCCCGGGCGATGCAACCGCAGCCGCGGCGGCGGTTATGGCGAGGATCAGCTTGGTGGTGACGATGTCAGCTCTGCGATGCGGCCCATTCCTGGCGCTGCATCGGTGCTCGAATGTCAGCAGCGCCATGCGCATTACTGTGCAGCCGTTGGCCGCATCGCAGCGGATCGCATCGCGCGCAATCCACGGCCTGCGGTGCGCTATTCCTTCTCGGCACCCTGTTCCATCTGGGCACGCCGCGCGTGCCAGGTTTCCGGTGTCTGCGGCTTGATGAACAGCGCGGTGAGCTCGGGGTGCTGGCGCTTGGCGGCCGCTTCGATGCGCCCGACGCAGGCCTCGATCTGCGGGGTGGTGCGGCTGTCCTCGAACTCGGCGCTCAGGGCGGCGACCACCTGGTTCGGGCCCATCTGCATGGTCAATACGCCATTGGCGGCACGCACGTCCGGATCGCTGGCGGCAATGCGCAGCAGCGATTCGGTGACGTGCGCATGCGCGGGTTCGCCGATCAGCAGGCCCTTGGTTTCGCGCGCCAAGAGGAATGCGGTGAAGGCCAGCACGCAGGCAATGCCGATCGAGGCGATGCCATCGAGCTCGGGCATGTCCAGCAATTGCGCGCCGGCCAGGCCCAGTACCGCCATGAACAAGCCGATCAAGGCGGCGCTGTCTTCCAGCAGCACGGTGAACGTGCTGGGGTCCTTGCTCTGCCGGAATGCCTGGAAATACCCCATGCGGCCCTTCTTGGCGCGGAACTCGCGCAGCGCCACCACCCAGGAAATGCCTTCGAACACGATCGACACGCCGAGCACGATGTAGGCGACCAGATGGCTCTTGGCCGGCTCGGGGTTGCGCAGATGCACGATGCCTTCGTACAGCGACACGCCTGCGCCCATCGCGAACACCAGCAGCGCAACGATGAAACTCCAGAAGTACAGCTCGCGCCCGTAACCGAACGGATGGGTCGGCGTCGGTGCCTGCGCTGCGCGGCGCAGGCCGTACAGCAGCAGGACTTCGTTGACGGTATCCACCAGCGAGTGCACGCCTTCGCTGAGCATCGCCGAGCTGCCCGAAATCCCTGCGGCAATGAATTTTGCGACCGCGATGGCAAGGTTGCCGGCCAGCGCGACGTAGACCACCAGATGCGAGCCGGTTTTTTTTGCCGCGCCCGGTTCGCCAGCCGCGGGCTCGGTGGGTCCTGGCGCAGCGCCGGGGGCTTGGGGAACCGATGGGTTGGACACGCGCGACCTGCAGGGCATTCGACAAGCGCCGCACTATCGCGCTGGTGCCGTGCCGGAGACGTGATCGCGCGGCAGGGAGGCTACAATTCACACCCGTTTCAACTCTCAGGAATCGCATGTCTCCCGTTCCCGCCTGCCCGCAATGTGGCCTGGACAATACCTATGCCGATGGCGCGTTGTGGATTTGCGCAGACTGCGGCTTCGAGTGGAGCGCCGGCGAATCCGCCGCGACCACGACGGTGGTGCGCGACAGCAACGGCAACCTGCTGCAGGCCGGCGACACGGTGACCGTGATCAAGGACCTGAAGGTCAAGGGTTCGTCGATTCCGCTCAAGCAGGGCACGCTTATCCGCAACATCCGCCTGGTCGAAGACGATGCCGAGCACATCGAAGGCAATTCGGAAAAGATCAAGGGGCTGGTGTTGAAGACCTGTTTCCTGCGCAAGGCCTGAGGCTGTTGCGGGGGCGCCGCATGTAGCGTGTGTTAGGAGCGCGCTAGCGCGCGATGGGGCGCATCGATAACGCTCCCTCGCGCGCAAGCGCGCTCCTACGTTGCGGCACGCTCAGTCGCGCGGATACACCGCCGCGACCATGCAACTCTGGCGCATCCGCGCAGCCAGGCCGCCGCGGGTGGTGCTCAAGTCGCCCTGCTGGCCGGATCCGGCAGCTGCGCCGGCAAGTGCCATTTCGTCGAGCACATCGACCTTGTCGCCGGGATTGCCGCAGATCGCGTTCAAGCCCATGCCGGAGACGAAGCGAATCGGCGGCGCGCCGCTGAGTTCGCGGCAGCTGTCCATCAGTTCGACGCGGTAGTGGCGATGCGTGCCGGGGTGACGTGGCGACACTTCCACCACCAGCCCCTGGCCGTCTTCCGACCACGAACGCAGCATGCTGGGGTTGAAGCAGTAGCTGGACGAGCCGGCGAAATTGCGCCGGCGCGCTTCGCGCACGCTGACCCCGTCCAGGGTCGGGATAATGCTGTCGCGTTGCCGCGCCGCGCTGGCGTACTCGCGCGCACTCAAGCTGGCGATCTGGCTGACCGCGCAGTGCTGCTGGCCCGAGCTCACGTATGCCGGCGCACCGTTGCAGACCCAGCCGTGCGCCGCCAGCAGGCGCGCATCCGCGCGTGCGGCCAGCTGCGGGCAGTCCTGCGCCAGACTGATGCGGAACAGCCGTCCGCCTTGTTCGGCCACCGCCAGCGTGCGCGGATCGGCTTGATGCAGTTCCGTCACCTTGCGCGCATCCAGGCATTCGGCGTTCGGTGCGGCAGGGCGCAGCGGCTCGGCCGCTGCCGTGGAGGACGCGTAACCGAATAGCGTGCTGCCGAGCAGAACCGCAGTGAGTAAACGCATCACGCACATCCTTGGCAATGAGGGATGTCTGCATCATCTGCCAGGCAGGTCGCGCTGGCAATCGCAGCAACGCGCGTCGGGTCGCGCGCTCAACAACGCCGGGCGGGCGGCCAGCGCTCTGCACCGCCAGCGCATACGAGTGCCTGCCGATGCTGGGTTGCAAGCATGTGCGCGCGCAACCTCACGCGCAGCTTGCAACTCGCCGGCGCGATAACGCGGCGCAGCCTGCGCTCACGGCGCCTCGGGCGGATCCGAATCCAGCACCTGCAGCTTGCCGCCGGTGGTTTCGGGAAGGATGCGTTGATCGGTGGCGACCAGCACCACACCCGGCGTCAGCAGCGGCAGCAGGCCGGCCAGGAATGCCGGCGGCACCTGCAGCCGGGCGATGGTGTCGGCATCCAGCGGCTGTCCTGCCGCGGCATTGCTGCCGGGGATGCCGATGCGCATCCAGTTGGGCATGCGTTGACCGGGCAGGCCAGGCACCTCGCCAGGCAGGAAGCCCTGGCCGACGATGAACGCCTGTGTGCCCAGCGGCGCGGCACCGGCCTGTGCGCGCAATGCCACCTGCGCGCGTCCGATTTCCACGCCGTTGCGATACACCACCAGCTGCTGATCGCTGCTGCTGACCAGCATCGAGATCGGGCCGGTGGGCGCCAGTTCCGGTTGCCACGCAAAGGTCTGGCCGTTGGGCAGCGGCAGCAACGCACGCTGCGCGCCGGTGGTGGGGTCGATCGGGCTGAGCGCGCGTGGATGCACCACCGCGTCGGCATCCACGCCGGCCTGCGCAACCACCACCACCATGCCCATGTTGGAGTTGTCGAACAGCAGCCGCGCGAATTCCGACGGCAGATGCACGCAGCCATGCGATTCCGGATACCCGGGCAGGCCGCCTGCGTGCAGGGCCACGCCGTCCCAGGTCAGGCGTTGCTGATACGGCATCGGCGCGGCGTTGTAGAGATTGGAGCGGTGGTCCTTGTCCTTCTGCAGGATGGTGAACACACCGGTCGGTGTCTCGTGCCCGGGCTTGCCGGAGCTGATGGTGGAAATGCCGATCAGGATGCCGTTGCGATACGCATAGGCGCGTTGCTCGGTGAGGCTGACGATCACCGCCATCGGCCCCCAGCCCTTGCTGACGCCGCCCCAGATCCATTCGCCCGGCTTGAGGTCGGCCGGCGCCGTTTCAGCAGGGCTTGACTGGCGCGCGCCCCAGAACGGCACGGCGGACGCTTGCCCGCAGATCAGCAGCGTGCAGAAGAGAACAGCAGTGAGCAGGGGCCGCATCGGCAGTCCAGAAAACAGTGTCGGCATGATCCTAGCGGGGCCGGGTGCGCGCGTCATGTGGTTGCTGCCGATAGTGCGACGGTGCGAAGGCATCGGCGCTGCAAGCACGGTGCCATGGATACGTATGCGTCGTCGCCAGCCTGTTGCGTAACACGCACAAGCGCGTGGTGCTGCGCGCTGGTTCAATGATTGAGTGGGCAGGTGCCCGATGGCCGCCGCATCGCGATCCGGCAGCAGGGCGCTTGGCGCATGCAAGACGCACGGGGCTGCCCGAGGCCTGGGGCCGCGCTGCATGCATGGACGGACCGATCTGCCGCAGCGGCTGCGCTCGTTTGATGCCGAGCGCAACCGGTGTGCCTTACAGCGGCTGATGAACATAGCGAGCCGTTGTCAGATGGGTGCGGACGGCGCGGAGGAACCGACGTGATGCCGGTTCCGCGCACCGGCCGCCCCCGCCCGGCGGCTGTGCGGTAGTGTTGCAGCGCTCTTAGTCCGGCAGGGCGGGGTAGTCGATATAGCCCTTGGCACCGCCGCCGTACAGCGTGGCCTGGTCGACATCGGCCAGCGGGGCGTTCTCGCGCAGGCGACGCACCAGGTCCGGGTTGGCGATGAAGGGCCGGCCGAAGGCGATCGCATCGGCGTAGCCGCTGTCGAGGGCTTTCTCGGACAGTGCCTTGTCGTAGCTGTTGTTGGCGATCCAGGCGCCGTCGAACCTGGCGCGCAGCGCGGCGTAGTCGAAGGCGACGTTGTCGCGCGCACCGCCGGTTGCGCCTTCGATCACGTGCACGAAGGCCAGCCCGCCGATCAGGTTGAGACGCTCCACCGCACGTTCGAACAAGGGCTGCGGATCGGAGTCGTGCATGCCGTATACCGGCGTGACCGGCGACAGCCGCACGCCGGTGCGCTCGGCACCGATCTCGTCGGCAATGGCCTGCATCACTTCGGTCAGCAGGCGGGTCCGGTTTTCGATGTCGCCGCCGTACGCGTCGGTGCGCTGGTTGGAGCCGTCACGCAGGAACTGGTCGAGCAGGTAGCCGTTGGCCGCATGGACTTCCACGCCGTCGAAGCCGGCGTCGATGGCATTGCGCGCGGCGATGCGGTAGTCCTCGATCAAGGCGGGGATTTCGTCCAGCGCCAGCGCGCGCGGCTCGGAGACATCCTGGAAGCCATCCTTGGTGTAGGTCTTGCCCTCGGCGCGGATGGCGCTGGGCGCCACCGGCGATTCGCCTGGCGGCAGCACGCTGGTGTGCGAGACGCGGCCCACATGCCACAGCTGCAACACGATCTTGCCGCCACGACGATGCACTTCGTCGGTGACCGCACGCCAGCCCTGGACCTGCGCGGCGGTGTGGATGCCGGGCGTATCCAGATAGCCCTGGCCCAGCGGGCTGATCTGCGTGCCTTCGGCCACGATCAATCCGGCACTGGCGCGTTGGCCGTAGTACTCGGCGGCGAGCGGCGAGGGCACCTGCCCGGCGACGGCGCGATTGCGCGTCAGCGGCGCCATGATCACGCGGTTGGCAAGATCCAGCGCGCCCAGGCGCACCGGTGAGAACAATGGGGATTCAGTGGATGTGGACATCAGCAACCAATTGGGTGTGGATCACGCGCCGTGCGCGACACCGCGCCGATCGCGAGTGCCCCCTAGCGATGGTGGCGGACCAAAGCGGATTCGAGCGATAGCGATAGGACACAGCGTCTTCTGTCGCGACGGGATCGGCCAAACTGTGATGTGCTGGGGGCCTGGCGCTGAACCGCAGCAGGCGCCGCGCTTTCGTCGATTGCTGCGTTGCACAATAATAAGCCGCCCCGTCATCCTGGAGTCGGGCATGTCCGATACCGATCTTTCAACGCCGCCTGTGTCCCGGCGCGATTACGTGCTGATCCTGTTTGCGTTGGCGATGGGTGGCTTTGCGATCGGCATCAGCGAATTTTCTACCATGGGGCTGATGACCCAGATCGCGCAGGGCCTGCAGATCAGCGAGCCGCAGGTCGGTCATGTGATCAGCGCCTATGCGCTAGGTGTGGTGGTCGGTGCGCCGTTGCTGGCGATTGTCGGCGCCCGCTGGCCGCGGCGCACCTTGTTACTGCTGTTGATGGTGTTCTACGCGCTGGGCAATCTCGCCAGTGCGCTGGCGCCGAGCTACCACACGATGTTGCTGTGCCGGTTTATCGCCGGCTTGCCGCACGGCGCCTACTTCGGCGTTGCTTCATTGGTCGCCGCGTCGATCAGCCCGCCCAATCAGCGCGCCACTGCGGTGGGCCGGGTGTTGCTGGGCCTGAGCATCGCCTTGCTGGTGGGCAATCCGTTGGCGACCTGGCTGGGCCAGATCGTGAGCTGGCGTTGGGCCTACGCGGCGGTATCGGTGCTTGCGTTGTGCACGGTCGCCGCAGTGGCATCACGCTTGCCGCCCGCGCCGGACGAGCCGCGCCAACAGCCGCTGCGCGAGCTGCGGGCCTTCAACCAGCCGCAGGTGTGGCTGGCCCTGGCGATCGGCGCGGTGGGTTTTTCCGGCATGTTCTGCGTCTTCAGTTATCTGGCGCCCACCCTGACCGCAGTGACCGGCGTGGCGCCGGCGCGGATTCCGCTGGCAATGGTGGCGTTCGGTGTCGGCGGCGTGCTCGGCAGCATCCTGGGCGGCTGGCTGTTCGACCGCATGCAGTTCCGTGCGGTACCGGTGTTGCTGGTGTGGTCGGTGGTGGTGATGTTGACCTTCCCGTTGGCCGCGCAGTCGGGCCTGTGGGTATTCGTGTCGATCGTGGCGGTCGGCACCATGGGTGCGCTGGCACCTGCACTGCAGACGCGGCTGATGGATGTGGCCGCAGAGGCGCAGACCCTGGCGGCGGCGTCCAACCATGCCGCGTTCAATACCGCCAACGCGCTTGGCCCATGGTTGGGCGGCATGGTGATCACGGCCGGGTGGGGCTGGACCTCGACCGGCTACGTGGGCGCAGCCACTGCGCTGGGCGGCTTGCTGGTATATGCCCTGGCGGTCTGGCAGGAACGCCGGCAGCGGACGGCGCTGGCGAGCTGCTGAAGCGCAGCGGCTTGGGCGCGGTGGCACAGGCGGTTATCCGGCCTCCTCTGCCACATGCCGCCGTTGCCGTGATGAGTGGCAGCATGGATAGCGGTCGTACCCGTCGCGATGCAGTTGCACATCCAGGATGCAGGGCTCCATCCACGGCCGACTCACGGCCCGACATCGAGACTGCATGCTTCATTGCGAGCGGACCGTACAGCGCCATGACCGACTTCACCCCACCTCCATGGAAGCGCCCGAAACCCAAGGGAAGGTCCGCGTCCACGCCGCTGACCGCTGCGCAGAAAACCGCTGCCAGACAGCGTGCGGAGGAGGCTGGTCGGCCGTATCCCAATCTGGTCGTCAACATGTGGGCGAGTCGCCAGCCGAAATAGCTTGACCCGGTCTTGGCATCGATGAATCGCCATTCATTGCCTGCATGATCGCGTGAGGACAATCGCCACCGCACTCACATCTCGATTATGGGTGGCCCGCCAAGCTAAGGCCGTACACAACGCAATGCATGCAATCGATCCATTGATTGCCTCATCCCCCGAAAGCCAGCGCAAGCGCCTTTTCGACTCGCGCAGCGCTGGCCCATCGTAACCAGGAGCGACACATGAGCATTCAGAGCAAGACCGAGCACAGCCTCAACGACCTCATCGCCATTTCCCGCGACGGCAAGGACTTCTACGAAGAAGCTGCTGCCAAGGTGGGCGATGCGGAACTTGCAACGCTGTTCCGCCGCATCGCCGGTGTGAAGTCCGACATCGTCAGCAACCTGAGCAGCGTCGTCGCCTCGGTCGGTGGCAAGCCGGAAACCAGCGGCACCATGGTCGGCAGCATGCAGCAGTTCTACGGCAAGGTGCGCGCAACCCTGGGCGACACCAAGTATGGCTATGTGGCCGAACTGGAAGAGTCCGAAGATCGTTTGCTGAAGGCATTCGATGAAACCATCGCCGATCAGGACACCCCGGCTGCCGCGCGTGACGCAGCACTGCGTCTGCTGCCGGAAGTGCGCGCCTGTCATGACGTGATGCGTAATCGCAAGCATGCGATGAAGAGCGCCGCATAACCTGCGCGCGTGACCCAGGCGCATCCCTGTGATGCAGCTTGTGGAGTGAACCGATAAAGGCGGAAACGGGCAGCGCGAGCTGCCCGTTTCTTTTTGTGCCACGCGCAGCCAGTGACACGCAGTTCTTGTTCCACGCATTGCGCGCGTTCCACGTCGTGGCGTGGATGTTGAAGGCGTGTCACGCACGCAGTTGGTCTGCTAGTATCCGCCGCCCTTCTTCCGGCAGGTCCGCGTACGCGGTCGTGGAATCGCCCATGAAACAGCAGTTCCTGTACCTGTCCTCGGCCGAGGCGCAGCTGTCGCTTGGCCTTGGCGAGGAGAAGACCACCGAGCGCCTGTTCTTCGCGGTGATGGCCGATGCATCGACTGCCCAGCGCGCCGCGGCGATTGCCGATGGGCTGCTGCATGGTGGCCAGGTCGATGGCAGGCCGCTGGCGCGCGAACGCTTGCATGTGACCCTGCATCATCTGGGTGATTACGCGGGCGGCTTGCCGCCGTCGTTGGTGAGCCGCGCCAGTCAGGCGGCCGAGCGCGTAGCAATGGACGCGTTCGCGGTGGAGTTCGATCGGGTGGGCACCTTCGGGGGACGACGTTCGCAGCTGCCGTGCGTGCTGCATGGCGAAGACAAGGTGCGCGGGCTGTACGAACTGCAAGGCGCGTTGGGCGGGCAACTGGCGCATGCGGGCATTGCCGGCGATGCGCAGTACACGCCGCATATGACGCTGCTGTATTGCAACCAGTCGTTGCCGCAACGGCGCTGCGAGGCGCTGGCGTGGACGGTGCGGGAGTTCGCGCTGGTGCGCAGCTTTCTGGGCCAGTCGCGTTACCAGCTCGAAGGGCAGTGGTCGCTGCGCTGATGCGCGGGCAGGTGCGTCCGCGGTAGCCTGCGTGCATGGACGCCACCACCACGCCACTGCCATTGCAGCCCGAGCACCTGGCCGCGCTCGAACAGGCCTATGCCACGCCGCCGCGCGCCTATCACCACTTCGGTCATGTGCGCGCGCTGCTGCAGCATTACGCCGAGGTCGCCGCAGGGCCGGGCTGGCAGCAGCCGGTCGAAGTCTGGTTGGCGGTGCTGTTCCACGATGCGGTGTATCAACCCGGGCGCAGCGACAACGAGGCGGAATCGGCCAGGTGGGCGGCGGACTGCATCCAGCGCTGGTGGCCGCAGGTGTCGGTGGATCTGCAGCGCGTGCAGCACCTGATCCTGCTGACCGCACGCCATGGACAACTGCAGCCGTCGGATGTGGATGCCGAAGCGGCGTTGTTCCTGGATTGCGACATGGCGATCCTGGCCGCACCGGCGGCGGTGTTCGATGCCTACGACCAGGCCATTGCCGTCGAATACCGCGGGCATGTGCCCAGCCTGTTGTTCCGGCTCAATCGCAGGCGGTTCCTGGCCGGCCTGCTGGAGCGTCCGCGCATCTTTCTGAGCGACGACTTCCATGCGCGCTACGACGCTGCGGCACGGGCCAATCTGCGGCGGCGGCTGGGGCGCTGACCCGGCACACGGGGCCAGGCGGTTCATCCGGGCGCGCTGGTGGCGCACGCTACAATGCGCACATGCACGACCGCGTCGCTCCCGATCATGATCCACGCCCGCAGCCGCCCGAGCCGCCTGCACCCAACGAGTGCTGCGAGAGCGGTTGCCCGTTGTGCGTGCACGATCTGTACGCGGAGGAACTGGCGCGCTACCGGCAGGCGTTGGCCGCCTGGGAAGCGCGGCAGCAGGCACATGCGCGATAAGCGAAGCGCCGCGCTTCGCGTGGCCGCCCGGAGCGATTATCTTTGAACCACTCTTTCCGATGGTGCGACATGCGACGACTTGAGATGTGGAGCGCGCTCTGCGGCGCGGCGATGTTGACGCTATCGGGCATGGCGGCTGCGCAGACGACGCAGCCAGTGAGCCACGGCCGCTTCGAGCAGGTGCCGGTGCTGATGCCCAAGGGCGAGCCGCAGCGCGTGGTGATCTGGCTGACCGGCACCGGCAACAACGTCAAGCGGCAGACGCAGGCGGAAAGCCTGCGTGCCGATGGCGCGATGGTGGCGATGGTGGATACCGCGCATCTGTATGCGGTGCTGCGCAAGGCCGGCGGCACCTGCGCATTCTCGGTCGGCGATGTGGAGAATTTCTCGCGCTACGTGCAGGCCTTCTACCACGTGCCCACCTACCGTCTGCCGCTGCTGGTCGGCGACGGCGAGGGGGCCGCGCTGGCCTATGCGATCGGGGCGCAAGCCAAGCCGCATGTGCTGGCCGGCGTGCTGACCGATGGGCTGTGCCCGGCCACGGTATCCGATCAGGCGATCTGCCAGCCGGGCGTGCGCCCGGGCAGCAACACGCTGCTGCCGGTGCCGTTGCAGATTCCCTGGGTGCTTGCCGGGAGCCAGGACAAGCGTTGCCCGGCCGCCGCCGAAGACAGCTTCCTCAAGCAGGTGCCGCAGGCACGCACTTTTACGCGTTCGGCGCAAGGCGACATCCTGCCGGGCCTGCGCGCTGCGGCACGCTCGCTGGGCGAGCAGAAGGGCGTGGCCTTGCCGCCACCGCCGGGCGGGCTGGAAGATCTGCCGGTGGTGGAAGTGCCGGCCAAGCCGGACGGCGACAGCGACGACGACACCTTCGTGATCTTCGTCTCCGGCGATGGCGGCTGGGCGGGCCTGGACGAAGAGGTGGCCGATGCACTGGCCGCGCAAGGCATCCCGGTGGTCGGCCTGGATTCGCTGCGTTACTTCTGGACCGAGCGTACACCGCAGGGCTTTGCGACCGACCTGGATCGCATCGCGCGTTTCTATGCGCAGCGCTGGCAACGCCAGCGGGTGGTGCTGATCGGCTTCTCGCAGGGCGCGGACGTATTGCCGGCCGCGATCAACACGCTGCCGGCGCAGACCAAGCAGAACCTGCGCATGACCGCGCTGTTGTCGGTAGGCAAGCTGGCCGATTACGAATTCCACGTCAGCAACTGGCTGGGTTCGGACGACGATGGCCTGCCGATTGCGCCGGAAGTGCAGCGACTGCCCGCCGGCACCACCGTCTGCATCTACGGCCAGGACGACCAGGATGCGCTCTGCCCGAGCCTACCGCCACAAGCCGCCAAGCGGGTCGCGCTACCGGGCGATCACCACTTCAAGGGCGATTACGCGACCCTGGCCAAGGTGATCATGGAGCAGTTGCACGCTCTGTCGAAGCCATAAGCGAGAAGGCATTTTTGCCCATGCGTCAGCCCACTTCCGGCTGACGCATGTCAACAACCTGATCGTCGCCGTTCGGTTCGGCCGCCTGCAGCTCGGCAGGCGCTTGGCATTTTTCTCCGCAACCGACAGCAACCGGTGGTGCTTGCGCGCGTGCCGGTGTGGGACCTTGAGCGGCATGGACGCCGCGCCAGCGCCTACAAGGACGTACTTGCGGCGTGTCCCACGCCGGTACGCGTGCAAGCGCCCGCAGCGGACCGGAGCATTCGCAGGAAGCGGACGGATTTAGTGTGCAATTGGTCGGTGTGCGGAGTCGGTCGGCAGCGCGGCGCCGCATCCGGTGTCGGGACACGCCGCAAGTACGTCCATGTAGGCTCGGTGGCGGCATCCATGCCGCCACACGGTCCCGCCCCCGGACGCGACACCACGCTCCCAATCTCGCTACCGCTCACCAACAAGCAATGCCATCAGGCACACGTGCAGGCGCCCGCCATAGACCGACGCATTCGCATGAAAACCGCAGGCCCTGTGTGGTGTTACTCCTGGCGGCCGGGATCCACCGAGATTAATCGGGTGACATCGAGCAATGCGGCTGGCAGATGCATGCCGCCCGGCGCGACCAGGTAGCGCGGGCGCCAGGTCGGGGCGAACTTCGATTTGAAGCGACGCAAGCCGCTGAAGCCATAGAAGCGCTCGCCGTGACGCGCGACCAGGCTGGCAAAGCGATTCCAGCGGCCGGCCAGGCGATGCTCGGCCAGGCCCGACAGCGGCGCCATGCCCAACGAGAAGCGCGTATAGCCGTTGGCTTGCCCCCACAGGAACAGCTCGATGAACAGGAAATCCATCGTGCCCTTGGGGGCCTGCGCGCTGTGCCGCATCAGGTCCACCGACAGCTCGCCGCCGGCCGGCGCTTGCCACACGTTGGCGAAGGCCACGATCTGGCCTTCCGCCTCGGCCACTGCCACCGGGAAGCGGCGCAGATAGTCCGCATCGAAGCTGCCCAACGAGAAGCCCTTCTCTTCGCCGGATTTTTCTTCCAGCCATTGCTCGGACACTTCGGTCAGGCGCGGCAGTACCGCATCCACCTGCTCGGGCTGCAGCATGCGGAAGGTCAGGCCGCCGCGCTTGCCGCGGTTCCAGGCCTGGCGCAGGTCGGCGCGGTCGCGGCCTTCCAGGGTGAAGCCTTCCAGCGGCACGATCGCCTCTTCGCCCAGCTTGACCAGGGTCAGGCCCATGTCCAGATAGGTCTGCCAGTATTTTTCGCCGACCTGGTAGAACACCGGGCGCAGGCCCATATGGTCGGCCTCTTCGCGGAAGCGCCAGATCAGTGCGCGTGCGACCTCGGGCGTGCCGACCGGGTCGCCCATCGAGATCAGCGAGCCGCCGTAACGCTGCATCATTACAAACCCACGTCCCTGCTCGTCGAGCAGGAACGCCTTGTCGCCGGTCAGCGCCAGGCAGGCCTGGGTGTCGGTGCTGCTGGCCAGGACCGGCGCCAGCGTCTGCAGGGTCTGCGCATCGGCGGCCGGCATCGGGCGGCGGCCGCCACGCAGCAGGCGCGCCATGCCGAACACGATCACGCCCACGCACAGGATCAACGCCGCGCGCAGCGCACGCGGCGCGTTGGCCGAGGTGGCGAATTCCCACCACAGGTCGTTGCTGTATTCGACGTGGCTGTAGACGAAGAACAACAGCCAGAACGTGGCCACCAGCACCAGGCCGAGGTTGCTCAGCCAGCGCCACGACCAGGCTTCGTCCAGCAGCGCGCCCTGGCGGTAGAACTCGCGCCGTGCCGCCCACAGCGCCACCGCGGCCAGCGCCGCCGACAACGACACCGAGATATGGCTGCCGCGCAACAGCGACAGCGGCGGCAGCAGGATGCACACGCCCAGTGCCAGCACCCAGGCCGCATGGCTGCGGCGTTGCAGGCCCTGGCCGATCAGCAGCAGCACCATGCCGCCCAGGCTGACCAGCAGATGCGAGGTCTCGATCAGCGGCAGCGGCGCCACTTCCTGGCGCGCGCGCGGGGTCGGCAAGGTGCCGTCGATGACCAGCGCCGCACCCACCGCAAACACTGCCAACGCCAGGATCTGCGGCAACCAGGGGCGCAGGGCCTTCCACACGGTGCGTGCGGTGCTGGCGCTGGCGCGCACCGGTGCGCCCAGGCCGGAGGCTGCCGCCATCGCCACCGAGATCAGCAGCGGCACGATGTAGTAGGTGACCCGGTAGGCCAGCGCGGCGGCCAGCACCGCAGCCGGGGTGACATGCGGCAACAGCTTGAGCAGGCTCCACTCGAACACGCCCAAGCCGGCCGGCACCGTGGAGATCAGCCCCGCGACCACCGCCACCAGCCAGATCCCGATGAAACCAAAGTAGCCGGTACCCGGGTCCGGCGGCAGCAGCACGTAGAACGCGGCGGCCGCCAGGCCCAGCTCGACCACGCTCAGCGCGGTGACGCCGAGCACCGTGGTGCGGTCGGGCAACCAGAAGCGATGACGGCCAATCCCGAATTCGCGGCCTTGCCTGCCAACCAGTCCCAGCATTGCAACGTAGCCCACCAGCAAGGCGATACCGGCGATGCGGATGCCTTCTGCGGTGATCGGCAGTGCACGCGCAGCCGCTTCCGGTTCCAGCATCAGCGCCAGGCCAAGCAACACCCAGGCGCCGAAGACGAAGCCCAGTGTGCTCATCAGCACCACCTGGCCGATCTCGGCCAGGGTCAGCCCGACGCTACCATAGCCGCGCAGGCGGACCGCGCCGCCGGTGAGTGCGGCAAAGCCCAGCGTCTGCCCCACCGCGTGCGCCATGAAGGCGGTGATGCCCACGCGCGCCGGGTGCAGCCGCTTGCCGGTGCGCTTGAGCCCGACCCAGTCAAAGCCCACCAGACAGGCGTAGCTGCTCAAGCCCAGCAGCAAGGTGAGCGCGATCTGGCCGGCACCCAGGGCACGGAACGCCTGGCGGATCTGCCGATAGCCGTGGTCGGTGAATTGTCCCGACAGCGCATGCAGCGCCATCGCCAGGATCGCCAGGCTGATGATCACCGGCAAGGCGCGGCGCCAGCCGCTGGCCGGCGCTTGGGAAGACACGGAGGTATCCGTCATGAGGGAAACGGGATCTGCTGGAGGGGAAGAAGGGCACATGCATGGTGCGTGCCGTGCGGGCGGTTGGTCTGCATGGGCCGGTCGGTGTCAAGGTACATGCAGGGTGATCGCGTGGATGCCCAATGAGGTGAACGCAGGCTTCGGTCGCGCCGACAGGTGTCGGCTCAGGACGGCCGCGCGCATCATAGGGCATCGCCGCGACCACGTGCCGCAGGCGACCCACCTGGACACGATGACCGTTGCACCACAGACAGGCAATTGATGGACGATCGACACCACACCGGCACCGCGATGCCGCCCGGGCCGTCGTGCCCGCCACGCTGGGCCGTGCAGGCCGGCGCAGTCGCCGCCTGCACGGGCATGGCCTTCATCGGATTGATTCTGCTGTTGCAATGGCTGCGTGGGGATCTGGACTGGATCGACGCACAGCTCAGCGCCTATCTGCACGGCGACCACGGCCTGCTGTTACGCACGGCCTACTGCGTGCTGGCTGCCACGATGGCGTGGATGGCGCCGGGCCTGCAGGCGGCACTTGCGCCGCCCGCGCGCAGCCGCACGGTGGTGGCGCTGTTCTGGAGCGCGGCGCTGGGCCTGAGCATGGTGTCGATCGGCGATAGCTGGATGCCGGAGCTGGCGCCCGACGCGGCCATGCTGGTGCATCTGCTCTCGGCCGACATGACGTTTCTGTGCGTGATCGCGGCGGTGTTGCTGCAATCGTGGTATTTCCGCCGCGACCGGGTGTGGCGGGGCCGCTTCACCACCGCGTCTGGCCTGGGGCTGAGCGCATTTGCGGTGTTGCTGGTCCACGTCACGGTCAGCAGCGTGCCGCTGGGCATCAGCCAGAAGAGCGCCATCGTGCTGATCGTGGCCTGGATGGTGCGGGTGGGGGCGTGGTTGGCGCAGCACCCGCGCGCCGGGGCTGCACGTTTGCCGCATTCGCGGGACAATGCCCGGGTCAATCAACCGTAGGAAGTCTGAAATGTTGCAGCGATTCGAAACGGGTCCGCGGATGTCGGAAATGACCGTCCATGGCGGCGTGTGCTATCTGGCCGGCCAGGTAGCCGAAGACACCAGCGAAGACATCACCGGGCAGACCCGCCAGGTGCTGGGCGAAATCGACAAGCTGCTCGCGCAGGCGGCCAGCGACAAGACCAAGATCCTGCGTGCGGAAATCTTCCTGGCCGACATCGCCGATTTCGACGGCATGAACGCGGCCTGGGACGAATGGGTGCCGCACGGCTTCACCCCCGCGCGCGCCACGGTCGAAGCCAAATTGGCGCGGCCGGAATGGAAGGTGGAAATCGTGATCACCGCTGCGGCAAGCTGACCGCAGGGCGGCGCGCGGTCGCGGGGCGATCGCGCGCGCCGATGGCATCGTCTGCGCGCGTGCGTTGCGCATCGCAGCGTTGCCAGCGGACGGTGGCAAATTCCCGGATGGCGCGCTGGCATGGCCGTGGTGCCAACCCGCCTGCCGGTGCGCCGGCACGAACGGAAAGCCGGGATATTCGCGTTCACCCATGCGGGCCGCGATGGTGTCTCGAGCCGCGTGCAGCGATCAGCGTTTGACGAAGCGATAGTGCGCCACACCCCACTCGCGACCCTGGTCGTAACCGAACAACTCGGCGCAGGCCAGCCAGAACATCCGCCAGCGCTGCCACCAGCGCTGCGCATCCTCGCCGTAGGTCTGCTTCAGCAGCGGCATGATCTGCGCGCGGTGGCGGTCCTGGTTCTCCAGCCAGGCGTTGGCGGTTTTTTCGTAGTGCTCGCCCGACAGCACCCAGCGCTGTTCGATGATTACGTCCTGCTGGAAATGCAGCAGGGTATCGGCCGCCGGCATCAGCCCGCCGGTGAAGAAGTGCCGCCCCATCCAGTTGTCTTCGCCGGCCACCTCGAACGGGTAGGCCAGGTCGCGATGGCAGAAGATATGCACGAACAGCTTGCCGCCCGGCGCCAGCCAGCTGCCGACGCGCGCCAGCAGCTCGCGGTAATTGCGCATGTGCTCGAACATCTCCACCGACACCACGCGGTCGAAGTTGCCCGGCGGCAGCGCCAGCGCGTTGACGTCGGCGGTGATGACCTGCACGTTGCTCAATCCGCGCACCCGGCACTGCTCCAGAATGTGCGCGCGCTGCGGACGCGAGTTGGACACCGCGGTGATGGTGGCGCCGGGATAGCGCTCGGCCATCCACAAGGTCAGCGAGCCCCAGCCGCAGCCCAGCTCCAGGATGCGTTGGCCATCGGCCAGTTCGGCGCGCTCACCGTACAGCGCCAGCATGCGTTCTTCGGCCGCATCCAGATCCGGCGTGGTGGCGTCCCAGTAGCAGCTGCTGTACTTGAGCCGGCGGCCCAGGCACAGGGTGAAGAACTGCGGCGGCAACTCGTAGTGCTGGCGATTGGCGGCATCGGTTTCGATCGCGATCGCGCTGGCACGCAGGCTGTCGATGAAGGCACGTTGGCGCTCGCCGCTGGCATCTGCACCGCCGGTGCGCTCATCGCGCAGGCGCTGCGCGCACAAGCGGCGGATGCCGTAACGCAATGCGGCGTCGGGGAGCACGCCGGATTCGGCCAGCCGGGTCGCGACGGATTCTTCGGGCAGCGAGGAGGGCGGAACGGTAATGGTGGACATACGACTCTCCAGGCGACTCAGGACGAAGGGGGAAGCGGGAAAAACGCGCTGGTGCTGCGCTGGTACTGCGCATAGTCCTCACCACGCGAGCGCAGCGCCTGCTGCTCGGTGTAGGGAATGCCGGTGAAGCGATACAGGAACACGAACATCACCACCGGCCCCAGCGCGGCCAGGGCGAGCGGCCATGGCCCGGCACCGACGGCCAGCGCCAGGTAAGCGAACCAGTGCACGAACTCGAAGAAGTAATTTGGATGCCGCGAATATCGCCACAAGCCGCTGCGGCAGGTGACGCCGCGATTGGCCGGGTTGGCCTTGTGCGCAGACAGTTGCCGGTCGGCCAGGGCTTCGCCACCGACCGCGATCAACCACACCGCGATCGCCAGCGTGCTCCACACGCTCCAGGCCGGCTTCGGGTTACTGGCAGCGGCCAGAAACGGCACACAAAACAGCACCACCACGACCGCCTGCGCCAGGAAAAAGCCCAGGAACTTGCGTTGGTCGCCGTTCCAGTGCTCGCGCAAGGCACGATAACGGCCATCTTCATGCGGGTCGCCGAACACACGCACGCCCAGATGCAGCGCCAGGCGCGCGCCCCAGACACCGCCGAGCACGGCGACCAGCACGCGCGGCAGCAGCGCGCCATCGGACATCCACGCGCAATACGGCGCAGCCAGGGCCAGGCACGCGGCCCACAGCACATCGACCGGGCCGGCATTGCCGCTGCGGCGTTGCCACAGCCAGCCGACCACCATCACCACACTCGCAAACACGCCCACATGCAGCAGCGGCCAGGCATTCATTGCAGTTCTCCCCTCGGATGGTCAGGCGATGGTCGCGCCAGGCGGCGTGCATACAGCGACAACACCCCGCAGGCCAGGCCCCAGCCGATGCCGACCGCGGCCACCGCCTGCAGCTGTGGCGGCCGGAATTCCACTGCCTGCCAGCCGCGGTGTGCCAGCCAGTAAGAAAACGGACCGAAAATCGCGCCCAGCAGCACCGCCAGCCACGGCCGCTGCATCACCGATGCCAGCGAATGGTTGAGCGTGAGCGCAAAGCCCAGCCACAACGCCAGGATCCAGGCCGGCGCCAGCAACGTGCCCGGCCACGGCGCGGCGTAGCGCACCCAGCCGCCCGCCGCCAGCGTGGTATCCAGCAGCAGGCCCAGCGACAGCGCGGCGACCAGCAGCTGCGGATCGCCCGGCGCACGCCGCGACGGCCACAGCTGATACAGCGCAAACAACGCCAGCGCCAGCAGCGTCGGCCAGATACGCGCCTGCGCTGCCGCGCTGACGGCCACCAGCCACAGCACCTGCAGGCCCAGATAGTTGCCGAGCTGCCGCATGCGTCCGCTCAAAGGCCAGGCACGAACTGCGGCGGACGTGCGCCCGGCTTGCTCAGCCACAGATGCACATCGCCGATCGAGCGCTCCAGGAAACCGGCCTCGCAATAGGCCAGATAGAACTCCCACATGCGGATGAAGCGCTCGTCATAGCCGAGCGCACGCACCTGCGGCAGCTGCGCCATGAAGCGCTGGCGCCAGGCGCGCAGCGTCAACGCATAGCTCGGCCCGATGTCTTCCAGGTTGAACAGGCGCAGGTCGCTGGCGCGTGCGATCGCGCCGGTCATCGCCGCCACCGAGGGAATGAAGCTGCCGGGGAAGATATGCCGCTTGATGAAGTCCACCGAGCGCAAGGCCTGCGCATAGCGATGGTCTTCGATGGTGATGGCCTGGATCAGCGCCTGGCCGTCGTCGGCCAGCAGGCTGCCGACCTTGGCGAAATAGGTGTCCAGATACTGATGGCCGATGGCCTCGATCATCTCGATCGACACCACCCGATCATAGCGGCCGTCCAGATCGCGATAGTCGCGCAACAACACCGTGACCCGGTCGCTCAGGCCGGCCGCGGCGATGCGCTGGGTGGCCAGTTCGAACTGCTCGCGCGAGATGGTGGTGGTGGTGACGCGGCAGCCGTGCGCGCGTGCAGCGTGCAGCGCGAAGCCGCCCCAGCCGGTGCCGATTTCCACCACGTGGTGCTGCGGGCCAAGCTGCAGTTTCCGGCAGATGCGTTCGAGCTTGCGCGTGGCTGCGCGCTCCAGGGCCGCCTCGCCCTGGGCCTCTTCGCCGTCGACGAAGATCGCCGAGGAATACATCAGGTTCTCGTCGAGAAACAGGCGGAACAACGGGTTGCCCAGGTCGTAGTGCGCGGCGATGTTGCGCCGGCTGCCGCTGCGGGTATTGCGTGCGAACGCATGCAGGCTGCGCATCGCCCAGCCGCCCAGCCGCGCGGTGCCGGTTTCCATCGCATCCAGGCGGTCGCGATTGCGCAGCAGCAGGCGCATCAACGCGACCAGGTCGTCGCAGTGCCACTGCCCATCCATGTACGACTCGCCGGCACCGACGCTGCCGTTGAGCGCGGCCTGGCGATAGAAGCCGGGGTCGATGACACGCAACTGCACCTGCAGCGCATCGGCGCCACTGGCGTTGCCGAGGGTGGTGACGCCGTCTGCTTCGTGCAGCTGCAATTGTCCATCGCGCAGCTCGCCGAGCGTGGCCAGCAGGCGCTTGCGCAACAGGCGGTCCGTCCAGGAAGCCGCGCGCGGCGCAGCGGTGTCGGGCAGGGACGTGGCGTTCATCGGGGTTCTCGCACAGGCGGATGAGGGTGATCGTGGACCGGGTTGCCGCGCAGCCACAGGCGCAGGGCCTGCCAGTGGATGGCCAGCACCACCTGCACGGTCATCAAGGGATAGGCCAGCAGCGTGCGTGCCAGGGTGCGCGCGTTGAGCGGCTGGCGCTGCAGGACCAGGGTGGCATCGAAGCGGCGTGCACCGCTGCCTGCGCCATCGGCCTCGGCCGCGGGGCTGCCGCCCGGCGCGTCGCTGCCAGGCGCATCCAGCACGTCCATATGCACGCGCAACTGCGCCTCGGGCACGCTGAAACGCCAGTCGTACTGGTGCTGCATGCCCATGAAGGGCGAGACGTGGAAGCGCTTGTCGAAGCGCCAGGCATGCACCTGGCGATGCGTGCGCGCCTGCGCGACCGGCAGCACGTAGGTGTGGCGCTGCTGCCACGGCGTATTGGTGATTTCCGCCACGATCCAGCGCAGGCCCCCGTGGCGATCGAAGCAGTAGTAGAAGCTGACCGGATTGAACACATGGCCGAAGTAGCGCAGATGCGTGAGCAGGCGGATCGCGCCATCGGGGCGCTCGCCGGTCTGGGCCTGCACGCAGTCGCGCACCGCCTGGTCCAGCGGAATGTCCGGGTCACCGAGATAATCGCTGCGCCGGAACTGCGCCAGATTGGCGCGCCCCACCGACCATAGCCAGCGCCGCGCAAACACCACGTCGAGCTCGGACAGGTCCAGGTACATCAGGAACAGCCGGTAGCGAAACGCCAGCGGCCTGGGCGCAAACCGGCGGTGCCGCACCCAACCGGTGTAGATCGCGCTGCGCATCGCGCCCACCCCGCTGACGGCACCGCTGTCCTCGCCGGGAGGCAGCGGTACCGCATCGGGGCTGGCGTCGCGCAGCAGCTGCATCACCAGTCCACTCCCAGGCCATGGGCCACATCCACGCCGCTGCGCAGGCCGTCTTCATGGAAGCCGAAGCCCCAGGCCGCGCCGGCAAACCAGGTGTGCTGCACGCCCTGGATCTCGGCCTTGCGCGTCTGCGCGGCGAGGGCGGCCGCGTTCTGCACCGGGTGGCGGTAGCGCATGCGCCGCAGCACCTTGTCCGGGGCGATGTCGTGGTTGCGATTGAGGCTGACGATGAACGGCTGCGGCGCGTTGAGCGACTGCAGGGCGTTCATCCAGTAACTCACCGTGCACGGCGCCTGCGGGTCGGCCGGTACATGCGCATTCCACGCCGCCCAGGCGCGGCGATCGCGTGGCAGCACGCTGGCGTCGGTGTGCAGGACGGTGTCGTTGTCCTGGTAGGTGATGCCGCCCAGGACCTGCCGCTCGGCTGCGGAGGCGTCGCTGAGCAAGGCCAGCGCGTCGTCGGCATGGCAGGCCAGCACCACGTTGTCGAAGTGCTCTTCGCCACGCAGGGAACTGAGCACCACACCGTTGGGCGCGCGGCGGATCGCATGCACCGGCGTGGACAGGCGCTCGAGCACCTGCCAGCGCCGGCGCAGCGCACGCACGTAGCTGCTGGATCCACCACGCACCACCTGCCACTGCGGACGCCCGCTGAGTTGCAGCATGTGGTGGTTGGCCATGAAGCCGATCAGCTGGCCCATCGGGAATTCGAGGATGCGCTGCGAGGGCGATGACCACAGTGCCGAGGCCATCGGCACCAGATGCTGGTCGCGAAACGCCGCCGAATACCCATGCCGCTGCAGGTACGCGCCCAGCGTGCTGAAGCGCTCCTGGCTGTGCAGCACCGCCGGCGCCTGCCGATAGAAGCGACGCAGGTCGGCCAGCATGCCCCAGAAGCGCGGGCTGAGCAGATTGCTGCGCTGGCAGAACAGCCCGCCCAGGCTGCCGGCGTTGTATTCGAGCCCGCTGCGCGCGTCGTGCACCGAGAAGCTCATCGTGGTCGGCTGCGCGGCCACGTCCAGCTCGGCGAACATGCGCGTGAGCAGCGGATAGTGCTGCGGGTTGAACACGATGAAGCCGCTGTCCACCGCATAGCGTTGGCCGTCCAGCTGGATGTCGTGGGTGTGCGTATGTCCACCCAGATAATCGGCGGCCTCGAACAAGGTGACCTCGTAGCGGCGCGACAGCAGCCACGCCGCGCCCAGGCCGGCGATCCCGCTGCCGACCACGGCAATCCTGCCCTCGCTCATCGGCTCACCCGCTCGGCACGTTGCGTGAGCGATGTCGGCATCGGCTTGAGGTCCCAGACCAGGCCCACCCACGACATCGCGGTGAGCCCGTACCAGGTGACGTCGTACTCCCACCAGCGCAGCCCCTGGCGCGCCGAGCCGGGAAAGAAGTGGTGATTGTTGTGCCAGCCTTCGCCGAAGGTGAGCAGCGCCAGCAGCCAGTTGTTGCGGCTGTCGTCGCGGGTGTCGAAACGCCGGCTGCCGAAGCGATGTGCCAGCGAATTGATGGTGAAGGTGGCATGGAACAACGCCACGGTGGAGATCACAAAGCCCCATACCAGCAGTTGCGCGCCGTTGGTCTGCAACGCGGGCGCGGCAACCGCCAGCCAGTCGCCGAGCAGGTATAGCCCGGTTGCCAGCAACACCGGCATCACGATGTCGAAGCGGTCCAGAAAGCGCAGCTCGGCAAAGCGGCGCAGGTCCGGGATGACCTCCCAGTCGGTGCGGAAGTTGCGCGGGGTCAGGAACCAGCCGGTATGGCTCCACCAGAAGCCGTGCTGCGCCGGCGAATGCGGATCGCGGCCGGTGTCGGTGTGGCGGTGATGATTGCGATGATGCGCGGCCCACCACAGCGGCCCGCGCTGCACGCAGGTGGCGCCGATGGCCGCGAACACGAACTGCAGCACGCGTGAGGTCTTGAACGCGCGGTGCGAGAAATAGCGGTGGTAGAACCCGGTCAGCGCAAACATGCGCAGCGCGTACAACGCCACCGCCATGCCGACCGCGAACCAGGACGCACCGACCCACAGGACCGCCAGGCAGGCCAGGTGCAGCGCGATGAAGGGCAGGGCACGCAGCCAGTCGATACGGTCTGCGCGTGCTTCGTCCAGCGGTTCGTCGGTTTGCGAATCCACCCAACGACGCAGGCTGCCGGTACGCGCTGCGATCCACCCACGTCGGCGGGTATCGGCAGGCTGCGGCGGCGCGGCATGTGGGTCAAAGCCAGTACTCGGCACGCGTGGTTCTCCGTGTGTAGTGGTGACCCTTTACGGACGCTGCCGGTAAACAGATGCACCAGCGCGTTCGATCGTCGCATGCGTGCGCGCGCTTGGCGTGCCGGTGCGAACGAATCGCGCAATTGCGCACACATTGAATCGCGCCAGCCAGGGGTGACGCAGATGAGGCTGTTACGCGCCTGACGCCGCCTGCAACGTGGTCGCAGGCGGCGTCAGGCGCGCCGGATCAGGGCGCCATTGCCAGCGTGCTGATGCCGCCCTTGGCCACCACGGTACCGGTGGCGACGCCGCCCGGTGCACCGCCCGGCGGCTCCAGCGTCACTGCCAGGATGGCCTCGTTGCTGAGCATGGGCATCAGCTGGTCGGGAATCTGCGCGCGGCGTGCACGCTGGTCGTCGAAGGTGCCCATCGAATGCGCCTTGCCGTCCGGCGTGATCAGCCATAGCTCGGGTACCTTGTCGGCGGTGGCGGTGCGATCCAGCGGCGTCACCGTGATGGTGTGCTTGTCGGCATCCATCAATGCGACATAGCCGGGGCGGCCGTCTTCGGTGGCCAGCGTGGAGGTCATCGCAATGCCGGTCGCCGGCGCGGTGGTGGCCGCCGGCGGCGTGACCGGAGTCTGTACCACCGGGCCGGTGCCCTGCGGCGGCGATACCGGTGCCGGTGGCGTGCGCAGGTTCAACAATGCCAGCAGGCACACGGCCGCAGTGGCCAGGCCGCCGGCGCTTGCCCAGCGCCAGAACCGCACACTGTTCCACACCGCTGTCGTTGGCGCGCCTGCCGGCGGCGCTGCCGACGGCGCGGGGGGCACTGCGTGCAATGGCGTATCGAAGCCGAGGGTCTGGCGGATGCGTGCCCAGACCTGGCCGGGCGGCGTCACGGCGGCGATCTCGTCCAGCAACGGCGCCAGATGTTCCTGCCACTGCGTCACTGCCTGCGCAAACTGGTCGTCGGTGGCGACGCGTTGTTCGGCAGCCAGGCGCTCGTCGGCGCTCAACAGGCCCAGCACGTATTCGCCGGCAAGCACGTCGCGCGGCGGTTCCTGGTCGATGGGAAAGGGCGTGCTCATCGTTCCAGACATGCCTTGAGTTTGGCCAGACCGCGGCGGATCCAGCTCTTGACCGTGCCGATCGGGGTGTCGGTGCGCGCGGCGAGTTCTTCGTAGGTGATGCCGTCGAAGAACGCGGTGCGGATCAATTCGCTGCGCGGCGGTTCCAGCTCCGCCAGGCAGTGGTCGATGCGTCGGCGCGTGCTGGCGCGCTCGGTGCGCTCCAGCGGCGAGGCATCGCTGGCGCGCAATTCGCCGGCATCGTCCAGCGCCACGTTGCGGCGTTGCGGGGCATTGGCGCGCAGGTGGTCGATGGCCTTGTTGCGCGCGATCATCGCCAGCCAGGTGAGCCCGCGTGCACGGGTGGGATCGAACTGCCCGGCCTTGTGCCAGATCAGCGTGAACACGTCCTGCAGCACCTCTTCGGCTTCGGCACGGTGCGGGATCATGCGCAGGCACACCCCGAACAGTTTGGGCGAGGTCTGCCGGTACAGCGCTTCGAAGGCATGCCGGTCGCCACCCGCGGTCGCGGTCAGCAGTCGTCCGGTTTCATCGTCGTCGTGGCCAGGGATGGCACTCATGCGGTCGGGCGTTTTTTGAGGTGGGGGCGATGCTACCGGACTGGGCGGACGCTGTCCTTCACTTGCGCTGCTGAAACCACAGCAGGACGGCAGCGAGCAGCAATAGGATCTCGACGCCGGCCAATGCCACCGTGGGCGCGGAGACCGGCCACAGGCGCGCCAGGGAGACGCTGCGGAACAGCACGATCGGCACGTAGAACGCGAGTGCGACCAGCAGGCCGGTGCGCGGTTGATCGATCCACGCGAAGTAGCCGAACAGGAACGCCATGCCCAGCTGCAGGCCGCCATAGATGACCAGGTATTCCGATTGCCCGGCCGGCGAGAGCTGGGTGTAACCCACGGCATTGGCGGTCTTGGCCGGCGAGAGCGTGCACCAGATCGCCAGCACGACGTAGAGCACTGCGTTGATCCAGAGGTAGGCCTTGGCCATGGCGATGGTCCTGTATGGGGAAGAGGTGACCGGGCCGTTGTACGCAACCGCGCGTGGTCGAACGTGAAGATGGCGCGGACCTGGTTCACGGGGCGCTGCAGCTCTTGACCAGCGGCTGCTCGCGCGCCTGGCGCAGCTCATCGGCGCTGACCGCACGCGCAGCGGTGTCCGGAAAAACGATGCGCACATGCGGATAGCGGCCGCGCTCGTCGCGCAGATTGCCCACGCCGCGGAATTGCAGCAGACGTTTGTCGGCGATCGAATAACGCACTTCGAGCGCGGGCACTGCCGCGCCGTACCACGCATCCAGGCTCAGGCGAAAACGGCGCTGGCCGCCGGTATCGTCGATGCGCTCGACACGGAATGCCAGCTGGCGTTGCAGGCTTGGCAGTACGAAGTCCACGCGCTGCGGCGTGCCGGCAAGCACATCCCAGTGGCTGCGCAGGTATGCATCGAAGCCGGCATCGATCACGCGCGGGCCGTCGTCGGCCGGCAGTGGCGTGCGTTGCTCGGCCTTGCCGGGTTCCTGCTGGAACATCTCGCGCACGCCGTCGCGCTGACGCACGCCCTGGCGATAGCCGTCGCGGCCGTCGATCAGGCTGAAGTCGGGCGAACTGCCGCCGCCATCGACCTGCTTGCGCGCAAACGGGCGTCCGTCGGCGCAGCGATACAGCACGACGCGCCCGCCATCGTCGAGCAACCAGTGCGACTCGCGATAGCGCAGCGCGCCGCTGTCGCCATCGAAGGCATCGCCATCCACACGGGTGACTGCCGCCGCACTCAGCGGCAAGCCGCCCAGGACCAGCAGCAGCAACGGCGGAACCGGCCGGCATACGCTGGCGAGCGCGGCAAGGGCAGCGGCGAGTGGACGCATCGGCGGATTCCTCGATGGGAGTGCCTACCAATACGAGCGCATCCGCAGTGCGGATGCGCCGGATGCGTCAGGACGTTCCTGACGCGGTGTCGTACCTGGAGGCCAATGCCACGGGTTTGGGGCGTTGGGCGCTGCCCGGAGTGCAGGTGCATGCATGGGATTGCCGGTGCCGCGCCGGTCGCGCGCGAGCGGCGAGGGCGAGGGCGCAGCCGGGTGCGGAAGCCGGGGCGTGGACACAAGTCTGCCGGCTCAGGGGGCCGGCCGCGAGCACGCACGCGTCGTGCAGGCACGGATGGCGTGCAGACATCGCGGTGCAGGTGGCACCGCCGATTCCGGGCGGGGCGCGCCTGGCACCTGCGCCGCTCGTCCGGCCAGCGGTCTAGCCGCTGGCGCGCAACACGATGCAATCCACCGGGCAGGCCGGCAGGCAGAGCGCGCACCCGGTGCACAGCGGCGCGATCACCGTATGCATGTGCTTGGCGCCGCCGACGATCGCATCCACCGGGCAGGCCTGGATGCACTTGGTGCAGCCGATGCAGTCGGCTTCGACGATCCACGCCACCTGCGCCGGTGTCTGCAGGCCGCGCGTGCGGTCGTAAGGGCGCGCGGGCACCTGCAGGACATGCGCCAGCGCACGCGCACCCGCATCGCCGCCGGGCGGGCAGTGATCGACATCCGCTTTGCCGTCTGCCATCGCTTGCGCATACGGGCGACAGCCGTCGTAACCGCACTGGCCGCACTGGGTCTGCGGCAGCAGGCGGTCGAGGCGTTCGACCAGGTCGGGCGATGCGGCGGGCGTTGCGGTGTGCATGTCAGTGCAGCAGCTTGCCGCGATACCAGCGCTGCTGTGCCAGCGCCAGCATCGGCTTGTCTTCACGGCTGTCGCCGTAGGCATGCACGCATTCGTCTTGCGACAGGTCATAGCGCAGGCGGATCTGCGCGGCCTTGCGCGGGCCGCAATCGCCTTCCGCATAGCGCCCGCTCAGCACGCCGGCGTGGTGTTCCAGCTTGTTGCAGATCAACGACAGGTCATGCTGCGCGCACCACGGCTGCAGGTACAGGTCCAGCGAGGCCGACACCAGTACCACTTCATGCCCCTGCGCCTGATGCCAGTCGATGCGCTGCATCACCTCGGCGCGCAGCACGCCCGGCAATGCAGTGCGCGCGAAATCGGCGCCGTGCGCGGCCACCTCGTCCAGCCGGCGATCACTGAACACGATGCGGGTGACCCGCGCGCGCAGCGCCGCAGCCGACACCATGCCCAACCGATACCCCAGCACCCATGGGCCGACCTGCCACTTCGCCGTCGCCAGCTGCGCGGGCGTGGCCACCTTGCGCAGGAAGCGCGCATAGCTGTCGCAGGTGGTGATGGTGTGGTCGAAGTCGAACAGGGCCAGGTGCATGAGGGGCTGGGATTGGGCAGTCGGGAGTGGGGATTGGTTAACGGCGCGGCGTCTGCTTTCCCTTCTCCCACAGGGAGAAGGTGCCCCGCAGGGGCGGATGAGGGGACGGGCCAGGCACTGGTGTCAGGTCTCCCTCAACAATCAGCTCTGGCTCCTACGATTCCCGACTCCCGATTCCCCATTCCCGCTTCACCGAACAGGCATGCCCGGCTGCGCACCAGCATCGGCGTCCAGCAGTGCCAGCGTGCCGCCGTCGAAGCCGGCCGACAGGATCATGCCTTCGCTGATGCCGAAGCGCATCTTGCGTGGAGCCAGGTTGGCGATGAACACCACGCTGCGGCCGACCAGCGTTTCCGGTTCGCCATAGCTGGCGCGGATGCCCGAGAAGATCTGGCGCTTGCCCAGCTCGCCGGCATCCAACTCGAAGCGCAGCAGCTTGTCCGAGCCTTCCACAAATTCGCACACCAGCACCTTGCCGATGCGCAGGTCGAGCTTGGCGAAATCGTCGATGCCGATGAGGCTGGGAGCGGCGGTTGGGGACTGGGGAGTCGCAACGGCCGCCGGTTTCGTCTCGGCCTTGGCCGGTGCGGGCTTGGTGGTCGCAGCGGGTGCCGCAGGTGCGGCCATGGTGTCTTTTGAAGCGTCGGTCATGGCGTCGATCAGTTTGGGGTCGATACGGGTGAACAGGGCGGTGTAGGGCTGGATCACGTGCGCGGTCAGCGGGCGCGCGACGTCGTCCCAGCTGGTCATCGGTGCCGACAGGAAGGCTTCGGCCTCGGCACAGGTGCGCGGCAGGATCGGCTTGAGTGCGGCCACCAGGATCCGGAACAGGTTCAGGCCCTGCGTGCACACCGATTGCAGCTGCGCATCGGCACCGTCCTGCTTGGCGATCACCCACGGCTTGGTGTCGTCGATGTACTTGTTGGCCTCGTCGGCCAGCGCCATGGTCTGGCGGATCGCGCTGGCCGCATCGTTGCGCTCGTAGGCCTCACGGATCGGCGCCAGTGCGGCGACGAAGCGGTCGTACTGCGCCGGGTCGGGCAGGGCGTCGGCCAGCTTGCCGTCGAAGCGCTTGCCGATGAAGCCGGCGCAGCGGCTGGCCAGGTTGACGAACTTGCCGACCAGATCCGCATTCACCCGCGCGATGAAATCGCCCAGGTTCAGGTCCAGATCGTCCACGCCGCCGGATGACTTGGCCGCGAAGTAGTAGCGCAGCGCCTCCGGTTCCAGGCCCACGTCCAGGAAGGTCCTCGCCATCACGAAGGTGCCGCGCGACTTGGACATCTTGGCGCCGTCCACGGTGAGGTAGCCGTTGACGTGCAGCCGGGTCGGCGCGCGATGGCCGGTGCCGTGCAGCACCGCCGGCCAGAACAGGCCGTGGAAGTTGACGATGTCCTTGCCGATGAAGTGATGCAGCTCGGTCTGCGTGCCGGCGACCAGATGGGCCTCGAAATCCTCGCCCATCTGCGCGCACAGGGTCTTGAAGCTGCACAGGTAGCCGATCGGCGCGTCCAGCCACACGTAGAAATACTTGCCCGGCTGGCCGGGAATCTGGAAGCCGAAATACGGCGCATCGCGCGAGATGTCCCAGGCGCGCAGGCCGCCTTCGGTGTCCAGCCATTCCTTGAGCTTGGCCTTGACGCCGGGCAGTGCCACATCGCCGGCCAGCCACTCACGCAAGAACCCGTCGAAATGGCCCACTTCGAAGAAGAAATGCTCCGAGTCGCGCAACTCCGGCGTGGCACCGGAGATCACCGACCTGGGCTCCTTCAGCTCGGTCGGCGCGTAGGTGGCGCCGCAGACCTCGCAGTTGTCGCCGTATTGATCGGCGCTGCCGCAATTGGGGCAGATGCCCTTGATGTAGCGATCCGGCAGGAACATGCCCTTGGCCGGGTCGTAGAACTGCGCCACCGAGCGGCGGCTGATGTGACCGGCGGCCTCCAGCCTGGTGTAGAAGGCCTCGGTGAGTTCGCGATTGACCGGCGAATTGGTCGAATCGTAATGATCGAAGGTCACCCCAAACGCGGCGAAATCGCGCTCATGGCTGGCCTGGATGCTGGCGATGAAGGCCTCCGGGGTGACCCCGGACTTTTCGGCGGCAAGCATGATCGGCGTGCCATGGGTGTCGTCGGCGCAGACGAACCAGGTCTTGTCGCCGCGCAGGCGGCGCGCGCGCACCCAGATGTCGGCCTGGATGTAGCCGACCAGATGGCCAAGATGCAGCGGCCCGTTGGCATAGGGCAGGGCGGTGGTGACGAGTGCGGTGCGGGTCATGGCAGGCGTAATGCGGGGGACAGCCGATTATCGCATTAGTCGGGAATGGTGGCGGGAATCGGGAATCGGGAATCGGTCAAAGCAGGGCTAGGCGACCGTGTTGTTGAGGCGCGCAGGCACTTGGCTGGCCCTGGAGCGCTATGGATCGACGATGGTCGCCTGCCAGGACTCGCTGCACAGCTACGCGTAGATGGACACGCACAAAAAAGGCGCCCTCGCGGGCGCCTGCTTTTACGATTCCCGAATTCCGAATCCCGATTCCCCAATCCCAGCTATTCACGAATCCAGGTCTGGGTGCGGCCCAATGCCTCAACGCCCACATAGCCGCGCATCTGCAACTTCTTGCCGCCGTCGGTCAGGGTGACCTTGGCCTTGTAGGTCTTGCCCTTGGCCGGGTCGAGCACCGAGCCGCCGCTCCACACCGCGGTACCGTCGGGCTTGAGGCCCCACAGGATGGTCATGCCCTTGATCGGCTTGCCCTTCTGGTTGCCATCGCACTTGTCGCAGGTCGGGTTGGGCCCATGGTTGGACTGCAGGATGTCGACCACCTTGCCGCTCAGCGTACCGTTGCCGAGCTGCTCGATCTGCACCACCGACTTGGGCTTGCCGGTTTCGTCGTCGATGGTTTTCCAGCGGCCCACCGGCGAATCGGCGGCCTGGGCCAGCAGCGAGGCGGCGGCCAGCGGCAGGGCCAGCATCAGGGTCTTGAAGGTCTTGCGCATGTGTCCCCTCCCAGGGATTGCTGTGGCCGCCGTCGGCGGCCTGACCGGAATGTATACCGTGGAGTATGGTGGGGGAAAGGCGCGCCGCGGAATGCGTTCATGCCACGCGCGCCCGGTGCCGTTGCCGGTCCAGGTCCGCTGACGGGGCCGGGTATGTCTCATGTCAGCGGTCATGGCGCTGTTCGGCTCGCTTGCGCTGCCGGCTGTGTGTCCCGCATGCCCTCGCCGATCACCGATCAGCAGCCACGGCAGCAACCACCCGCTATTGCAGCGTCACCTGCTTGCGGTTGTCCGCCGGCACGCGATCGATCAGCTTGTTGTCCGGATCGAAGCCGGCCTCGATCGGCAGGCGGTCGACGGTCATGCTGAAACTGGGCGCGGCGCTGGTGACATGCTGCCGTTGCAAGGCCAGTACCGGCGCCTGTGCGTTCTTGCCGGCCGGAGCACCGTAGATCGCCACCTCGATCCAGTCGTCCAGCGGCACCGCCTGCTCCTTGCCCGTGCCGTCGGCCTGCAACTTGGCCGCCTGCGTTTGCACGGTCACCTCGAAACGGCCATCGGGGCGCTTGCGCGCCTGCGCGCTGACCACGCGGTTGTCGTAGAAGGTGATCTTCTCGAACAGGTCGGTGATCAGTTCTTGCTGGTCCGGGCGTGCCTGGGCCCGAATGGCCTGCAGCAACTCGGCCGAGGTGGTGTAGGGCGGCTGCTGGAATGCCTTGGCCGCCAGGAAGCGCTGCAATGCACGATTGAGCGCCTGCTCGCCGAGCTCCTCGCGCAGCCGGTAGAACGCCAGCGAGCCCTTGCGGTAGTGGATGTATTGCTGGTCTTCCACGCGATACAGCGGCAACTCCTCGATGGTTTCGCCACCACGGCCTTCCAGATAGCGATCCAGTTCGTAGCGGAGGAAGCGGCGCATATGGGCGCGTCCGTACTCGCGCTCCATCACCATCAACGCCGAATACTGCGCCAGCGATTCGGACAGCAAGGTGGCGCCCTGCACGTTCGCCCCGATCACCTGATGCGCCCACCACTGGTGCGCCACTTCGTGCGCGGTGACATAGAACACGTAGTCGATGTCGTCTTTGTCGCGCAGGTCGGCGATGAAGCCGATCGACTCGGAATAGGGGATGGTATTGGCGAATGACTGCGCAAAGCGCGCGTAGCCGGGGAACTCGATGATGCGCACCTGACGATGCTGATACGGGCTGAAGTTGGCTTCGTAATAGGTCAGCGACTTCTGCACGCTTTCGATCATGCGCTGCACGTTGTACGGGTGCTTGGAGTCGTAATAGACCTCGATCGGGATGTTCTTGTAACGCGCCTTGCGCACTTGCCAACGTGCCGACAGGTAGGCGTAGAAATTGAGCATCGGCCGGTCCATCACGTAGCGGAAGCAGCGCCTGCCATCGCGTTGGAATTCCTGCTGCAGATAGCCCGGTGCCAGGGCGATCTGATCCGGCGCGGTGCAGACGGTGCTGGCAAAGTCGAGCCAGTCGGCATCGTCGCTGACGTAGGTGTTGGCGCGCGCGGCCTGGTCCTCGAGCTTGGGCATACGCGTGGGTTCGCCCAGGCCGCGCTTGCGGCGGTCGTTGCGGTCGCTGATCTCGGTCCGGGTGTTGTAGCCGAACCAAGGCAGCAAGGTGTTGTTGAAAAAGCTGCCATTGGCGACCAGTTCGGTCTGTGCCTGCTCGGCGGTGAGGCCATGTGGATGCTGGTCCACGTGGAAACGGAATACGCGCTCTTCGCCGGGTTGCAGCGGCCGCTGTAGTCGATAGATGCGGTAGCCGGCCGGCACGTCGTGCAGGGTCAGCGTTTGCCCGCCCAGGTCCACCTTTACCAGGCTGCGGTCCCCCGTGCGGCCCTGCATGCCGATGTGCACCTCGCTGATCGGCGTGGGGTGGGTGTTGCGCACCGTCCAGGTGGCATCGATGACCACCGACTGGGTTTCCGGATGCAGGTCGACATGGTTGTCGACGGCGATGATGCGCGGCTGCGGCAGATCCTTGTATTTGCGGTAATCGCGCTCGTAGCGCGCCTGCAGGTCCAGCCGCTGTTCCGGCGACAGGAAGCTGTTGTAGACGTTGGTGTTCCAGTACAGCCAGCCGCCGACCGCCACGAAGCCGAGCAGGCTGACCGCCAGGGCCGCACCGGCCGGGCTGCGCAGGCGCTGCAGCGCCTGCCGCACACGCTGGCGCAGGCCATGGCCCACGCCACGTGGCCAGAACGCCGAAGACAGCAACAGCAGGGCCAGCAGGAACACGCCCCAATAGCCCTGGAACCACAACTGGCCGGGCAGGAAGTGCCCGTAGCCGTTCATGTCCGAATACGGCGCATTGGGCCAGCCGCCGAAGGTGTAGAGGTTCTGGGTGTAGTCGAGCATCGACAGCGCCGATTGCCCGATCAGCACCAGCATCAGCAACGCATAGCCGACGAACTTGTTGTTGCTCAGCACCTGCAGCGCCAGCGCCATGCCGCCCATCAGCACATACAGTACCGAGCCCAGCGCCAGCGTCTTGAGATACAGCAGCGGCTCGATGCTGGTGTAGCCGTGGCCCAGCTGCAGCGCGATCGCGGTCACCGCACCGGCGAGCTGGAAGCTGGCGATCACCGCCAGCAAGGCCACAAACTTGCCCAGCAGGGGAACCCAGTCCGGCACCGGCATGGCATCGGTGATGCCGTCGATACGGTTGCTGCGTTCTTTCCACACCAGTTCGCCGGCATAGAACAGCACCACGATGATCAGCAGAAAGCTGTAGCTGTTCTGCAGCGCCTGCAGCATCAAGGAGGTGACCGGCAGCACGGCGGTGCCGTAAAGGCGCGCAGTGAACAGTGCGGTCGGAATGAAATTGGCCAGGCCCAGCATCAGCAGCACCACGAACGGCGCGCTGCGCAGCACGCCGAGCGTATCGAAACGGATCTGGCGCAGCAGTTGCCGCCATGCGGTGGCCGCGCCGAAGCTGGGCGTGACCGTCAGGCGTGTCGTGGTGACGCGCGCGCTGGCGGGAGGTGCATCAGCAGGCGCAACCGACGCCGCACCACGGCGCCGCCGCGTCCCGCTGCGCTCGGTACGGAACAGCGCGAACGTGGCGGCAAACAACATACCGCTCATGCCCAGCCACAGCGCGCGATTGGCGAGCAGGTAACCGGTCAGCGGCGGCAGCTGGTGATTGCGCTGCTCCACCGACCAGTAGCGCAGCGTCTGCGACAACGCGCGAATGCCGAGCGGGTCGGACAGCGTGGCGATCCATACATTGTCCAGGTCGGCCATCAGCGCACGGCTCACGCCGTACAGCACGAAGAACACGATCACACCGATATAGACCCACAGGATGCTGCGCGTGGTCACCGCCAGCACCGACAGCAGCGCGGTGGTGAACAGCAGGTTGGGCAGCACCAGCACCAGCAGCGACCACAGATAGGGCAGTACGGCGACCGGCCCGAGCCGGGCCTGATCGAACCACGGCATGAACTGGGCGGCGAACATGCCCAGCGCGATCACCACATACATCAGCATGCCGGCAATCAGCGCCGCGCCGATGCGGCCGAGCAGATAGTCGCGTCGCCTTACCGGCGTGGAAAACACCAGCTCGGCGGTGCCCAGGTCGAAGTCGCGCAGCAAGGCATTGCTGACGAACAGGGTGGTCACCAGTAGGCCGAGCAGGCTGAAAAGTCCGAGCAGTGTGGCGATCACCGTAGGCGCATTGCGCAGCACGTTGCCGATGCCACCGCCGATCTGCACCGCGTCGCTGGACAGCGCGGCAAACGCAAGCAGCGCATACAACGCAGCCAGCAGCCACAGCAGGGGCGAGCGCAGTTGTTCGCGCAGCTCGAAGCGCAGGAACGCCAGGATCATCGCAGCGCTCCGTCAGGCGGCCAGCGCTTGCGTGCGCAGGCGTTGGAAATAGACGTCCTCCAGATCGGGAGCGACCTGTTCGAAACCCGGCTCCGGGCAATCGGTACTGAACACGTGGATCACCGGGTGGCCGGCAATCAGGCGCGTGGACAGCACGGTGAAGCGTGCCTCGTAATCGGGCAATGCCTGCTTGCTGACCTGTTTGCGCCAGACCTGCTGCTGCAGCATGGCGATCGCATCGGCAGGCCGCCCGGTCAGCAGCACCTGGCCCCTGTTCATGATGGCCATCGTCGGGCACAGGTCGGTGACATCTTCGACGATGTGGGTGGACAGGATCACCACGACGTTTTCGCCGATTTCGGCCAGCAGATTGAGAAAGCGATTGCGCTCTTCCGGATCCAGCCCGGCGGTGGGCTCGTCGACGATGACCAGTTGCGGGTTGCCCAGCAGCGCCTGCGCGATGCCGAAGCGCTGGCGCATGCCGCCGGAATAGGTGCCGAGCTTGCGCTTGCGCGCATCCCACAGATTGACCTGCTGCAACAGCCGCTCGACCACCTCCTTGCGTTGGCCGCGATCGGTGAGCCCCTTGAGCACGGCGAAGTGATCGAGCATGTCCAGCGCGCTCACCTTCGGGTACACGCCGAAATCCTGTGGCAGGTAGCCCAGCCGGCGCCGCAACGCGTCCTTGTCGGTGAGCACGTCGATGCTGCTGCCATCGGCGCCGGTCAGGCTGACGCTGCCCGAATCGGGCTCCTGCAGCGTGGCCAGCGTGCGCATCAGCGACGACTTGCCGGCGCCGTTTGGCCCCAGCAGTCCGAACATGCCGCGAGGGATGTCGAGGGTGACGCCTTGCAGCGCATGCACGCCATTGGCGTAGGTCTTGGACAGCGCGCGGATCTGCAGCATGGACGGTTCCTGTGTCCTGGGGTGGTTGGATCTTCACGACGTTGCGGTATCGCCGCATCCGCCGGAAGTCACAGCGACGATCGACTACGCCTGTTCGACGTGCCCGTGCGGCGGATGTGACCGAACCCTGCTGTCCGCTGCGCTCAACCGACCTCGTACAGCTCCAGCGGCAAGTCATCCGGGTCGGCGAAGAAGGTGAAGCGGCGGCCGGTGTATTCGTCGATGCGGATGTCCTCGGTGCTCACCTCGTGCGCAGCGAGATGCGCCACGGCCGCGTCCAGATCCTCGACGCGGAAGGCGAGATGGCGCAGGCCGCGGGCTTCCGGGCGGCTGGGGCGCAGCGGTGCGTCGGGAAACGAAAACAGCTCGATCTGGCCGCCATCGGGCAGCGCCAGGTCCAGCTTCCAGGAATCGCGCGCCTGCCGGTAATGCTCATCGAGCACCCGCAGGCCCAGGATGTCGCAGTAGAACCGCTTGGAGACCGCGTAGTCGCCGGCGATGATCGCCACGTGGTGGATGCCGGCCAGCTTCATGCGGCGCCTCGCACGCGTTGCGGACACGGGCGCTGCTGCGGGGCCGGCACGGATGCGCGAGGCGCGGCGACAGCGATCCGGGCTGCCAGACGTGCCGGTAGCCGGGATGCGCTCCAGCGCTGCGTCTGCGCCGCCGTGCGTGTGTGCAGATGGTATGGCATGGCAACAGTCCGGATGAGCAGTCGCGAGGATACCCCCGGTAGCGCCAGGGCGTGTCGTGCCGGCCGGGCCGAGCGCGAAGCGTACGTGGGCCGATCGTGGGCGCGACATGCCGCATGGCATCCCGCAATACCTGGTTGTGCGTCACGCCTGGCCACTGCATGGCTGTGCTCGCCTGCGCGCGCATGGCAGGATGCGCTGCCACCGATCAGACACGCCGATGCCCGACCCGTCGTCCACCGCCGCACCGCAATTCCAGCGCAGCATGCAGGTGCGCCATCTGGTGATGCTCTCGCTGGGCGGGGTCATCGGCACCGGGCTGTTCTTCAACACCGGCTACATCATCGCCAGCACCGGTGCGTTGGGCACGGTGATCGCGTATCTGATCGGCGCGCTGGTGGTGTACCTGGTGATGCAATGCCTGGGCGAGCTGGCGGTGGCGATGCCGCAGACCGGCGCCTTTCATGTGTATGCCGCGCGGTATCTCGGCCCGGCCACCGGGTACGTGGTGGCGTGGCTGTACTGGCTGACCTGGACGGTGGCATTGGGCTCGAGCCTGACCGCGGCGGCGTTCTGCATGCAGTACTGGTTCCCGCACACCCCGGCATGGCCGTGGTGTCTGCTGTTCTGCGCGCTGATCTTCGCCCTGAACACGGTCTCGGCGCGCTGGTTTGCCGAAGGCGAATTCTGGTTCTCGCTGATCAAGGTGATCACGATCGTGCTGTTCATCGTGCTCGGTGGTGCGGCGGTGATCGGCGTGTTGCCGTTGGCCGATGGGTCGCCGGCGCCGGGATTGCGCCACCTGCGCGCCGACGGCTGGTTTGCGCAAGGCACGCTGCCGATCCTGATGACGATGGTGGCGGTGAACTTTGCCTTTTCCGGCACCGAGTTGATCGGCGTGGCCGCGGGCGAAACCGCGCAGCCGGCGCGTGCGATTCCGCTGGCGATCCGCACCACGCTGGTACGGCTGGTGGTGTTGTTCGTCGGCACCGTGCTGGTGCTTGCCGCGTTGCTGCCGGCCGAGCAGGCGGCAGTGGACACCAGCCCGTTCGTGCGCGCGTTCGAGTCGCTGGGCATCCCGTATGCGGCCGATGTGTTGAATGCGGTGATCCTGACCGCGATCCTGTCGGCGGCCAATTCCGGCCTGTATGCGGCCGCGCGCATGTTGTGGTCGCTGGCCAACGAGGGCACGCTGCCGGCGCGGCTCGCAGGCCTGACCCGTCGCGGCATCCCGTTGCCGGCCTTGATACTGAGCATGTTGGGCGGCCTGTTGGCGCTGCTCACCGGCGTCTATGCGGCCGATACCGTGTTCGTGGCGATTTCGGCGGTGTCCGGTTTTGCGGTGGTGGTGGTGTGGCTGAGCATCTGCGCCTCGCATTACGTCTTTCGACGCCAGTTGCTGCGCGACGGCATCGCGCCGGAGAGCCTGGCCTACCGCGCGCCGTGGTATCCGTGGACGCCGCTGCTGGGGTTTGCGCTCTGCCTGCTGGCCTGCATCGGCCTGGCATTCGATCCGCAGCAGCGCATTGCGCTGTGGTGCGGCATCCCGTTCGTGGCGCTGTGCTACGGCGCCCATGCACTCACCCAATGGCTTGCCAGCAGGAGGCCACACGCATGACGATTCTTCCCCGCCAGCCGCGCGCCGGGGCGCCTTTCAGCCAGGCGCTGCAGCACGACGGCTACGTGCTGCTCGACGGTGCGCTTGCCACCGAACTGGAACAACGCGGTTGCGATCTCAACGATGCGCTGTGGTCGGCGCGCGTGCTGATGGAGCAGCCGGAGCTGATCTACCAGGTGCATCGCGACTATTTCGCCGCCGGCGCGCAGTGCGCCATCACCGCCAGCTACCAGGCCACGCCGCTGGGCTTTGCCGCGCGCGGACTGGACCTGGCGCAGTCGCAGGCGTTGATCGCACGCAGCGTAGATCTGGCCGCACAGGCACGCGCCGATCATCTGCAGGCGCAACCGCAGGATGCGCCGTTATGGGTGGCCGGGTCGGTCGGGCCGTATGGCGCGTACCTGGCCGATGGCTCGGAATACCGCGGCGATTACGCGCTGCCGCTGGCGCAACTGATGGACTTCCATCGCCCGCGCATCGCCGCGCTGGCCGCAGCTGGCGTGGATGTGCTGGCCTGCGAAACGCTGCCGTCGGCCAGCGAGATCGTCGCGCTGCGGCTGCTGCTGGAGGAATTCCCGCAGCTGCCTGCGTGGTTCTCGTTCACCTTGCGTGATGCGGCGCATTTGAGCGATGGCACGCCGCTGGCGCAGGTCGTGCCGGCGCTGGATGCCTGCGCGCAGGTGATCGCGGTGGGCATCAACTGCATTGCGCTGGAAGATGTCACCGCCGCGCTGCAAAGCCTGTCCGCGCTGACCGCGCTGCCGCTGGTGGTGTATCCAAATTCCGGCGAACACTACGACGCCAGCAACAAGCGCTGGCACGCCGGCGCCGCGCAGGCGTGCACCCTGGCCGATCAGCATGCGCAGTGGCTGGCCGCAGGTGCGCGGTTGATCGGCGGCTGCTGCCGCACCACGCCGCGCGACATCGCCGCGCTGGCGGCCGCACGCGTGGCGGGTTGAAACGCAGCCGGTAGAGCAGCGGCGTTGATCGCAGGGCAGCGCCTCGGACGAGCCTGTCAGCCGCGTGTGTGCCACTGGCAGACGCGTCAGGTCGCCTGCGCTTCGGGCCACGCCCACAGGTGACGCGCCTGGTCCGGAGCGCGTTACCTGCGGTTGCTTGACGACCGTGATGCCACGCCAGCTCGCCTCATCCCTTCTGCGTGGCGATCCAGCGCTGGATCTTCTCCTGCAGGATATCCAGCGGCACCGAGCCGTCCTTGAGCACCTCGGTGTGGAAGGCGCGCACATCGAAGCGCGGACCCAGTTCGCGTTGCGCCTGTTCGCGCAACCGCGCGATCTTCATCTCGCCGACCTTGTAGGCCAGCGCCTGGCCGGGGATGGCCATGTAGCGGTCCACCTCGGCCTCGGCATCGGTGCGGGTCATGGCCGAGTTGTTGAGCATGTAGTCGATCGCCTGCGTGCGGGTCCAGCCCTTGCTGTGCAGGCCGGTGTCGGTGACCAGGCGGATCGAGCGCCACAGTGCGTTCTGCAGATAGCCGTAGTAGTTGTACGGGTCCTGATACAGGCCCAGTTCGCGGCCCAGCGATTCGGCGTACAGCCCCCAGCCCTCGATGTAGGCGGTCTCGCCACCCAGGCGGCGGAACTTGGGCAGGTCGGTCAGCTGCTGCTGCAGCCCGAGCTGGAAATGGTGGCCGGGGATGGCCTCGTGTAGATACAGGCTTTCGGTTTCCCAGGTCCTGCGCGCGTCCAGGTCGGAGGTGTTGACGTAGAACACCCCCGGCGTGCTGCCGTCGCCGCTGGGGCGCATGTACGAGCCACTGGCGGCCGACTGCGCACGCTGCGGTTCCACCACGCGCACTTCCAGCGCCGGCATGCCCTGGACATTGAACAGGCGCGGCACCGCCGCTTGCACGCGTCCCTGCAGGCCACGGTAATAGCCCAGCAATTCGGTCTCGTTGCGGAACGCGAAGCGCTTGTCGGTCTGCATGAACTTGTAGAACTTGGGCAGGTTGCCGCGGAACCGGACCTGCTTGGCCAGCGCAGCGATCTCGCCCTGCAGCCGCGCCACCTCGTCCAGCCCGATCTGGTGGATCTGCTCCGGGGTCAGGTCGGAGGTGGTGCTCTGGCGCACGTCGTAGGCGTACCAGGCCGCGCCATTGGGCAGCGCGGTCAGGCCGTCGGTGTCACGGCAGGCGGGCAGGTACTCGGTGGCGATGAAGCCGCGTAGCGCCCGGTACGCCGGCATGATCCGCACTTCGATCAGGCGCTTGTATTCGGCGGTGATGCGCTGCTTGTCGGCCTCGGGCATGTCTGCCGGCAGGTTGCGCACCGGGCCCCAGAACAGGCTGTCTTCGGCATTGCGTGCGATGATCGCATCCAGCTGCGGCAGCACCTTCTGCATCAGCACCTTCGGCTGCACCACGCCGGCCTGCATGCCGGCCCGCATGTTGGTGATCGCCTGGTCGAACAGGTCCGGGATGCCCACCGCACGCCGCGACCAGTTGTCGTAGTCCTTGACGGTCTTGAACGGCTGCGCGCCGGTGCCCGAGCCCAGCACCACCGCGATGCTGGCGATGTTGTAGAACTGGTTGATCGGCAGCATCCAGCTGGGGAATTGCTCGGCCGCCAGCGCGCTGCGCGCATCGCGCACGAAGATCTGGTAGCTGAGCAGGTCCTGCCCGCTCAGGCCGTCCGGCCCCAGCGCCTCGGCCTTGCCCAGCCACAGCACGGTGAAGTCGTGCGACTGCTGCCGGAACGCCGGCGACAGGAAGTTGGGCAGCTGGTCGTTGTAGCGGGTCTCGCCCTGGAAGGTGGCCTGCAGCGGGTTGAGCTTGAGCGAGGCATCCCAGTACTGGTCGTAGAGCAAATTGAGCTGCTGCGCCTTGGTCAGCACCACCGGGGCGGCCACCGCACGCGGCCTGGGCCTGGCGGCCTTGCCACCCTTGGCGGCCTTGCTGGTTCTGGCGGCCGGCTTGGTGGCCTTCTTGCCCTTGCTCGCCTTCGCGCGCGTTTGCGTGGTCTGTGCCTTGGCGGTCTTCTTCTTGGCCGCATCGGCGGGCGCTGCCACTGACAGGCTCAGCACGGCGGCCAGGGCCAGGGACAGCAGGCGGGAAAAGCTGAGGGGCATTACCGGCTCCGGGAACAAGCGAGCGGGGAGCTTGCCCGATCCGCACCGTTCCGGCCACCCATCGGGCGCACGGGGCGCGCCTGGAATTCATGAAGCCCGCTGCGCATGCCTGCGGCGCGCAGGCATGCTGCAGTGCGATAGGCTTGCGTACATGCCAAGCGATGAATCGACATGCGGGACCCAGGTGCCCGTGCAGGGTGGGCAGGGTTTCTGGCGCGATCCGGCGTTGCCCTTTGTCGAACTGCGCCAGGTGATCAACAGCCGCAGCCTGTGTTATGCCGCGCATACGCACGAGCAATGGTCGGTGGGCGCGGTCGACCGCGGGCTTGCGCGTTATCGCAATGGACGCATGAGGGCGCAGGTGGGCGCGCGGTCGCTGACCCTGATCAACCCGGGCGAGGTGCATGCCTGCAATCCGGATCAGCAGCAGGACTGGTCGTTCCGCATGCTGTATCTGGACGTGGCGTGGCTGCGCGAACAACAGCGCGCACTCGGCCTGGCCACCAATGCCGATGTGCACCTGCTGGCGGCACCGCTATGCCAGACCCCGGCAGCCTATGCCGCCTTCGACCGCATGCATGCGGTATTGACCGATGGCAATGCCGACGCGCTTGCACGCGAGAGTGCATTGATCGCGTTCGTGGCGCGGCTGCATCTGCATGTTGAGCCGATGAGTCGCGCGCTTGCGGTCGATACCGGGCCGATGCGACGGGTGGCCGAGTATCTGCAGACCCATCACGCGCGTGCGGTATCGCTGCGCGAACTGTGCACGCTGGCCGGGATGCCGGCGCCGCGGCTGATTCGCGGCTTTCGCCAGGCCCACGGGATGACCCCGCATGCGTATCTGCTGGATTGCCGTTTCCAGCGTGCACGCGAGGCCTTGCGGCGTGGCGGAGAGATCGCCGAAGTCGCCTATGCGCATGGCTACGCCGACCAGGCGCACCTGCAGCGCAGCTTCAAACGCGCCTGGGCGGTGACACCGGGGCGTTATCGCAATGCGGTCCCTAGTTCCATCAGCAGATAGACCGCGCTCAGTACAAGCAGCGCAGCCAACACCCGATTCAAGCGCCGCAGCTGTTTGGGCACCTGCACATGCCGGCGCAGCGCTGCGCCAGCCAGCAACCAGCACGCCAGCGAGGGGTAGCAGACCAGCGCATACACCACCGCAAAGCCCGCCAGTTGCGTGGTGCCTGTCGTTGCATACAGCGCAACGCCGGAGGTCGCCGCCAACCAGGCCTTGGGGTTGAGCCATTGCATCGCCGCACCGGTCCAGAACGAGGCGGCCGTGCGCGGCCTGGCCGTTTCGATGACGCCATCGTCGCGCAGCAGGCGCCAGGCCATGTAGAGCAGGAACCCCACCCCTGCCAGATGCAAGGCACGGCCGAGCAGCGGCCAGCGCAGCAACACCTGCTGCAGTCCCAGGCCCACCAACAGCAGCAGCGCGACGAAGCCGACGGTGGCGCCGATCACGTGGCCATGCCCGGCACGCGCGCCGGCACTGGCGCCGGTGCTCAACGCGACCAGGTTGACCGGGCCGGGCGAAATCGAGCACACCAGCGCAAAGCTGGCCATTGCGACAAGATGGTCCATGGCGCGGAATCCGTAGCGGGGCGCACCAGCATGGCTGGCGACCGCAGCCGCGGATTGAACAAAATTTCGATGGGCGGCCGCTGCGGCCGTCGCATGATCGGCAAGCGCAGCGAACGGGCGGCGGGCGGGCTGCGCGCAAGACCAAGGGGCCGGTTCGATGCCGCCGCCCCGGGCGCCGATGGTTGCCCTGCAGCGATGCGGCCGGCAGGCTTCCGCGTTGTCAGCCGGAGGCGGCTTCTTCGCGTAGCTGCTCGGCGCGCTCGGCGCCCAGGTATGCGCCGATGGCGCGGCGCGCCAGATACAGCAGCGGGATCAGTGCGATCGCAAAGCCCATCTTGTACACGTAGTTGAGCGTGCTCACCGCCAGAAACTGGTCGATGGACCAGTGCTGCGGTCCGAGCACGAAGGCGATGTAGATCACCACGAAGCTGTCCACCAGTTGCGACACCGCCGTGGAGCCGGTGGCACGCAGCCACACGTGCTTTTCGCCGGTGGCGCGGCGGATGCGATGGAATACCGACACGTCGATCAACTGGCCGAACAGGAACGCCACCAGCGAGCCGCCGATCGTCCACAGGCCCTGGCCGAACACCGCCGCAAAGGCCGCCTGGTAGTCGGGCACGCCCTGGCCCTGCGCCGCAGTGACCCACCAGGCTGCCGGCGCCAATGCGATCGCGGCAAACGCGAACACGAAGCCGTAGCCGATCAGCACCACCGCCACCCACGAGATGAAACGCACCCCGCGGCTGCCGAAGAACTCGTTGATGGTGTCGGTCATGATGAACACCACCGGCCACAGCAAGGTGCCGGCGGTGAAGCTGAGCGAGCCGGTCTGGCCGAACAGGTTCCAGTTCAACGGCGCGATGCCGAGCGTGTCTTCCAGCGCGAAGATCTTGACGCCGATGAACTCGGCCAATGCCGCGTTGACGCAAAAGAACGCGGCCAGCGCAATGAACAGGCGGACCGCACGATCGTCGAGGGTACGCGGCCGTGTCATTGCGTCAGCGATCCGCCGTGCGGGTGAAGGGAACCGAGTCGGGCGCCACTGCGCCGCCGGAGATGATGAAGCTCATGGCCTGGTCCACGCTCCAGTCGGTGGGCGTGAGCAGCTCCACCGGCACGATCTCCAGATAGCCGGAGGTCGGGTTGGGCGTGGTCGGCACATACACCGCCGCCAGCTCGCGGCCGGTGCCCTGTTCCTTGATCACCCGCGTGACCAGGCCGATCGACTTCATGTCGCGATGCGGGAAGTCGATCAGCACCACGCGTTGGGTGCTGCCGGGCTGGGTCTGCAGGATGTCGAGCAATTTGCGCGCGCTGTCGTAGACCACGCTGGCCAGCGGGATGCGCCGCATGATCGCCTCGAACCAGCGCAGCAGGCGCTGGCCGATCACGCGCCGGCTCAGGATGCCGACGAACAGGATCACGCCCACGGTGGCGATCAGCGCGATGGTGTTCTGCACCCACAGCGCCTTGATCCAGCCCAGATAATCGGGGAACGAGGCGGCGATGCGTTCGGACAGCGGCACCACCCACGGGCTGCTGATGCCCGACAACAGCGAGAACACGAACTTCACCACCACCCAGGTCAACCAGACCGGCAGCAGGGTGAGCAAACCGGTCAGGAAGACCCGTTGCAGGGAAGGGCGGGAATGCGGGGTGGGGGATTCGGACATGCGCGCATTGTAGGCATTCGGCCGTGCCCGGTGCAGGTGAGGCGGGGATTTGGGATTGGGCATTGGGGATTCGTAAAAGATGCACTGCTGCGTGCTGAAAGGTCGCCCTCAGGCAGTGACACGTCGCGTGCGCAAGGCGGTAGCAGGTCGCTTCCTCATCCCGCCGGAGAGAAGGGACGCACGGCACTGGAGGCGCTTATGACAGCCGCGACCGCCTGGGCGACTGGGCTGATGCTGCTGCGCTCAAGCCAAACATGGCTTTCGGTTGGGGGGCGGTGGTGTGGTGTCTCGGCCAGGCGGGGCGCGGTTGTCCGTCGAACGCAATCGTTCGTACAAGTAGGCGAAGGCCTCGCTTGCCAGATGCGTGCAGCCTGCGAAAAAACGCGTGGTCATCAGACAGGCCAAGGCTTAGAAACCAACATGCCGCGCCCTTGCGGGACGCGGCATGTGATCGAGATCGAGTACGCGTTAAAACAAAACGCTCGCACATCGAGTCAGCAGATTGCAGTGCCGACAAACGGCATTCAGAACCGGAAGTTCAACCAGCCCATGACGAAGGTCGAATCGCCGTAGCCGGCTTTTTCCAGCGCGGGCCCTGCCATCAGGTGTTCGGCGCGGAAGGTCACCGACCAGTTCGGGTCGATGTTCCAGGTGGCGTTGATGCGCGGCATGGTGCCGATGCGGCGCTCGCCGGTGTTCTGCGTGCGTGCGTAGGCGCGTGCCTGGTTGTTGTAGATCGCATCGCTGGTGGTCTGGCGCCACAGGGTTTCCCATTCCAGGTTCACGGTGAGCTTGGAAGTGGGCGAGAAGGTGAACGTGGGCGCGGCAGTGACCAGGTTGACCGGGCCGAAGAACGTGGCCCAGCTGAAGTAGATCGTATTGCCATAGAGGAAGTTGTTGTTGCGCAGCGTGCCGGTGCCGGAGGTGCCACCGCCGCCGGACGCGATTTCGCTATGGAAGCCCAGGCGCGGCTTCCAGCCGTTGTCGCTCAGCGTCCACGCATTGGAGGTGCTGGCCATGTAGGCACGCAGGTCGCGCCCGCCGTAGCTGCCGCGCTGCACGGTCACGAACGAGTCGGTGCGCAGCTTGCCCACATTGCCCCACAGGCGCAGCCCGTAGTAGTTACGGTTTTCTTCGGCGGTCTGCCGGCCCCAGACCTGGTTGTCGTTGCGGAACTGGTAGAAGAACGGCTCCAGATACATCGGCTTGGCGGTCGGCATGCGATAGCCGCCGACCACGCCGCGGAAGTGCCGCGAGCGGTCGATGCGATCGTCGCCCAGTCCCTCGGTGCCATCCAGGTTGAAGTTGAAATCGAACAGGTCCACGCGGGTCTTTTCGCCGATCGCCCAGGCGCGCACACCGTTGAAGGTCACGAAGATGTCGGTGTTGTCGCGCAGGGCCATCAGCGTGGTGGGGCCATCGACAAACACCTGGCGGCCCACGCGCAGGCCAAGGTCGGCATCGTTGACGCGTCCTTTCACATCGAAGAACACCTGCTGCAGGATCGCGTTGTTTTCCTGCGTGCCGGTCTTGGCGCCCTCGTTGCGTCCATCCAGGCTGCCGTGCGCCAGTTCCGTATACAGACGGAAGTGCTCGCCAATATGGAAGTCGGCACCGAAGAACGCGCGCAACAGGTACTGCTGCTGCGAGTGGCTGCCGGGAATCAGACCGGGATTGGTGATGGTGTTGCTGCGCACGCGCAGTTCGTTGCTGAGCGAGACATACACATCGCCCGATTCATTGAACGGAATGTACTTGAGCGGATCGAACGGGCTCTTGCGCTTGGATGGATCCTTCAGATACGACCAGTCCTCGGCCCAACGCACCTGCCACATGTTGCCGCCCTGCTTGGCTCCCCAGCCCTGCGCTTCGAGCGGATACCCCTTGGCGGGCGCGGGCGCTGCAGGAGCGGCGGGCGCGGCCTTCGCCGGTTCCGGCTGGGTCTGCTCGGCATTGACCGGCGCGGTCTGCGCCTGCGCAAACCCCAGTGCCGGCAGAGACAACCCGATCGCCAAGCACAGGCACCGGGTGGCGCCAAAGGAAGTTTCAGCCATGGCCGGCTGTGCCAAGCGTGCTAGTCGCATCGTGTCGCCCTATCGAAAAAGTGAGTCGTCTGAGCAAGTGGTATCGGCCCAGTGGGCAATGACTGTAGTGGAGCGCTGCCGCAAAGGGAGTAACCCAATGGTTCTAAGTACATGAGCGGGGATTGGGGAGTCGGGATTGGGGATTCGCAAAAGCGGGCCTGCAAATAACGCGCCAAGTATTCTTCAGTTCGCTTGAGTCGTGTACGGAAATTCTCGGTTGCTTGCCTTGCAAATCCCTAATCCCGATTCCCCAATCCCGATTTTCCTATCCCGGCCCGTGGCTACCGACATATTCGCTATTCCTCACTTCGCAATAGCATTGCCTTCGAGCTGGTGGAGCTGGCCGATGAGCGAATCCGATGCCTGCGGAAATTCCAGAAGGAGCTGAGTGCCGGCACGGTGTCGCTGGCCTTGTTGGCAGTGCTGGCGCAGGCCGATGCGCCGCTGTACGGCTATCTGATCGCCAAGCGGCTGGAGCGGCTGGGCGGCGTGCTTAGCGGCACGCAGAGCACGTTGAATCCGGTGCTGCGCAATCTGGACGGCGCAGGGCTGCTGCACAGCCATGTCGAGCCCTCGGCGTCCGGGCCGCCCCGGCGCTATTACCGCATCACCCAAACCGGGCGTGATTGCCTGCGCGACTGGAGCGCCGCCTGGCGCGCCACCCGCGATTCGGTTGACGCAGTGCTGGAGGGGACCTACTGATGACAGGCGCGTCCGTTGCCGACCACCAGTCCTGATGACCTTGTGCAAGTGCGCCAGCCCTGGCCTGCGTGGACCCGGCGACGCTTCGGGGTGTGCTCCACGATGCCGAACCGGGAAGGGTTCATGGCACTCCTGCGGGCGGTGAGGGCGGTGAGGGCGGTGAGGGCACCGCGCACGCGACCAGTCCTCTGGGTTGGCGCGAACCAGGCATCTGTGCATAAAAAAAACGCCCCTCGATCGGTCTCGATCGAGGGGCGTTTTTTGTTGCCGGTCAAGCGCGTTTGCCGCGCTTGCGGATCGGGGTGACGGTGGCCGGATCGCGGCTGCCCACCGGGTCGGCATCGTAGCGAGCGATGAATTCGCGCACCTGCGGGTACACCACTTCGCGCCAGCGGCGGCCGCTGAAGATGCCGTAGTGGCCGGCACCTTCCACCACCAGATGACGGCGATGCGCCGCGTCGATCCCGGTGCACAGATCGTGCACCGCTTCGGTCTGGCCCAGGCCGGCGATATCGTCCAGTTCGCCCTCGATGCTGAGCAGTGCGGTATTGCGGATCGCCGACGGCTTGACCAGCTGGCCATCCACTTTCCACTTGCCCTGCGGCAGCAGGAAGTCCTGGAACACCACGCGAATGGTGTCCAGGTAATACTCGGCCGGCATGTCGAGCACGGCGTTGTATTCGTCGTAGAACTGCCGGTGCGCCTGCGCGTCCTGCAGATCGCCCTTGACCAGGTCGGTGTAGAAATCCCAGTGCGACATCACGTGCCGATTGGGGTTCATCGACAGGAAGCCGGCGTGCTGCAGGAAGCCCGGATACACCTGCCGGCCATGGCCCGGATACGGGAACGGCACGGTGTGGATCAGGTTGTTCTGGAACCACTCGATGCCATTTTCGGTGGCCAGGTTGTTGACCTGGGTCGGGCTGCGGCGCGCATCGATCGGCCCGCCCATCATCACCAGCGAGCGCGGCGTGGGTTCGTCGTTGGTGGCCATCAACGACACCGCTGCAAGCACCGGCACGGTGGGCTGACACACGCTCACCACATGCAGGCGCTCGGCGCCGATGTGACGGATGAACTCCTGGATGTAGCTGATGTAGTCCTCGAGCCGGAAGGCGCCGGCTTCCAGCGGCACCATGCGCGCGTCCACCCAATCGGTGACATAGACCTTGTGGTTGCGCAGCAGCGTGCGCACGGTGTCGCGCAGCAGGGTGGCATGGTGGCCGGACAACGGCGCCACCACCAGCACGGCCGGCTGCTGCTTCATCGTGCCGATCAACTCGACATGGTCGCTGAAACGCTTGAAGCGCAGCAGACGGCAGAACGGCTTGCTCAGCACTTCACGTTCGATGATCGGCAGCGAGTGGCCGTCGACCTCGACATCGTCCAGCGCCCAGGCCGGCTTTTCGTATTCCTTGCCCAGGCGATGGAACAGCTCATTGCTGGCCGCCATGCGTTCGGCGCCCGGGAGCGAGGCCCACAGACTGTCGGGGTCGGAAAACATCTTGGCGTTCGCCTGGGCCTGGTGCACCCAAGGCGCTAGCAGATTGCGGGTCAGCTCGTGCAGTTGATAAAGCATTCCACCCATCCGTGCGGCTCTTTGCTGCCGCGCAGCATACCCCCTTTGGCGCATTTGCACCTTAATGGGGCTGCGGACGGTAGAGGCTGTCATCCAAGCTGTGGCAGGCGCGAGCGCCTTGATTTGCCGCGATTTTACGTTGCCGCCATCGGAGATACGTCGGACGACGGCGCCGCGCTGAAAGTGTGCGTTCTCGCAGAGCCGTGCGGACTGCCTGGCAGGCTCCTCTGCCTGCGGGGAGGGGTAAGGGGTGTGGCCCACACGCACTCAACTTCCACCAGGCTTCGTGCGTACCCTCATCTGCCCCTGCGGGGCACCTTCTGCGGGAGAAGGAAGGAAGGCCGCTTTCCTGCGGGCGAGGGTGGCGGGAGGGCGCGCGGCGAGCCACTCGCCTCGCCATGTGTGCCTCAGCCGGCCAACGTCCTGCTCAGCCGCGCTCCAACGCAGACGCCTCATCGGCCAATTGCGGCGACAACCAGCAGTGCGAACCGAGTGCAGCAAACCCCACGCCGGCGAAGCGGCGCCGATACCAGCGCGCCGGCCGCGCCTGAAAACCCTCGTGGTCGCCCTCGAAGGCGTCTTCTTCGGCAAATGTCTCCAGAAACGCCACACCCGCGCACATCTCGGCCAGCCCCGGCAGCCCCTGGTTGAACTCGCGGGTGGGCACGTAATGCAGCACGTCCGAGCAGATCAGCAGATCCACCGGCGCGCAGGGGCGCAGCCAGGCGAAATCGCCGAAGCGGGCAGGATGGATCTGCCGGCTGCGCCCGTAACGCTGTACCGCATAGGCGCTGCTGTCGAAGCCCAGATAGCTCAGCCTGGGGCGCAAGGCCAACAATGGCGCGCGCCAGGCCGCCTCGCCACAACCGATATCCAGCACGCTGCGGATCGGGCGCTCCAGGTAGTACTCGGCCTGACTCACCGCCAGTGCGACCTTGCGTCGCAGGCGCGCAGGGTCGGCCAGCCCCGCATCCCTGTACCAGCGGCGGAAATAGTGGGCGTCGTACTGCTTGTCGTCGGGTTCGGACATGGACTTCAGGTGCTTTCGCATGAGCGGATGGGTGAAAATGCGGGCCATCCTACGCCAGCCAGCGAAGCCAGCACATGACCCTGTACCTGTGGATCAAGACCTTCCATCTGTTGTTCGTCACTGCGTGGATGGCGTCGGTGTTCTACCTGCCACGCATCCTGGTCAATATCGCCGAAGCCGGTGCCGAGCCTGCGGTACGCACACGCCTGGTGCTGATGGGGCGCCGCCTCTACAGATTCGGCCACAGCATGCTGGGCCTGGCGCTGCTGCTGGGCGCGGTGCTGTGGCAGGGCTATCGGGTGATTCCGGATTTCCCGACGATGGTGGCCGGTGGCTGGCTGCACGCAAAACTGTTTGCGGTGGCCTTGATCCTGGCGCATTACATCGTGGCCGGGCGCTGGTTGAAGGGCGTGGATCAGGGCCGCAGCCTGCCCAGCGGCCGCGCGCTGCGGCTGTTCAATGAAGTGCCGGTGGTGTTGCTGGTCGCGGTGATCTGGCTGGTGCTGGCCAAGCCGTTCTGAGCGCTGTTGAAGTACAGGCAGCGCGTGCGTTTGCCTGACGCAGTCGATGCGCAGCGACGATGGCGATGCGACCCCACGGGGTGCAGGCCGGCACCGCGCGCCGACGGCGGACATCACCTGGGCGCGCAGTGGCCGACACGCATGGGAGACAAGCCGGGATCCGGCGACGTCTGCGGCCGCACACCTGGATCAACACCGCCAGGAACGCGAACGCGATCAGGACGAAGATCCAGTACAGCGCCCGCCTGCTGAGTACGACAAGCACGCAGCAGGCGGCCTGCAACACCAGTGACAGGAGAGGCAGGGCTTATTGCGACCAGGTCCTTCCTCGATGACCAATCGTCTTGCTCGCTGGCGATGGTGCACGCAGCACCATCGCCTCGGCGTATCGCCGATCAGTTGCCTTCGTAGGCACCGTAGCTGCGCAGGCGCTCGTAACGACGCTGCAGCAGGCCTTCGACCGGCAGCTTTTCCAGCGCTTCCAGCTCATTGAGCAACACCGCCTTGAGGCGCTTGCCCATCTGTTCGGGATTGCGATGCGCGCCGCCGGTGGGTTCGCGGATCACCTTGTCGACCAGGCCCAGGCCCTTCAGGCGCTTGGCGGTCAGCCCGAGCTGCTCGGCGGCGTCCTTGGCCTTGGCCGCGTCCTTCCACAGGATCGAAGCGCAGCCTTCGGGCGAGATCACCGAATAGGTGCCGTATTCCAGCATCAACGTGCGGTCGCCCACGCCGATCGCCAGCGCGCCGCCGGAGCCGCCTTCGCCGATCACGGTGCAGATCACCGGCACTTTCAGTTCGGCCATCTCCAGCAGGTTGCGCGCGATCGCTTCGGACTGGCCGCGTTCCTCGGCGCCGATACCGGGGTAGGCGCCCGGGGTGTCGATGAAGGTCAGCAGCGGCAGGCGGAAACGCTCGGCCAGCTTCATCAGGCGCAGCGCCTTGCGGTAGCCCTCCGGACGCGGCATGCCGAAGTTGCGGGCGACCTTGCTCTTGGTGTCGCGGCCCTTCTGGTGACCGATGATCACCACCGCGCGGCCATCGATGCGGCCCAGGCCCCCGACGATCGCCTTGTCGTCGGCATAGGCGCGGTCGCCGGCCAGTTCCTGGAATTCGTCGCAGATGGTGTTGATGTAGTCCAGCGTGTACGGGCGCTGCGGGTGGCGCGCCAGCTGCGAGACCTGCCAGGCCGACAGGTCGCGGAAGATCTGTGCGGTACGCACGCGCAGCTTGTCGCGCAGCGCACGCACCTCGGTGTCCACGTTGACTGCAGGGCCGGTGCTGGCCTTGCGCAGTTCCTGGATCTTGGCTTCCAGATCGGCGATGGGTTGCTCGAAGTCGAGGTAGTTGGGATTCATGCAGTGGTGTCGTCAACGTAAGGCGGGGAGTGTAGCCGAATGCGTTCGATGAACCCGTACGGTGGGGTTAGGAGAATCGGGAATCGGGAATGGGGAATCAAAGCAGGGCGGATGGCGGCCTCGCTTTTGCGATTCCCCATTCCCGACTCCCCATTCTCACGCCCACGGAGGGCTGTACTTGATCTTCAGGGTCCGCACCGCCGGATCGGCGCGCAGGCTGTCCATCAACTGCTGGTCGATGCGCACCGAGTGGCTGCCGTTGAGGTCGAGCATGCCGGCCACCCCGCCGGTCGGAGCGCGCAGCAGCAGGTCCAGGCGCAGGGGGGTCTTGCCGGGGCGGTGCTTGGCCAGCAGGGCGTCGATGCGCTTCCAGGCCTGCTTCTCGCGCAGGTCCAGGCGCAATGACAGGCGTTGCGCATGGTCGGCGCAGATCTGCTCGTAGTCCCAGCATTGGCGGATGCGCAGGCTGTAGCCGCCGTTGAATTCGTCCTCGCGCAGGCCGCCCTTGACGATCAGGATGCGGTCGCGGGTGAGCAGGTGCCCGAACTCGGCCATCGCATCGGAGAACGCGCTGCATTCGACCCGGCCACGGCCGTCTTCGAGCTGCACGAACACCTGGCTGTCGCCCTTGCGCCGCACGCCGATCACCTGGCCGGCCAGGATGGCGCTGACTTCCGGGCGCCAGGCGCGTTTTTCGCCATCGCCGCCGCCTCCGCCGCCGCGTTGTTGCGAGGCGAGGATCTTCTCCAGCGACCCCAGGTCGCAGCCGACCAGCTCGCGCACCTCGTCGCGGTGCGGGTCGAACGGATGGCCGCTGAGATAGAAGCCCAGCGTTTCGCGCTCGCCGGTGAGCAGCTGGCCCAGCGGCCATTCCTCGCTTTCGGGCAGGTCCAGGCGCAACGCCGGCGCGCTCGGGTCCGGCCCGCCGAACAGCGAGTTCTGGCCCGAGGCGCGCTCGCGCGCCAGCTGCTCGGTGGCCTTGACCACTTCCGGCAGCTGCAACATCAGCGAGGCGCGGTTCTTGCCCAGCCCATCCATCGCGCCGGCATTGATCATCGCTTCCAGGGTGCGGCGGTTGAGCTTGGCGGTGCCCACGCGCGTGCAGAAATCCAGCAACGTGGTGTAGGGGCCGCCGCGCTGGCGTTCTTCGACGATCGCCTCGCAGGCGCCCTGGCCGACACCCTTGATCGCGCCCAGGCCGTATTGAATCGTGTCCGGGCTGGCAGCTTCGAACATGTAGGCCGACTCGTTGACGCGCGGCGGCTTGACGGTCAGGCCGAGATTGCGCACCTCATCGAGAAAGCCGACCACCTTGTCGGTGTTGTCCATGTCCGAGGACAGCGTCGCGGCCATGAATTCGGCCGGGTAATGCCGTTTCAGCCACGCGGTCTGGTAGCTGACCAGCGCGTAGGCGGCGGCGTGCGACTTGTTGAAGCCGTAGCCGGCGAACTTCTCCATCAGGTCGAAAATTTCGTCGGCCTTGGCCGCGCCCACCCCGCCCTTGGCCGCGCCCTCGCGGAAGATCTCGCGGTGCTTGGCCATTTCGGCCGGCACCTTCTTGCCCATCGCACGGCGCAGCAGGTCGGCGCCGCCCAGCGAATAATCGCCGACGATCTGCGCCATCTGCATCACCTGCTCCTGGTACACCATGATGCCGTAGGTGTCCTTGAGGATGGCTTCGGTGCGCGGATCCGGGTAGATGATCTCCTGCTGGCCGTGCTTACGCGCGTTGAAGTCCGGGATCAGGTCCATCGGGCCGGGGCGGTACAGCGATACCAGCGCGATCAGGTCTTCGAAACGGTCCGGGCGCGCGTCCTTGAGCAGGCGGCGCATGCCCGAGGATTCGAACTGGAACACCGCGCCGGTATTGCCCGAGGCGAACACGCCCTTGTAGGTGGGCACGTCGTCGAGGGGAATGGTGGTGATGTCGACCGGGTCGATGCCGGCGCGCGCATGGCGCACGTTGATCGCCTTGACCGCCCAGTCGATGATGGTCAGCGTGCGCAGGCCGAGGAAGTCGAACTTCACCAGGCCGACCGCTTCGACGTCGTCCTTGTCGAACTGGGTGACCGGATTCTTGCCGCGCCCGTCCTCGTCGTGTTCGGCGAACAGCGGGCAGAATTCGGACAGCGGCTCGGGCGCGATCACCACGCCACCGGCGTGCTTGCCGGCGTTGCGGGTGAGGTCCTCGAGCTGACGGGCCAGATCCATCAGGTCGCGCACGTCGTCTTCGACCTGGTAGCGCTGGATCAGGTCCGGCGAGGCCATCTCCGAGTCCTTGCCTTCGCCCATCGCATCCTTGAGCGTGATGCCCAGGATGTTGGGGATCAGCTTGGCCACGCTGTCGACCAGCCCGTAGCTGAAGCCGAGCACGCGCCCGGCGTCGCGTACCACCGCCTTGGCCGCCATGGTGCCGTAGGTGATGATCTGGCTGACCCGTTCGCGCCCGTACTTGCGCGCCACGTAATCGATCACCTCGTCGCGGCGATCCATGCAGAAGTCGATGTCGAAGTCGGGCATCGACACGCGTTCGGGATTGAGGAAGCGCTCGAACAGCAGGTTGTACGGCAGCGGGTCCAGGTCGGTGATCTGCAGTGCCCAGGCCACCAGCGAACCGGCACCGGAACCGCGCCCCGGGCCGATCGGAATGCCCTGGTTCTTGCCCCACTGGATGAAGTCGGCCACGATCAGGAAGTAGCCGGGGAAGCCCATCTTGATGATGGTGTCCAGCTCGAATTCCAGCCGGTCGACATAGTCCTGGCGGGTCTTGCCGGGCGCGATCGGGCTCTTTTCCAGGCGTGCGGCCAGACCGTCGCGCGACTGGCTGCGGATCCAGCTGTCCAGCGTCTCGTCTTCGGGCACCGGATAGGCGGGCAGGAAGTAGGTGCCCAGGCGCATCTCGATGTTGCAGCGCTGCGCCAGCGCCAGCGTGTTGTCGATTGCATCGGGCACGTCGGCGAACAGCACGGCCATTTCGTCGCCGGACTTCAGGTACTGCTGGTCGCTGTACTCGCGCGGGCGCTTGGGATCGTCGAGCACGCGGCCGGAGGAAATGCACACCCGCGCCTCGTGCGCATTGAAGTCGCTGGCGTACAGGAAGCGCACATCGTTGCTGGCCACCACCGGCAGGCCGCGCACACCGGCCGCATGCAGCGCGAACTGGTTGAAGCGTTCTTCGCCCTGGCGCCCGGTACGGGTGAGTTCCAGATGCAGGCCGTCGCCGAACACGCGCTGCCAGTCGGCCAGCTGCTGCTCGGCCAGGTCGGCGCGGCCCTCGCCGAACAGGCGCCCGGCCAGGCTGTCGCGGCCGGCCAGGGCGAACAGGTTGGCATGGCCGCTCTGCAGCCATTCGGGGTGGATCGCCACGCCGCCTTCGGGGCGGTGGCCTTCCATCCAGGCGCGGGTCAGCAGGCGCGACAGGCTCAGGTAGCCTTCGCGGTCGCGGCACAGCAGGGTCATGCGCCAGGGCGTCATGTCCGGGGTGGCGATCATCACGTCGGCGCCGGCGATCGGCTTGATGCCCACGCCCTCGGCGGCCTTGTAGAACTTGACCAGCGCGAACAGGTTGTTGAGGTCGGTGACCGCCAGCGCGGGCATGTCGAGTTCGACCGCGCGGCTCAGCAGGTTGGCCTGCTTGGCCTTTTTCGGGTCAGCCTGATCCGGTTTCTCGGGCACACGGATGGTGGAATCCGCCAGCGAGAACTCGGTGTGGACGTGCAGATGGACGAAGCGGGAAGTGGACATGCGAGACCGGAATAATGCGGGGTCAGGGTAGCGAGCGTGGTCGGGTCGGACAAGGCTTGACAGCACCGGCGCGGCGCCGCGGCCAGCTGCCACGGGGGCTGGGCGGTGTGGCCGATTCAGGCTGTGGCTAGCTGGATGCAGCGCAGCGGTGGCGATTGCGCGGATCGGGGGCGTGCGGGGCTGGGCGTGCGTGACTTGCTGCGCGAAGCCCTGGCTGCACCGGCCGTTTCCGCGCCACTGGTGGGTGGCGCCGGGACCGGGCCAGGTCAGCCTGGAGGGGGCGCTCAGTCGGCCAGCAGCAGCGCATCGGCCGGGAGCGCGCAGGGCACGTCCCACGGCGACTGCGCCGCCTCGATGCCCAATGCACGCCGCACCGGGGCGAAGCTGCGACGGTGCTGCGGGCACGGCCCATGGCTGCGCAGCGCGGCCAGGTGCACCGGCGTGGCGTAGCCCTTGTGCTGGTCGAAGCGGTATTCGGGGTGCTGGATGTGCAGGTCGTGCATCAGGCGGTCGCGGGTGACCTTGGCCACGATCGAGGCGGCCATGATGGCGCGATCGAGCGCATCGCCGCCGATCAAGGCCTCGGCCGGGCAGGGCAGGCCCTTGGGCACCCGGTTGCCGTCGATGCGGGCAAACCCGGCCACATGTGCCACCCCTTCCACCGCACGCCGCATGCCGAGCATGGTCGCCTGGTAGATATTGATGCGGTCGATCTCCTCGCTGTCGATCAGCACCACCGACCACGCCAGCGCCCGCTCGACGATGCGCGCATACAACTGCTCGCGCCGCTGCGCACTGAGCTGCTTGGAATCGTCCAGCCCGTTGATGCGCGGCTTGCCTGGATCGAACACCACCGCCGCCACCGCCACCGGCCCGGCCAGCGGGCCGCGCCCGGCTTCGTCGACACCGGCAATCAAACGCCGGGATTCGGCATTCAAACGCCGGGATTCGGCATTGGGGATTTGGGATTGGCCAAACAAGGGCGACTGGCGCGCCTCGGCGTTGGCGCTATCGGCTTGAGTGCCCGAAGCAATGATCTTCATGCCTTTGCTCCTGACGAATCCCGAATCCCCACTCCCGAATCCCCGCCTTCCAGCAACTCCGCCACCGCATCGGCCGCGCGTGCCGATGCGTCGCGGCGTAGTTCTGCGTGCAGGGCGAGATAGCGTGGTTGCAGGGCGGCGACCTTTTCCGGGTGCTTGAACCAGTCCAGCAGGGCCGCGCACAGGCGCTCCGGGGTGCAGTCGTCCTGCATCAGCTCCGGGGCGAGGTCGTCGTTGGCCAGGATGTTGGGCAGCGCGTAGCGGTTGACCTTGAGCAGGCCCAGCGTCTTGACGATGCGGTAGGTGAGCGGGGCGACCTTGTAGCCGACCACCATCGGGCGCTTGACCAGCATCGCCTCCAGCGTCGCGGTACCCGACGCCAGCAGCACCACGTCGGCGGCCAGCATCGCGGTGCGCGCCTGGCCATCGAGCAGGTGCGACCGCAGCACCGGCAGCGACGAGCGCGACAACTGCTCGGCCAGCAGCTGCTTGCAGCCAGGATTGGCCGCCGGGACCAGCACGTGCAGGTTGGGCAACTGCTCGGACACCAGCCAGGCGGCCTGGAAGAACGTCTCGCCCAGCTTGCCGATCTCGCCATGCCGGCTGCCGGGCAACACTGCCAGCACGGTGCTGGAGGCGGACAGGCCCAGCTTGGCGCGCGCGGCGGCGCGATCGGCCTGGTAGGCGATGTCGTCGGCCATCGGGTGGCCGACAAAGCGCGCATCGATGCCGTGCCTGGCGTAGATCGGCGGCTCCATCGGAAACAGGCACAGCACCAGGTCGGCGCTGGCGCCGATCTTTTCCGCACGCTTCTCGCGCCAGGCCCACACCGAGGGGCTGACGTAATGCACGGTGCGCACACCGCGCTGCTTGAGCCAGCGCTCGACCGACAGATTGAAATCGGGTGCATCGATGCCGATGAACACGTCCGGTTTCCATGCCAGCACACGCTCACGAAACGCGCGGCGCAGCTTCAGCAGCCGCGGCAGATGCTGCAGCACTTCGGTCAGCCCCATTACCGCCAGTTCGCTGGCATCGAACCAGGTCTGGCAGCCGGCCCCGCGCATCGCATCGCCGCCGATGCCGACGAACTCGGCAGCCGGATAGCGGCGCCGAAGCTGCTCGATCAAGCCGGCACCCAGGATGTCGCCGGAAGCTTCGCCGGCGATCAGCGCGATGCGTGGGGCGCGCGCTTGCGCGCCAGGAATCGGGAGTGGGGAATGGGGAAGCGGAAGTGCCGGCGATGGGCCGGCGGCAGGCGTGTCAGCGTGCGCGCCTGCATCGATTCCCGATTCCCGATTCCCGATTCCCTTCATCGCAACAACGGCCTTTCCGCCGCCTCGATGAACTCGAGCAGCCCGCGCACGTCTTCGCTGCTCTTGGCCTGTTCGGCCAGCTGCAGCTTGGCCTCGGCCAGCGGCAGCCCGGCGACGTACAGCGTGCGGTAGGCGCGCTTGATCGCGCTGATGCGCCCGGCATCGAAGCCGCGACGCTTGAGCCCTTCGCTGTTGATGCCGCGTGGGCGGCCCAGCGATTCGCTGCCGACCATGGTGAACGGCGGCACGTCGCCGTTGGTCAGCGCGCCCATGCCCAGGAAGGCGTGCGCGCCGATCCGGCAGAACTGATGGGCACCGGCAAAGCCGCTGATGATCACGTAGTCGCCCACGGTGACATGGCCGGCCAGCGTGGTGTTGTTGGAGAACACGCAGTGGTTGCCGACATGGCAGTCGTGCGCTACGTGGGTGTAGGCCAGCATCCAGTTGTCGTCGCCGACCACGGTGATGCCGCCACCGCCGCCGGTGCCGCGATTGATGGTGACGAATTCGCGGATCACGTTGCCGTTGCCGATCACCAGTTCGGTGCGCTCGCCGGCGTATTTCTTGTCCTGCGGTTCGCCGCCGATCGCGGCATGGCCGATGAAGCGGTTGTTGCGGCCGATCCGGGTCGGGCCGTGGATCGAGCAATGCGGCCCCACCTCGGTGCCCGCATCGATCTGCACATCGGCGCCGATCAACGAGAACGCGCCCACGCGCACATCGCTGGCCAGTTGCGCCGACGGATCGATGACGGCGGTGGGATGAATCAAGGGTGCTTGATCACGCATCGTGTCTCACCTCCAAAAACGGGTTATTCCTTGGCGCCGGCGCACATGATTTCGGCGCTGGCCACGACTTCGCCGTTGACCTTGGCCTCGCCGTAATAGCATCCCATGTTGCGGATCAGGCGCTTCATCTGCACTTCCAGCATCAGCACGTCACCCGGCACCACCTGCTTGTTGAAGCGGGCGTTGTCGACCTTGACCATGTAGAACAGCTTGGACAGCGCGTCGCGCCCAAGCCCGAGCTGGGTCATCACGCCACCGGCCTGCGCCAGTGCCTCGATGATCAGCACGCCGGGCATCACCGGGCGGGTAGGAAAATGGCCCTGGAAAAATGGCTCGTTGATGCTGACGTTCTTCTGCCCGACGATGCGCTTGGCATCCAGGTCGAGGTCGACGACCCGGTCGATCAGCAGAAACGGATAGCGGTGCGGGATCAGCGTCTGGATCTGGTTGACGTCGATCGGCAGCTCGTAAGTGGGGTGACTCATTCTTTCTCCTTGCCCACAGCCAGGATGCGCCTTGCCAGCACATCGAGTTGTTTGAAGCGCGCGGCATTCTTGCGCCACGTGCGATTGTCGGTGAGAGGGGTGCCGGACGAATACTCGCCCGGCTCATGGATGGAATTGCGCACCACCGACTTGCCGGTGATCACGACCTTGTCGCAGATCTCCAGGTGCCCGACCACGCCGACATGCCCGCCAAGCAGGCAGTAACGGCCGATCTTGGCGCTGCCGGCGATTCCGGTGCAGCCGGCGATGGCGCTATGTGCGCCGATGTGGCAGTTGTGCGCGATCTGCACCAGGTTATCCACGCGCACGTCTTCTTCCAGCACGGTGTCTTCCAGTGCGCCGCGGTCGATGCAGGTGTTGGCGCCGATCTCGCAATCGTCGCCGATCACCACACCGCCCAGCTGCGGCACCTTGATCCAGTGGCCGGCATCCATCGCCAGGCCGAAGCCGTCGGCGCCGATCACCGCACCGGGATGGATGCGCACGCGCTTGCCCAGGCGCACCCGGGTGACCAGGGTGACGCGGGCGAGCAGCTCGCTGCCGTCATCGACCACGCAATCCTCGCCGATGATGCTGCCGGTGCCGATCACGCAGCCATCGCCCACGCGGCTACGCGCACCGATGCTGACGAACGGGCCGACATGCGCGCTCGGCGAGACCTGGGCACTGGGATCGATCACCGCTGACGGGTGAATGCCCGGTTCGCGCACCGGCGCCACATCGAACAAGGCGGCGATCTTGGCGAAGGCGGTGTAGGGATCCTTGGCGACCAGCGCGGTGCCGCGTGCGTCCTGCGCATCGTCGGCGCGCAGCACCACCACGGCGGCCTGGCTCTGGCCCAGCTGCGGCCGGTAGCGCGGATTGGACAGGAAGCTCAGTTGCCCGGCGCCGGCATGCGCCAGGGTGGCGACGCCACTGACTTCGATGGCGCCATCACCGATGACGGTCAGACCAAATTGTTCGGCAATCGCACTGGCGGTCAAGCGCATCAGGGTGAACCTCTTGTAAGTGTGGGAGAGCCGCTTTAACGGGGAGAAAACACCATTAAACAGTTCCCAACAAAGCCTGCGTATCTAGGGTCCTGTCGCAATCAAGCGGCCAATCCAGGAACACGCATATGAAAACCGTTCTTTCCATCCTTGGTGGTCTGGTCATGATGGGCGCGGTCGCAGGTGCATCGGCCCAATCCTTCGATGTCGAGCAGGGCAGGGCAACCGGTGAGCAGCAGCTGCAGTGTCTCAGCCTTCCTGCCGGCGACATCGCCAGCTGTCTGTCCAACACCGTCTCCACATGGTTGGACAGCTGGTTCTGACCGGCCCACATCCAACCGGTGATACACGGGCGGCCCGCTTGCGCGGGCCGCCTTCTTTGTTGCCGTTCGCTATTAGAACTGGCCGCCGAAGGTGAACTGCAGACGTTCGATCTCGTCGTTGTCTTCCTTTTTCAGCGGGAACGCGTAGCTGATCGAGATGGGACCGACCGGGGCGCGCCACAACAGCGCCACGCCGGTGGACGCACGCAGCTCGTTGGCCTTGAAGTTGTCCACGCCGTCGTAGACGTTACCGAAGTCGAAGAACGCCGACACGCGTGCCGACGGGCTGTCGAACAGCTTGGGAAAGTACATTTCCACCGAACCGACGGTCTTGAACGAGCCACCCAGCGGCTGGCCGCGCGAGTAATTGACAGTGCGTTCCGAACGGGGGCCCAGCGTGTTGTCTTCGAAGCCGCGCACCGAGTTGGTACCGCCGGCGTAGAAGTTCTCGTAGAAAGGCAGCCCGGTCGCAGTGACAGTACGGATCAGGTTGCTGCCGTTGCAGCCTTGCTCTGTGTAGGTGGGGCTGTTGTTAGTGTTGGTGACTACGCCGCATATGTCGCGGCGGCTGTCATTGCCATAACTGTCGCCGTAACCCAGCTCGAAGCGGGTGTTCAACACGATCGCCGGGATGATCGGCCAGTAGTTGGAGATCTGGTAGTTGAACTTGTAGTACTCGACCGTGGAGCCGGGCAGGGTGGTCTCCAGGCCGACGCGCTGGTACATGCCACGGGTGGGCATGAAGAAGTCGTTGCGGGTATCGCGTGCCCAGCCCAGCTCTGTGCGCCAGGCATGGAAGGTGCTAGTACCGATTGCATCGATGTAATTGATGATCGCCTGCGGGGTCTGGCCTTGGAACGTATTGATCTGGTTGCTGTCGATGCCGACCATCGCCGAGACGGTATCGTTCTCGGTGATCGGCACGCCGAACACCACCTGCGCCGAACCATTCTTGCTGTTGTACTGGGCGGTGTTGAAGTCCGAGTAGTCCAGCGAGCGCCAGGACAGGTTGTAGCCCAGCGACACGCCGTCGTCGGTAAAGAACGGGTTGGTGTAGGAGAACGCGTAGCGCTGCTGGTAGCTGCTGCGCGAGGCTTCCACCGCCACCCGGTTGCCGCCGCCCAGGAAGTTGTTCTGCGACAACTGCACCGAGGTGGTCACACCGAAGCTCTGCGAGTAGCCCAGGCCGAACACGAAGCTGCCGGAGGTGGTCTCCTTGACGTTGTAGACCACGTCGACCTGGTCGTTGCTGCCCGGCACGGCCGGCGTTTCCACATCCACGCTCTCGAAGTAGCCCAGGCGCTGCAGGCGGATCTTGGAACGGTCGATCGCCGCCTGCGAATACCAGGTGTTTTCGAACTGGCGCATCTCGCGGCGCAGCACTTCGTCCGAGGTGCGGCTGTTGCCCTTGTACAGGATGCGGCGCACGGTCACGCGCGGGCCCGGCACCACCTGCAGGTTCACCGCGACAGTGCGGTCCTCGCGGTTCGGGGTGGGGATCGGGTTGACCTTGGCGAAGGCGTAACCGACGTTGCTCAGCGTATTGGTGATCGCATCGGAGGTGTACTCAAGCAGCGCACGCGAGAAGATGTCGCCGGCCTTGGGGATGACCAGGCGCTCGATGTCGGCCTGCGGCAGCACGGTGTCGCCGGTGACCTTGATCTCGGAAATCTTGTACTGCTCGCCCTCGGTGACGCCGGCGCTGACGAACATGTCGCGCTTGTCCGGGCTGATCGACACCTGGGTGGAGTCGATGCTGAAGTCCACGTAGCCGCGGTCCAGGTACCAGGAGTTGAGCTTCTCCAGGTCGCCGGACATCTTTTCCTTGGAGTACTGGTCGTCGCGGCGATACCACGAGGCCCAGTTGTGCTCCTTGGATTCCCAGTTCTCCAGGATGTCCTCGTTGGCAAACTTCTCGGTGCCGATCAGGTTGACGTGGCGGATCTTGGCCGCCTTGCCTTCCTTGATCGCAATCGCCACGTCCACGCGGTTACGGTCCAGCGGGCTGACCGTCGGGGTGATCTCGACGTTGTACTTGCCGCGGTTGTTGTACTGGCGGGTCAGCTCCTGGGTCACGCGGTCCAGGCTCAGGCGGTCGAAGGTGCCCCCCTCGGTCAGGCCGATGTCGCCCAGGCCCTTGAGCAGTTCCTCGGACTTGATGTCCTTGTTGCCGGTCACGGTGAGCTTGTTGATCGCCGGGCGCTCCTTCACGGTGATCACCAGGATGTTGCCCTGGCGATCCAGCTGCACGTCCTCGAAGAAGCCGGTGCGGTACAGCGCACGGATCGAGTCGGCGACCTTGCCATCGTCCACGGTGTCGCCGCGGTTCACCGGCAGATAGGTGAACACGGTGCCGGAGGCGATGCGCTGCAGGCCGTCGACGCGGATGTCGCTGGCAACGAACGGCTCTGCGGCCAGGGAAACGACTGGCAGGCTGAGGCCGGCGGCGAGAGCGAGGGCAAGCAGGCGGCGAGTGGGAAGACGCGTCATGTCACATCCGGTTGGAGTCGATTTCGGGTGTTGCTGGATGCCGACGTATGACGACGACAACAGGCGGAAAGAGTGGAGCAGCTTCATCGTGGAACCAGGCCGAGGATGTCGTTGTAGAACGCCAGTCCCATCAGCCCGGCCAGGACCGCCAGGCCGACATATTGCCCGGCAATCATGGCCCGTTCGCTGATCGGGCTGCCCTTGACCAACTCGATAAGGTAATACAGCAGATGCCCACCGTCCAAGATCGGGATCGGCATCAGGTTGATGATCGCCAGGCTGAGCGACAGCAAGCCCAGGAAATACAGGAACCAGTCGAGCCCGCGTTCGGCCGAGGCGTTGGCGGCGCGCGCAATGGTGACCGGGCCGGAGATGTTCTTGACCGAGGCCTGGCCGGTCAGCATGCGCTTCATCATGCCCAGCGAGTCGGCGGTCATCCGGCCGGTCTCGCGGATCGCGGCAGGCACCGCGGCGAACATGCCGTACTGCTGGCGGCTGTCGTAGGCCGGCGCCTGCGCTGGCGCAAACCCCACGCCGAGCAGCCATTGCCCCTGCGGCGACCGGCGCGGGGCGATTTCCAGCGCCAGCCGGTCGTCGCCGCGCGCGACCTCGATCATGCCGGTCCCGCCCTGCGCGCCCAGTGCCTGCAGCTGGGCGGGAATCTCGTCGGCCGACCGGATCGGCTGGCCGTCGATGGCCACGATGCGGTCGCCCGGCTGCAGCAGCCCCTGCGCCGCCGAGCCGGCGACCACCTGGCCCACCACCGGCGGCTGCAGCATGAACTGCCAGCCGATACCGGCCAGCGACGCCACGCGGCGCTCGTCAAAGCCGGCCGGCAGCTGCGACAGGCGCAGCGTGTGCTCGCGGTTGCCGGCGCCTTCGGTGGCGGTCAGCACGCGGATGTCGCGCTGGTCCATCGCCGCCGTGGTGAGCTGCATGCTGGCATCGCTCCAGCTGCTGACACTGCGCCCATCGATGCGCACGATGCGCTCGCCCGGGCTCAGGCCGGCTTCGGCGGCCAGACCGTCGGCGCGGCCGATGGTGGCCGAGTAATCCTGCTTGCCGACCACGAACATCGCCCACAGCATCGCCATGCACAGCAACAGGTTGGCGATCGGGCCGGCGGCGACGATGGCGATGCGCTGCCATACCGTCTTGCGGTTGAAGGCCTGGTCCTGCTCGGCCGGATGCACGTCGCCTTCGCGTTCGTCGAGCATCCTGACGTAGCCGCCCAGCGGAATGGCCGCCACCACGAACTCGGTGCCGTGGCGGTCACGACGCATCCACAACGGCTTGCCGAAGCCCACCGAAAAGCGCAGCACCTTGACGCCGCAGCGGCGCGCGACCCAGAAGTGCCCGAATTCGTGGAAGGTCACCAACACGCCCAGGCTGACGATCATCCACCAGACCGAACCGATGAAATCACCCATGGATGCAACTCGGTTGCGTAAATCGATCAGGCATGAAGGCGGTGATTGGCGAGGGCGCGTTCGGTGATCTGCCGCGCTTGCGCATCGGCAGACAGCAGGGTGTCGAGGGAGTCGGCATTGTGCCGTGGGAGCGTTGTCAGTGTGTGTTCGACCAACGCGGGAATCGCTAGGAAACCCACCTGGCCCTGAAGAAACGCTGAAACAGCCACTTCATTGGCCGCGTTCAGGATCGCAGGCGCGGTCCCGCCGGCCTCCAGCGCCTCCCAGGCCAGGCGCAGGCACGGGAAGGCGGCCGTGTCCGGCGCCTCGAAATCCAGCCGCCCCTGGGCCAGCAGGTCCAGCCCGCCAACGCCGGACTCGACCCGCTCCGGCCACGCCAGGCCGACCGCCAGCGTGGTGCGCATGTCGGGCAGGCCAAGCTGGGCCAGGGTGGAGCCGTCGACGAATTCCACCAGCGAGTGCACCAGGCTCTGCGGATGCACCAGCACATCGATCCGGGCGCCGGGCAGGCCGAACAGGTGATGCGCCTCGATCACCTCCAGGCCCTTGTTCATCAGCGTCGCCGAATCCACCGAAATCTTCGGGCCCATCGACCACTTGGGATGGGCGACCGCCTGCGCGGGCGTGACCGCACCGAGCGCGGCGCGGTCCCAGCCACGGAACGGACCGCCGGACGCGGTCAGGATGACCCGACGCACGCCGCGGCTGGCGTCGCAGGAGCGCAGGCACTGGAAGATGGCGCTGTGCTCGCTGTCGATCGGGATGACCTCGGCGCCGGCCGCAGTCGCGGTGCGGGTCAGCAATTCGCCGGCCAGCACCAGCGATTCCTTGTTGGCCAGCAACAGGCGCTTGCCGGCGCTGGCCGCGGCCAGCGTGGACGGCAGGCCGGCCGCCCCCACGATCGCCGCCACCACGGTGTCGCAGGCATCGCTGGCGGCCAGCGCGTCCAGGGCCTCGCTGCCGGCGTGGGCCTGGGTGGCCAGGCCGGCCGCGCGCAAACCGTCGCGCAGTGCCGGGTACAGGGAGTGGTCGGCGATCACTGCGTGCGCAGGGCGATGGGTGACGCACAGCGCCAGCAGCGCGTCGACCTTGCTGCCGGCCGACAGCACGCTGGCACGCAGCCGCTGCGGATGACGGGCGATCACATCCAGTGCCGATGCACCGATCGAGCCGGTGGCGCCGAAGACGGCGACGTGACGGAGAGCAGAGCCAGCCATATCTAGAACCCGAGAATTTCCTTGCCGAGTGCGAACACCGGCAGGGCGGCGAGCACGCCGTCGATGCGATCCAGCACGCCGCCGTGGCCCGGAATCACCGCGCCCGAGTCCTTGGCGCCGGCATGGCGCTTGAGCAGGCTCTCGAACAGGTCGCCCAGCACCGAGGCCAGCACCGCCACCGCCGCCACCAGGATCAGCTGCGGCACGTGCGCCAGGGTGAGCCCGGCCAGCCAGCCGAACGCGCAGGCGACCACGATGCCGGCGACCATGCCGCCGAGCAGGCCTTCGATGGTTTTGTTGGGGCTGACCCGCGGCGCCAGCTTGTGCTTGCCGAACGCGCGGCCGGCGAAATAGGCGCCCGAATCGGCCGCCCACACCATGGTCAGCGCGGTCAGCAGCCACAGGTTGCCCTTGTCCGGGTTGGCATGCAGCAGCACCAGCGCGGCCCAGGCCGGCAAGACCGCCAGCGTGCCGGCGGCGAGCTTGAGCGCGCGCGCCTGGCCGTTGCCGTGATCGGCACCGAAGGTGAAAAAGCGCAGCCACAGCAGCGCCAGCAGCCACCAGACCACCCCCACCAGGGCGGCGATCTGGAACAGCACCATGGAGCCAGCCGAGGCCCACACCATCAGCACCATCAGCAGCAGATTGAGCATCAGCAGCACGGTGCGCGGCAGGCTGTCGTCGATGCCGGAGAGCTTGAGCCACTCCCACAGACCGGTCAGGAACAGGATCGCCGCCAGCGCCGCCAGCCATTGCGTGGGCAGCAGCACGATCGCGCAGATGGCGAGCGGCGCCATGATCAGCGCGGCAATCACGCGGGTCTTGGTCATGCGGAGGAGCTCTCCGTCGCCTTGTCGGCGATCTGGGCACTGGTCAGGCCGTAGCGGCGTTCGCGCCCGGCGTAGTCATCCAGTGCCTGCTGCAGCACGCCGGCATCGAACTCCGGCCACAGGGTTTCGGTGAACCACAGTTCGGTATAGGCCAGCTGCCACAGCAGGAAATTGCTGATGCGGGTGTCGCCACCAGTGCGGATGAACAGGTCCGGTGCCGGCAGGTCGGCCAATGCGACGCGGCTGGCCAGCAGCGCTTCGTCGATCTGCTGCGGTTGCAGGCGACCGGCCGCCACTTCTTCGGCCAGGGCCCGCGCGGCCAGCGCAATGTCCTGGCGGCCGCCGTAGCTGGCGGCAATGCTCAGCACCAGGCGCGAATTGGCCGCGGTGATGCGTTCTGCGCCGGCCATGCGCTCGCGCAGCGGCGCCGCGAAGCGGCCGCGATCGCCGATGAAGCGCACTTGCACGCCGCGTCGCTGCAGCTCGTCGACCTCGCGGTCGAGTGCATGCAGGAATAGTTTCATCAGCGCATCGACTTCCTCCTGCGGGCGCCCCCAGTTTTCACTGGAAAACGCGAACAGGGTGAGCGCCGAGACGCCTTTTTCCAGGCAGAAGTCGATGGTGCGGTTGACCGCGCGCGCGCCGGCGCGATGACCGATCATGCGCGGACGCCGCCGACGCTGCGCCCAACGCCCATTGCCATCCATGATGATGGCAATGTGGCGCGGCACGGCGGCAGCGGAAGGTGCTGGATGCATGGCAGGCGATGCCACGATCAGACCGTCATCAGTTCCTGTTCCTTGGCCTTGACGACCTCATCCACATCCTTGATGGCCTTGTCGGTCAGCTTCTGGATGTCGTCCTCGGCGCTGCGCGCCTCGTCTTCGGTGACCGCCTTGTCCTTGAGCAGATCCTTGACCTGCTGGTTGGCATCGCGACGGATGTTGCGGATGGCCACCTTGCTGTCCTCGCCCTCGCCATGCACGGACTTGCTGAGCTCCTTGCGGCGCTCCTCGGTCAGCGGCGGCAGGTTCAGACGGATCACGGTGCCGACCACGGTCGGGGTCAGGCCCAGATCCGAGGCATAGATCGCCTTCTCGACGTCCTTGATCATGCCCTTGTCGAACAGGCTGATGACCAGCGAGCGGCCTTCGGAGACGCTGATGCTGGCAACCTGGTTGAGGGGGGTGTCGGTGCCGTAGGCCTTGACCTTGATGCCGTCCAGCAGCGCCGGAGAGGCGCGGCCGGTGCGCACCGTGGTCAGGGAATGGCGCAGAGCATCGATGCTCTTGGTCATGCGCGTGAGCGCGTCTTGTTTGATCTGGTTGAGCATCGCCGGAATCCGTGTGGAGCTGAATCCGGAGATTATAGCCGGGACTGAGGTTTCACGACTCGCGGGTCGTCAGGACCCGCGCAGCCGGTTCACTTGCCGGCACTTCACGCCCGGCGCCGCCATCGTGAGCTATCAGCGCAGCCCGGGCGCCGCGCCTTTGCGATTCCCCAATCCCGACTCCCGATTCCCAGCCTCAGCTGCGGCCCTGCACCAGCGTGCCGATCTGCTCGCCGTGCAGGATGCGCAGCAGCACGCCGGGCTCGCTCATGCCGAAGATGCGCAGCGGCAGGTCGCTGTCGCGCGCCAGGGCGAAGGCGGCGGTGTCCATCACTTCCAGGCCCTGCAGGATGACCTGGTCGTAGGTCAGGCTGTCGTAACGCACCGCATCGGTGTGCTTCTTCGGGTCCTTGTCGTAGACGCCGTCGACCTTGGTTGCCTTGAGCAGCAGGTCGGCGCCGATCTCGATCGCACGCAGCGCCGCGCCCGAGTCGGTGGTGAAGAACGGATTGCCGGTGCCGGCGGCGAAGATCGCGATGCGGCCCTTTTCCAGGTGGCGGATCGCGCGACGGCGGATGAAGTCCTCGCAGACATCGTTGATCTTGATCGCGCTCATCACGCGCACCTTGGCGCCGAGCTTCTCCAGCGCATCCTGCATCGCCAGCGCGTTGATCACGGTGGCCAGCATGCCCATGTGGTCGCCGGTGACGCGGTCCATGCCGCTGGCGGCCAGGCCGGCGCCCCGGAAGATGTTGCCGCCGCCGATCACCAGGGCGACCTGCGCGCCGGCCTGCTGGGCTTCGATCACTTCATGGGCGAGGCGGTTGATGACCTTGGGATCGATGCCGTAATCCCCGTCTCCCATCAGCGCCTCCCCGGAAAGTTTGAGAAGAATGCGGCGATAGGCAAGTTCGGACATGGGGGAAACCTCGGTGTGGGGGATCGGCAAACGCCGGCAAGTCTAGCGGAAGCCTGTCACCGGGCGTGGTAAAAATTCGGTAGTTGGCGATGACGTGACACGTTGCTCAGTGCGCGCGCGGCGGCTGCGGTGTCGGCACGTCGGTCGCATCGTAGGCGGTGACGCGGTTGCGGCCGCGATGTTTGGAGCGGTACAGCGTGCTGTCGGCGGCCTGCAGCAGATGCTCGATGCTCTCGAACTGGCGGTCGTCGCCGCCGTGGGTGGCCAGCCCCGCCGAGAAGGTGATGTGCAACGGGCCGCCCTGCAGTTGCGCCATCGGCGTGCGTGCGGTTTCGGCCAGGATGCGCTCGACCACCATCAATGCCGCTTCGGCCGCGGTGTTGGGCAGGATCACCAGGAATTCCTCGCCGCCATAGCGGGCGACCAGGTCGCTGGTGCGCACCATGCGCTGCAGCGTCTGCGCGAAGTTGCGCAGTACCTCGTCGCCGACCAGGTGACCATGCGCATCGTTGACGCGCTTGAAGTCGTCCAGGTCGATGAAGGCGATCGACAGCGGCCAGTTCTGGCGCGATGCCAGCTCGAACTCGTGCGCGAGCGCAGTGCCGAGCTGATGGCGATTGAACACGCCGGTCAACGCATCGCGGCTGGCCTGTTCGGCCAGATGGCGCATGCGGTTTTCCGATTCGTCGGCATGCCGGCGCGCTTCGGCCACGTCCTGCAATTCGCGCAGGCTGCGCAGCATCGCCAGTTCGCGCGCCTGCTCGAAGATCATCTGGATGTGCTCGGGCTGCGGCACGCGAATGTCGAACAGGGCTTCCAGTTCGGGCAGCGATTCGGCGATGCGTTCGATCACCTTCTCGAAGCGTTCGGCGTCCAGGTCCAGCACCTCCTGCGCCTGTTGTTGCGCGCGTTCGGTGGCCGCCACGGCGCTGGCCGACAGCCAGATGTCGGCCAGGCGCCCGGACAGCGCGACACAGGCCATGAACGGCTCCAGGCTGGCGGGCTCTTGCTCGCTTTGCGCGATGGCGTTCTGCAGGTACGGCGGCAACTGCCATTGATGCGCGAGCCAGGCGCCGACTTCGGCATGGGTGGCGCCCAGCTGCTCGCGTTCGGCCTCGAGCAGCGTGGCGTTGTCGGGCGCCTGCTCCAGCAGCGGCGCATACAGCTCGGGCGCGCCCTGCAGCAGGGCCAGCTTGCCGATGTCCTGCAACAGGCCGGCCAGCATGAGTTCTTCGGGTTTGCGGATGCCGTAGGCCTGCCCGAGGATGCGGCTGGCCAGCGCACACAGCCCGGCACGGCGCCAGATGCGCTCATGCAGCGGATGCGCGGCGAAGGTGCTGCGCACGCCGTGTACCATCGAAAACCCCAGTGCCAGGCTCAGGGTCGCGTTGAGGCCGAGCATGGTCAGCGCCTGGCCGAGGTTGTCGATACGGCGGCGGCTGGCGTACAGCGGCGAATTGGCAACCCGCAGCATGCGCGCGCTCAATGCCATGTCCATGCCGATCACGTTGGCCGTGGTGGTCATGTCCACGTCGGGGTCCTGCGCCAGCTCGATGACGCGCAGCGCCACACCCGGAGGCGACGGCAGGTTGCGGCAATAGTGCAGGGCGGCCTGTAGATCTGGTTGCATGGGTCATCGCCGACGGTGAACGCAAGCATACCGCTGCGTTCGTTAATGGGGCACGCCATGCTTGGCCGCCGCCGCGCCGCAGCGCGTGCGTGATGGACGCGGAAAGCCTGGTCGGCATCCAGCTGTAGCGGCCACCGCCACGACATCTGTAGATGTTGAGGCCGGTTGCGGGCCTGGTGGATGCGTTCGCTTCAGTTTCGCGCGTTGCTGGCGCGCGCGCCAGCGCCGGGCAAAAAAAAGCCGCGGCAAGCCGCGGCTTTTTCTACGGTGCGGCGAGGATCAGGCCAGTCCGGCCTGCTTCATCACTTCGGCGGCGTAGTCTTCCACCACCTTCTCGATGCCTTCGCCAACGGCCAGGCGCTGGAAGCCGACCACGTCGGCACCGGCGGCCTTGACCGCCTGCTCGACGGTCTGGTCGGTGTTCAGCACGTACGGCTGGCCGTACAGCGTCACTTCGTTGACGATCTTGCTGATCTTGCCGCTGATGATCTTTTCCAGGATCTCGGCCGGCTTGGCCTTGTCCTTCTCGGACATCTTGGCCAGTTCGATTTCCTTTTCCTTGGCGATGAACTCGGCCGGGACGTCGGAGGCCTTGACGTGCGGCGGGTTCATCGCGGCGATGTGCATGGCGATGCCGCGAGCCAGCTCGATGTCGCCACCCTTCAGCTCGACCAGCACGCCGATGCGGCCGCCGTGCACGTAGGCTGCGACGTTGTTGGCGCTGTCGATACGCACCAGGCGACGCACCTGCAGGTTCTCGCCGACCTTGGCGATGACCGCGGCGCGACGCTCTTCGATGGTCTCGCCGCTGTCGAGCTTGACGCTCTTGAGCGCTTCGGCATCGGCTGCGTCCGCGTTCAGCGCGGCGGTGGCCACGGTCTCGGTGAAGGCCAGGAAGTTCTCGTCCTTGGCGACGAAGTCGGTCTCGGAGTTGACTTCGACCAGCACGGCCTTGCCGCCGGCCTGTGCGGTGGCGATGCGGCCTTCGGCGGCGACGCGGTCAGCCTTCTTGTCGGCCTTGGCCAGGCCGGACTTGCGCAGCCATTCGGCAGCGGCGTCGATGTCGCCTGCGTTTTCGACGAGTGCCTTCTTGCACTCCATCATGCCGGCGCCGGTGCGCTCGCGCAGTTCCTTGACCAGGGAAGCAGTGATTTCCATGGAATTACCTCATATGGACGAATGCGTGCGGCGGAATGTTCCGCCAGTAGGAGACGACGCAGCCATGCCGGCCGCCCCCGTAGAGATGTTCGGTGGCCTCGGCGACGGGCCGCGGTGGACCCGTCGGGGCTGCGGCCGCACAGCATGGTGCGGCCGCATTGCAGGCCGATTACTCGGCAGCCGGAGCGGCCGCGTCGGCCGGCGCGTCAGCCTTCTTGTCGCCCTTCTTGGCCGGAGCGCGACGGCCCTTGCCTTCGTCGGCGGACTCGGCGGAGAACTCTTCCTCGCGCACCGACGCGGAATTCGGCGCAGCGGCCTTGCCTTCCAGCACGGCGTCGGCAGCGGCGCGTGCATACAGCTGCACGGCACGGATGGCGTCGTCGTTACCCGGGATGGCGTAGTCGACCAGGGCCGGATCGTAGTTGGTGTCGACCACCGCGATCACCGGAATGCCGAGCTTCTTGGCTTCCTTGATGGCGATGTCTTCATGGCCGATGTCGATCACGAAGATCGCGTCGGGCAGGCGGTTCATTTCCTTGATGCCGCCCAGCGAGGCGTCCAGCTTCTCGCGCTCGCGACGCAGGCCCAGCACTTCGTGCTTGACCAGCTTGTCGAAGGTGCCGTCGGTCTCGGCCGACTCCAGTTCCTTCAGGCGGGCAACCGACTGCTTGACGGTACGGAAGTTGGTCAGGGTGCCGCCCAGCCAGCGCTGGGTCATGAACGGCATGCCGCAACGCTCGGCTTCTTCCTTGATGGACTCGCGCGCGCTGCGCTTGGTGCCCAGGAACAGCACGGTGCCGCGCTTCTGCGCGATCGAGGAGAGGAAGTTCATCGCGTCATTGAAGAGCGGAACGGTCTTCTCGAGGTTGATGATGTGGATCTTGCCGCGCGCGCCGAAGATGTACGGCGCCATCTTGGGGTTCCAGTAGCGGGTCTGGTGACCGAAATGGACGCCGGCTTCCAGCATCTGACGCATGGTGACTTGGGGCATTGAAGTAACTCCTGATAGCGGAATCACCGTGCGCGGCCTTGACTTTGAGGAGTCCGCACATGGATGTGCGGGCTGTTGCGAGGGACTCGCATCAAAACGCACGAACGATTCCGGGGTTGGGCTTCCCTGTCGCCTCCGTGTCGAACCCCCTGTTGGGGGCACCCCGGCACGGATGGCGGCGGCAGGTGTGAATTCGTCGGTGACGTCCGACGTGAACGACGCACTGCGTGCAATACGCAAAACAGCCGGCGGAGTATAGCCGGCGAGGCGGGGAGGTGCAATTGGGGCTCGGGATTGGGGATTCGGGATTGGCAAAAGCTGGGCTTCCTCGATGCGAATCCCCAATCCCCAATCCCCAGAGCTTACGGCTCCAGTGCCAGCGTAGTCTCGGTATCGCTGTTGATGCGTGCCACGAAGCGGCCGTTGCCGGCGGGCAGGTTGGTCGGTAGCGGCCATTGGCGGGTCTGGCCGGGCAGCACGTAACCGGCCAGGTCGTCGCGGATGCTGCGGCGGGTACCGCCGGCATCGATGTAGGCCAGGTCGGCCAGCCGGGCATGGCTCGGCCCGGCATTGTGGACCTGCAGGGCGCGGCCGCTGCCGTGGCCGGACACGCTGGCCTGTAGCACCGGGTGCTGTTCGCCGGGCTGGCTGGGCAGGGCGAATACCGGCGTGGAATACCGCAGCAGCTCGGTGTCGCTGCCGACGGCATGCTGGGTCACCACCAACCGGTAGCTGTCCTCGGCCTGTGCCGGGCTGGGGCCCAGCCGGATCACCCGCAGCAGCTGCCGGCCTTGCGACGGAATTTCGAACTGCGCCGGGCTGACGGTGGCCGCGGTGGCCGGTTCGAGCAGCTCGCGGTCGCCGTCCTGGCGCCAGCGGTAGAGTTTGGCTTCGGCGCGCCATGGCAGCGCGGCCTGGTTGTAGAGCCAGACGGCCGCCTGGTCGCTGTCGGCGGGAATGCGTGCAGTGGTCGGGGCGATGGCGATCTCGGCGCCAGCGGCGGTGCCGACGATGGCCAGGCCGGCCAGTGCAAGCGCCAGCAGGCAGCAGCGGGAGCGAGGCGTGGCCATGCTCAAAACGCGATCGTGGTCATGCGTGCACTGCCGGCAGGCGCAGGCCCGGCGAGTGCACTGGCATCCTGCCCGGTGCTGGTGACGGCGGGGTCTTCGGCGGTGCTGGCTGGCGGGGCGATCGCCATCGGCGTGCCTCTGGAACAACTGGCGCGCGGGGGCGCAGTACGCAGCTCGCAGCCGCTGAGCAGGCGCAATCCGATGTGCAGGGTGAAGTTTTCCGGGCCGCGCGCAGCGGCCGCGTTGGCCGCGGTCGAGGTCGCGGTGCAGACGAGGGCGACCAGCGTCAGGCGCTTCAGGAGAGTGACCAGCGTCATGAAGGCAATCGTTTGCATTGGAGACGTAACAAATAGCGACGCCCCCGATGCGAACTTTATTAACTGTCAGTAAGTGATGGAGACTGTCACCGTGTCGTTGTAGGCCCCTGCAATGGGCTGCTGCGGTGCCGGCGCGCGCCCATAGACGGTCACCGTCTGCGCGACGCCGTTGCCGGTGCCGCTGAGCGTATCGACGCCGATGCTAGTGCCCCAGCGGTTGCCGCGGCCGGCGTCCCGATACAGCTCGTAGGCGATGTAGTTGGCACTGCTGGCATGGCGCATGCGCCGGACGCTGCCGGTGGCATTGATGCCATCGCCCAGCCCGATATTCCAGGCGGTGCGGTTGGTGCACGACAGGCTGATGGTGGAAGTGCGATCGATGGCGGTATCGATGGTGCCGGCGATGCTGCCGAAATCCAGGTCGGTGGTGACGTAGGTATTGCAGCGTGCCGGCACGTTGGCCGAGGCAATGAAGGGAAACGCATTGCTGGCGGTCTTGGCGCCGCTGCCGCCGGCCGTGCAACTGCTCGGCGCCGCCGGGACGCCGATGATGCTCTCGTTGTAGGAGTAGCGCAGCACGGTGTCGGCGCCGCCGAAACTGCTGGTGTGGTTGCCGACCGACAGGGTCTGGCTGGCCGGAATCCGCCCGTACAGGGTGAGGGTGGTCGTCTGCGAGCCACCGGTGATCACCGGAACGCCGTAGGACAGCGTCAGCAGGCGCGGCGAAGGCGTCGTCGATCCGGTGGAGCCCCAGACCTGGGTGCGCGTGGCCTCGCTGTAGATCTGGAAGTCCAGGCTGTCGCCGGTGGGGTTGAGCATGCGGCGCGGCGCATACAGGCCGTTGCTGGCGCTGCCCGGCCCAAGGTCCAGGCAAAGACTCACCTGGGCATAGCCCAGCACGCTGAGCGCGGCGGTCGCGCAGGTGACATTGAGCGTTGCCACCGCATCGGTGGTGCCGTTGGCCGCCACATTGCCGAATGCCAGCGGGGTGCCGAGGGTGACGCTGCAGGTGGTGTCGGCGCGCGCGTCCTGGCCGGGGGCAAGCCACAACACGGCGATCGCCAGCGCGAGCAGCAGGCGCCAGGGTGCGGGCAGGCTCATGGGGTCTCCTGCTCGAGCACGCAGGGCAGCGGGCCGACCCGCGGAATGCCGCCGGGGTTGGCCGGGTAGGTGAACCGAGCGCTGCAGCGGCCAGCGGGCAGCTCGACCAGGATGCGGTTGTCGATCTGCAGGTTGTCCAGATAGGTTTCGCCGTCGTAGCCGACCACCACGCGTTCGGCATCGCCTTCGCGCTGCACCACGCTGCCGACCGGCAACGGCACGCCCTGGGCGTCGTGCAGCACGATCATGGCCGCGCGCACCCGGGTGATGCCGAAGCGCACCGCCACCCCGGACTGCTGGCGCGGTGTCACTGCGGTATCGACGCGGTCCACGCGCAGGTCCGCCGGCAGGTTCAGGGTGTCGATGGACAACTGGTTGCGCTGCCACGACTGCAGCGGGGTGACCAGCAGCATCCCGCGGGCGTCGGTGACGCCGATCAGGCGATTCTCCAGCCGCACCGGAATGCCGGGCTGGCCGTCGGTGGACACCACCGCGAAGGCATCCTGGATGTCGCGCGCGGCAAAGCCGCGGCCGTTCATCCACACCAGGCTGCCGCTGGCACTGGCATAGCCGAAGTTGTTGCCATCCTGGTTGGCGACGCCGAGGTTGTAGCGGCCGATGCGGTTCAACCATCCCAGTTCGGCCAGGCCGCCGCTGGCATCGTCGCCGGCCCGCCCCTGCAGGCGCCAGCCGATCCCGCCCAGGTCGCCGTCGCCGGGCAGGGGCTGGCTGAGGTCGGCCACAAAGCCGGTGCGGTTGCCGTTGCGCTGCATCGATGCGCTGGCCTGGCGCAACTCGCCGAACGTGGTCGACAGCGACAGGTACAGGCTGCGGTCGCTGCGCACATCCAGGTTCTGGTTGCCGGACAGGTTGGCCGCCCAGTTGCGCCCGAAGTTGCGCGACCAGAACAGGCTCGCGTAACGCGAGGTGTCGCCTTGCGGGTAGCTCAGGCGCACATAGCTGGTGCCCAGCGAGCCGATCGGATTGACGTTAATGCCGAATGCTACGCGGTCGCTGATGCGCGCCGGTAACGCGCCCTGCAGCGCGCCCAGGTCGCGATAGTCGCCGTGGGTGCGCTGAGTGCCGGCGGTGACGTTGAAGCGACGGTTGTTCCAGGCATAGCCCAGCACGTACTGGCCACCGCGCAGCGCATCCATCCGGCTGTGCGCATAGGCGGCGTTAGCCACGCCGCCGACGCCGAGCAGCCACACACCGCCCGCACCGGCATTGACCACGCCGCCGCCGGCCTCGGCGTGCGCCTCGATGGTGAAGTCTTCGCGCAGGCCTTTGCGCAGCGTGGCGCTGGCAACCGTACGCGAAGCGTAGGAAAACGAGCGCACGCCGTAGTCCTGGCGCAGATGGCCGATGCCGGCCGACCACTCGGAAATGCCGCGGGCCAACAGCTGCGGCGTGCCATAGAACGCGAAGTCCAGCCGGCGCACCTGGCCGAACGCATCGGTCACCACGATCTGCGCCTGTCCGGTCCCGCTGATGCCTGGTTGCGCGGCCAGCTGGAACGGGCCGGCCGGCACCTGGCCGCTGTACTGGCGCAGGCCATCGACGTAGAGCTCCACGGTCGAGGGCACCACCGCCTCGCCCAGGAAGCTTGGCGTGGGGGTCAGCACGCGATACGGCTGTAAGGCGTAATTGCGCCCGATCTGCACCCCGCCCAGGCGGATCGAGCGGCTCCAGTCGACAAAGCCGCTGTAGAAATCGCCGACCGTCAGGCTGGTGGCGCTGTCGGGGAAGTCCATCTGCCAGGCGCTGTCCAGGCGCACCGCTTCGCTGCGCCAGCGCTGGTCCTGCGGGCGGTCGTAGGCCAGGAACACCGCGGTGGTATCGACCATGCCGCGGCCGATGCCGAAGCCGCGCACTTCGGTCGCCAGCGACACGCTGCTGGCCCCGGCATTGCGCGTGGCATAGAAGTCGTAGTTGAGCAGCATGCCCGGCGAGGCGGTGGCGCTGGGCGGTGCGACCTGTTCGGCCTTCAGCACCGTGGTGGAGAGCGACAGCTGCGCCAGCGGTACCTGTAGCGCCAGCCGTTGCAGCGCGGCGTCGTAGCGCACTTCCACGTCGGGCAGGCGATCCAGGTCGACCAGTTCGCTGGCGGCGCGGTCGGCCAGGATGAAGCCCAGCTTGCGCAGCGTGTCGACCGAGCCGCGCAGGTGACCGTCCACCAGTTCGAACGGTGCCAGGCCGCGGTCGGCCTGATTGAGGGTGACATCCAGGTACAGTGTCTGCGGCAGGGCCGCCACGCTCTGCGGGGCCTGATCGGGCAGTGGCGCCATATCGGCCAGGTCGCCGGAGCCGGCATGCGCCAGGCAGGTGGCGGTCGCAAGCAGCGTCATCGCCAGCCGGCCCGCATCACGGCGCTGTCGGCGCTGCCAACAAGGTGCGTTCGTCCGCCTCACCATTGATCCTTGCGATGATGGTGCCGCGGCCGAACTGGGCCAGCGGTGCACCCAGTGACCAGCGCATGGTCTGGCCGGGCAGGACATAGCCCACCAGCCCGTTCAATGCGGTCTTGGTCGTGCCGTCGACCCGATGCTGCAGGTCGGCGACCTGGGCGTGCCCATTGCCGGTGTTGCTGATCTGGATCTGCGCAGTGCCGTCGCTGCCGGCGATCACCTGCGTGTTCAAGGTCGGCGCGGATTCGGTCCTGCCCGGCGGCAGCAGGAAGATCGGCACCGAGTAGCGCAGCACGAACTGCATGCCCTTGCGATCGGCATCGGCATTGGGCAATTCGTCGACGATGATGCGGTAGCAGGCTTCCTCGCTGGTGGGCGCGGGCCCGGCGCGAATGACCCGGATCAGCTGGCGCTCGCCGGCGGCCAGCGTGCGCATTGGCGGGCTGATCAGCAGTTCCTGGGTCGGGTCCAGCTGATCCTTGCCGTCGCGCTGGGTCCAGCGATAGGCCCGGGTCTGCACCTGCACCGGCGCGCTGCCGCTGTTGCTCAGCCACAGCCCGTCGGCGGACTGCTGCGCGTTCAGCGTCAGCGAGGTCGGTGCCAGCTGCAGGCTGGCCGCATGCGCCGGTTGCAGCGGCCAGCCGCTGCCAAGCGCCAGCATCAGTGCCAGCCCGGCCGTGACCAGCCGGCCCGGCATCCGGTAGGACAGGGGGTGGTGCAATGGCATGCGCGCGCTCAATAGACGATCGTGGCGGTGATGGTGTCTTGGTAGGTACCGGTGGCGGGATTGTTGGCCGACGGGTTGGTCACGCGGCCGTAGACCGGATAGACCTGGTTGATGCCGGTGGCGGTGCGGCTCAGCGTATTGGTGCCGGTGGTGCTGCCCCAGACCGTGCTGCGGCCCAGATCCTGGTACAGCTGGTAGGCGATGAAGTTGTTGGTGGTGACCAGCGCATCGGTGTTCTTCATGCGGCGGGTGGTGACGTCGTTGGCGGTGCCGGCATTGCTGCCCGCGCTCAACGCAATGTTGTAGGGGGTCAGCGCGGTGCACTGTGCGGTCACGCTGCCGTTGGCGTCGGCATTGGCGGTGGAGGTGGACAACACCGAGCCGAAGTCGACGTCCGTCGCGGACGCGGCGGTGATGGTGCAGGCCTTGGTGACGGCGATCTTGACGTTGAATGTGGTGGTATCTGCTGCAGTGGCAGCGCCAATGGTCGAGAGCAGGCCAAGGGACAGCAGGACAGGGCGGACAGTACGCATGAACATTTCCTTGACCGGTCTGGTCATTGGTGACGCGACGACTCGTCGCCCCTGACCAAATGCATCAGCCATGCCAAAGATTACCCTGAATGATTTGGCTATCTCACTGTTTAACCTCAGGGTTTTTCCCGAAAGTGCGATGTCTTTCGGATGACTCCGCTGACAGGCTTTTTGACGCGCGCGGTAGTGCGTCACACATGAATACGTGGCGCCGCCAGTTTCCTGCTGCCCCGTCCGTTTCTGCGGTTCTGCCTCCGCAACGCAAAAACGCGCGCGCAGGCCGTTCAGATTCAGCCCGAATCGGCGATAATCGTGGCCATGAGCGTCAATCTGAAAACCAAAGAAGAAATCGAACTGATGCGCGTCGCCGGCCGTCTGGCCGCCGAGGTGCTCGATGTCGTGGCTCCGTACGTGCAGGCGGGCGTGACCACGGCCGAGCTGGACCGCATCTGCCATGACCACATCGTCAACGTGCAGGGCACCATTCCTGCCAATGTCGGCTATCGCGGCTTTCCCAAGAGCGTGTGCACCTCGGTCAACAACGTGATCTGTCACGGCATCCCGAGCGCGGCCAAGGTCCTGAAGGACGGCGACATCGTCAATATCGATGTCACCGTCATCAAGGATGGCTGGCACGGCGACACCAGCCGCATGTACTACGTCGGCACGCCATCGGTGATGGCCAAGCGGCTGGTGGAAACCACCTACGAAGCGATGTGGCGCGGCATCCGCGCGGTCAAGCCGGGCGCGACGCTGGGCGATGTCGGTCACGCGATCCAGAAGTTTGCCGAGGCCGAGCGCTTCAGCGTGGTGCGCGACTACTGCGGACACGGCATCGGCAAGGTCTACCACGACGAGCCGCAGGTGATGCATTACGGCCGCCCCGGCGAAGGCCTGGTGCTCAAGCCCGGCATGACCTTCACCATCGAACCGATGATCAACGAAGGCACCTACCACCATAAGACGCTGCCGGACGGCTGGACCGTGGTGACCAAGGACCGCAAGTTGTCCGCCCAGTGGGAACACATGGTCGCGGTGACCGAGGACGGCGTGGATGTGCTGACGCTGTCGCCGAACGCTCCCGCGCCGGTATGACGGCCACGCCGGCGGACCGACCCGACCCGGGTGCCGCCGGCGATGCCGAGTGGGCCGCGCAGGCGCGCCCTCTGCTGGTGCACGCCGACATGCGGCTGTGCAAGCGCTTCGACCAGGGCGAGCCGATCGAGCGCCTGGTGGCCTTGCGCGCACGCGCGGTCGATCAATTGATGCGCAATGCGTGGACGCGCTGCATCCCGGCCGATGCCGAACTGTCGTTGCATGCGGTCGGTGGCTACGGGCGCGGCGAACTGTTCCCGCGTTCGGACGTGGATGTGCTGGTGCTGGGCGAGACCGGCGTGCAGCAACAGCACGAGCAGGCCCTGGCGCGGTTGTTTGCCTTGCTGTGGGATGTGGGCCTGCCGATCAGCCACGCGGTGCGCTCGCCGGCGCAGTGCACCGCCGCGGCCGCCGACCAGACAGTGCTGACCGCCTTGATCGAGTCGCGCCCGCTGGTGGCCGGCAGCCAGGCGCGTGCGGCCCTGGCGGCCGCGATTTCGCCGCAACAGGTCTGGCCGGCGCGCGAATTCTTCCAGGCCAAGCGCGAAGAGCTGCTGGCGCGGCACCAGCGCTTCGGCGATACCGCCGACAATCTCGAACCGGATATCAAGGACGGCCCCGGTGGTCTGCGCGACCTGCAGACACTGGGCTGGATGGCGCTGCGCGCGTTCGGGGTCAAGGATCTGGAAGCGCTGGTCGGGCTCGGCCATGTCGGTTTCGACGAAGCCGCAGCGCTGCGGCGCGAACGCGAGGAACTGGCGCGCTTGCGCTTTGGCCTGCATCTGGTCGCCAAACGGCCGGAAGAGCGGCTGGGGTTCGATTACCAGAAGACGCTTGCCCAGCGGCTGGGCTTTGCCGACGACCCGGAGAGCCTGGGCGTGGAAAAGATGATGCAGCGCTTCTACCGCAGCGCTGCGTTGATCCGCCGCATCAGTGACCGCTTGCTGCAGCGCTTCGAAGAACAATTCGATGGCGAAGCGGTGCCGGAGCCGCTCGCCGAGGGCTTCAGTCTGCGTCGCGGCTATCTGGCCGCAGATGCGGAGGACTGGCCGGCCGGCGATGTGCTGCAGGTCTTTGCGCTGTTTGCGCAGTGGGCGGCGCACCGCGAGGTGCGTGGGCTGCATTCGCTGACCGCGCGCGCGCTGGCCGAGGTGCTGCGCGAGTTGCCGGCCTACGACGTGGCCGATGCGACCGCGCGCGACCGCTTCATGGCGTTGCTGCGCGGCCCGCGGGCGGTGGAGTCGCTCAACCGCATGGCGCGCCTGGGCGTGCTGGGCCAGTGGATCCCGGCATTCGCCAGCGTGTCCGGGCGCATGCAGTTCGACCTGTTCCATGTCTATACGGTGGACCAGCACACCTTGATGGTGCTGCGGAACATCGCGTTATTCGCCGCCGGTCGCGCCGACGAGCGTTTTTCGATCACCCACGAAGTCTGGCCGCGCCTGCGCAAGCCGGAATTGCTGCTGCTGGCCGGGCTGTTCCACGATATCGCCAAGGGCCGTGGCGGCGACCATTCCGAGCTGGGCGCGGTGGATGCGCGCGCGTTCTGCCAGGCGCATCGGCTCAGCGACGGCGATACCGCGCTGGTGGCCTGGCTGGTGGAGCAGCACCTGCGCATGTCGGTGACCGCGCAGAAGCAGGACATCTCCGACCCGGAGGTGATCCACCGTTTTGCCACCCTGGTCGGCACGCGCGAGCGCCTGGACTATCTGTATCTGCTGACCTGCGCCGATATCGCCGGCACCAGCCCCAAATTGTGGAACGCGTGGAAGGACCGGCTGCTGGCCGACCTGTACTTCGCCGCGCGGCGCGCGCTGCGCGAGGGCCTGGAACATCCGCCGCCGCGCGAGGAGCGCCTGCGCGAAGCGCGCGAGTCCGCACGCGCGCTGATGCAGGCGCAAGGCCACGACGATGCCACTATCGACCGCCAGTTTGCCGGCATGCCGGATGAAAACTTCCTGCGCTTCCGTCCCGAGCAACTGGCCTGGCAGGCGGTCTCGCTGATCGAAGTGCAGATCGGGCAGACCCTGGTCAAGGCGCGTCGCGCGGTGCCGGACAACGACGCGCTGGAAGTGTTCGTGTATTCGCCCGATCGCGATGGCCTGTTCTCGGCGATCGTCGCCACGCTGGATCGCAAGGGCTACGGCATCCATCGCGCCCGCGTGCTGGATGCGCCGCACGATGCGATCCTCGACGTGTTCGAGGTGCTGCCGCAGGACAGCTCCGCCGATGGCGACCCGCAGCGTCTGGCCGCGGCCTTGCGCCAGGTGCTGGCCGGCGACCTGCACAAGGTGCGGCCCTCGCGGCGGGCGGTGCCGCGCCAGCTGCGCCACTTCCGGTTTGCGCCGCGCGTGGAATTCAGCGAAAGCGCCGGTGGCCGCCGTACCCGCATCAGCCTGGTGGCGCCCGATCGCCCCGGCTTGCTGGCCGATGTGGCCAATGTGCTGCGCCTGCAACACCTGCGTGTGCACGATGCGCGCATCGCCACCTTCGGCGAGCGTGCCGAAGACCAGTTCCAGATCACCGACGAGCACGACCGCCCGTTGCCCGAATCCGCACGGCAGGCGCTGCGCGATGCGCTGTGCGCCTGCCTCGATCCCACCTAAGTAGTCCGTCAGTCCGTTCGGAGACCCCCATGGCCACCAGCAAGAAGACCGCGCGCAAGCAGGGCGCGACCACCAACAGCGAAGCGCCCAAGCGCGCCACACGTGACAGCGGCAAGGCGCGTCAGGCACCGGCTGTCGACAAGACCAAGGTCACCGCGGCGGCCGGCAAGGCCGTTGGCGCCGGCAAACGTGTCGTCAAGAAAAGCGTTGCCAAGAAAAGCGCGGCCAAGCCGGCCGCCAGTGCGGCCCCGCGCGTGGCCAAGCAGCCGACCAGCGTGGTGTCGGCACCAGCTGCGAAGAAGGCTGCCGCTGCGAAGAAACTGCCGATCGCCGAAAAGGCGGTGCAGGGTGCTGCAACGCAGGTGGGCAATGACGAACTCAGGTTCGGCATCGAGAGTGCGTTCGAGCGCCGCGCCAGCCTGACCGTCGATGAGATCGACGGCTCCACCCGCGCCATCGTCACCCGCGTCATCGACGGCCTGGAGCGCGGCGAGTTCCGCGTTGCCGAGCCGGACGGGAAGGGCGGCTGGGCCGTCAACGAATGGTTGAAGAAAGCCGTGCTGCTGTATTTCCGCGTCAACGAGATGGCGGTGATCGACGCGCAGCCGGCGCCGTTCTGGGACAAGGTGGAGTCGCGTTTTGCCGGCTTCGGCGAGGCCGAGTTCCGCACGGCCGGCGTGCGCGTGGTGCCGGGCGCGGTGGCGCGGCGCGGCAGCTACTTCGGCAAGGACGTGGTGCTGATGCCGAGCTTCACCAACATCGGCGCCTATGTGGGCGAAGGCACCATGGTCGATACCTGGGCCACGGTGGGGTCGTGCGCGCAGATCGGCGCGCATTGCCACCTGTCCGGCGGCGCCGGCATCGGCGGCGTGCTCGAACCGCTGCAGGCCAGCCCGACCATCATCGAAGATCATTGCTTCATCGGTGCGCGTTCGGAAGTGGTCGAAGGCGTGGTGATCGGTCACCACAGCGTGATCGGCATGGGCGTGTTCATCGGCCAGAGCACGCGCATCTACAACCGCGCCACCGGCGAGATTTCCTACGGTTACGTGCCGCCTTACAGCGTGGTGGTGTCCGGCCAGCTGCCGTCGAAGGACGGCTCGCACTCGCTGTATTGCGCGGTGATCGTCAAGCAGGTGGATGCCAAGACGCGCAGCAAGACCAGCGTCAACGAGCTGCTGCGCGGTCTGGCCGATTGAGTAGCGCGCAGCCGGTGCTCGGCGCCACGGTGTCGCGTCCGGCCAGTGGCTGGATCCGTTGGGGCATCCCGGCCATGTGGTTGGGATGGGTAGCGCTCTACGTGGCCGGCGCGCTGGTGCGCGATGGCGTGCCGCAGCAGCTGGAGGTCCTGCGTTGGCTGGCGCCTGCACTGGTGGTGCTGATGACGCTGCGTCTGGCATGGGTATCCACCCGCTGGGCGCAGGTCCGCGATGCGGGCGATGCACTGGTGATCGTCCAGCATGGACGATCGCAGCGCGTGGATCTTGCCGAGTTGCGCTCGGTCGATGCCGCATGGCTGATTCCGCCACGGCGGATGGCGCTGAGATTCCACGGCACACGCGCCGATGTGGTGTTCCTGCCCGCACACGGGCAGGAACACGATCAACTGGTAACCACCCTGTTGGCGCGTGCAAACGCGCGCCGCGGGGTCGAGAAGGAGACGAGATGACCACGCTCTGTCGAGAAGGAGACGAGATGACCACGCTCTACGGATTGAAGAACTGCGACACCTGCAAGAAGGCGACCAAGTGGCTGGACCGCTTCGGCGTGGCCTACACCTTCGTCGATTACCGCGAGCACGCACCCGCGCCGGAGACGCTGCTGGACTGGGCCGGCAAGGCCGGCGGATTCGAGGCGATGATCAACAAGTCCTCGACCACCTGGCGGCAGCTTCCCGACAACAAGAAGACGCCGGGTTCGGACGCCGAATGGAAGCTGCTGCTGCGCGAATACCCGCAATTGATCCGCCGCCCGGTGGTGGTGAGCGACGATGGTGCGTTCAGTCAGGGCTTCTCCGACAACGGCTTCAAGGCCAGGTTCAACATCGCCTGATGGCGCCATCGCGTCATCGGCTCGCGCATATGTGTCCGTGGCGGGCGCGTGGAAGCCAGGCTGCCTGCTGCTGCGACGGCCCGGGTGCATCTTTTTATCGGAAGGACGAGCATGACCAGTGACGTACTGCAACTGACCTGTGAGCTGATCGCACGCGCCTCGGTGACACCGGACGATGCCGGCTGCCAGGCGCTGATTGCGCAACGCCTGGAGGCTGCCGGATTCACTTGCGAGCATCTGCACCTGGGCGAGGTCGACAATCTGTGGGCCACGCATGGCAGCGGTGCGCCGGTGCTGGTGCTGCTCGGGCACACCGATGTGGTGCCGCCGGGACCGCGCGAGGCGTGGACCAGCGATCCGTTCGATCCGCAGATCCGCGATGGTGTGCTGTACGGGCGCGGCACGGCCGACATGAAGGGCAGCGTGGCCGCCTTCGCGGTCGCCGCCGAACAGGTCGTCGCCGCCCATCCGCAGCACGCCGGTACGCTGGCGGTGTTGCTGACTTCCGATGAGGAAGGCGATGCCATCGATGGCGTGCGGCGCGTGGCCGAGCTGTTGCGCACGCGCGGGCAGGCGATCGACTGGTGCATCACCGGCGAGCCGTCATCCACCGAACGGCTGGGCGACCTGCTGCGCGTGGGCCGCCGCGGCAGTCTGTCCGGCACGCTGACGGTGAAAGGCGTGCAGGGGCATGTGGCGTATCCGCACAAGGCGCGCAATCCGATCCATCTGGCCGCGCCGGCATTGGCCGAGCTGGTGGCACGGCAGTGGGACGAGGGCTTCGAGAGTTTTCCGCCGACCAGTCTGCAAATTTCCAACATCCATGCCGGCACCGGCGCCAATAACGTGATTCCGGGCGAGCTGCAGGTGGCCTTCAATCTGCGCTACACCCCGCTGTGGGATGCGCCGCGGCTGGAAGCGGAGATCGTCGCATTGCTGGATCGCCACGGGCTGGACTATGGGCTGCGCTGGCATCGCAGCGGCGAGCCGTTCTATACCCCGGAAGGCCGCTTGCGCAGCGTCGCACGTGAGGTGCTGGGCCAGTTTGCCGGCGCGCCCCCGGAAGAAAGCACCGGCGGCGGTACGTCGGATGCACGCTTCATCGCACCGTTGGGCGCGCAGTGCATCGAAGTCGGCCCGGTCAACGCCAGCATCCATCAGGTCGACGAGCATGTACGCGTGGCCGATCTGCAGGCCTTGCCGGCGCTGTACCGCAGCCTGATCGAGCGGCTGCTGGTCGACTGAACTGCCTGGCTGCCGCCCTTGTTGCCGCTGAAACAGTTGCGCCAGCGAAAACGAACGGTTAGCGTCGGCCACATGGTCTTCCAGCGCGCCAAGCTCAATAACGCCAACCGCAACAATCTGCGCGCGAACAATCGTGCGCGGCCGATGCGGGTCTGCGACTAGGCGACGTCCACCAAACGCCCAGGAATCAGAGAACCCGCATCGGCCGATGCGGGTTTTTTTATGGGCGTCACTTCCTGCAGCACGCTTTCCACCGGCCGCCAACCCCCGCAGTTTCATCCAGGAGTGTTTCCATGTGTTCCATCTTCGGTATTTTCGGCCTGCAACCCGGTGACGATCTGCAGGCTTTGCGCCGGCAGGCACTGGAATGTTCGCAGCGGCAGCGCCATCGCGGACCCGACTGGAGCGGGGTGTATGTCGACACCGGCGCGATCCTGGTGCACGAGCGCCTGGCCATCGTCGACCCGGCCGGCGGCTCGCAGCCCTTGTTATCCGACGATGGCGCGCTTGCGCTGGCAGTGAATGGCGAGATCTACAACCATCGCGAGCTCAAGCAGGAACTGGTGCAGCCGTACGCCTTCCAGACCGGCTCCGATTGCGAGGTGATCAACGCGCTGTACCGCGAGGATGCGCCGGCCTCCTACCTCAACCGCCTCAACGGCATCTTTGCGTTCGCGCTATGGGACAAGGCCGCCGGGCGGGTGATCATCGCGCGCGATCCGATCGGCGTGGTGCCGCTGTATTGGGGTCACGATCGCGAGGGCCGGCTGCGGGTGGCCTCGGAGCTGAAGTCGCTGGTGGACGATTGCGCCGATGCGGCGCAGTTCCCGCCGGGTCACTGGTACGACAGCGCCACCGGCGCATTGAGTCGCTATTACGAGCGCGCCTGGCGCGAATACGCCGAGGTGGAAGGCGTGCAGGTGCAGTTGCAGGAATTGCGCGAGGCCTTCGAGCGCGCGGTGCATCGTCAGTTGATGACCGATGTGCCGTATGGCGTGCTGCTGTCCGGCGGGCTGGATTCGTCGTTGGTCGCCGCGGTCGCTGCACGCTACGCGCGCCATCGCATCGAAGAGAACGACACCACCGAAGCCTGGTGGCCGCGCCTGCATTCGTTCGCGATCGGCTTGAAAGGCTCGCCGGACCTGGCCGCTGCCGAAGTCGCCGCCGCCGCGCTAGGCACCGTGCATCACGGCTTCGAGTACAGCTTCGAAGAAGGCCTGGATGCGCTGCCCGAGGTGATCCGCCATATCGAGACCTACGACGTCACCACCATTCGCGCCTCCACGCCGATGTTCCTGCTGGCGCGCCGCATCAAGGCGATGGGCGTGAAGATGGTGCTGTCGGGCGAAGGCAGCGACGAGATCTTCGGTGGCTATCTGTATTTCCACAAGGCACCGAACGCGCGCGAATTCCATGAGGAACTGGTACGCAAGCTGGATGCGCTCAACAACTACGATTGCCTGCGCGCCAACAAGTCGATGATGGCCTGGGGCGTGGAGCCGCGCGTGCCGTTCCTGGATCGCGAGTTCCTGGACGTGGCCATGCGCATGGACGCCAGCTTCAAGATGATCGACAAGACCAGCAGCGGCGCCACGCGGATGGAAAAAGGCGTGTTGCGCGAGGCGTTTGCCGGGTATCTGCCCGAATCGATCCTGTGGCGGCAGAAGGAGCAGTTCAGCGATGGCGTGGGCTATGGCTGGATCGATGGACTCAAGGCACATGCCGCCGCGCAGGTGAGCGACCGCGAGCTGGCTGCTGCCTCCAGGCGTTTTCCGGTCAATCCGCCGCAGACCAAGGAAGCGTATTTCTATCGCACGCTGTTCGAACAGTTCTTCCCCAGCCAGGCGGCCGCGGAGACGGTGCCGGGCGGCAAGTCGATCGCGTGTTCGTCGCCGACCGCGATCGCCTGGGATGCCAGCTTTGCCGCGATGGCCGACCCATCCGGCCGTGCGATTGCCGGCGTGCACGAACAGGCGTTGGCGTCGTAACGCTGCTGCATCCCAAGTTGCAACTGCAGCGGCCGGCATGCGCGCACGCGCTGCCGGCCGCTGCTGCGCTCACTCGTGGCGCACGCAGTAGCCGTAGCGCTGCGGCTCGATATCCACACCGGCCACATCGGCCTGGTTGTTGCGCCACAGGTTCGGCTTGAAGTCGGCCGCAGTGCAGTTGGCAGCGCGGTCCACGCCGATGGTGTAGGTAAACGGCGTATTGGAGAAGCGGTTGTTCTCGAACACGTTGTCCTGGCTCATGCTGTTGTCCCAGCACAGGATTTCCGGCGTGCGATAGCGGATGGCGCAGGCCAGGAACACACCGGCGACCTTGTTGCCGTCGAACTGATTGTTGCTGAAGCGGTTGCGGCGCGCGTCGGACAGATAGATACCCTGGCTGCCGTTGCGCTCGAAGCGGTTGTTGCGGATCTCGCTGTCTTCCAGATGTTCGGTGGTCAGGCCTGCGGCCACGTTGTCGTGGATGTAGTTGTTGACCATCGTGACCTTGGCGGTGCGGTTGAACGACACCCCGTCCCAGATCGCGCCGGAGACGTCATTGTTTTCGATGGTGATCTCGCGCGTGTCGTACTCGCTCAGCAGGCAGGCGCTGCGGCACTTGTTGACCTGCAGGCCGGCCAGGCGAATCCCCTGGCCGGAACGCACGACCACCGCGCTATTGCTCAGGTACGGGCGCTCGGGCATGAATTCCTTGTCGCCGGTGCTGGCGACGATCTGCATGTCCTCAATGCTGACATTGCGGATCACGCCGGTAGGCTGCTGGTTTTCATAGTCGCCGACCACCAGCGCCGGTTGCTGCACGCCATCGGCCATGCGCAGCACCGTGGTCGGACCCGTGCCACGCAAGGTGAGATTGCCGCGGTGGATCGAGACCAAGCCATTGAGCGGAAATTCGCCTTTTTCCAGGCACAACACCGCACGCGTATCGCTTTGCGGAAGCTTGTCGATGGCTTTTTGCAGATCCTGCCCGGGGCGCACCTTGGCGGTGCAGGCCGCGACCGGCGCGTCTGGTGGGCCGGACTTGGCGGGCGGCGCTGCCGAGCAGGCAGTGGCAACGAGCAGGGGCAACAGGGCGGAAACGGAGCGGGCAAGCTGAGGCATGCGGATTCCGGTCAGTGGGGGGAAGAGGGCGATCGTGTGGAAACACTTCCAGATCGCGACGGCCTCTAGTGTGTCCCACCGGACGTTAAAGTCTGGCTGATTCCGGCCGGCCTGATTCGGCGCAGGTTCATTGCACTGTCGTGGTCGAGGCCGCAATCGTGCATGCGGTGGCCGACGAACGTCACACTTGGGCAACGTCCGAGACCTGCACAGACGCGTGCTCGCCCTGCTCAGAAATCGTAAGCCAGCTGCGCGTAGATGCGGCGCGGTTCGCCAGGAAAGTGGCCGGTGCGCTCAGTGAACCCGCTGACGGCGTACACCTTGTCGAACAGGTTCTTGACGTTGACCTGCAGCTTCCAGGCATCCCATTGCGTCTGCCAGCTGATGTCGAAGATGGCATACGGCTTGACGCGCTGGCCTTCCAGGCTGACCCGCTCGCCCACGTAGTCGGCACCGAAGGCAATTGCCGAGTTCCAGGCCGGCAGGTCGTAGCGCGTCCACAGGCCGAAGGTGTTGCGCGGTGCATTGGCGAAGCGGTCGCCGGACGCGTTGGTGATGCCGTTGGTGCCCGCATCCAGCACGCGTGCATCGTTGTAGGCGTAGGTCAGGTTGAGCACCCAACGCTCGGTGAGGTCGGCCAGCAGATCCACTTCCAGGCCTTCGCTGCGCACCAGGCCGAGCGCGGCGAGTTGATTGACCCCAGCGACGACGCTGCCGTCGGCCTGCACGATGTTGCTGCGTTCGATGCGATACAGCGCGGTGTTGAGCGTCAGCCCGCCGTCGTTGAGCGCGGTCTTCAGGCCTACTTCCCACTGCGTGCTGCGCTCGGGATCGAACGGGCCACCGACGCTGCTGTCCTGATTGGCCGCATCCTGCGGCAGGAAGCCGCTGGCATAACTGGCGTACGCGTTGATGCCATCGCGCAGCACGAAGGTGCTGCCCACACGCCAGCTCAGATCGTTGCCGGTGACGCGCGAGCCGTCCAGCCGGTTGTCGTCCTTGAAGCCGTCCCAACGCAGTCCGGCCATCGCAAACCAGCGCGGCGTCAGCGTGAGTTCGTCCTGCAGATACGCGCCGTAGCGCTGGCTGCGCGTGCTGGTGGCGCGCCAGGGCAGGCTGTCCAGAGCGTAGTCGTAAAAGCCGCTGCGCCCGTACACCGGGTTGAACAGATCGATACCCGGCACCGGCCCGCGCACGCGGCCGGTGTCGGCGGTGTTGGCGGTCTGCGCGCGGAAATCCGCATCCAGCCGATAGTAGTCCGCGCCCATCAGCAGCTTGTGCTCGATCGCGCCGATGCGGGTGCGGAACACGGCGTTGACGTTGCTGGAGATCGCATCGTTGTCGCGGAACTGGTTGCGCAACTGCCGCGTCATCCATTCGGCGGTGCCGTCGCCATCGCGGTCGATCAGGCCCATCGGCTCGTGATAGATCTGATGCTCGTCGTTCTTGAACCAGCGCAGCGCCATGTCCACGTCCCACGCATCTGACGGCGCAAAGCGGTACTGCGCGAATGCGACCTTGGCGCGCATGTCGAGGAAATCGGTGGGTTCGTTGTGGTTCCAGCGCCGGTCGGTGAGGAAGTTGCCGTCGTCATCCACCGGCACGCCACGCAGGCGATTGCCGCCCAGGTTCTGGGTGATGTCGGTGTACTGCAAGGTGAGCTCGCCGGTCTGGCCGATATCGAACGCCACCGACGCATCGCCGATCTGGCTCTGGCTATCGGTGTTGCGGCGAAAACCGTCCTCGCCATCGGCATAGGCGCCGACGCGGTAGCGAATGCGTCCGTCGTCGCGTGCTGGCCCGGTAGCTTCGAACGAGGCGGCTCCGAAGGATTGATTGCCCGCCTGCAGCTCCACCCGACGCGCGGCCTGATGGCCGGGCTTGCGGGTGACGTAATTGATGACGCCGCCGGGTTCGCCGCCACCGTACAGCGCACCGGCCGGACCCTTGAGCACTTCCACGCGTTCGATATTGAACAACTGCGGGACCGAGAAGCCGGCATACGGATCGCCGCGCAATCCGTCGTACAGCACGTTTTCCTGGCGGAATCCGCGCAGGGTGACGCCGGCATAGCTGAAGAAGCTGATGCCGCTGATGCTGCGATATAGGTCGGTGATCTGGCGTGCGGCCTGGTCGTCGATCAGTTCGCGCGGCAGTACCTGGACCGACTGCGGCACCAGCGCCAACGGCGTGTCGGTGCGTGTGGCCACTGCGGCGTCGTCGGATTTGTACAGCGTCTGCGCACGGCCGACGATCTGGACGCCATCCAGGTCGGTGACGGTTGCCGAGGTGCTGCCGTGTTGTTGAGCGAAGGCGCGGGGCGAAGGCAGAGCGAAGGCGGCGGCGAGCGCGGTGACAAGGAGCGTGGGGCGCATTGGTCACTAATGGGAATGGTTATCAAATGCATCTTAGCATGTTGTGCTCGCTTGATTGCGCAGGTCGGCGGGTGGGCGTTGCGGCACAGACTGCGACGTGCGCATGCGCATGCGAGGTGCGCGGCGCCGCATGCGGCATGCGGCATGCGAGGCGCGAGCTGCGGTCTGAGATCTGCGAGTACCGGGACGCGCAATGCCCCCGGTCGCACGGCGTGTGCCCGTACCCTCACCCGGACCCCTTTCCCGACGAGAGGGGTTCGCGGCTGTTCTACTCCCTCCCGGAGAGGTGCTCGCGGCTGTCCTTCTCCCCTCCCGGAGAGGTGCTCGCGGCTGTCCTCCTCCCCTCCCGGAGAGGTGCTCGTGGCCCTCCTTCTCCCCTCCCGGAGAGGTGCTCGCGGCTGTCCTTCTCCCCCCCCGGAGAGGTGCTCGTCGCTGTCCTTCTCCCTCCGGGAGAAGGTGCCCGAAGGGCGGATGAGGGCCCGCGCGAAGCCTCGTGCCTACTTCGGCTGCAGTCGCAGCGTGTAGCGGGTAGCGGTCGGCAGGAAGGGGGTCGGCCGGCCGTGCACCCAATCCTCGTGCCCCGCGCCCCAGAACGGCGACAACGGATGTCCGCTCTGGCCGCCCGGCATGTGCACGATGCCGTCCTGCTCGTGGCCGGGCGACACCACCATGCGTTCGGAGGCGCCGAAGGCCGGGCCTTGCACGCGCGGCATGTCGCGATCGCCGGGCAGCTGGTCGGGCGGCATGCACAGCCAGCGCTTGGCGAGCGCTGGCAATGCCCGCGCGATCGGGTGACAGATGGCAGCGGTGTTGCGTTCGCCCCAGCTGCGTTCACTCAAGGGGCTATCCGGCGAGGCGCCGTCCTGCGTAGCGAGCTCCGCCTGCGCGTTGCGTGCCGCTTCGGCAAGCAACTGGTCCCAGTTCGCATAGGTCGGCGGCAGCAGATGCGCCGGGCGTTGCTGCAGCAATGGCCAGACGATGCCTTCCAGTTGCGCGCGACGCGGCGGTAAAAAGTCCTTGCCAAGCGCGGCTTTTGCCGGGGCCAGCAGGCCGGCTTCCACTGCGTCGATGGTCATGCCGCGAAAGCCGCGCACGATGCGATAGCTGGCCGAGCGGGTGGAGGCGTGCCCATCCCACTGCCGTGTGGCGGCTTCGATCTGCTGCAAGGCCGGGTCCTGGCTGTGTTCGACCACGCTGCGCAACAACTGCCACCAGCGCGTGAGCAGCACGGCGCGATCGTCGAGCTGGATGGCGAGCAGATCCAGTTCGTTGAAACGCTGCCTGGCGAACAAGTCGTCACGGATCTGCTGCGCTCGCGCGCCCAGGTCGTAGCCGGCATTGCCGAGCGTGGCCAATTGCTGCGCATCGACGACGCGGCTGTTGGCGGTCCAGAGCCGGTGCGAGGGGGGATCGATCAGCGCAGGGGCGTCGTCGCTGCGCACCGGCCAGGGCAGGCAGCCGGTCGGCGCGAGTGCCGAGGCTGTGGTGACCGCAGCCGACGGCAATGCCGCGTCCGCGTGCTGCGCCGAACCCGCCAGTTCGGCGATGCCGCTCGGGCCACACCCGGCATTGCGCACCGGGCGCGCGCCGATCAACCGCCAGGCGATGCGCCCGCTGCGATCGGCCAGCAACAGATTCTGTGCCGGAATGCCCGAACGATCCGCCACGGTAAAGGCGGCCTGCAGATCGGCCGCGGTGCTCATCTGCGCAAAGTCCAGGCGGATCGCGCCGGGCAGCTGCGCGGCCCAGCGCAGCGCGAGCACGCTGCCATCGGGGTTGTCGTGCAGGATCGGTCCCCACGCACTCTCGCGGACCGCAAAACGCACCGGTGCGGCGCCGGCCACGCGAATCGTTTCGACATGGGTGGTGAGCGCCTGCGGATGGCCCGGCGTGGCCGGCGCAATCCGCGCAAAGTCGGCGGTGTCGATATAGCTGTTGGTGAAGGCCCAGGCCACATGCCCATTGCTGCCGACGACCACCGCCGGCAAACCGGGCAGGGTGAAGCCGGTGACATCCACCTTGCCGTCGGGCGCGCCGGTGTCCGGGTAACGCAGGCGTGCACGGAACCAGATGTTGGGCGCGCGCAGGCCCAAGTGCATGTCGTCGGCGACGATGGCGCGGCCGTCGCTGGTGAGGCTGCCGTCCACGGCGAAGTTGTTGCTGCCCGGTGTCGGCGGCTCGGCGCCTGCCGCGGCGGCCGGATGCGGCAGGCGGCGCAGGTCCAGTGCGGCGGCGTCGGGCAGCACGGCATCGCCTTGCGCGGCGCCGAGCAGCGGGGCATCCCAGCTGGAACCTTGATGATCGAGCAAAGCCGCCAGCGCCGCCGGCACCACCGCGCGGATGCGTGCGGCTGCCAGTTCGGTCTGGTTGTCGTTGTCCTGCAGGTCGGCATACATCGCCATGCCGGTGAGGATGGAGTCGTCCAGCGTCCACGGCCGCGGCGTCTGCCGCAGCAACAGGTACGGCCACGGGCGCACGCGCAGGGCGGCCAGCCCGGCATTGACGCCCTCGGTATAGGCCTGCAGCGCCGCGCGCTGGCTACCGACGGCGATATCCAGGCTGGCCTGCACGCGGGCGCGCAGCCGGTGCACGCGATTGCGCTTGTCCAGGTCCAGCGCCGCGGCGCCGAACAGCTCGGACAACTCGCCGGCCGGTGCACGGCGCATCAGGTCCATCTCGAAGTAGCGCTCCTGCGCATGCACATAGCCGAGTGCGCGCATGGCATCGACCTGGCTGGCCGCATCGATGGTGACCACGCCACGCCGGTCGCGTTGCACGCTGACCGGTGCCGCCAGGCCCGTCAGTGCGCTGTTGCCGTCCAGCTGCGGCAGGCTGCCACGCATCAGCAGGTACACGGCCAACAGGGCCGCCACGGCCAATACCACGATTGCCAGCAGCAGCCGGCCCAGCCATTTGCGCATTGTTGTCGGGTCCTTGAGTTCGGTCACAGTGTGGCCGCCGGTCATGACCGTGGCGGGTCCGGCCGCAAGCGCAACTGAAAGTGATTCCGATTAGATCATTGCCCGGCGGGTTAGGGCACCATGCGCGCATTGCGTTGCTGGAGCACATCATGAAAGGCCATCCCGAAGTCGTCGACTACCTCAAACAGCTGCTGCGCGGCGAACTGGCGGCACGCGACCAGTATTTCCTGCACTCGCGCCGTTACGAGGACCAGGGCCTGATGGCGCTGTACGAGCGCATCAATCACGAAATGGAAGAGGAGACCGAGCACGCCGACGCGTTGCTGCGGCGCATCCTGTTCCTGGAAGGCGACCCGGACATGCGGCCGGCCGAGTTTGCGCCCGGCAAGACCGTGGTCGAAATGCTCGAGCGCGATCTGGTCGTGGAATACGAAGTCCGCGCCAATCTCGCCGCCGGCATGAAGCTGTGCGAAGAGCACGGCGATTACGTCAGCCGCGACATCCTGCTCAAGCAGCTGCAGGACACCGAGGAAGACCACGCCTGGTGGCTGGAGCAGCAGCTCGGCCTGATCAAGCGCATCGGTCTGGAGCTGTATCAGACCTCGAAGATCGACAAGGGGCATGTCGCCGGCTGAGCCCGGTGACCGGCGCTGCGCAGCCGCTGAGCGGGCGCAGCGCAGGTATGCAGTCGCGGGTGCCGGGTTGTGCTGTGCATTGCCATCGCCGCGTGGTCTGGGCCGGCTGCCGGCTGTCTACTGCAGCATGCCGCCTGGCGCGTCACACCGTTCGGCAACACCGCTGCGTGGCGCAATGCCGCGCGGTTGGTGATCGGCTCGCAAGGCGCCGATCGTGCGGCGCATGCGGCGGCCGACTGCCGTGAATGCATGGTCCGGCTACGACGGAGCGTTTGCCAGGGACAATCAGCTGCGCTGCAGGCGATACACGCCGGTCGACAGGGCCGTGACGCCGTTGGCACGGAAGCGCGGCTCCTGGTCGAGGATGTCGCGGTGTTCCAGTTGCTGCACCTGCCATTGCGTGCCGAACAGGGCGTGCACCTCGGCAGCGTCCACCGAAAACGGCGGGCCGGCCTTTTCGGCCTGCGGATAGTCCAGGGTGATCAACAGGCCGCGGCATCCCGCAGGCAGCTGCGCGTACACGCTGTGCAGATAGCGTTGGCGCAGGCCGGCAGGTAGGGCGATCAACGCGGCGCGGTCGTAGACGGCGCTGCAATCGGCCAGCACGCCTGGCTCCAGTGCAAATGCGTCGCCGCAGATGATTTCGATCGGGCCGGCGATGAAGTGCTCGCCCGCGCGGCTGGTGTGTCGCTGCGGTTGCAGGCCGGCGTCATCGAAGAAGTGCGTCACCGCCAGCGGCGACAGCTCCACACCAAGCACGCGATGGCCTTGTGCGGCCAACCAGTGCAGGTCCAGCGTCTTGCCGCACAACGGCACCAGTACGCGGGCAGCCGTCGGCAATTGCAAGGCCGGCCAATGTTTTTGCAGCAGCGGCATCACCTCGTCCTGATGGAAGCCGGTCTGGCCGTTCTGCCAGCGTTGCAACCAGAATGCTGTGTCCATGATGGTGTCTTGTCGGTTTGCGTTGACGAGTGACGTGTTGTCGGAATGACAGTGGCACTGCAGATCGAAATGAGCCGCTCAGACCATACCGCACCGCCGCGCGACATTTACTGCGCTTACCATGCACACCGACCCTCTCGACTGGTCCTTGCCCGCCCCGCACCGCGGGACCTTACGCGGCATGGATGCCGAGTAAGAGCTTACAAGGACGTACTTGCGGCGTGTCCTGCGATGGTGGGCGGACAAGGGCACTGCAGCCAAGCCGCAGATCAGCCGCTCCACAACCGACGCATCCGCATCGTTCGGTTACTCTCAAGGCGATGCAGAGCTTGAGCCTCAGCGTAGCCTCGCGGTTTCAAACCAACCCGGCCGATGGCGCGATGCCTTAAGGCCGGCAGCGTCCAGCTGGCGGTAGTCTTGTGGGTCGCCCAAGACCGCACGGCCAACGCGCCATCGCGCGGCGCGTCAGCGAATCACCGTTGCACTCCAACCGGTCCACCTTCTGCCGCGCCTCAGTAAATCGAGGCAGCGGCAGCGTCGAACGCGCGCGTCGGTGAACAGCCGTTACTGCACTTCCAACCCGTCCACCTTTTGCCAGCCACGCGGCAACAACGCCCCGCGACTCGCGCGCGCGCCCACATACACATCCAGATCCTTGAACGACAGGCTCATGGTGCGTGCGCCGCTGCGCACCAGCAGCGTGTTGCCCGGTGCCACCGCCACCACCGCGACCACGCGCTCGGTGCCAAGCTTGGCCTTGGGGATGTCGATGATCTTGTTGCCTTTGCCCTTGTCCAGTTCGGGCACATCGCTGGCCGTCACCGCCAGCAGATTGCCGGCGCTGGTGACGGCCACGATGCGGTCGCTCTGCGGGTTGGTCACCTGCGCAGGCGTCAGCACATGCGCGCCGGTGGTCAGGTTGAGCATCGCCTTGCCGGCCTTGTTGCGACCGGTGAGGTTTTCGAAGCGGGTGACGAAGCCGTAGCCATGCGAGGACGCCAGCACGAAGCGGGTGGCGTTGTCGGCACTGGCCATGACCTGGAATGCCGCGCCCGAGGCCGGCGAGAAACGGCCGGTCAACGGTTCGCCGTTGCCGCGTGCCGAGGGCAGGGTGTGCACCGCAGTCGAATAGGCACGGCCTTCCGAATCCAGGAACGCCACCTGATGCGTGCTGCGGCTGCGCACCGCCGCCAGCAGGCTGTCGCCTTCGCGATACGACATGCCGGCCGGATCGACCTCGTGGCCCTTGGCCGCGCGTACCCAGCCCTTTTCCGACAGCACCACGGTCATCGGTTCGCTGGCGACCATCTCGGTTTCATCGATCGCCTGGGCGGCGCCACGCTGCACCAGCGGCGAGCGACGCGCGTCGCCGAACTTCTTGGCGTCGGCGGTCAGTTCGTCCTTGATCAGCTTCTTCAGCTTGGTCTTGCTTTCCAGGATGGCCAGGATCTGTGCGCGTTCCTTGGCCAGTGCTTCCTGCTCGCCGCGGATCTTCATTTCTTCCAGGCGCGCCAGCTGGCGCAGCTTGGTTTCCAGGATGTATTCGGCCTGCTCTTCGCTGAGCGCGAAGCGCGCGATCAGGACCGGCTTGGGCTCGTCCTCGCTGCGGACGATACGGATCACTTCATCCAGGTTGAGGAAGGCGATCAACAAGCCTTCCAACAGGTGCAGGCGGCGCTCGACCTTCTGCAGGCGATGGTTGAGGCGGCGGGTGACGGTGTCGCTGCGGAAGGTCAGCCACTCGCTCAGCAACTGGCGCAGGTTCTTCACCTGCGGGCGGCCGTCCAGGCCGATCACGTTGAGGTTGACGCGGTAACTGCGCTCAAGATCGGTGGTGACGAACAGATGGCCCATCAACTGTTCGGCGTCGACACGGTTGGAGCGCGGCACCAGCACCACCCGCACCGGGCTGGTGTGGTCGGACTCGTCGCGGATGTCTTCCAGCCACGGCAGCTTCTTGGCGCGCATCTGCTGGGCGATCTGCTCGATCACCTTGGACGGCGAGACCTGGTACGGCAGCGCGTCGATGACGATGTTGGCGTGTTCTTTCTTGTAGGTGGCACGTGCGCGCACGCTGCCGTGGCCGGTCTCGTAGATTGCGCGCAGGTCGGCCACCGGGGTGATGATTTCGGCGGTGGTCGGGTAGTCCGGGCCGAGCACGTGTTCGCACAGTTCGGCAACCGTGGCATCGGGATTGTCGAGCAGGCGCAGCAGCGCGCTGACGATCTCGTTGAGGTTGTGCGGCGGCACATCGGTGGCCATGCCGACGGCAATGCCGGTGGTGCCGTTGAGCAACAGGTGCGGCAGGCGCGCCGGCAGCCAGGTCGGCTCCTCCAGCGTGCCGTCGAAGTTGGGCGCCCAATCGGTGGTGCCCTGGCTGATCTCGCCCAGCAGCACCTCGGCGATCGGGGTCAGCTTGGATTCGGTGTAACGCATCGCCGCGAACGACTTGGGGTCGTCGGTAGAGCCGAAGTTGCCCTGGCCCTCGATCAGCGGGTAACGGTAGGAGAACGGCTGCGCCATCAGCACCAGCGCTTCGTAGCAGGCGCTGTCGCCGTGCGGATGGTACTTACCGATCACATCGCCCACGGTACGCGCGGATTTCTTCGGCTTGGCCGCGGCATTCAGGCCCAGCTCGCTCATCGCGAAGATGATGCGCCGCTGCACCGGCTTCAGGCCGTCACCCAGGAACGGCAGGGCGCGGTCGAGCACCACGTACATCGAATAGTCGAGATAGGCGCGTTCGGCGTACTCGCGCAGCGGCAGCTGCTCGAAGCCGTGGAAGGTGGGGCGGGTCAGATCGGTCATGTAAAGCCAGGTCCTACGAAAGAGGAGCCCGCGCCGTGGCGCGCGCTCGAAGAGCGCCGATTATCCGGATGCGGCGGGGGATGCCAAGCCGCGCGCATGCGTGCCGGCCAGATAACGCGTGGGTGGGGCGCCGAAATGGCGGTGAAACACACTGACGAAGGCGCTGGGGCTGCTGTATCCGAGCTGGTCGGCGACCTGGGCGACCGGGCTGCCCTGGCTGAGCCGCCGCAGTGCTTCCGCCAGCCGCGCCTGCTGCCGCCATTGCGCGAAACTCAACCCGGTCTCGCTGCGGAAATGCCTGCTCAGGCTGCGCGCCGACAGCCCGCCCCAGTCGGCCCAGGCGTTCAGCGGGCGCGGGTCGGCCGGCGTCTCCAGCAACTGCCGGGCGATGCGCAGCAGCCGGCGGTCGGCCGGCATCGGCAGGTGCAGGTGGTCGATCTGCACCTGCCGCAGTTCGTCCAGCAGCACCGCGGCCAGGCGTTGCCGCGCGGGGTCCAATGGCTGACCCAGGGGCCAGTCGGCTGCGCGCATGATCACCTCGCGGGCGAGTGCAGTCAGGCAGATCACCCCGCCTTGCGCGGGCAGCGCAGCGCAGGCATCCGGCCGGACCACCACGCCCCAGCCGCGCAGCGGCCCGGCCAGCTCCACGGTGTGCTGCTGCCCGGGCGGCATCCAGCCGGCGCAGCCCGGCGGCAGCGACAGGGTTCCCTGCTCGGTATGCACCGTCAGCACGCCGTGCTCCACGTACATCAATTGCCCGCGGACATGGGCGTGCTGGACGGCCTCCGGCGCCCATACCGCGCGCAGATTGGCCAAGAACGCGATCACCTCCGGTCCGTCGGCCCATTCGAAGCTGTCCCGCACACCGGGCGGCAGCGCATCGACCGTGGTTGGCGGTTTTTCGACAGTCATTGGCGCAATTGTATTACCAGGCCAGACATGTAGCCGCGTAAGGTGGCGATCCTTGCTGGCGGTTTAATTCCTTCCGGGATATTTGCGTTGACAAATATATTTTTCGGAAGAAAATAGCCCGCCATGAATGACCTCTCCACCACCTCGCCGTCGTTCGGGCTGCTGTTGCGCCAGGTGCGTGACGCGCTGATGCGCCAGCTCGATGCCGAAATGAAGGGCGAGCTGCCGGACTTCGGCTTCAGCCACTACGTCGGCCTGAAGATCCTGGCGGTGCGCTCGCCCTGCACGGCCAACGAACTGGCGCTGGCGCTGGACCAGACCCCGAGCGCGGTCACCCGCCTGCTCGACAAGCTCGAAGCGCTCGGTGCGGTGCGACGCGAGCCGCATGCGCAGGACCGGCGTGCGCTGCAGATCGTCATGACCGAACAGGGCGTGGCGCTGTGGGAGCGCCTGAAGCTGCGCGGCGAACGCGCCATCGAGCATGGCCTGCGCGATCTGGCCCCGCCCGAGCGCGAGCAACTCACCTCTCTCCTCATCCGTGTCCGCGATGCACTCAACTCATGAACGCTGCTAGTTCCCCGATTCAGATGCTGCGCCTGCGCTCCACGCAGCTTGCGCGGCCGCTCGTCCTCACTGCGCTGACGCTGGCGCTGGCCGCCTGCGCCAGCAGCCGCGGGCTTGCCCCGCAGGGCACCGTGCTGGAGCCGGGCGCGCTGCATGCCGAGCGCACCCTCGCCCAGGCCAACCTGAGCCCTGCCGCCTGGCCGACCAGCGACTGGTGGCGCGCCTTGGGCGATGCGCAATTGAATGCGCTGATTGCCGAAGGCCTGCAGCACAGCCCCAGCCTGGCCGCGGCCGACGCACGCCTGCGCCAGGCGCAGGCACGCATCGGTACCGCCCAGGCCGATCGCGGCCCCAGCCTGTCGGTCTCCGGCGGCTACACCGGCCTGCAATTGCCCGAATCGATGGTGGGCGAGGAGCGCGGCGGCAGCTATGCCGGCAGCGCGCAGGTGGTGCTGGACTTCCGCTACGGCGTGGACCTGTGGGGCGGCAAGCGCGCCACCTGGGAAGCGGCGGTGGACCAGGCGCATGCGGCCGACGTGGATGCACAGGCGGCACGCCTGAACCTGTCGGCGGCGATCGCCGAGGCCTATGCGCAGCTCGACTATGCATGGCGCCTGCACGACGTGGCCAACGATGAATTGACCCGCGCGCAGAAGACCCTGGACCTCACCCGGCAACGCCGCAGCGCCGGCATCGACAGCGATCTGCAGGTGCGCCAGGCGCAGGCCCGCGTGCCGTCGGCGCAGCAGCAGCTGCAGTCGGCGCAGCAGCAGATCGACCAGGCGCGCAACGCGCTGGCCGCCCTGGTCGGGCAGGGCCCGGATCGCGGGCTGGAGATCGCGCGCCCGACGCTGGGCGCGGCCATCGCCGCGCAGTTGCCCAGCAACCTGCCGGCCGACCTGCTGGGCCGCCGTCCCGATGTGGTCGCCGCGCGCTGGCGCGTGGAGGCGGCCAATCAGGACATCGCCGCGGCCAAGACCCGCTTCTACCCCAGCTTCAACATCACTGCACTGGGCGGGGTGGTGAATCGCGACGTCGGCCAGTTGCTGGAAAGCGCCTCGGTACTCGGCGTGGTTGCGCCGGCGCTGAGCCTGCCGATCTTCGATGGCGGCAAGCTGCGCGCCAATCTGGCCGGCAGCGATGCGCAGTATGACCTGGCGGTGGCCGATTACAACCAGAAGGTGATCGACGCCCTGCGCGAGGTGGCCGACCAGGTCAACGCGGTGCGTTCGCTGGAGCAGCGCACACGCGCGCAGGACGACGCCGTGCAGACCGTGTCGGCTGCCTTCGCGCTTGCCCAACAGCGCTACCACGCCGGCATCGGCAGCTATCTGGAAGTGCTCAGCGTGCAGGAGCAATTGCTCACCGCGCGCGAGCGCATGGCCAGCCTGCAATCGCAACAACTGTTGGCCTCGGTGAGGTTGCAGCGTGCCCTGGGCGGCGGATTCACGCCGGAACCTGCACGCGATACCGCACACGCCGAGACCACTTCCGCACAACCGAATTCCTGAGACAGCGACGATGAGCCAGACGACTCCAACTTCTTCCCAACCTGCGCCGGCCGCGCCCAGCAAGCGCCGCGCGGCGCTGCGCATCGTGGCCATTGTGGTGATCCTGGCGATCATCGGTCTTGTGGTGTGGTACTTCCTGGTCGGCCGCTGGCACGAAGACACCGACGACGCCTACGTGCAGGGCAACCAGGTGCAGATCACCCCGATGGTCGGCGGCACCGTGGTCAGCATCGGCGCCGAAGACGGCATGCGCGTGGAGCGCGGCCAGTTGCTGGTGCAGCTGGACCCGGCCGACACCGCGGTCGCGTTGCAGCAGGCCGAGGCCAACCTGGCCAAGACCGTGCGCCAGGTGCGTGGTCTGTACCGCAGTGTGGAAGGCGCGCAGGCCGACCTGTCTTCGCGCGAGGTGTCCCTGCGCAGCGCACGTGCCGACTTCGCACGCCGCAAGGATCTGGCCGCCAGCGGCGCGATCTCCAGCGAAGAACTGGCGCATGCCCGCGAAGAGCTGGCCGCTGCCGAAGCGGCAGTGAGCGGTTCGCGCGAGAGCTTTGAACGCAACCGCGCGCTGGTGGACGATAGCGCGGTGGCCAACCAGCCCGACGTGCAGACCGCCGCCGCACAGCTGCGCCAGGCCTATCTCAACCATGCCCGCACCGGGGTGATTGCGCCGGTGTCCGGTTACGTGGCGCGCCGTTCGGCGCAGCTGGGCCAGCGCGTGCAGCCCGGCAGCGTGCTGATGGCGGTGGTGCCGCTGGAACAGGTGTGGGTGGAAGCCAACTTCAAGGAAACCCAGCTCAAGCACATGCGCCTGGGCCAGGAAGTGGAACTGCATTCGGATCTGTACGGCGGCGGCGTGAACTACACCGGCCGCATCGAGAGCCTGGGCCTGGGCACCGGCAGCGCGTTCTCGCTGTTGCCGGCGCAAAACGCCAGCGGCAACTGGATCAAGATCGTGCAGCGCGTGCCGGTGCGCATCGCGGTGGATGCCAAGCAACTGGCCGGCAATCCGCTGCGCATCGGCTTGTCGATGAAGGTCGACGTCAACCTGCACGACCAGCAGGGCAGCGTGCTGCCGACCAAGTTCGCCAATGGCGCGGTGTTCTCCACCGACGTGTATGCGCAGCAGTTGCAGGCCGCCGACGCGGACATCCAACGCATCATCCAGGACAACCTGCCTGCGCAGGCTGCGTCCAAGGCGGGCTGAGCCAGCATGTCCTCGCAAGCTCCCACCGCGCCAGGCGGTCCCTCGGCACCCGCGCCCGCCGCCGGCTTTCGCCCGGCGAGTGTGGCGCTGTGCACCGTGGGCCTGGCGATGGCCTCGTTCATGCAGGTGCTGGACACCACCATCGCCAACGTCTCGTTGCCGACCATCGCCGGCAATCTCGGCGCCAGCTCGCAGCAGGCGACCTGGGTCATCACCTCGTTCGCGGTCAGCACCGCGATCGCCCTGCCGCTGACCGGCTGGCTGAGCCGCCGCTTCGGCGAGACCAAGCTGTTCGTGTGGTCGACGCTGGCCTTCACCATTGCCTCGTTGCTGTGCGGCCTGGCCCAGAGCATGGGCATGCTGGTGGTGTCGCGCGCGCTGCAGGGCTTTGTTGCCGGGCCGATGTACCCGATCACCCAGAGCCTGCTGGTGTCGATCTACCCGCGCGAAAAACGCGGGCAGGCGCTCGCCCTGCTGGCGATGATCACCGTGGTGGCACCGATCGCCGGGCCGATCCTGGGCGGCTGGATCACCGACAACTACAGCTGGGAATGGATCTTCCTGATCAACGTGCCGCTGGGCATCATCGCCAGCAGCATCGTCGGCTCGCAGCTGCGGCATCGTCCCGAGCAGCTGGAAAAGCCGCGCATGGACTACATCGGCCTGATCCTGCTGGTGGTCGGCGTCGGTGCGCTGCAGCTGGTGCTGGACCTGGGCAACGACGAGGACTGGTTCTCCTCCGACAAGATCGTGGTGCTGGCCTGCGTTGCCGCGGTAGCGCTGGTGGTGTTCGTGATCTGGGAACTTACCGACAAGGACCCCATCGTCGATCTCAAGCTGTTCCGGCACCGCAACTTCCGTGCCGGCACGCTGGCGATGGTGGTGGCGTATGCGGCGTTCTTCAGCGTGAGCCTGCTGATCCCGCAATGGCTGCAACGCGACATGGGCTACACCGCGATCTGGGCCGGCCTTGCCACCGCGCCGATCGGCATCCTGCCGGTGTTGATGACGCCGTTCGTGGGCAAGTACGCGCTGCGGTTCGACCTGCGCATGCTCGCCACCGTTGCCTTCATCTTCCTGTCGTTCACCAGCTTCCTGCGCTCCAACTTCAACCTGCAGGTGGACTTCGGCCATGTGGCCACGGTCCAGTTGGTGATGGGCGTGGGCGTGGCCCTGTTCTTCATGCCGGTGCTGCAGATTCTGCTCTCGGACCTGGACGGTCGCGAGATCGCGGCAGGTTCCGGCCTGGCCACCTTCCTGCGCACCCTCGGCGGCAGTTTTGCCGCATCGTTGACCACCTATCTGTGGGCACGCCGCACCCAGGTGCACCACGCGCACATCACCGAACACATTTCGGTGTACACCCCGGGCATGCAGGAGCAGGTCACCGCGATGGGGCAGGGCGACCTGCAACGCGGCGCGGCCTCGCTCAACAACATGATCAATCACCAGGCCTCGCAGATGGGCTTCAACGACATCTTCTACCTGCTCGGCTGGACCTTCCTGGCGATCATCTTCTTCCTGTGGCTGGCCAAGCCGCCGTTCGGTGCAGGTGCGGGCGGCGCAGCGGCGGCCGGGGGGCATTAGGCGCCGGCTGACAAGGCGCTTGGCCGTTCTGACATCGGCTAAGACAACGACCTCACGTCGGTCCAGTGCAGAGCGAATGATCTGCGACTTGGCTGCGGGGCCCTTGCCCGCCCACCATCGCAGGAGACGCCGCAAGTACGTCCGTGTAGGCGCTTACGCGGCATCCATGCCGCGTAAGGTCCCGCGACGGTGGGCGGGCAACGACCAGCCGGGATGGTCGGTGTGCGTAGCGCTTTGCAAAGCAACCAGCAAACCGTTTGGAGCGGTGAGGGCGCTGCAGCCTTGATCGACGCAGATGCGGCGATTCGTGTGTTCGCGCTCAACGTGTTGCTGTTTCCGGCGTCCCGCAATGCGCTGGACAGCCTTGCCGAGGCGTATGAGGCAAGCGGAGATCTCGCCCGTTCGAGCGCCATCCGGCAGCGCATCAAGGGCATGCCCGCCCCGCCAGGGAAACAATGATCCGACCGAGGGCGTGAGGCCTCAGCTGTTTGTTACTGGTTGCAGCTTGACTGCGCGGTTTGGTGGTGCGTCGCCGTTGTCAGACTTCTGTTCGGCATGCTCGGCGTCATGGCGCGGCGTGTCGTCCTGCAGGGGCGCGAGCAGTTGCAGCCGCTTGCCCTGGTGGCGGAACTCAAGCGCGTCCTGTAACTGACGCAGTGCTTGCACCTGGGTGCACAGCGCGTTGGCGTTGGCCTCGATGGTGAACGCCTGGGCGTCCAGCCTTGCATCCAGTTGGCCCTCCATCTGTTGGGCGCGTTTGTCGATTCCGTCCGAACGCCCGGTGACGATCTGCCAGAGCATGTGGCGCGCGATGCTGCCCTTGAACTGCTCGGCTTCGTGTTCGACGTAATTTGCGAAGTTGCCGCCGAAGGCCTTCTGCTCCCAACGCCCCTTGCCCAGGGTGCCGTCGACATACGCGCGTGCGCGTTTGCGCAGCCGTTCGATCTTGCGGGCGTTGAGCGCACTGCCTGTCATGACCTCGATGACACCGCCGAGTGCGTCGTAACTGAGGTCGATTACCTGATGTGCAATGCCGGCAACCTGCGGCATCAGTGCGCGGGTGCGCTGTTCCATCTCCCAGAGGCGTCGTGCATCGGCCGTGCTGGTCTGCTGCAGCTTGTGGTCGATGCTCAGTTCGCCGCCGTGGAAGAAAATTTCGCGTGGCCAATCGCTGTCGCGGTAAAGCCAGATGCCGCCGCTGTCGGCGAGCACGTTGAATGGTGTGCCGAGACCGCATTGCTGCGAAGACACCTGCGCGCGATGGCGCGGGGCATCCTGTTTGTCGGTCTGCTGTGCCTGTGCATGCAGACTGGCAACGGCCGGCAGCAGGGCAAGCCAGAGGAGGATGCGCATGGGGCGTGCTGCCGTCGTGGAGGCGTCGAACATGGTCGCCACAGCCGCAACACGTGGTCGCGTGTCGAAAGTCACGCGCGGCGCACGCTTGCAGCGCAGCCGATCGGCATGCGCGCCACCACCGACAGCCCATCGTCCCATCGCATGGTCCAGACGCAAAAAACCCCGCCTGAGCGGGGTTTTTTACGATCTACCGTGAGTCGTGGTGCCCAGGAGAGGACTCGAACCTCCACGAAGTTGCCCCCGCTAGCACCTGAAGCTAGTGCGTCTACCAATTCCGCCACCTGGGCGACTCAGGAGGAGAATTGTGCAAGTTACGCGCGACGCTGTCAACGCATCTGGCACAAATTCTTCGTGGTGGCGGGTGCCTGCCGGCCACGGGAGAAGACGGCGCGGCAGACACGCGCACTGCATGCCCGCCGCGGCACGCGATCACGGCAGCTGCGCCGCCTGCAAGGTGACCTCCGCACTCTGCACCGGTTCGCCTGCCGAACGCGCCAGCTGCACGCGATAGGTGCCGGCGGCAATCGTCCAGTGGCGTGCCTTGGCATCGAAGTCGGCCAGCGTCTTGGGTTCGGCGATCACCTGCACGTTGCGCTTTTCGCCCGGCTTGAGCGTGAGCTTCTGCCAGCCGATCAGGCGCAGCGGGGTGGCGTGGCCGTCGGGCAGGGTGACGTAGAGCTGCGGCACGGCGGCGCCTTCGCGCGGGCCGATGTTTTCCACCTCGAAGTTTGCCGTGAGCTGGCTGCCGTTGGCGTCCACGCGCAGCCCGCCCATGCGGAACTGGGTGTACGACAGGCCATGGCCAAACGGGTAGCGCGGGGTCAGCTTGCGCGCGGCGAACCATTTGTAGCCGACGTTGGCGCCTTCGATGGCGTAGTCGATCGTGTCTTCGCCCGGCTTGGCCGGCTTGAAGCCCAGGCCCGGAATCGACGGGCGCGGCAGCTGCGATTCGTCCACCGGCCAGGTCACCGGCAGATGGCCGGAGGGATTGACCTTGCCGGTCAGCAGGTTGGCGATCGCCTCGCCGCCGCCGATGCCCGGATACCACGCCTGCAGCACCGCCGGCACGCGCTCGGCCCAGGGCATGCGTACCGGGCCGTTGGTTTCCAGCACCACGGTGGTCCTGGGGTTGGCCCTGGCCACCGCCTCGATCAGGGCATCCTGGTTGTCGGGCAATTGCATGTCCGGCAGGTCCACCGATTCGGCCGACCACTGGGTGGCGAACACGATCGCCACATCGGCGGCCTTGGCCGCACGTGCCGCGGCAGCGCGATCCTTGCCGTCGACATAATCGATCTGCACGTTCGGCAACGCGGCGCGCAGTGCCTGCAGCGGCGAGGACGGGTGGATGATCACCGGGCCCGGCCAGGTGGTCGGGGTGATGCCGGGCACGGCGTTGCCGCCGTTGATGGTGTAGTCCACCCGCGAGGAACCGCCGCCGGACATCACGCCCTTGTCGGCGTAGCCACCGATCACCGCGATGCGGCGCACGTCCGTGGACAGCGGCAAGGTGGCCTGCTCGTTACGCAGCAGCACGCTGCCTTCTTCGGCAACATGCTGCGCCGACAGCAGCCCGGCCTTGCCATCGATCGGCTGGCGCTGGGTGGGATGATCGAACGCGCCATGCGCGAACAGGCTGCGCAGCACGCGCCTGACCATGTCGTCGAAACGCGCGCGCGGCACCACGCCGGCCGACACCGCCATGCGCAACGGCGCGTCGAAGAACACCGCCGCATCGAACACTTCGCCGGCCGATTGCTGATCCAGTCCGGCCAGGGCCGCCTTGGAGCCGCTGTGCACGCCACCCCAGTCGGACATCACATAGCCGGGGTATTTCCATTCCTGCTTGAGCACCTGGTTGAGCAGGTAATCGTGCTCGCAGCCGTAGATGCCGTTGATCTTGTTGTAGGAGCACATCACCGAGGCGGGGTCGCCGATCTTCAGCGCAATCTCGAACGCCAGCAGATCCGATTCGTGCATCGCCTGCTCGCCGATCTCCGCGCTATGGAAATTGCGGCGCGTCTCCATGTCGTTGAGCGCGTAGTGCTTCATCGTCGACAGCACGTGCTCGCTCTGCACGCCGCGGATCGACTCGCCGACCATGGTGCCGGCCAGCAGCGGGTCTTCGCCGGCATATTCGAAATTGCGCCCGTTGCGCGGGTCGCGCTGCAGGTTGACGCTGCCGGCCAGCAGCACATTGAAGCCCTGTTGCCAGGATTCGCGGCCCATGGTCTTGCCGCCGGCATACGCCAGCTGCGGATTCCAGCTTGATGCCGTGGACGGGCCGGACGGCATGGCGGTGGCGAAGTCGCCCTTGCGGATGCCGCCGGGATTGGTCACGCCCACGCCGGCATCAGCCAGTTGCTGCGCCGGGACGCCCAGGCGCGGGATGCCGGGGACATAGCCGGCCGAGCCCAGCGCGCCTTCGGGCTTGGGAATCTTGTCGGTGCCCAGGCCGAAGTAGCTGCGCAGCATCTGGAATTTTTCGTCTTCGCTCATCTGCGCGAGCAGGCGGTCGGCACGCTGGTCCGCGGTCAGGGCGGTGTCCATCCACGGCTGCGCTGCAGCGGCGGTCTGTGCGCCGAGCGGGGCGGCAAACGCGACGCTGGCGCCAACGGCGATGGCGAGCGCGAGACGGCGTGGCCGGGAATTTGTAAACGGTTTCATATCGGGATGTGGCACGAGTGGTCCTTGTGGTGCGGTTGCAATCAGGGGAGGGCAGCGCACTGCCCGTGTTCGAAGGGCGCGCGTGCGCGCCGAGGTGTTGGCCGGAGTCGGTGCCGCGTCAGAACTGCGTCTGCGCGGTGCGTAACACCGGATACAGGCGGTAGCGCTCGTCCCAGGAGGCGTGCAGGCGAGCGAAAAATTCCAGGCGTGCCTTCGGGTCGGCCGCGAAGGCCGCGTCGCTGGCCAGGCGCTGTTCGAATTGCGCCTTCACTGCCGGATCGCGTTCGAGCATGTCGCGCGCGACCTCTTCGGCCACGTAATCCTCCATGTATTCCTTGCGCTCGAATGCGGTGTTGAACTGGCCCCATTGCAGCAGCGAATCCGGCGCCTGCGGTTCCAGCATCGCCATCACCAGGCGCGACCTGGGCTGGGCGATCGGCACGAACAAGGAGCCGGCCGGCACGGTGCGGGTGTCATCGCGCCACTGCCCGGTGATTGCCAGGTTCTGGTGGCCCTCGTTGGAGCGCGCGGCAAACGTGGCGGTGTCGGCACGGAAGCTCTGTACCGGATGGGGGCCGGCGGTGGCGATGGTGTCGAAGGCGATGCCATGCAGGCGCAGTTTCTCCGCCACCAGGGCCGCTTGCGCGGCAGGCACCAGGTAGCCGCCGCGTGGCGCATCGACCACCACGTCGGGCTTGATCTGGTCGCGTAACGGCACCTTCCAGATCTGTGGCCTGGTCTCGTCGTAGCGCGTCATCAACGCGCCGGAAATCGGCGAGGGCGTGCGCGTGTAGGCGTAGCCACGGAAGGCCACGGTGCGTGCGGCGGGGCCGGCAGCGAAGCTCAACGGCTCCATCTCGCCAGCCAATTTGGTTGCACGCTGATCGGCCGCCAGTGCATCGGCGCGCCATCTGGCACCGTTGCGCGCGGCCTGCTGCAGCACCGACACGATCGCGTTGCGGGTGACGCGCACACGTACCGGGTAGGTCTTCCACGAATGCGTTTCCACCAGCATGCCGAAGCGGTTGCGCAGCAGGAAATAGCCATGCGAAAAACGCGGCGGCGACACGTCGTCGGCAAAGCCTGAGGTCGGGTCGTCCTCGTGCACGAACGAGGGGTAATACGGCAGCGGCAGCGAGCCCTGCTTGGCCAGGTCGGCAATCACCGCATCGCGCCAGCGCGTGCCGTCGCGTTGCAGCGTGGCATCGCCGGCGTGCACGGGCTCCACCTGCACAGACACGTCGTGTTCGAACTTGGCGCCATCGGTGACGTGCAGGTCCACATACATCAGCGGATCCCATTGCTGCACCAGCCGCAGCATCGCCTGCATTTCCGGTGCGTCTGCCTTGAGGTAGTCGCGATTGAGGTTGAGGTTCTGCGCGGTGGTGCGCCAGCCCATCTGTTCGGGGCCGCGCTGATTGGGCCGGTTCCAGGCGCCGAAGCGCTCGTGCCCGTCGACGTTGAACACCGGCACGAACACCCAGACCAGTTTGTCGAGCACGCCTTTGCCGATCTTGCCGTCCAGCAATTCGCGCAGGGCCAGAAACCCCGCGTCCTTGCCGTCGATCTCGCCAGCATGGATGCCGCCTTGCACCAGCACCACCGGCAACGTGCGTTGCGCAGCGCTGCCGGCATCCAGTGCCCCGCTGGTGGAGACGACCAGCGCCTTCATCGGCCGGCCTTCCGGGGTGGTGCCGAATTCGATGCAGCGCACCGCCTGCGGGTAGCGCTGTGCAAAGGCATCGCAGAGTGCGATGACTTCATCGTAGCGTCCGGTTTGCGCGAACCCGCTGCGTTCGGCCTGGGTGGTCAGCGGTTCGGCGGCCAGTGCGGCGGGGCAGGTGGTCAGCAGCAGGCTCAGGGCCAGGCGGGTGAAGCGGGGCATCCAGCGGTCCAGTGTTCCAGGAAAACGTTTGCAATGTAGCCGAGCCGGCGCAGCAGGCCAATCTGCACTGCGTCATGACTTGCGTGTGATCGGCGTGGTTGCGGTGTATCGACGGCGGGGACGGCACGCCTGGGCCGAGTCACTGGCCAGGTGTGCCGCAACGGCAGCCACCCGCCCGCCGGGTCCGCAATCAACGCCTGCCAGGCGCGGCGCTCGACGCATGCAGCGGCGCGCCCGTGGCCTTATCCCATGGTCGCGATGGCGGCCAACCGGCAGCCGCCGGTACGATAGCGCGTGTTTTTTCGCTCGACCGGACTGCCCTTGACCACTTCCACCTTGCCGGGCCCCACTGCCGGTGCGCGGCTGCCGCGCCAGATTCCCTTCATCATCGGCAACGAAGCCTGCGAGCGTTTCAGCTTCTACGGGATGCGCAACATCCTGGTGCAGTTCCTGATCACTTCGCTGCTGTTGCAGGAAGTCAGCGGGCCCGGCCGTGAGGCCGAGGCCAAGCACATCCTGCACAGTTTCATGATCGGGGTGTTTTTCTTCCCGCTGCTCGGCGGTTGGCTGGCCGATCGCTTCTTCGGCAAATACAACACCATTGTGTGGTTCAGCCTGGTGTATTGCGCCGGCCATGCCTGCCTGGCGCTGTTCGAAGGCAACCGCAGCGGATTCTTCCTCGGGCTGGGCTTGATCGCGCTGGGTGCGGGCGGCATCAAGCCGCTGGTGGCCTCGTTCATGGGCGATCAGTTCGACCAATCCAACAAGCACCTGGCCAAGGTGGTGTTCGACGGCTTCTACTGGATCATCAACTTCGGCTCGTTGTTTGCCTCCTTGTTGATCCCGCTGGCGCTGAAGCATCTCGGCCCGGCGTGGGCGTTCGGCATTCCCGGCATCCTGATGTTCGTGGCCACGCTGGTGTTCTGGCTGGGCCGCAGGCGCTATGTGCGGGTGCCGTTGCCGCCGAAGGATCCGCACGGCTTCGGTACGGTGGTGCGCACTGCATTGCTGGCCCAGGCGCCGGGGCAGGGCCGTCCGGGCCTGATGCTGGCAATCGTCTCGGTGCTGCTGGCGCTGGCCTGCGTCGCGCTGGTCGACCAGTTGGGCATCGTCATCTGCCTGTGCATGGCGCTGGTGCTGTTGCTGGCCGGCATCGGTGGCGGCACCTGGTGGCAGCTAGAGCGTGCGCGTGGCGTCCATCCCGATACCGCGGTCGAAGGCGTGCGCGCGCTGCTGCGGGTGCTGGTGATCTTCGCGCTGGTGACGCCGTTCTTCTCGCTGTTCGACCAGAAGGCCTCCACCTGGGTGCTGCAGGGGCGCGAGATGACGATGCCGGCCTGGTTCACCGCCTCGCAGATGCAGGCGCTCAATCCGCTGCTGGTGATGCTGCTGATCCCGTTCAACAATCTGGTGCTGTATCCGCTGCTGCGGCGTGGCGGCTGGGAGCCGACTGCGCTGCGTCGCATGACCTGCGGCATCGCCTTCGGCGGCCTGGCCTGGATCGCGGTCGGTGCCATCCAGATCAGCATGGACGGCGGCGAGCCGATGCATATCGCCTGGCAGATCCTGCCCTATGCGCTGCTGACCTTCGGCGAGGTGCTGGTGTCGGCCACCGGGATCGAGTTCGCCTACAGCCAGGCACCGCCGTCGATGAAGGGCGTGGTGATGAGCTTCTGGTACCTGACCACCACGGTGGGCAATCTATGGGTGCTGCTGTCGAACGTGGCGGTACGCAATGCGACGGTGACCTCCCACATCGCCGATACTGGACTCAGTGAGGCGGCATTTCTGATGTTCTTCTTCGCGGCCTTCGCGTTTCTGGCGGCACTGGCCTTCGGCCTGTACGCGCGCCGGTATCGCATGGTCGACAATTACCGTTCTGCCTGAGGTCCGCATGATTACCCTGATCCTGATCGCCATCACCGGCATCGTCTCGTGGATGGCGTTCAACAACCGCAAGCTGGCCGACCGGCTGGTGCTGTGGCCGCCGGCGCTGGACAAGCACAAGCAGTACGACCGCCTGGTCACCTACGGCTTCATCCATGCCGACCTGGGCCACCTGGTCTTCAACATGATCACACTGTTCTTCTTCGGCCGGGTGATCGAAAACGTGATGACCCAGCTGACCGGCAGCGTGCTGACCTATCCGCTGTTCTATCTGGCGGCGCTGGTGGTCTCGATCCTGCCCAGCTATCTGAAGAACCAGAACAACCCGAACTATCTCAGCCTGGGCGCCTCCGGCGCGGTGTCGGCGGTGTTGTTCGCCTTCATCCTGCTGCAGCCGTGGACCATCATCCTGGTGCTGTTCATTCCGGCGCCGGCGATCATCTACGCGGTGTTCTACGTCGGCTACAGCCTGTGGATGGACCGCCGCGGCGGCGACCGCATCAACCACAGCGCGCACCTGGCCGGTGCCGCGTTCGGCGTGATGTTCATGCTGATCATGGAGCCGCGCGTGCTGCAGGTATTCCTGGAGCAGCTGTCCAACCCGCGCTTCGGCTGATAGCGGCGGGCACACGCGCCGCTGGCCGCAGGCGGGCATGCGCGCTAGGTCGAAGTGGTGGCAATAGCGGGTCGCCTTGGGCGACCGGGCCAGGACCAGCGCCAACGCGCGATGGGTCCTGGCGAGTGATGCGATGCCGGCTCAGGCCGCGTCGCGCTTCTGCCCGTTACCGACGCTGCTGGTGGGCACCGCGCCGTAGGCCTGCTGCAGGCGCTGGTACACCGTGTCGTTGAGCTGCGCGAAGTCGGGGTTGTGGGTGTCGCCCTTGATGGCGAACTGGAACAGGCCTTCCAGCAGCGAGCTATCGCTGTCTGCGCTGTGTCCTGCCGAATCGTTGTGCATGCGGTGACTCCTCGTAGGTAAGGCGAAGGCCTTGGCAGGTCGTACCGCCCCCAGTGGCAACGGGCGCCTTCGGCTGAGCTATCGGCGCGGCGCGAGCGAACTTAAGTGCCTGCTCGGCAGGCTGCGCGGGCAGTCACGGCATCGATTCATTTTCACGCAGGCGCGGCGCCGCGCTGGTCACACTGATCGTCATCGTCACTGCCTCGTGCAGACCACCATGGAGGCAGCGAAAGTGCAGGCAGATCACGATTCCGCGCAGCAGCTTTTCAGCGTAGACACCGATGGACAACATGCCGAGCTGGCCTACCGCCTGGAAGGCGAGCGCATGACCATCACCCACACGCAGGTGCCGGACGCGATCGCCGGCCGCGGCATCGCCGCAGCGCTGGTCGAGGCAGCATTGGCCCATGCACGGCAGCGGGGCTACACGGTCGTGCCTGCCTGCAGCTACGCCGAGGCGTATATCCGGCGGCACCAACAGTTTCAGGATCTGCTGGCCTGAGCGGCGGCGGCGAGTCTTTGCAGATGTATCGAAGGGAGCAGGCGGGAATGGGGCGGTTGTCAGGAGTGAATGCAGTCCGGGGCTTGCTGATGCTGGCGGTGCTGGCGGTGCTGGCAGGCTGTAGCCAGCGCGCGCCGACGACGGCCGAATCGGCAGAGCCGGCCGCCGAGGCGAGCGTTGCGACGGCACCGCCGGCAGAGCCGGTGCTTGTGCAAAGCGGACCGCTGGAAGACGTGATCGAGCACGCGCCCGCCTATATGGTGGGTATCAGTTATCCGCGCGGGCTGGACGCATTTCCCGAACTGAGCGCGCTGATCCGCAGCTATGCGCAGGCAGCGCGTGCCGAACTCATGCAGGCGGTGTCCGGGCTCGGCAACGACAAGCCGGCTGCGCCCTACGAATTGTCGCTGGCGTTCGAGACCGTGTTGCAGACCCCGGACCTGATCGTCGTGTCCGCCGACGGCAGCCGCTACACCGGTGGTGCGCATGGCGAACCGTTGGTGGCGCGCGTCGTCTGGCTGGTCAAGGAGCGCAGGCAATTGACCGCGCAGGCCCTGATTCCGGACCCGGCAGGCTGGGAAGCGATCGGGCGCGAGGTTGCCGTGCAATTGCACAACGCCGCCGCCCAACGCGTGGAAGCCGAGCGTGTGCCGGTCGAAGAGCAGGCCGCGCAAGTGGCCTCGGCCGATCGCATGATTGCCGAAGGCACTGCGGCGCAGGTCGACAACTTTGCCCAGTTCGTGCCGGTGCTCAATGCTGCCGGGCAGATCACCGCGCTTCGGTTCGTGTTTCCGCCGTACCAGGTGGGGCCGTACTCGGATGGCACGCAGACGGCCGAGGTCGCTGCCTCGACGTTGTTGGCGTGGGTCGCGCCGGAATATGTACATCTCTTCGCACGCTGAGGTGTCACCCGGCAGACGATGTGATTGAATGGCTTGGCCATTCAGTAATGTAATCAAACGGGTGATATGAGTAGTTTCGATCCAACCGCACGTCGCGTGGACCACACCTGTGTGCGCTATCCGGCGTTTCCGCGGGAACCGGCCGTCCTGGTGAGGCTGATCAAGCATCTCTACAAGCGGCTGCACACGCAAGGGTGTGTGCGGTTGAAGCCCTATGGCATCAGCCCGCCGGAGTACGAGATTCTGATGATGCTCTACGGCACCCCGGAGCAGGCGATCACGCCCACCGAGGTGGCCGAGGCTGCCAGCGAGAAGCCGGCCAACATCACCCGCCTCACCGATCAGTTGTGCGAGAAGGGATTGATCGCGCGGGGCAGCAGTCCGGACGATCGACGCAAGATCATGCTGACCTTGCAGCCTGCGGGGTTGGCGTTGATCAACAGTCTGCTGCCCGATGCCTGCACGCTGCTCAATGCAGAGACGTCCGGCATCAGCGATGCCGAGCAGGTGCGGCTGGAAAAGCTGTTGAGGAAACTGCTCGACGGCGTGGATTCGGTCGAGCTCTGAGCGCGGCGTTTGCGCTGACTGCAGCAGGTCTTCTGATGGCGACCAACAAAAACGCCGCCCGGATCGCTCCGGGCGGCGTCTTCATTTCACTGCAGTGCGATTACGGCTTGGACTGCGGCGCTTCCGGTGTGGCGCCATCGCCACCTTGCGCGCTCAGGCCGCGCTTCTCGAGCAGCGGCTCGATCTGCGGTGCATGGCCGGCAAAGTTCTGGAACAGCTCCATCGCATCGACGCTGCCGCCGCGCGAGAGCAGGGTCTGACGAAAGCGGTCGCCGTTGGCGCGGCTCAACCCGCCGTGCTGCTTGAACCACTGCTGGGTGTTGGCGTCGAGCACTTCCGACCAGATGTAGGCGTAGTAGCCGGCCGCGTAACCGCCCATGATGTGGCTGAAATACGGGGTCTTATAGCGTGGCGGCACCGGCGCGTAGGCGATGCCGTCCTGCTGCAGGGCCTTGGCCTCGAAGGCCATCACGCCGGCGGCGTCGGGCACCTGGCTGGCGCTGATCTGGTGCCAGTTCTGATCGAGCATGGCCGCACCCAGGTATTCGGTGGTGGCAAAGCCCTGGTTGAACTTGGACGCGGCAATCACCTTGTCCAGCAGGGCCTGCGGCATCGGCGTGCCGTTCTGGTAATGCTTGGCGTAGTTCTTCAGGATCGACGGCTCGTCGGCCCACATCTCGTTGACCTGCGAGGGGAACTCGACGAAGTCGCGCGGCACGCTGGTACCGGAGAAGTACGGGTATTTGACGTCCGAGAACATGCCGTGCAGCGCATGGCCGAACTCATGGAACATGGTGGTCACTTCATCCCAGGTCAGCAGCGTCGGCTGGCCGGCCGGCGGCTTGGGGATGTTGAGGTGGTTGGCGACCACCGGCTTGAAACCGGTCAGCGCCGACTGCGATACGTAGGAGTTCATCCAGGCGCCGCCGCGCTTGGATTCGCGTGCGTACATGTCGGCGATGAAGATCGCCAGCTGCTTGCCGTCGGCGTCGAACACGTCATAGACGGTGATGTCGTCGCGGTAGGTCGGCAGGTCGGTGCGCTGCTTGAAGGTCAGGCCATATTCCTGGTTGGCCGCGTAGAACACGCCGTTTTCCAGCACGTTCTTCAGCTCGAAGTACGGCTTGAGCTGGGATTCGTCGAAGTTGTACTTGGCCTGGCGCACCTTCTCGCTGTAGTAGGCCCAGTCCCAGGCCTCGAGCTTGAAGCTCGGCTTGCGTGCGGCCTTCTGTTCCTTGTCGATCATCGCCTGCAGGTCGGCCGCCTCGCGCTTGGCGTTGGCCACCGCCGCCGGTGCCAGCTTGCCCAGCATCGCGTTGACCGCTTCGGGCGTCTTGGCGGTCTGGTTTTCCAGCGAATAGGCCGCGTAGGTCGGGAAGCCGAGCAGCTTGGCCTTGTCGGCGCGCAGCTTCATGATGCGCGACACCAGCGCGGTGTTGTCGTACTGGCCGCCGTGGCTGCCACGCGACACCGAGGCATCGTAGATCTTCTTGCGCAGTTCGCGATTCTTCAACTGTGTCAGCGGCGGCTGGCCGGTGGTGTTGAGCAGCGCGATCACGTACTTGCCGTCGAGCTTGCGCGCCTTGGCGGCTTCGGCGGCGGCGGCGATCTGTTCCTCGGACAGGCCGTCGAGCTGCTTGACGTCATCGACGACGACGGCAGCGGCATTGACTTCGGCCAGCACGTTCTGGCTGAAGGTGGTGCCCAGGTTGGCCAGCTCGGCATTCATCGCCTTGAGCGTGGTCTTGTCGGCATCGGAGAGCTTGGCGCCGTCGCGGACGAAGTCGCTGTAGTACTTCTCGACCAGGCGCACGCCTTGCGCGTCCAGGCCCAACTGGTTGCGTTGGTCGTACAGCGTCTGGATGCGCGCGAACAGCTTGCCGTTGAGCGAGATCGCGTCACGGTGCGCGGCGAACTTCGCCGAGTAGTCGGCCTGCAGTTTCTTGCGCGCGTCGTTGGTGTCGGCACCGACCAGATTGAAGAACACCGTGGTGGCGCGATCGAGCGTGGCGCCGCTTTTTTCCAGCGCGATGAGGGTGTTGTCGAAGCTCGGCTTGGCTTTCTGGTTGGCGATCTTGTCCACTTCCTTCAACTGCTCGGCCATGCCGGCGTCGAAGGCGGGTGCGAAGTCGCTGTCGGTGATCTTGTCGAACTGCGGGTAGTGCAGCGGCAGCGTGCTGTCTGCGAAGAACGGATTGGCGTGGGTGGCGGCCTGCGTGGTGGCAGGTGCGGCGATGCTGTAGGACGGCATGGCAAGTCCCAGGGAAGCGGCCAGGGCAAAGGCGAGACGGGTGGTCAAGAGGGTTGCTCCAAAGTGCGAACCGCCGAGGCTACCCCAGCCAGGCCGGACAGGCGTGTGACAAAAGGCATGGCTGCAAGGTCTTCGCCTTGCCATCAGGCGGGCGCGAGCAGTGCGGGCCTTGCGGGCCCAGGACCGCTGCCGCCGTGCGTGCGCCGCCGCCGGACGGGCGCTGCCGATACGCGCTGCGGCACGTTTTTCATTCGGCTGCATGCCGGCTGCCCGGCGAGCTGCCGATCTGCCTGCCTGGCCGATGCTGGCCGCTAGCGCGCCGTGCCAGCGGCCGGCCACGGTCGGGATCATCGGGTAGGGCCAGGTGGCTGCGGCAACGGGTCCGTCGAAAACCGCCTTTTTCCCCGGCTGACACGCTTGCGATCGCGATGCCGCGCTGCGGGCCGTTGCGTTACGCTGCCCTGCTTGCACACAGCGGGGCGGCCATGAGCGACATCTCCACGTTTGAATTCACCGACCTGGACGGTCGTACACAGTCGATGCGCGATTACGCCGGCAAGGTGGTGCTGGTGGTCAATGTCGCGTCGAAATGCGGCTTTACCCCGCAATACGCCGGACTGCAGGCGCTATGGCAGCGCTATCGCGACCGTGGGCTGGTGGTGATCGGGTTTCCCTGCGACCAGTTTGGTCACCAGGAGCCGGGCGATGCCGCGCAGATCCGCCAGTTCTGCTCACTCGATTATGCCGTGGATTTTCCGCTGGCCGAGAAGGTTCAGGTCAACGGCAGCGGCGCGCATCCGCTGTGGCGGTGGCTCAAGCACGAACAGCGTGGCGTGTTGGGATCGGAAGCGATCAAGTGGAACTTCACCAAATTCCTGATCGGCCGCGATGGCACGGTGCTGGAGCGTTACGCACCGACCACCAAGCCGGACGCCCTGGCAACGGACATCGAACGCGCACTGGGCATGGCGCTGGAACCGTAGGAGCGCACCCGGGCGCGACGAGGCATTCCCGGTAATGCCTCGTCGCGCCCGGGTGCGCTCCTACGGCAGCGGATTTCGCCAAGGCGTGATGTGAAACGCCGCATTGCGCTGGCGTTTCACGCCGGTCGCATCACTTCTCGACGAAGGCGCGCTCGAACACGTAATGCCCCGGCGTGCCGATGCGTGGCGAGGTCTGGAAGCCACGCGCGTCCAGCAGGGTGCGCAGGTCGGCCAGCATCTGCGGGCTGCCGCAGATCATGAAGCGGTCGTTGGCCGGATCCAGCGGCGGCAAGCCCAGCGTGTGCTGCATGCGGCCATCGGCCATCAGTTCGGTCAGGCGGCCCTGATTGGCGAACGCCTCGCGCGTCACCGCCGGGTAATACAGCAACTTCTCGCGCAGCAGGTCGCCGAGGAATTCGTGCTGCGGCAGCTCGCGCTCGAAGTAGTCGCGGTAGGCCAGATCCTGCACGAAGCGCACGCCCTGGGTCAGGATCACCTTGTCGAAACGCTCGTAGGTTTCCGGATCCTTGATCACCGACAACCACGGCGCCAGGCCGGTGCCGGTGCCCAGCAGGTACAGATTGCGGCCCGGGTGCAGGTCGCTGATCAGCAGCGTGCCGGTGGGCTTCTTGCCGACCAGCACCTTGTCACCGGGCTGGATGTGCTGCAGCCGCGAGGTCAGCGGGCCATCCGGCACCTTGATGCTGAAGAACTCCAGATGTTCTTCCCAATTGGCACTGGCGATCGAGTACGCCCGCAGCAGCGGGCGGGTCTCGGTCTCCAGGCCGATCATCACGAACTGCCCGTTCTCGAAGCGGAAACCGGCATCGCGGGTGGTGGTGAAGCTGAAGTAGGCATCGGTCCAGTGACGGACCTCAAGCACCGTTTCGGCGCCGAAAGCGGAAGACATACCGGTAAGTGTCGTGGGAAGAGTACCGGCCAATTCTACCTCAAGCCGGCCAAATGAGATGAACTCTCATTTGGCTGGGAATGGAGAACCGGGAATCGGGAATGGAGTGCAGCGCCGAAAGATCTGGGCCCCTTCAGGATCGGGAGGTTGAGTGCCTGTCAGCAGCCGCGAAGCCGCCTCTAACGATTCCCCATTCCCGACTCCCCATTCCCAGCCTCACCGATACCCCGCCGCCTGCAACTCGAACAGTTCCGCATAGCGCCCGCCCTGCGCCATCAGTTCGGCGTGGGTGCCGTTGGCCTCGATGCGGCCGGCGGCCAGCACCAGGATGCGGTCGGCCATGCGCACGCTGGAGAAGCGGTGCGAGATCAGCACCGCGGTGCGGTTGTCCGACAGCTCCTTGAAGCGCTGGAACACCTCGAACTCGCTGCGCGCATCCAGTGCGGCGGTGGGTTCGTCCAGGATCATCAGCTGCGCATCGCGCATGTAGGCGCGCGCGATGGCGATCTTCTGCCATTGCCCGCCGGACAGGTCCACGCTGTTCTTGAAACGGCGCCCCACCAGCTGGTCGTAGCCATCGGGCAGGCTGTCGATCAGCTCGCCGGCCATCGCACGCTGCGCAGCGGCGCGGATGCGCGGCGCATCGTCCATCGCATCGACCTGGCCGACGCCGATGTTCTCGCCCACGCTCAGGTGATAGCGCACGAAGTCCTGGAAGATCACGCCCAGGTTGGCGCGCACATCGTCCAGGTCGTAATCGCGCAGGTCCTGGCCATCGAGCAGGATGCGGCCTTCGTCCGGGTCGTACAGCCGCGCCAGCAGCTTGACCAGGGTGGTCTTGCCGGCGCCGTTTTCGCCAACCAGCGCCAGCACTTCGCCGGCACGCAGTTCGAAATCCAGATGCCGCACCGTCCACTGCTCGGCATCCGGGTAGCGGAAGCCCACGTCCTCGAACACGAAGCCCTGGCGTATCGGGCGCGGCACCGGCAGCGCATTCGGGCGCGAGCGGATCTCCGGCACGATGTTGAAGAACGAATACAGATCGTCCAGATACAAGGCCTGGCCGGCGACCTGCGAGAACCCGATCAGCAGGCCTTCCAGCAACTGGCGCAGGCGCAGGAAACTGCCGGCCAGGAAGGTCAGGTCACCGATGCTGAAATCGCCGCGCACCGTGCGCCAGGCGATGTAGCCATAGGCCATGTAGTAGCCCAGCGTGCCCAGTGCAGCCAGCAACGCGCCCCACAACGCACGCTTGCGCGCCAGTGCGCGGTTGGCCTGGAAGAACTTGTCGGCCAGCCGGCGATAGCGCGTGATCAGGAACCGGTGCAGGTTGAGGATCTTGACTTCCTTGGCGGTCTCGACGCTGGCACCGACCTGGCGCAGGTAGTCGAGCTGGCGCCGCTCCGGCGTCCACTGGAAGTTGAGCGAATAGCCCAATGCGTTGAAATGCGCCTCGCCGATGAAGGCCGGGATCAGGGCGATCGCCAGCAGCAGGATCAACCACGGCGCATACACCACCAGGCCCACCGCCAGGCTGACCACGGTGATGGCGTCCTGCACCTGGCCGAACAGCTGGCTCATCAGGTTCATGCGGTTCATGGTCTGGCGCCGCGCGCGATCCAGCTTGTCCTGCCGGTCGGGGTCTTCGAAATCCTCCAGATCCAGCTGTGCGGCGTGTTCCATCAGGCGCACGCTGGCGGCGTTGTTGAACAGTTCCGACAGCAATGCATCGGCATAGCCGACCAGCCGGCCGAGCAGGTCCGACCCGATCGCCAGGGCCAGTTCCAGCGCCAGCAATTCCAGCAGCCGGTTCAGGCGCCCGCTGCCCAGCGCCTGGGCCAGCGAGTCGAAGGCCGGTGGTTGGCCGACCAGGTGGATCGCCTCGTCGATGATCAGTTTGCCGATATACAACGAGGCCACCGGCATCAACGCGCGCAGCACGCGCAGGCCGATGCTGCTGGCGCTCAGCCAGCGGCTGGTCTGCCAGATCTGGCGCAGGAACGGGGGCAGGTTGCGCAGCGCATCCAGGCGCTCGCGCAGGGTGGGGCCGGGACGGGGAACGGTGGGCGCGGTGGCGCCGGAACGGGAAGCTGACATCGCAACAGTGTGCAGCGCTTTGCGTGGGCGCGGGGTGTGGAGCGCAGCAGTGCGCATTGCGGCAGTGGCGCGCGATCGCTGCTGCGGCGCTGGCTGCACGCTTGCACGGCAACGCGATCGGTGTCTGGCGGCGCACCCGTGCCGCGGGCCGACCCTGCGCGATCGATGGCCCGATCAATCGCCTCGATTGACGCAACGCCCGGACGCGCCGGAAGTTTCGACTAAAATGGCCGGATTGCCCCCGCCAGCCGTAGAGCCAGCCGTGACCTCGATCAAGCAGGAAGACCTCATCCAGTCCGTCGCCGACGCGTTGCAGTACATCAGCTACTACCACCCGGTCGATTACATCAGGAACCTGTCCGCTGCCTACGAGCGCGAAGAGTCGCCGGCGGCCAAGGACGCCATCGCGCAGATCCTGATCAACTCGCGCATGTGCGCCGAAGGCCACCGCCCGATCTGCCAGGACACCGGCATCGTCACCGTGTTCCTCGAGATCGGCATGAACGTGCGCTGGGACGACGCCACGATGGGCGTGGAGGACATGGTCAACGAAGGCGTGCGCCGCGCCTACAACCACCCCGACAACAAGCTGCGCGCCAGCGTGCTGGCCGACCCGGCCGGCAAGCGCACCAACACCCGCGACAATACCCCGGCGGTGGTCAACACCAAGATCGTGCCCGGCCACCATGTCGAGGTGATCGTCGCGGCCAAGGGCGGCGGCTCGGAGGCCAAGAGCAAGTTCGCCATGCTCAACCCGTCCGACTCCATCGTCGATTGGGTGCTCAAGACCGTGCCGACCATGGGCGCGGGCTGGTGCCCGCCGGGCATGCTTGGCATCGGCATCGGCGGCACTGCGGAAAAGGCCATGCTGCTGGCCAAGGAAGCGCTGATGGAGCCGATCGACATCGTCGACCTGCAGGCGCGCGGCGCCTCCAACCGCGCCGAGGAACTGCGGCTTGAACTGTACGAAAAGGTCAACGCGCTCGGCATCGGCGCGCAGGGCCTGGGCGGCCTGACCACGGTGCTGGACATCAAGGTCAAGGATTACCCGACCCACGCCGCCAACCTGCCGGTGGCGTTGATCCCCAACTGCGCGGCCACCCGGCACGCGCACTTCACCCTGGACGGCGGCGGCCCGGTGATGCTGGATCCGCCGTCGCTGGAGGACTGGCCCAAGCTCACCTACAACCCGACCAATGCGCGCCGGGTCAACCTGGACACCATCACCCGCGAGGACGTGGCCAGCTTCAAGCCGGGCGAAGTGGTGCTGCTCAACGGCAAGCTGCTGACCGGCCGCGACGCCGCGCACAAGCGCATGATCGACATGCTCAATCGCGGCGAAACCTTGCCGGTCGACTTCACTAACCGCTTCATCTACTACGTCGGCCCGGTCGATCCGGTGCGCGACGAAGTGGTCGGCCCGGCCGGCCCGACCACCGCCACGCGCATGGACAAGTTCACCCGCCAGATGCTCGAGCAGACCGGCCTGCTGGGCATGGTCGGCAAGTCCGAGCGCGGCGATGCCGCCATCGATGCGATCCGCGACAACAAGGCCGTCTACCTGATGGCGGTCGGCGGCTCGGCTTATCTGGTCTCCAAGGCGATCAAGACCGCACGCGTGCTGGCCTTCGAAGATCTGGGCATGGAGGCGATCTACGAATTCGAGGTCAAGGACATGCCGGTGACGGTGGCGGTGGATGCCACCGGCGAGTCGGTGCACAAGACCGGCCCGCGCCAGTGGCAATCGCGCATCGGCAAGATTCCGGTGGTGGTGGAATAAGTAAACCTGGAACGGCGACGCACGTGCACTGCGTCGCCGTTTTCGGTTTGGGCGCTGCGCGTGCCTGCTGTTCGCACGCGGTGCCTGGGTCCTGGAAAAACGCCTGCATGCGTGTCTCACGTCGGTCGCGGACGGCCCGGCAGGAACGGGCTATGCTCGGGGCATACATGCCGGCACCCTCAGGAGAACAGGAATGCTCCGTCTCATCTGCCTCGCCGTCCTGGTGTGCGCCAGCCTGCCGCTGGCAGCGCAACAAAGGACCCCGCCCACCGTGCTGTTTCCGTCCGGCAACTATGCGCCGCAAGCCACCGCACCAGTACCGTTTGCCGAGAAAAAGCCGCTCAAGCCCAGCGACACCGCAACGCGCTTCGACGGCCCCTCGGCGATGGAGCGCTGCATCGCGCAGTGCAACCGCCGCGCCGCGCAGTGCGCCGCCGACCGGCCCAGCGAAAGCAGCTGCCGCATGGCGGTGGCACCACGCGGAAAGAGCTGCGACGCCACCCAGAATCCGGCGCAGCGGGCCAATTGCATGGCCCAGGTGTTCGATTGCACCCAGCAGAGCGATGTCAATCGCTGTGAACCGCACAAGCTCGCCTGCTTGCGTTCCTGTACCAACTAGTCCTGCACCAACTAACGAGGGAGTCTGCATGACCACGACGCTGTACCACGCCCCGAGCACTGCCGCACTGGTCGTGCATTGGCTGCTGATCGAACTCGATGTGCCGCACGTGCTGCATCCGCTGGATTTCGAGCGCGCCGAGCAGAAATCCCCCGCGTATCTCGCACTCAACCCGGCCGGCGTGGTGCCGACGCTGGTGATGGATGGGCAGGTGCTGACCGAAGCGGCGGCCATCGTGCTGCACCTGGCCGACCTGCATCCGCAGGCTGGCTTGGCACCGCCGCCGGGGACGCCGGCACGGGCGGCGTACTACCGGTGGATGTTCTTCTGCGCCAACACCTTGCAGCCGGCCTACCGGGCCTGGTTCTATCCGGACGAGCCGGCCGGCGCCGCGCATGCCGATGCCGTGCAGGCCCAGGCACGCGCCAGGCTCGAAGCGGCCTGGGCCCAGGTCGACGCGCACTTGCAGGCCAATGGTCCCTATCTGCTGGGCCAGACCCTGTCCGCGGCCGATTTCATGCTGACCATGCTGATGCGTTGGTCGCGCAACATGCCCCGGCCCAGCGACACCTGGCCGGCCCTGCAGGCGCATGCGCAGCGAATGAAAGTCCGCCCGGCATTTCAGGAAACCTATCGCCGCGAGGGTCTGACGGACTGGACCTGAACCCGGGGGCGCGGGTTGCGAAATCGTGTCGACATAAGCCCGCGCCGGGCCATGGTGCCGCGCCTGGCCCGGTGTACGATCGCGAGACAACCAGAGAGCAGGGGCTCGTCCATGTCGCATTCCGCATCCCGTCGAAAACTGCTGCAATGCGCCTGTTGTGCGCCGATTGCCGCCGCCGCCGCGTCACTGCCGTTTGCCGCGGGCGCGGCGCCGTCGAAGAAGACCGATCTCAATGCCGAGCAGGCCTTGCAGATCCTGCGTGACGGCAATGCCGCGTTCGTGGAAAACCGCCCCAAAAAGGTCATTTCCGACAGCAAGCGCCGTCTGGAACTGGCGCTGGGGCAGACCCCGTTCGTGATCCTGGTGTCGTGCTCGGATTCGCGGGTGCCGCCGGAGTTGCTGTTCGGGCGTGGCCTGGGCGAGATGTTCATCGTCCGCAATGCCGGCAACACCGTCGACACCACCGCGTTGGGATCGATCGAATACGCGGTCAGCCAGCTCGGCGTGCCGCTGGTGGTGGTGATGGGCCACGAAAGCTGTGGCGCGGTTGCTGCGGCGGTGTCGGTGGTGGAGCAGAACGCCTTCTTCCCCGGTGCGATCGGCGCGATGATCGAGCCCATCGTCCCGGCGGTACTGACCGCCAAGAGAAAGGGCGGCGGCGACCTGCTGGCGGCCTCGGTCAAGGCCAACGTCAAGCGCACCGTGGACCGCCTGCGGGGCGCGTCCGAACCGGCGCTGCTCGAACCGCTGCGTGCAGGCAATGTCCGCGTGGTCGGTGCGTACTACACCTTGAAAGATGGCAAGGTCGATTTCTTCGACGTCTGATCGCCGCCAACACCGCGTCATCCAGCAAAGCCGTTTCATGTACATGGCGCAGGATGGTCTGCTGCGCTGTTGTCTACCCGCAATCGCATAAGTAAAAAGCCGGCATGCGCGCATGCCGGCTTTTCAATGAGGCTGGACGTTGCTCACTGCAGCAACGCGACCTGCTTAGAACCACTCCAGCAACGACACGCCCAGGCCGATGTAGGTGGCCTTGTGGTTGTAGTCGATCAGGCTTTCGCCGTAGCCGTCGAACACCTGCACGTGACCGCGCAGCAGGTTGGTGATCGGGAAGCCGTAATCCAGCTGCACCGAGCCGTGCGAGCGGTCGCCGCCGCGCAGCGAATGCCGCGCGATCAACGCCACTTCGTGCCCGTCCTTGTTGTAGACCAGTGTGGCATCGCCACGGCCCATGTAATCCTCGATATCGGGATTGTTGTCATCGGCACGGTCTTCCTTGATGCGGAACCACGGGCGCAACGTCAGCGCCCAGTTCTCGCGATCCAGGCCGATGTTGAGGATGACCCGGTTCCAGGAGCGCGACAACGGATCTTCGCGGCCATTGGACATGTGGTTGATGCTGATGCCGCTCATGCGGCCCTTCCAGCCGAACAGGCTGTAGTTGTTGCGGAACACCAGCATCGCTTCCGGCTCGTAATTGGTTTCGCGGAACGGGCGCGAGGCATCGCTGTTGTAGGCCTGCCAGCGCGAGCTCTGGGTGTAGCCCATCCAGATGTCGCCGTTGTCGCCGAACAGATCCTCGACCACCTTGGTCTTGAAGCTGAGCTGGAACTTCAGTTCGGTGCTGTCCAGTTGCTGCGGGGTGGACACCGAGTTGGCCGGATTCGGCGACTGCGGGGTGCGGTTGGAATCGCTGGTCCAGAACGCCGGCAACAGGTAGACCGGCTTGTAACCGCGCAGCTGGAAGGTGCCCAGCTTGGAATCCTTGGCCAGCTCCCAGCGGCGATCCAGCAACGAGCCGCGGCCGGCATTGGCAACTGCCTCGGCCTTGGGCTGGTCCTGGCCATCGGCGCGGAAGAAATCGCCAACGCGGCTGATGGCGCGCTCATCCTGCGGCTTGGACTCCTTCTGCTTGGCGATCTGCGCGGCGGCGTCGGCCTCGGCGGTCAATTGCGGCGTGTAGCCCAGCGCCTGGTCGTAACAGGCCAGCCGCGCCGCATCCGAGGTGACGGAGGTGCAGGCCTGCGGCGAAGCCGGAGTGGGGGCGATTTCCTGGGCGTGCGCCAGCGGCGCGGCCACCAGGGCGATCAGCATCAGGGGACGGGTGCGGTGCTTGGACATGGGCAGTCTGGCCGAAAAAGGCGCCAGGCAGGCGCGTCAGATGCGAAGCTTAACGGTCGCGCCTGCATACGCGATGTGTACACGGTGGCATAACATCCTGGCGGTGCTGCAATTGAAGGACGTCGGCAGCCGACGAACGCTTGCGCCGTCCTCGTCAGGACGAGCCTGCACGCAAACAAGTGCTCGTTGTCGGGCCGTCGCGAGCCGCTAGAAGAACCAGGCGATGGCGAACACGCCCAGCATGCACAGGCCGAGCGCCAGCTTGGTCGCGGTGCCGAACACGATGCCCAGCCAGGTGCCGATGCCGACCTTGGTGGCCTGGTCGGACCTGCGGGTCTGCCAGTATTCGCCGAGCCACGCGCCGGCGAACGGGCCGACGAACAGGCCGATCGGCATGAAGAAGATGCCGGCGACCGAGCCGATCACCGATCCCCACAGTGCCGCCTTGCTGGCACCCACCCGCTGGGCGCCGTACACCGTGGCGAGGAAGTCGATCGCAAACGACAACGCCGTCATCAGGCCCAGGATCACCAGCGCCACCCAGCCGACATGGGCGAAGCCATCGGCCCAGGCGGCCACCAGCAGTCCTGCGAACACCAGCGGCAGGCCCGGGAGCGCCGGCAGGACGACCCCGGCAAGGCCGATCAGTACCAGCACGCCAGCCAGGATGTAGTAGACGACGGTCGTATCCATGAGGTTCAAAAATGTCCCGTTTCAGGCTTGACAAAATTGTGCAAGACCTGCTTGAAAATTCGTTTTGTGCGGGTTAAGTTGCCAGCGCTGCTGTTTGCAACGGTCACCGTGAATCGTGGCCTGATGCGGTAGATCGTTCGATCCGCTACATCCTTGTACCTCGCTTCCTCCTTGCAATCACAGCCACCACCGTCAGTCCATCACAGTGTCGTAGGGAGTCAGTCGAGATGTCCAATATCGAACGCGAGAATGGTGTCGTGAAGTGGTTCAACGATGCCAAGGGCTTTGGCTTCATCAGTCGCGAAAACGGCGAGGACGTCTTCGTCCATTTCCGTGCGATCCAGATCCAGGGCTTCAAAAGCCTCAAGGAAGGCCAGAAGGTCAGCTTCACCGTCGTGCAGGGACAGAAGGGCCTGCAGGCCGACGCGGTGCAGGTGGTCTGAGCGAAGCGCGACACGCCAGGCCATCGTGCAGACAGCAGAAAGGCCCGTTGCCGGGCCTTTCTGTCGTCTCGCCAACGCTGGCGAATCGAATGTAGCGAGCAGTCGTCAGGCAGGTGCGGAGCAATCGCATTGCACGCGTGGTCCATGCCGGTTCCGGCGGCCAACCGCGCCCACCTGACGATGAGCGCCGTCGTTGTGCTGGCGCTCCGGCTGCCTGCGTCGATCAGCGCAGCACGACCTTGCCGTTGACCACACGCACATAGGCGTTTTCGCGCACGCCGGCCAGATCGCGCTGGTTCACCACGATGACGCGGCCATCGTCCATGCGCACCTGCACATCGAAGCTCTCGCTGGTGACGTTGTTCTGGATCGCATTGCCCGCCACCGCGCCGGCGGCGGCACCGGCCACGGCCGAGACGTTCTTGTTGCCCTTGCTGCCGCCGGTCTCCTTGGAGATCTGGCGCCCGGCCACCGCGCCGACGATGCCGCCGAGCACCGCGCCGGTGCCGGTGGGAGCGCTGCGGGTCGGGCCGACTTCATCGATGCGGGTCACGATGCCGCAATCCACACAGCGTGCCTGCGGCTGCGAGTAGCCCTGGTCGTAGCCGCGGTCGCCGCGGTAGCTGCCGTACTGGGGCTGGGAGGTGGCACAGCCAACCAGCGTCGCGGTTGCAGCCAGGCCAATGACGAGCAGTCGGGTCTTCATGAGGTCTCTCCGGGGTGGTTCGAAAAAGCGGTCAGGGCCGCGGCGACGTCATCCTGTGTTGGTCTGGGTGAACGGTCTGCCAACTGCATCACTCCAGGCTTAACGAACCCGAGCGTCCAGTTCACCATCGCGGCAATGCGTATCTCCTGGGCGCGCGCTGGCGGGTCAGCGGACGTCGCGATGACAGGCCTCGCAGGCGTCATTGATCTGTGTCCTGACTGCGGCAAGCGCGGCGCAATCGGCTGGGGGCGTGCGCCGTGCCTGGTCCAGGACGGTGCGCAGGGCGCTGGCATGCGCTCCGAAGCGCCGGTCTTCGCCGATGTCCGGAAACGCCGGTTCCACTTCGTCGGCAAGCAGGCGCAGCGATTGCAGCCGCGCTCGCTGGCGTGTGGCATCGCAACTGGCATTGGCGTCGGATTGCAAGGCGCGCAGCTGGTAAGCCATCACCTGCATCAGGCTGTCCGGCACCGGATTGCGTGTGGCCTGCAGCACGCGCGCCACCATCACCGTGCCGACCAGCCCGATCAGGATGCCCAGCACCAGCAGGAACGCATAGCGGGAGGCGCGCGATTGTTCGGTGGGTGGGGCGGGCATGGACGGAACTCCGGTGGACGCGGACATCAATATGTCGATGGGCGCGCGCTGAGCGGCGCGCGTAAAATAGACATATGAAAGCACAATGGCGTGAACGCTTTGCCGGTATCGACCGGCTGTACGGAGTCGGCACGGTGGAGCGCCTGGCCGCCTGCCGCGTGGCGGTGGTCGGGATGGGGGGCGTGGGTTCCTGGGTGGTCGAGGCGCTGGCGCGCACCGGCGTCGGGCATATCCGCCTGATTGATGCTGACGACCTGTGCGTGTCCAACACCAACCGGCAACTGCCGGCGTTGGCAGGGCAGTACGGACGCAACAAGGCGCGCGCGATGGCCGAGCGCTGCCTGGCGATCAATCCGGAGATCCATGCCGATGCGGTGGAGGCGTTTCTCACCGCCGGCAATATCGAACAGCTGCTCGGCGATGACTTTGATCTGGTGATCGATGCCTGCGACAGCTTCCGGGTGAAGGTGGAAACCATCGCCTGGTGCCGCCGACGCAAGCTGCCCTTGCTGACGGTGGGCGCCGCTGGCGGGCGCACCGATCCCACCCTGGTGCGTGTACGCGATGTCTCGCGCACCGAGCACGACGCGATGCTGGCGCTGATCCGCAAGAAGCTGCGCAGCGAGTTCAACTTCCCCAAGAATCCGCAGCGCTATTTCGGCGTGCCGGCGGTGTACTCGCTGGAGAACGTCAAATATCCGCAGGCCGATGGCAGCGTCTGTGGCATCCGCCCGCAGCTGGATGCCGACGCCACGCTCAAGCTGGATTGCGGCGCCGGGCTGGGCGCGGCCACGCATATCACCGGCACCTTTGCGTTTGTCGCGGTGGGCAAGGCCCTGGAGATGTTGCTCAAGCCGAAGCGGGCCACCACCGCGTCGCCGGCGGCCGAGGCCGCTGCAAGCTGATGACGTCACCCGCGCTGCGTCACCTCGCCTGCAGCGCGCACCGGTATCAGCCCGGCAATCCGAACAACCGCCGCGCGTTGGCGGTGGTCTGCGCGGCGATGCGCTCGGCCGGCTCGTCGCGTAGCTGCGCGATGCAGTCCAGTACCGTGCGCAGGTAGGCCGGCTCGTTGCGTTGTCCGCGGATGCTGGCGTCGGGCTGATCCGGCGCATCGGTTTCCAGCAGCAGCCACTCCAGCGGCATCGTCGCGGCCAGGCCGCGCAGGCGGTTGGCGCGCGGGTAGGTCACCGGGCCGCCCAGGCCGATCAGGAAGTCCAGCTTCCACAATTGCCGTGCCTGTTCGGGGCTGCCGGCGAAGCTGTGCACCACACCGCGCAGGCCGCCCACGGCCTTGATGCGGGCGATGACCTCTTCGGTGGCGCGCCGCGCATGCACGATCAGCGGCAGCTCGAAGCGCCTGGCCAGCTGCAGTTGTCCGTCGAAATAAGCGCGCTGCGCCTGCGCGTCCAGCCCGTCCAGATAGAAATCCAGCCCGCACTCGCCGATGGCGCACGGGCGCTCTCGCTCGATCCATTCGGCCAGCAGTTCCAGATGATCGGGACGATGCTGCTCGAGAAAGATCGGGTGCAGCCCGTAGGCCGGGTGCAAGCCGGGGGCCTGGGTGCAGACGCTGCGCAGCTGCGGCCAGCTGGCGGCGGTGACCGCCGGGATCACCTGCTGCACGACACCGGCCGCCTGCGCGCGCGCGATCACCGCGGCGCGGTCGTGCTCGAACTCGCCGGCATCCAGGTGGCAATGGCTATCGACCAGCTGCATCAATCGCGGCGCACCGGCGCGGGCAGCGGCGCCTTGCGCGTCTTCCAGTTGGCCAGCAGCAGAGTGGTCAGGCCGAACAGCAGCTCGTCCAGGAACGGGATCGGGTCCGGGAGCACCAGGTCGACCAGAAACAGCGCCGCAGCCAGCTTGAACAAGGTGGGGTAGCGCAGCTTGCTGGCCCAGTCCAGGGCGCGCGAGGTGATGGGGTTGCGCATGCGAATGCTCCGGCTGTTAGAAGCGCATGAAGTAACCGCTAGCTGAACTTAACTGCGGCGTTCATGAGCGAGGGCGTTTTTGTTCAGGGTTCACGTGCTGGAATCACGCCGTCAACAACGCGGCGTGTCCGCACGGAGCTGGATCATGAAGAGCAATACGACAACTATACTGGTCGCTGCTGGTGCGTTGCTGGTCGGAGGCGTGGCCACTGCTGCCTTTATGAACAATCGCCCGTCATCCGGCGATTTCGTCGCCAACGGCGAGCCGGCACCGCGTGGTCTGGAATACGCCGACGTGGTCAAGGTGGCACCGATCACCGAGCGCGAGCCGCAGTACGCGCAGGTCGTCAACAGCGCGGCCATCCGCGAAACCACCACCAGCTCCTCGCCGCGTGAAGTCTGCCGCGACGTGGTGGTGCAGGAACGTCTGCCCGAGCGCGATGGCAATGTCGGCGGCACGGTCGCCGGTGCGGTGATCGGCGGCCTGCTCGGCAACCAGGTCGGCGGCGGCAACGGCCGCAAGCTGGCCACGGTGGCCGGTGCGGTCGGTGGCGGCATGGTCGGTAACCGTGTGGACCGCAACCATGTCGGTGGCCGCGTGGTGGACCGCACCGAGCGCCAGTGCCATACCGAAAACGCCAATTCGCAGTCCTCGCGGGTGGTGGGCTACGACGTGACCTACCGCAATGCCGACGGCACCACCGGCACCATGCGCATGGACAGCAAGCCGGGCGAGCGCATCTCGCTGGGCGATGCCGACAACGTGGTGGCCTACGACGTGACCTACCGTTACGACGGTTTCGAAAAGACCGTACGCATGAACGACAAGCCGGCCAGCGACCGCCTGCCGGTGGTCGATGGTCAGCTGGTGACCCAGACCGCCTCGACGGCCGGTGACCGCGGCGTCCGTGTGGATGCGGGCAGCACGCGCCAGTAAATCGCTGGCAGCCACCCACCCGGGATCGCTGCAGTAGCAAGAAAGGAGCCGGCATTGCCGGCTCTTTTCGTTTCCAGGCGCCAGCGGTGCATTCCATGCGCTGCACGGGCGCCGCCATGTCCGGCCGGCAACTGGCTGATAATCGTCGCTTCTCCTGCAGTGGAAGCCGACATGCCGGTACGCCCCGATGACCTGTTCGATGTACGCGCGCTGCTGACCGATGAAGAGCGGGCAGTGCAGGATGCGGTGGCGCGCTTCACCGACACGCGGGTGCTGCCGGCGATCGGCGACGCCTTCGATGCAGGGCGCTTCCCGCGCGAATGGGTGCCGGAACTAGCGGAGCTCGGCCTGCTGGGTGCCAGCCTGCCGGTACGCGATGGCGGCGCGGGCCTGGGCGCGGTGGCGTACGGATTGATCTGCCAGGAACTGGAGCGCGGCGACAGCGGCCTGCGCAGTTTCGTCAGCGTGCAGTCCTCGCTGTGCATGTACCCGATCCATGCCTACGGCAGCGACGAACAGCGCCAGCGCTGGTTACCGGAGATGGCAGCGGGGCGTCTGATCGGCTGTTTCGGGTTGAGCGAAGCCCAGGGTGGCTCGGACCCGGCCGCGATGACCACGCGCGCGGTACGGCAGGGCGATGGCTGGCGCTTGAACGGGTCCAAGATGTGGATCACCAACGGCAGCATCGCCGGCATTGCGATCATCTGGGCGCATACCGATGACGGGGTGTGCGGCTTTCTGGTGGAGACCGGCTGCGCCGGCTTCCGTGCGCAGGACATCGGGCACAAGATGAGCCTGCGCGCGTCGGTGACCTCGGGCCTGTTCCTGGACGATGTCTATGTGCCCGAGCAAATGCGGTTGCCGAACGCGGCCGGTCTGAAGGCGCCGTTGAATTGCCTCAATCAGGCGCGCTACGGCATTGCCTGGGGTGCGATCGGTGCGGCGGTGGCCTGCCTGCGCGAGGCGCTGGCCTACAGCGGGCAGCGCATCCTGTTCGGCCGGCCACTGGCGGCCACGCAGAGCGCGCAGATCAAGCTGGCCGACATGGCCCGGCGGATTTCCACTGCGCAGCTGCTGGCGCTGCAGCTCGGACGCCTGAAGGAAGCCGGCCAGCTGCGGCCCGAACAGATCTCGCTGGCAAAATGGAATAATTGCCGCATGGCCCTGGACGTGGCGCGCGAGTGCCGCGATCTGCTCGGCGCGGCCGGCATCACCACCGAGCATGTGGCGATCCGGCATGCGCTGAACCTGGAATCGGTGATCACCTACGAGGGCACCGAGACCGTGCATCAGTTGGTGGTCGGGCGTGCGTTGACGGGACTCAATGCGTTTTGACGAGGAGTGGGTGGGTGTTGATCGACAAGGATGGAAGGCGGCGCCTGCGTGGCGTGTCCTGGATGCTCTGCGTGCTGGCGGTGGTTGCGAGCGCGATCGCACCGGCACAGGCCAGCGAGGCGCCGCGCATGGCGCCGCCACCGGCCTGGGTCATCGCCGATGCGGTGCCCGACAAGGTGCCCGGTGCCAGCGGGCTGCGCTATGAGCTGGTATCCGATCAGGTCGATCTGACCGGCGCGGCGCCGCAGGCCTATCGCCGCCTCAGTTACACCGTGCAGCGTGCGAAGAGCCTGGACGAAGCCGGGCAGATCTCCATCGATTACCAGCCGCAATACCAGCAGCTGGCGCTCAACAGCCTGGAGGTCTGGCGCGACGGCAGGCGCATCGACATGCGCACACAGGCGCACTACGCCAGGTTGCGCCGCGAAAGCGGACTGGAAGAGGGCCTGATCGATGGCGCGCTGACGCTGTCGATCACCTTGCCGGACCTGCGCGTGGGCGACCGGGTCGACTATGGGGTGACCATCACTGGCAGCAATCCGGTGTTCGGCAAGGGTTATTACGACGTGTTCGATGCGCGCTACGGCGTATCGCTGGGCGAGCGCCGGGTGCGCGTGCGGTATCCCGCCGGGATGGGATTGCAGTGGCGGGTGAGCGCGCCAGGCTTCAGCCGCAACGTCAGCCGCGCCGGCGACGTGGCGACGCTGGACATTGCAGCGCACGACCTGCCCGCGGTGCAGGAGGAAAAAGACGCCCCGGAGGATGTCGATCCGTATGGCCTGATCGAAGTCTCCACGGCCGGCAACTGGGAAACGGTGGCGGTGTGGGCAGCGCAGCTGTATCCGCGCGCGTTCAAGGACGCACGCGCCGCCGAGGGCATGGTGCAGAGCCTGCAGCTGCGCAGCGACGACCCGCAGGGCGCACTGCTGCGTGCAGTGGCCTTCGTGCAGGGCGAAATCCGCTACGTCGGCCTGGACATGGGCGAGAACTCGCACGCGCCGCATACGCCGGAGGTGACGCTGCGCAACCGCTATGGCGACTGCAAGGACAAGGCCACGCTGCTGATTGCGCTGCTGCAGCTGGCCAGCATCCGCGCCGAGCCGGTGCTGGTCAGCAGCGACAAGGGCCAGGGACTGGATCTGCGCTTGCCCAGTCCGTATGCCTTCGATCATGTGGTGGTACGCGCGCACCTGCCGCAGGGCGAGGTATGGGTGGATGCCACGCGCGATCGCGAAGAGGGCCCGCTTGCGCAACGGCTGCCGTTGCCGTTCGTGCGTGGCCTGCCGGTGATGGCCGGCCAGCGCGACCTGGTGGCGGTGCCATCGCCGATGCCGACGCTGCCGCAGATCGAGGTGGACGAGGAGATCGCGGTGTCGCTGCGCAAGCCGCAGCGCGTGGCGACCTTCAGCGTGGACACGACGTACCGGCAGGGGCGCGGCGAGCGCGTGGCGACCAGCTTCGACGACAACGGTGCGCAGACGGTTGGCGAACACTATCTGGAATTCATGCAGCAGTACTACACCGCGCTGACCCAGGTCGGCGTGCCGACCATCGACGCGACCGATCGACTGAACGTACGCACGCACGAGGCCTATCGCCTGGAGTGGCCGGCCGACGAGGGCGACGAAGTCGGCTTCCCGCTGTTCCAGCTCGGTGAATGGATGGACACTTTGCCCGCCGCGGCGCGCAAGAGCCCGCTGGCACTGGACGGCCCGCGGCGGGCGCGGCAGACCGTGCGGGTGCGGGTCGATCCGGCGGTGCAGGTGGAGGCCGATACGCAGGTGGTCGCCAACCCCTGGTTCCGCTTCTCGCGCACGGTCTCCATGCACCAGGGACGCATCGTCATCGTCGGCGAGTGGCAGCGCTTGTCCGACCGCATCCCCGCCAGCGGCGTGAAGCGTGCGGCCGCCGACATGGAGCGTGCCCGCGACCTGCTGTACTTCAATCACGATCTCAAGCCGTACCCGCGCAGACAGCCGCTGGAGATGCACGTCTTCGTCTATCCGCTGGCCGGGCTGCTGGCGCTGGTCGTGTTGGTGCTGGCATGCCTGGCCTGGTGGCGCGGCGGTGGCCTGGGCGGGATGCTGTTCGATCCGCACACCGTTGCGCAGCGCTTGCACGCGCAGCCCGGTGCGCGCTGGAGCGCGTGGTGTGTATTCGGCCTGGTCGTCGTGCTCTCGAGCTGGATGTGGGTGTCTCCGCGGCCGCTGTGGGTGCACGCCATCGCCGTGGTGATCATGCTGGCCATCGCGCTGGTGGGCTGCGTGCTGCTGCAGCGGATATTGCGCTGGATGGGCGGTGTCGCACAGGTCGGTGCGTTGCTGCCGGCGCTGCTGGGCAGCGCATTGCCATGGCTGGTCTGCCTGCTGGCGGCGCTGGCTGCGCTCGGCGGCGATAGCGTCCTGTTCGGCACCGGCGTGCATGATCCAGCCAGGCTGGCGCAGTTGGCCATGGCGGTGCTGCTGATGCTGCTGGGCGGGCTGTGGTGGTCGATCGCGGCGGTCCAGGCGGTCGGCGGTGCGACCGGCGGTACACGGGCGCGTGCCTTTGGTGCGCTGGCATTGACGTTGTCGGTGCTGGGCATGCTGATTGCCGTGCTGGGGGTGCCGGTGGCGCTGGTGGCGATGCGCTGAGGCGCGCCGCCCGCGGCGCACGCAGCCGCGGCCACGCCTTGCGGCAGAATCGGCGCAGGGCTTTGCAAAGACTCCCGGGGCTGTGACACTGCCAGCCCCTCGTTGCTGCCGCGGAGCCAGCCTGATGTCGAGCGTGCGTCCCCCGTTGACCGTCCATGGCATGTCCAGTTCCGGCAACTGCTACAAGGTGCGCCTGCTGCTGGAGCAACTGGGCAGCCGCTATCACTGGGTCGAGGTCGACAGCGTCGCCGGCGAAACCCGCACGCCCGCGTATCTGGCCATCAATCCCAATGGCAAGGTACCGATGGTGGAGCGCGACGACGGCCGCGTGCTGGTCGAATCCAACGCAATCCTGTTCTGGCTGGCCGAAGGCACCCCGTATCTGCCCACCGACGCGTGGCAGCGTGCGCAGGCCCTGAGCTGGATGTTCTTCGAGCAGTACAGCCATGAGCCGTATGTGGCGGTGGCGCGTTTCATCAGCCTGTGGACGCCGCGCGATGCCGCGCGCCGCGCCGAACTGCCGCAGCTGCGTGCACGCGGCGAGCAGGCGTTGGCGGTGATGGAACAGCATCTGCAGCAGCACCGCTGGTTCACCGGCAGCGACTACGGCATCGCCGACATCGCGCTGTTTGCCTACACCCATTGCGCCGAGGACGGCGGCTTCGATCTGGAGCGCTGGCCGGCGATCGGTGCCTGGCTGCAGCGTGTGCAGGCAGTACCTGGTTTCATCGCAATGCCGGCACCGGCACCCGGCGCGGTGACGGCATGAGTGGCATGCGCTGCCGGCAGGAGCACTGACGATGTGTGGATTGGCTGGACTGCTGCTGGCCTCGCCACGCATGCATGGCGAACAACTCGATGCCCTGGTGCGGCCGATGGGCGCCGCCTTGCGTCATCGCGGCCCCGACGATGCCGGCACCTGGTGCGATGCGCAGGCCGGCGTGGCGCTGGCCCATCAACGCCTGAGCATCCTGGATCTGTCGCCGCTCGGCCATCAGCCGATGCGCTCGGCCGATGGCCGTTATGTGCTGGCCTACAACGGCGAGATCTACAACTTCGCGCAGTTGCGCGCGGCCCTGTCCGCGCTCGGGCACCGCTTCCGTGGTCATTCCGATACCGAAGTGCTGTTGGCGGCGGTGGTGGAGTGGGGGCTGGACGACACCCTGACCCGCTGCAACGGCATGTTCGCGCTGGCGCTATGGGACGAGCGCGACAACTGCCTGTCTCTGGCCCGCGACCGCGTCGGCAAGAAGCCGCTGTACTACGGCTGGGCCGGCGACACGCTGGTGTTCGGTTCCGAACTCAAGGCGCTGTGGCAGCACCCGGAGTTCGATAACGGCGTCGATCGCAATGCGCTGACCCTGCTGCTGCGGCTGGGCTACATCCCGGCGCCGGCCTGCATCCACGAGCGGACCTTCAAGTTGATGCCCGGGCGCGTGCTGCGGCTGGATGCGCAAATGGTGGCGGCCGGCGCGGCGGCGCATCGGCCGGACCAGGCGCAGCAGCCGTTCTGGAACGCGCGCGAGGCGATGCAGCGCGCACTGGCGGCGCCGTTCACCGGCAGCGACGTGCAGGCCGAGGAACAGCTCGATGCGGTGCTGCGCGATGCGGTGGCGCTGCGCATGGTGGCCGACGTGCCGGTGGGCGTGTTCCTGTCCGGCGGCACCGATTCGTCGATCGTCACCGCGATGATGCAGGCGCAGAGCACCCAGCCGGTGCACACCTTCAGCATCGGCTTCGAAGGCTCGCATCACGACGAGGCGCCGCTGGCGCGCGAGGTGGCCACACATCTGCACACCGACCACACCGAGCTGTACGTCAGCGGCGCCGATGCGCTGGCGGTGGTGCCGACCCTGCCGGACATGTTCGACGAGCCTTTCGCCGATGCCTCGCAGGTGCCGACCGCGCTGGTCGCACGGCTGGCGCGTGGCGGGGTGACGGTGGCGCTGTCCGGCGATGGTGGCGACGAGTTGTTCTTCGGCTACGGCCGTTACCAGCGTGCGCTGCGCAACTGGCGCATGCATGGGCTGGTGCCGGGGCCGCTGCGGCGGCTGATGGCGCTGGCGGCGCGCCGCAACGGCGAGTCCTCGCGCACCGGTGGCCTGGCCGCGCTGGTGGCCGAGGCCGGCGCACGCGGCATCGGCGACATCTACCGCAACCGCATTTCGCGCTGGCGCGATCCGGCCGCGGTGGTGCTGGGCGCGACCGAGCCCGACAGTTTCTACAGCCTGGCCGACCCGCTGCACGGCTCCGGTACCCCGGCCGACGCGATGATGCTGGCCGACTTTGCCGCCTATCTGCCTGACGACCTGCTGTGCAAGGTGGACCGCACCACCATGGCGGTGGGGCTGGAAGCGCGCGCGCCGTTGCTGGACTGGCGCGTGGCCGAGTTCGCCTGGTCGCTGCCGCTGTCGCTGAAGTACCGCGACGGGGTGAGCAAGTACCTGCTCAAGCGCGTGCTGTGCCGCTATCTGCCCGAGCCGATGGTCTACCGCGGCAAGCGCGGCTTCGGCGCGCCGGTGAGCGCCTGGCTGCGCGGGGATCTGCATGGCTGGGCCGACGATCTGCTGGCGCACGCCACGCTGGAGCGCGACGGCGTGTTCGCCGCCGACACCGTGGCCGGGCTATGGCGCGACTTCAATGGCGGCGAGCGCAAATGGCATACCCATCTGTGGACGGTGCTGATGTTTCAGGCCTGGCAGGCGCACTGGCGCACGCAACGCGCCGCAATCGGCCGCTGAGGCGGCCGCGCTTCACCGGGTATGAGCGCCAGGCTGACTAAAGTCGGGCGCTGATTCCCCAATGGAGCGTTCCCATGAGCAAGATCACCATCGCCGTGCTGGTCGGCAGCCTGCGTGCAGCGTCCTACAACCGCCAGCTGGCGCACGCGCTGGAGCATCTGGCCGGCGACAAGGCGGTGTTCGAGTACCTGGAAATCGGCGACATCCCGCTGTACAACCAGGACCGCGACGGTGATTTTCCGGCTGAAGGCACGCGGCTGAAGCAGCAGATCCGGGCGGCGGATGCGGTGCTGTTCGTGACTCCCGAATACAACCGCTCGATTCCCGGCGTACTCAAGAACGCCCTCGATACCGGCTCGCGTCCCTACGGTGACAGCGCCTTTGCGGGTAAGCCGGCCGCCGTGGTCGGCATCTCGGTCGGGGCGATCGGCACCGCCACCGCGCAGCAGCATCTGCGCAATGTGTTGTCGTATCTGGACATGCATGTGCTCGGCCAGCCGGAAGTCTTCCTGCAGTACAAGGACGGGCTGTTCGGGGCCGACAACCAGATTGCCAACGCCGACAGCCGCAAGTTCCTGCAGGGCTTTGTCGACGCCTTCCTGGGCCTGACCGAACAGTTCAAGCGCTGAGTTGACCACAGCGGTGTTGTGCCTGGAGGCGGCCGCCGATGGCGGCCGGTGGTGCGGCGAAAACCCAGGCACCGCAGGCGTCTCGGCGGTTGCGACAGCTGCCGCGTAGAACGGTGATGCACCGGCTGTCCACCAGTTATCCACAGAGTTGTGCATGGTCGTCGGCGTCGCCGATGACTATGCTTCCTGCCTCCGTCTCCCTCGTGTCAGGTCTGTTTGTCCATGTCTGCTCGTCCTGGTTTCCGTTCCAAGCGCAATCGCGATCGCGACGACGATTACGATCGTCCCGAGCCGCGGCTTGACCAGTTGCGGGTGCCGCCGCATTCGGTCGAGGCCGAGCAGGCCGTGCTCGGCGGGCTGATGCTGGCGCCGGAGGCGTTCGACCGGGTCAACGACCAGCTGACCGACAACGATTTCTACCGCCGCGATCATCGCCTGATCTACCGCGCGATTCGCGAACTGAACGAAAAGGACCGCCCCTTCGATGCGGTGACCCTGGGCGAGTGGTTCGAATCGCAAGGCAAGCTGGAACAGGTGGGCGATGGCGCCTACCTGATCGAGCTGGCCAGCACCACGCCCTCGGCAGCCAATATCGCCGCCTACGCGGAGATCGTGCGCGACAAGGCGGTGCTGCGGCAACTGATCGAAGTGGGTACCACCATCGTCAACGACGGCTTCCAGCCCGAGGGCCGCGAAAGCGTGGAGTTGCTGTCGTCGGCGGAAAAGGCGGTGTTCAAGATCGCCGAGGCCGGCGCGCGAGGGCGCACCGACTTCGTGGCGATGCCGGGCGCATTGAAGGACGCCTTCGAAGAATTGCGCAGCCGTTTCGAAAACGGCGGCAACATCACCGGCCTGCCGACCGGCTACAACGATTTCGACGCGATGACCTCCGGCCTGCAGCCGACCGACCTGATCATCCTGGCCGCGCGTCCGGCGATGGGCAAGACCACCTTTGCGCTGAATATCGCCGAATACGCCGCGATCAAATCCAAGAAGGGCGTGGCGGTGTTCTCGATGGAAATGTCGGCATCGCAGCTGGCCATGCGCCTGATCTCGTCCAATGGCCGCATCAATGCGCAGCGGCTGCGTACCGGTGCGCTGGAAGACGAGGACTGGGCACGTGTGACCGGCGCGATCAAGATGCTGAAGGAAACCAAGATCTTCATCGACGACACGCCGGGCGTGTCGCCGGAAGTGCTGCGTTCCAAGTGCCGCCGACTCAAGCGCGAGCACGACCTTGGGCTGATCGTCATCGACTACCTGCAGTTGATGTCGGTGCCGGGCAACAGCGAAAACCGTGCGACCGAGATCTCGGAAATCTCGCGTTCGCTCAAGGGCCTGGCCAAGGAACTCAACGTGCCGGTGATCGCGTTGTCGCAGCTCAACCGCTCGCTGGAAACACGTACCGACAAGCGCCCGGTGATGGCCGACCTGCGCGAATCCGGCGCGATCGAGCAGGACGCGGACATGATCGTGTTCATCTACCGCGACGACTATTACAACAAGGAAAATTCGCCGGACAAGGGTCTGGCCGAGATCATCATCGGCAAGCACCGCGGCGGACCGACCGGTTCGTGCAAGCTCAAGTTCTTCGGCGAATACACCCGTTTCGACAATCTGGCCCACGACTCGGTAGGCAGTTTCGAGTAAGCGTCCCGCGTGGTGCCGGGCGGCAATCCGTCGCTGCGGCATCGCGCCATCGTTGCAGCGGCTGGCTTATCCTGCGCGCCTCATCGTCGCTGCCGAGCTTGTATGTCATACGCCATCGTCTGGTTCCGTCGCGATCTGCGCCTGGAAGACAACCCGGCCTTGCAGGCTGCGCTGGATGCGGGGCACCAGCCGATTCCGCTGTATATCGATGCGCCGCACGAAGAAGGCGAGTGGACACCGGGCGCGGCCTCGCGGAGCTGGCGGCATCGCTCGCTTGCGGCACTGGATGCGGCCTTGCGCGCGCTGGGCAGCGGTCTGGTCATTCGCGCCGGCGACAGCGCGCAGGTACTGGATGAGGTGATCGCGCAGACCAAGGCGGTGGCGGTGTACTGGAACCGCAAGTACGAGCCGGCCACACAGCCGCGCGATGCGCAGATCAAGCGCAGCTTGCGTGAGCGCGGGATCGAGGTGCACAGCTGCAACTCCGCACTGCTGTTCGAACCCTGGCAGTTGGCGACGCAGCAGGGCGGCCCGTACAAGGTGTTCACCCCGTTCTGGCGCAACGCACTCACGCAGCTGCAATTGCCTGCTGCTGCCGCGCCGGCGCCGCGCAGCCTGCCGCCGTTGCCGGCGCAATTGAAGACTGTGGCGGTGGAGACGCTCGGGTTGCTGCCGACGCTGGACTGGGACCGGGGCTTCTGGGACCACTGGCAGCCCGGCGAGGCCGGCGCGCACGAGATGCTGGAGATCTTCATCGACGGTGCGCTGTCCGGCTACCGCGAAAACCGCGACCGGCCAGATCGGGTTGGCACCTCGCAGCTGTCGCCGCATCTGCACTTCGGCGAGATCGCGCCGTGGCGGATCGCCAGCACGCTGGAAGCCAATCGCAACGCACGCAACGCGGCGGAGATCGACGGCTATATCCGCCAATTGGGCTGGCGCGATTTTGCGTATCACCTGCTGCACCATTTTCCCGATACCACCAACCAGAATCTCAACCCGCGCTTCGAAGGCTTCGACTGGGCAAAGGTGGACCCGGTCGCGTTGCAGGCCTGGCAGCGCGGCCGCACCGGGATTCCGATCGTCGATGCCGGCATGCGCCAGCTCTGGCACACCGGCTGGATGCACAACCGCGTGCGCATGATCGTGGCGAGCCTGTTGTGCAAGCATCTGCGCGTGCACTGGATCGAGGGCGCACGCTGGTTCTGGGACACCTTGGTGGATGCGGACCTGGCCAACAACACGATGGGTTGGCAATGGGTCGCCGGTACCGGCGCCGATGCAGCGCCGTATTTCCGCGTGTTCAACCCGGTCACGCAGGCGGAGAAGTTCGATCCGCAGGCGGCCTACATCACGCGCTGGCTACCGGAACTCGGCAAGCTTGCGGTGAAGGAACGCTTCGCGCCGTGGCTGCATCCGTTGTCGCTGGCGCGTCTGGCACCGGAGTACCCGCGTACGCCGGTCATCGGTCTGGCCGAGGGCCGCGACGCGGCGTTGGCGGCCTATGCGAAAACGCGCGGATAAGCACGCGCGCCAGCGCGAAGGCCAACGGTGCTGCGTACTCACCTGAGACCCAAGTTTCGCGCGTTTCTTTTGCAGGGCTGAACCGTCGCATGCTTGCGCTGCGTCGCTTGCGTCGCTTGCGTCGCTTGCGTGGCACGCGCACGAAGACGATGCAGATATGTAAGGCGAAGTTCGAACAGAAAACGTTTTCCTGAATGCAGCACTAGCCAGATGCAGCCGGCGGTCGGTTTCATCATGCGCCAGTCGCGTTGGCCTGTTTATCCTCGCCGACACGATTGAGTGCCGGATGGTCCGGCCACAGGAGAACACCATGTCCCCAGCAGCCACCAAGAGCCTTGCCGTTGCCCTGGCCAGCGCCATCGCGTTGTCCGCCTGCGCCACCGGCGGCTCGTATGTGCAGCGCGACCAATATGGCGAGCAGACGCAACAGCAGAATCGCACCGGCCGCAACGCGCTGATCGGTACTGCGATCGGCGTGGCCGCTGGTCTGCTGACCGGCGACAGCGCCACCGAGCGTCGTCAGCATGCGATGGTGGGTGCCGGCATCGGCGCGCTCAGCGGCGCGGCGGTTGGCCAGTACCAGGATCGCCAGGAGCGCGCGCTGCGTGAGCGCACCGCCAACACCGGTATCGAAGTGCAGCGCCAGGGCGACAACATCACCCTGAATCTGCCCGACGGCATCACCTTCGACTTCGGCAAGTCTGCATTGAAGCCGCAGTTCTACAGCGCGCTCAATGGTGTGGCCTCCACACTGCGCGAGTACAACCAGACCATGGTGGAAGTGGTCGGTCATACCGACAGCGTGGGCAGCGACGCGGTCAATCAGCGTCTGTCCGAAGAACGCGCCGGTGCGGTCGCGCAGTACCTGACCGCACAAGGCGTGCAGCGCGAGCGGATGGAAACCATGGGTGCCGGCAAGCGCTACCCGATTGCCGACAACAGCACCGATGCCGGCCGTGCGCAGAACCGCCGCGTCGAAATCCGCCTGATCCCGCTGCGCTCCGAAGGTGCCGGGAACAACACCGGCATGCGTTGAGTGTGCCGCACTGAATCGTGACGAGTCGATTGACGAGCCGCGATGAGTAAACAAGACGGGCCGCGAAAGCGGCCTGTTTTTTTGCGCTGCGAATTTTTTTATCAAGCGCGCGTCGGGTGCAAAGCTGCCGATCTGCGGGTTTTCTGCAGGGCCCTTGCCCGCCCACCATCGCGGGACACGCCGCAAGTACGTCCGTGTAGGCTCTTACGCGGCATCCATGCCGCGTAAGGTCCCGCGACGGTGGGCGGGCAAGGACCTGTCGGGATGGTCGGTGTGCGTGGTTGCAAGCAGGGCACGAGGTGCGCTGGGCGGTCACTCTGGGTCCCATCAGCTTTTTATCGCCTTCCCATCGCAAACGGGGCGGCCGACAGGCTTTCAACACGTGACCTGCAAACTTCTCACCTGTCTGGCGCAAGCCGAGCGACATGCCTTCGAGAAAGCAGCCGACCAACTCTCTGGTGCGGTGTCCTTGCCGGTTGCGGGACCCTCGGCGGCATGGATGCCGCCGAGGAGCCTCCATGGACGCATTCACGGCGTGTCCCGCAAGCGGTGAGGGCACCGCGCACTCGACCAACTGGTCTTTTGACTTGCAGTTAGACGCTATCGCTAGGCGTTGACCAACGCAGCTTCGGATCTCCAGACCACGCTAAAGCTCGCGCGTTCGGTCGCTTCAAGATTGCATCGGTCGACAGCGGTGATTCGCCACGACAAAAAGTACCGGCGCCGGATTGCACAGACACTCCTGCAGCGATTCGGGATTCGAGATTTGTAGCAGCCAAGACGTTTCGCTTGTACGGGTAACGCCTCTCCATCGCCCTTCGGGCACCTTGTCCCGAGGGGGGCGAGGGTGCTCCGTTAGGCGACTATTCGAGTGCTGACTACGCCGTGACGTTTTCCAGGATGCGCTTGCCTTCTGCACGCAATTGCGCGTCTGCGCCGATTTCGATCTTTGCATCGTTGTCGGCCTTCTGTGCCGCCAGACGCGCAGGGCACTGCGCCATCATGTAATCCGCGTCGAAGTTCATCCGCGTCACCAGGAAGTCCACGAAGGCGCGCACTTTCGGCGAGACCAGACGGCCGCCGGCGAACACCGCGTTGAAGTCCACTTCCGGTCCGGTCCAACCTGCAAGCACCCGGCGGACCAGACCCGATTGCACGAATGGCTTGGCCATCACGTCGCCGGTCAGCAGCAAGCCTTCGCCGCATAGCACCGCGCCATTGAGCGCAGCCGGATCGTTGGCAACCATCAACGGATTGACCGGGAAATCGCGCACATCGCTGCCGTCGCTGAGCGACCAGAAAAAGCGGTTGTTGTGCACGTTGCGGTTCTTGCGCAGCGCCAGCGTGCGATGGAACTGCAGCTCGTCCGGATGCAACGGCTCGCCATAGCGCTCGATGTAGGACGGGCTGGCGAACACCTGCGTGCGCAGGCTGCCGAGCTTGCGCGCGACCAGATTGGAATCGGGCAGGGCGCCGACGCGCAGTGCCAGATCGGCTTCGCCGCCGATCAGGTCCAGCTTCTCGTTGCCCAGATGCATGTCCAGCTGGATTTCCGGGTACTGCGCATGGAACTCGCCCAGCAGTGGTGCGATCCAGGTGATGCCCAGCGAGTAGGGCACGGTGAAACGCAGCCAGCCGCGCGGGCCGGACTGCAATTGCCCGACGGCGCTCTCGGCCTCTTCCAGTTCGCGCGCGATGCGCTGGCAGTGTTCGTGGTACACCGAGCCGGCTTCGGTCAGGCCGATGCGGCGGGTGGTCCGGTGCAGCAGGCGGGCACCCAGGCGGGTTTCCAGCTCCTGCACCTTGCGGCTGACGGTGGTCTTGGGCAGGCCAAGCGCGTTGGCTGCCGCGATGAAGCTGCCTTGTTCGACCACCTTGACGAAGATCAGGGTGTCGTTGAGATCGTGAGTCATGGGACTGCCTTCCAGGGTCAGGAGGGATTAGACCGCTTACGGGACGATTATTCCCCTAAATCCGGACTAATCAAGTGCTGGTTTGAGGCCTAACTTATGCGCCATCCCCTCCATCCAGGAGCACGGCCATGTGGTTGTGCAATGTGTTCGGCGTGTCGTCCGCCTCCCGTAGCGCCATCGAAGGCGCCTTCGATCCCGTGATTCCGGCGGCGAGAAGCCCGCGTGCCAGTGTTTCACGTGCATTTTCGGCGCCGCCCAGGCGTCAGGCCGGCGGGGCGCCTGCGCAGCGGACCGGACTGTCGGCGCGTCTGGCGCAGCGTGGCATTGTCCCGATGTCGGGAGTGAAAGTCCCATGACCGGGATGGTCCAATCCGAGACGGCCGTCATTGGCGGTACGGGCGATGTCGGCGCCGGGATCGTCGCCGCCTTGCTCGATGCCGGGATGCCGGTGCTGGTGATTGGACGCGACACCGCCAAGCTCGACGCGCTGCGCGCGCAGCATGGCAACACACCGCTGCTGGAGACCTTGCGGGGTTCGGTGGCCGACGACGCCTCGGCGCAGGCGCTGGCCGGCGAACTGGCCCAGCGCCCGCGTCCGCTGGCGGCGGTGATCGCCAGCCTGGGCAGCCCGCTGAAGGCCGGCCGGCTGCTGGACCGCCCGGTCACTGCGCTGCGTCGCCGCCTGGAGCGCGACGTGCTGCCGCATCTGGCGGCCGCGCGGCATCTGCTGCCGCTGCTGGCCGAGGCCGAGGGCGGCGGTCGCTACCTGCTGCTGGGCAGCCCCTGCGCACTGCGTGCCTGGGCTGCACACGGCGATACCTCCGTTGCCGCCGCGGCCACGCGCATGCTCGCCCAGGTCCTGCACGAGGAAGCCAAGCCGTTCGGCGTCCGCGTGCATCTGCTGTCGGTCGAGCAGCCGGTGTGCACGCCGGGCCGTGCCAAGGATGCGTGTCCGGAATGGATCCGCGCCGTGGATGTCGGCCGCGCCGCAGTCTCGCTGATCGCCGGGCCTGGCCAGCCCGGGCAAGCCATCGTGACCGTCAGCCGTCGCCCGCACGCCGCTCCATCGGCCGACCGGCTTGCCGGTCTGCATTTTCCCATCCCCACCCGAGAGATCTCCCCATGACCCCGAACGCCACCCCGTTCCGTTTCCCCTTGCGTACTGTATTGACGGGCGCCGTACTCGCGGTTGTGCTGGCCGGTTGCGGTAGCAAGGCTGCCGAGACCGGTGCGCCGCCGCCGCCCAGCGTCAGCGTCGCCCCGGTGTTGATGAAGGAGATCAGCCAGTGGGACGAATTCAGCGGCCGCATCGAGCCGGTGGAAAGCGTCGAGCTGCGCCCGCGCGTGTCCGGTTATATCGACAAGGTCAATTACGTCGAAGGCGCCGAGGTGAAGAAGGGCGATGTGCTCTTCAGCATCGACGACCGCAGCTACCGTGCCGAATTCGCCCGCGCCAACGCCGCGCTGGTGCGTGCACGCACGCAGTCCACGCTGGCCCGCAGCGAGGCGGCACGCGCGCGCAAATTGTCCGACCAGCAGGCCATTTCCACCGAGACCTGGGAGCAGCGTCGCGCTGCCGCCGATCAGGCCGACGCCGATCTGCTGGCCGCGCAGGCCGCGCTGGATACCGCCAAGCTCAACCTGGACTGGACCCGCGTGCGTGCGCCGATCGATGGCCGCGCCGGACGTGCGATGGTCACCGCCGGCAACCTGGTCACCGCCAGCGACAGCGCCAGCGTGCTGACCACGCTGGTGTCGCTGGACAAGGTGTTCGTGTACTTCGATGCCGACGAAGGCACCTTCCTGCGTTATTCGCAGATGGCGCGCAACGGCGAGCGCCCGGATGCGCGCGGTGGCGAGTTGCCGGTGCGCATCGGCCTGGTCGGCGAGCAGGGCTTCCCGCACACCGGGCGCGTGGATTTCCTGGATAACCAGGTCACCCGCAGCACCGGCACCATCCGCGTGCGCGCAGTGCTGGACAACGCCCAGCGCCAGTTCACGCCAGGCCTGTATGCGCACGTGCAGTTGCTGGGCAGCGGCCAGTTCAAGGCCATGCTGGTCGACGAAAAGGCCGTGCTGACCGACCAGGACCGCAAGTACGTGTACGTGGTCGACAAGGACGGCAAGGCGCAACGGCGCGATATCGAGCTTGGCCGCAATGCCGACGGCCTGCGCATCGTGCGCAAGGGACTGGCTGCCGGCGACCGCGTGGTGGTCGATGGCGTGCAGAAGATCTTCATGCCCGGCATGCCGGTCGATGCCAAGCCCGTTGCCATGGCCACCGCACCGGACAAGCGCACCGCGTCGAACTGATTCATCGCTGCATCGCACCCGTGACCACCGGCCTCGCAACCAGGCCGGCTCGGGCCCGCTGTGCCGCGCCGCCGCCCGGCGGCAACCTCTTTCAGGACCACCCCCATGGACTTTTCCCGTTTTTTCATCGACCGACCGATCTTTGCCGCGGTGCTGTCGATCATCATCTTCGCCGCCGGCCTGATCGCCATGCCGCTGCTGCCCATCAGCGAGTACCCGGAAGTGGTGCCGCCGAGCGTGCAGGTGCGTGCGGTGTACCCGGGCGCCAACCCCAAGGTCATCGCCGAGACCGTCGCCACGCCGCTTGAGGAAGCCATCAACGGCGTGGAAGACATGATGTACATGAAGTCGGTCGCCGGCTCCGATGGCGTGCTGGTGGTCACCGTGACCTTCAAGCCGGGCACCGATCCGGACCAGGCGCAGGTGCAGGTGCAGAACCGCGTCAGCCAGGCGCAGGCGCGTCTGCCCGAGGACGTGCGGCGCCAGGGCGTGACCACGCAGAAGCAGTCGCCGACGCTGACCATGGTCGTGCATCTGACCTCGCCCAAGGGCAAGTACGACTCGCTGTACCTGAGCAACTACGCCACCTTGAAGGTCAAGGACGAGCTGTCGCGCCTGCCGGGCGTGGGCCAGATCCAGATCTTCGGTGCCGGCGACTACGCCATGCGCATCTGGCTGGATCCGGACAAGGTCGCCGCGCGCGGGCTCACCGCCAGCGATGTGGTCGCGGCCATCCGCGAGCAGAACGTGCAGGTCTCCGCCGGCCAGCTCGGTGCCGAGCCAATGCCCAACAAGAGCGATTTCCTGCTCTCGATCAATGCCCAGGGCCGCCTGACCACCGAAGAAGAATTCGGCAACATCGTGATCCGCAGCGGCAACAGCGGCGAGATCGTGCGCCTGTCGGATGTGGCGCGCCTGGAACTGGGCGCCGGCAACTACACCTTGCGCTCGCAGCTGGACAACAAGAACGCGGTCGGCATGGGCGTGTTCCAGTCGCCCGGTGCCAACGCGATCGAGTTGTCCGATGCGGTGCGCGCCAAGATGGCCGAGCTGGAAAAGCAGTTCCCGCAGGACATGGCGTGGTCGGCTGCGTACGACCCGACCGTGTTCGTGCGCGACTCGATCAGCGCGGTGGTGCATACCTTGCTGGAAGCGGTGCTGCTGGTGGTGCTGGTGGTGATCCTGTTCCTGCAGACCTGGCGCGCCTCGATCATTCCGTTGCTGGCGGTGCCGGTGTCGGTGGTCGGTACGTTTGCCGCGCTGTACCTGCTGGGTTTTTCGATCAACACGCTGAGCCTGTTCGGCCTGGTGCTGGCGATCGGCATCGTGGTCGACGATGCGATCGTGGTGGTGGAAAACGTCGAACGCAACATCGAAGAAGGCCTGGCCCCGCTGGCCGCGGCGCATCAGGCGATGCGCGAAGTCTCCGGGCCAATCATCGCCATCGCGCTGGTGCTGTGCGCGGTGTTCGTGCCGATGGCGTTCCTGTCGGGCGTGACCGGCCAGTTCTACAAGCAGTTCGCGGTGACCATCGCCATTTCCACGGTGATTTCGGCGATCAACTCGCTGACCCTGTCGCCGGCACTGGCCGCCATGCTGCTCAAGCCGCATGACGCACCGAAGGATGGCCCGTCGCGGTTGATCGACCGCTTGTTCGGCTGGTTGTTCCGTCCGTTCAACCGCTTCTTCAACAGCAGTTCGCACAAGTACCAGGGCGCGGTCTCGCGGACCCTGGGCAAGCGTGGCGCGGTGTTCGCGGTGTATGTGCTGCTGCTGGTGGTCACCGGTTTCATGTTCAAGGTGGTGCCGGGCGGCTTCATCCCGACCCAGGACAAGCTGTACCTGATTGCCGGCACCAAGTTGCCGGAAGGCGCCTCGCTGGAACGCACCAACGAGGTGATCCGTCAGATCACCCAGATCGCCTTGCAGACCGAAGGCGTGGACCACGCGATCGCGTTTCCGGGCCTGAATCCACTGCAGTTCACCAATACGCCCAATACCGGCACGGTGTTCCTGACGCTCAAGCCGTTCAGTCAGCGCAGCCGCACGGCGGCGCAGATCAACGCGGAGATCAACGCGCGCATCAGCCAGATCCAGCAGGGTTTTGCGTTTGCGTTCATGCCGCCGCCGATCCTGGGCCTGGGGCAGGGCTCGGGCTACTCGCTGTACATCCAGGACCGCGCCGGCCTGGGCTATGGCCAGTTGCAGAGTGCGGTCAATGCGATGTCCGGTGCGATCTCGCAAACGCCGGGCATGCAGTTCCCGATCGGCACGTATCAGGCCAATGTGCCGCAGCTCGATGCCAAGGTCGATCGCGACAAGGCCAAGGCACAGGGCGTGCCGCTGACCAATCTGTTCGACACGCTGCAGACCTATCTGGGCTCGTCCTACATCAACGACTTCAATCGCTTCGGTCGCACCTACCAGGTGATCGCCCAGGCCGATGGACAGTTCCGCGACAGCGTCGAGGACATCGCCAACCTGCGCACCCGCAACGATCGCGGGCAGATGGTGCCGATCGGCAGCATGGTCACGCTGGGGCAGACCTACGGCCCGGATCCGGTGATCCGCTACAACGGCTATCCGGCCGCCGACCTGATCGGTGAGGCGGACCCGCGCGTGCTCTCCTCCACCCAGGCGATGCAGACGCTGGCTGGCATGGCGCCGAAGGTGTTGCCCAACGGCATGAACATCGAGTGGACCGACCTGAGCTATCAGCAATCCACCCAGGGCAACTCGGCGTTGATCGTGTTCCCGATGGCGGTATTGCTGGCGTTCCTGGTGCTGGCCGCGTTGTACGAGAGCTGGACGCTGCCGCTGGCAGTGATCCTGATCGTGCCGATGACCCTGCTGTCTGCCTTGTTCGGCGTGTGGCTCACCGGCGGCGACAACAACGTGTTCGTGCAGGTAGGCCTGGTGGTGCTGATGGGCCTGGCGTGCAAGAACGCGATCCTGATCGTGGAGTTCGCCCGCGAACTCGAAATGCACGGCAAGGGCATCGTCGAGGCCGCGCTGGAAGCCTGCCGCCTGCGTCTGCGTCCGATCGTGATGACCTCCATCGCCTTCATCGCCGGCACCGTGCCGCTGGTGTTCGGGCATGGCGCCGGCGCCGAAGTGCGCTCGGTCACCGGCATCACCGTGTTCGCCGGCATGCTTGGCGTGACCCTGTTCGGGCTGTTCCTGACCCCGGTGTTCTACGTGGCCCTGCGCAAGTGGGTGACGCGTCGCGAACCCGCCGCACCGGCCGCTGTTGCGCACGATCACGTCAAGGCGTGAGTGCGTCATTCCCAACCCCCATTCGCAGTAGAAGGACATTGAAATGAGCAACCACAAGATCGCATTGGTCACCGGCGCCACCCGCGGCATCGGCCTGGAAACCGTCCGGCAGCTGGCCCAGGCCGGCGTGCACACGCTGCTGGCAGGCCGCAAGCGCGACGATGCCGTCGCCGCCGCACTCAAGCTGCAGGCCGAAGGCCTGCCGGTGGAAGCCATCCAGCTCGACGTCAACGACGACATCAGCATCGCCGCGGCGGTCGGCACGGTGGAACAGCGTCACGGCCACCTGGACATCCTGATCAACAACGCCGGCATCATGATCGAGGACATGCAGCGCACCCCGTCGCAGCAGAGCCTGGAGGTGTGGAAGCGGACCTTCGACACCAACCTGTTCGCGGTCGTCAGCGTCACCAAGGCGTTCCTGCCGCTGCTGCGTCGTTCGCTGGCCGGACGCATCGTCAATGTGTCCAGCATGCTCGGCTCGCTGACCCTGCATACCCAGCCCGGCTCGCCGATCTACGACTTCAAAATTCCCGCCTACGACGCCTCCAAGAGCGCGGTCAACAGCTGGACGGTGCATCTGGCCCATGAGCTGCGCGACACCGCCATCAAGGTCAACACCGTGCATCCGGGCTACGTCAAAACCGACATGAACGGCGGTGGCGGCGAGATCGAGGTAGAGCAGGGCGCGCACAGCAGCGTGCAGATGGCGCTGCTCGACGCGCACGGCGCCACTGGCAGCTTTACGCATCTGGGAGAAGTGCTGCCATGGTAAGAAACCTTCTGAGCGTGGCACTGGCCGCGCTGGTGCTCAGCGGTTGCGCGGTCGGGCCGGATTACCGGCCCGACCCGCCGGCCGCGGTGACCTTGCAGGGCGCGCAGGATGCGGCCTTCAGCGCCGAATCGCCGGTCGGCAACTGGTGGTCGCAGTTCGACGACCCGGTGCTGGAACAGTTGGTGCGCGATGCCTTGTTCGCCAATCACGATCTGCGCATCGCCGTGTCGCGCGTCAAGCAGGCGCGTGCGGTGTTCGTCGAGCGTCGCCTCGACCAGGCTCCGCACCTCACCGCGCAGGGCAGCTTCGATCGCCGCGAGCAACAGCAGGTGGTCGCCGGCAACCAGCGCTTCCTCACCGAGCAGACCACCCTGGGGCTGGATGCGGCCTGGGAGCTGGATCTGTTCGGCCGTCAGCGGCGCGCCTCCGAAGCGGCGCGCGCGGATCTGGAAGCCGAGCAGGCCGGCCTGCTCGACGTGCAGGTCACCGTCGCCGCCGAAGTGGCGCGCAACTACTTCGAGTTGCGCGGCACGCAGAAGCAGCTGGAGGTTTCCAAGCGCACACTGACCAACCTGCATGACACCCAGCGGCTGACGCAGACGCGTTGGGACCTGGGCGCGGGCAGCGAGCTGGATGTGCAGAGCAGCCTGGCGCGGTTGAAGGCGATCGAGGCGGACATTCCGCTGCTGGAAACCGCCGAAGCGCAGTACCGCCATCGCCTGGCGGTGCTGCTCGGCCAGCCGCCCAATGCCCTGGATGCCACCCTGGTGGCGCGCACCACGCCGGCGTTCGCACGTGCGTTGCCGCTGGGCGATACCGCCGGATTGCTGCGTCAGCGCCCGGACGTGCGCAGCGCCGAACGTCGGCTGGCGGCGGCCACCGCGCAGGTCGGCGTAGCCACGGCCGACCTGTTTCCGCGCATCAGCGTCAGCGGCTTTGTCGGCTTCCTGTCCGGCGACGCGGCCAGGCTGACCGAGGGCAGCGGCAAGGCCTGGTCGATCACCCCGTCGATCAGTTGGGCGGCATTCGACTTCGGCACCGTACGGGCACGCCTGCGTGCCAGCAAGGCGCAGGCCGACGGCGCGTTGGCGCAATACCAGCAGACGGTGTTGCTGGCGCTGGAAGACACCGAGAACGCCTTGATCGGCTACGGCCGCCAGCAGGCGCGCCTGGCGATCGTGGTGGAGCAGGCCAATGCGGCGCGGCGTGCCGAACAACTGGCGCAGATCCGCTACCGCGAGGGCTCGGAAGACTTCCTGACCCTGCTGGACGCACAACGCACCCAGTTGGCCGCCGACGATGCATTGGCGCAGGCCGAAGCAGCGGTCAATGTCGGTGTGGTCGGTGTGTACAAGGCCTTGGGCGGCTGGAAGCAGGACCAGGCGCCTGCAGCACCGTTGGCAGTGCTCGATCGCTAGGCAGGCATGCGGGGCGGCGGTCAGGTCGCCCCGCAGTCTCACTCGGAGACGTAACCGTCTGGCGCGGCTGACTCCCTGATGGACCGCCGGCGGGCGAATGCGGCCAGGGCTCGCCATCGGCAAGCATCACCGGTGTCCGCCGGTTGCCGGGTTACCTGACGGCTGTTCGCCAGCCGTGTGAGCTGCTGTCAGCTGCGCCGGCCTGCGACAAGCAGCGCCGACGCGTTGTCGGCTGTTGGCCAACGCGGTGCCGGGATCTCAGCACCGAGCCGGTGTGCCCACTGCCCGGGCGCTGAGAGGACGGCCTGCGCTCAGTCGGCCACCCGCACGCTGTCGCGGCCGCCGTTCTTGGCCAGATACAGCGCGGCATCGGCCCGCGAGAACCAGTCCTGCCAATGCGTCTCGCCATCGTGGCGCGCCGCGCCCAGCGATACCGTGATACGGCCACCCGGGCCGCGCAGACCGTTGCGGATCACCTTGCGCAGGCGTTCGGTGGCCGCTTCCAGTTCCTGCAAGGAGCCGGCACGCAACAGCACCACGAATTCTTCGCCGCCGAAGCGGAACACCTGATGCGGCTCGCGCACTTCGAAACGCAGGATGGTGGCCAGATCCGACAGCGCGGCATCGCCTGCGGCATGCCCGTACAGATCGTTGACCTCCTTGAAATGGTCCAGATCCAGGATGATCAGGCTGTTGAGGCGTTCATGCGGCTGGCGCCGATCGATCTGGTGGGTGAGCGCACGCTCGAGCATGCGTCGGTTGGGCAGGCCGGTCAGCGCATCCAGCGAGGCCAGTTCTTCCAGATGCACGCGGTCGTCCTGCATGCGCAACGAAAACGCATAGCCCACCGCCAGCGTCACCACCGTCACCACGACCGTCGACACGCCCTGGCCGGGGCTGACGATCAGGCCAGGCAACAGCAGTAGTGCCGCCAGCAGCGGCAGGCTCAGCAGCACCGCGCGTTGCGGGCCGCACAGGAAGTAGTTGGTGGCCAACACCGGAAACAGCCAGGGCAGGGCACCATCGCCGCCGGTCCAGCAGGCCACGAGACAGCCACCGACGTTGATGGAGGCCAGCCACACGCCACCAGCGCCAGTGCGTTCGGCATCGCGCATCCTCCAGCCCCGCCATATCGCAAACATACCGAGCGAGGCGGTGATAAGGCAGGCCAGCGCCTGACCGGTGATGGCCAGGTACACCGCATAAAGGCAAAGCAACAGCGCGGTGATCGGCCCCAGCGTCTTGACGATGCCGAGGCGGAAATCCCGCCGCAGGTGGAGGATCACAGGGAAGGTTCTATAGGAGTCGGCATCATTATCGGCGGAGCCTTGCGAAAGTTGAGCGTGCACGCGCCGCGGCAACGGGTAGGAAAATGAAGCGTTGCCGGGCCGGGCTTCGCACATCCTTGACGGCCGTGCCGCAACCGTAGCGTCTTTGTCGTCGGAGTCTGCCATGCCCACACGCGAAGAACTCGACACGCGCCTGGATGCGCTGCAGGACGAACTGCCGCAGCTGTCCGCCGATGAGGACGCGGATTTCGACTACCTCGATTTCCAGGCGCGTGCCCAGGCCCTGCTGAGCAGCGCCGCGGCCGAGGACGCAGCCCATGTGCGGACCCGTGTGGACGGCATGCTGGCGGGCGCCGGCCTGATTCCTACCGATGAGGATGGGCAGAGCTGCACGTGATTGCTGCTCTGCCCAACCGGCGAGCCGCCTGCATTGCAGCCGGCCGGGGCGGCGCGAAGGTGGGGCTGCAGGCGCAGCCCCAATGCTGGTAACGGCCTGGCTTACCGTGTGGCCGGCGCGCCGGCACTGACCACCTGATTGCGTCCGGCCTGCTTGGCGCGGTACAGCGCCTCGTCCGCGCGCCGCAGCAGCTGCGCCATGTTGCCTGCATGCTCGGGAAAGCTGGCCGCGCCGAACGATGCACTGACCTTCGGCAACGAGACGCCATCGGCCATGACCTGCAGGGACTCGATGCCGGCGCGCAGCTTCTCGGCCATCCGGCAGGCGGTCGCCAGGTCCACTTCGGGCAGGATGATCGTCAGCTCTTCGCCGCCGTAGCGGCAGCAGATGTCTTCGCCGCGCGTCTGCGCCAGCAGGAATTCGCCGATCGCCGCCAGGACGCGATCACCGCCGCTGTGGCCGTGCAGGTCGTTGAACTGCTTGAAGTGGTCCACATCCAGCATCAGCACCGACAAGGGCTGTACCCGTCGCGTGCAGCGCGCCAGTTCGTGATTGAGCGCCTCTTCGAGATACCGGCGGTTATACAGTCCGGTCAACGGATCGCGAATGGACTGTTGCCGCAGCGTTTCGCGCAGACGCAGGTTGTGCAGGGCCAGCGACAATTGTTCGGCCGCTGCCTCGGCCACGGTCAACGAGGCCAGGTCGCGCGGATCCTCGCTGCGCAGCGCCAGCATCCCCAACTGCGTGCCCTGTGCCGACAACGGGATGCAGACGGTGCTCGCGTGCGCCGGAAGATTGGCGCCGACGTGCTGGCAGAGCATGCCCTGGCTGGCGTCTTGCACCACATGCGTGCGATCGCGGCGCAAGGCCCAGCAGGTGTCCGGCGCGATGCTGGCGTTGTCGTCGTCGGCCATCGTGCCCCAGGCCACCACCTGTTCGGCACGATCGCGCGAGGCGCGCAGCAGATAGACCGCACCGGCCGCGCCCGGCACCAGCGGCGCGATCGTGCGTGCGGTGATTTCCAGTGCTTCCTCGGCATCGCGGCAGTTCTGCAGCAACCCCGAGTAACGCGCCAGCGCCTCCAGTCCCGCCGACGTGCGTTCGAGTGTGGCGAACGATTCGATCAGGCGCTCGCTGGTCGTGCTGGCGGCGTCCTCGGCGCGCACGCGCCGTTCCAGTTCGCGTGACAGCAGCCGGTAGGCCAGCAACATCACCAGCAAGCCGCTGAAAATCCCGACCACCGTGACCCACAGCACCCACTGCGCACTGCGCGTGTTGGTGTCATTGCGCTTCACCAGTTGCTGGCGCTCCAGTTCCGTCATGACCTGCACCTGGCGGCGCAGCGAGGACGAAGTCTGGAACACGCCGCGTGCGATCGAGGCGCGCGCCCCATCCAGGCCCTGCTTGCGGTAGCTGTGCAACAAGTCGTCGATCTGCGTCAGGCGAATGTCCACCAGGCGTCCAAGCTCCACGACATGGCGCCGCTGTACAGGGTTGTCCTGCACCAGGGCATCCAGCCGCACGATGCGCTCGGGCAGTCGCCCGATCGCATCGGCGTACACCCCGAGAAACGCTTCGTTGTCGGTCAAGACATAGCCGCGCACCGACGACTCCGCCGACAGCATTCCGGCCTGGATCTCGTCGATGCTGGCGATCACCTCCTGCGTGTGCGTCACCCAGCCGGCGTCGGACAGCGAACGCTGCGTGGTCAAATACCCGCCTATGCCGATCAGGACGAAGATCATCCCGCCGAGCAACAAGGCGCCGGCAGCGTGGCGTTTTGCTTTCTTGGTCAACACCGTGTTTCCCCGACACTGATTGTCTAGTAGAGGCCGATGCAAGTCGCGTGCCTATGCTTCACTTCGCTTGCCAGTCAGCTGCGGGACGGGCTCAAGGTCGCTCCGGCGGCGGCACGGCGATATGCTTTACGCTCGTCATCGAGCCGGGCAACAGATTGGTCATTTTTCTAGGTAGCTATCAATTGACCTGCCGCGCTGCCCGGGGCGATGGCCCGAGCCCGGGCTGGGTTGCCGACTGGCAGATCGCCCAGATCGGTGCCGGAAGCGCCGGCGACCGGGCAGGCAGCGCACTTTCTGCCACGTTTCCCGACCACCGCAGCGCCATGGCGGCCGCTCGCGTCGCCGGCATGGTGACGCTGGAGGCCATGCACGCCAAAGCGCAACGAGAGCTCGAACCCGCCTGAGCGCAGGTGCTGGTGCGCATGGTCGCATCGGCCAAGCCAGCACCAGACAGGCTGGCATGCGGTTTGCTCCAGCCCTGGACAACGCTGGGGAGCGTCTTGGACGGAGGCGACATGCAAGAACCCAACAAAAGTGCCCTGGTCCTGTTGCAACAGGAAGCCACCGAACTGCTCGCGCTCTTCGACCAACTGCGTGGCGATGCGGCACCGGCACACGAGCCAGTCAACGTCGTTGCGGACGGACCTGCCGGGCGCACCGAACAGACCGCCCACGTCAGTAATTGACGCATCCTGCCGGCGTGCACTCACGCGTGGCCGATGCGTGGCAAGTTCCCGGCGGGCGTAGGGAGGAGGCCTGAAAGACCCGCGCGCTGGAGGGTAGGCGCACGCCGCAGGCGTTCGACGCGTGCACCAGCACCGGCGCAATTTTCGGCCTGTCTTGTGTCCGCATCTGGCAACGGCTGGCGCGGCAGCCTGTCAGCGCCAGTTGGCGGCAGATCACGCGTCTCCAGAGCCGGCGGTCTCGGTATCGCCCATGAAAAAGGCCGGGAGCCCTCTGCATCGAGGAGTCCCGGCCTTAGTCGGTCGTCTTAGGACCGTTGTTTGGTGGAGGTGGGCTCTACCGGCAGACCGCCGTAACGTCTTGAATCCCAAGAGGTCGAGCTACATGACTGCCGCGAGATGCCCCCACAGATACCCCCAGCTCATGCGGCCTTGTCTCGGGCGGCCACCTGTTCGTCCATCCACTCGCTGATCTCGGACTCTACCCAGACCGATATCGATCCGAGGGGGACGTGTGCGGGGAACTGCTTCAGTCGGATCTTGGTATAGATCGTCGACTTGGACAGGCCGGTGCGGCTCATCACATCGCGGATCCTCAGGAATCGGCGGGGCGTAGGCGCTGGGGCCGGGCTGTTTGTCGTGTCGTTCATCGTGAGGTCTCCTGCTGATATGCATACCATGCGCGCTGCACGCGCCGAAACTCGGTTTCATCGCCGCCAGCGCGGTCGGGGTGATGTTGCGAGCGCAGCCGGCGGTAGCTGCCCTCGGGGTCTGCGGGGTCGAGCACTTCGCGCCATGACGGCGCCGCCGGCGCAGGCAGGGCGGTGAAGCCAGCGAAAGCGCGCTCCAGAATCGCGGCGCCGCCATGGCGCTCGATGGCGCGCATGGCATCAAGCGTCGCCGCCACCGCGGCCAGGTTGTCGGCCACGCGGTCGTAGCGGTCGATTGCCATGCACTTGGGCGGCTGCGTCCTGTCGAAGCGGTCCAGCCAGTACACCGCCACGCCAGGGTCGGCCGGCTCGCGCTGGTTTGATCGCGGCAGGCCATCGAGGCGCAGCTCGAGGTTGGTGCTGATCACCAGGTCGGCGTCGTCGATGCCCATGCGCCGCAGCTCGCGGCGCACGCGATCAACGCCCTCGGCGACGCTCAGCACACGGGCACTTTCGCCCTGGCCGGTATAGCGCACACGCGCCGACTTGCGGAACCGGGATTTATCGCGCTTGCCAGCGGGTGTGCGCTTCCAGCCTGCTGGCCAGGACAAAGGGGATGCGGGAATAGTCACGGCTGCACCTCGCCTGCCGGCTTGGCCTGCTGGTCGTATATGCGTATCAGCTTCGACTGTTCGGCCTTCGCCAGCCCAATCACTTCGGACGCCACTTGCTGCCCTGATTCACTGCGTGGGGCGTTCGACCCCTCTAAGATCGAAACAACCGCTTCCCACGTGTACAGCTCAGCCAGGCTTTCCGCCTGCTCTTTAGTGACAAGGTGGTCGCTCACGCCTCACCATCCTTCGCCGCCTGCTGGGCACGCAGCAATCGGGTGCATTCCAGCAGCTCATCGGGCGTGAAGTGCCCAGTGTTCGCCGCTGCCGGCTGGGGTTGGGTGGCGAGCCCGGTCGCGCGATGCACCAGCGATTGAACATAGGGCAGGTGCGCGGCGGCCGACTCTTGCGCGTCCTTGATCGTCATGCGCCTCTGCCCCGGTTGTTTCAGAAAATGCGCAGCGTCTTTGGTGGTGGTGCCCGCAATGATCTTGCTGAGTGAATCACGCAACATGATCAGGCTTGATTCGTCCTCGTCAGACCAATTGCACGGGATCGTATCGACTGCACCAAGCGCCACCGGCACAGCAGCAGGCCCCGGCGGGGCGGTGTAGAGCGGCCCGATGGATTCGAGAATGCTTGCCATCTGGTCCAGCGCTTCGTTGAAGCCGTAGCGCATTGCTTCGTATCGATCAGTGATGCCGCGGTCTTCCAGGCCACAGCCCATGCCTTCGTGATGAAACTCCGGGTAATCGAACTCCACCGGCTCCTGCCCCACCGGCTGGCGGGCGGCGAGGGTGGCAACGATGGCGCGTAGCGCGGTTGACACAAAAGGAATATTGCCATCACCGCCATCACGGATACTGTCCGCGACCTCTTTGGCGCCTTCGCGCTCTGGCATTAACACAGCGTCCAAATCAACCTCCGCCGCCAACAGCTCTCGCGCCCTCTGCTCGCCCTGCAACTGTCCGGAATTGCCGGAATGTTCGTTCATGCTGCTTTCTCCGTCTTCGCCAGGGCAGCGCGCATTTGGTCGGCGCTGCCCTGGCAGGTGTTGATGAGGTCTGCGCACGTCGCGCGCAGAGCGTGGTTCTCGGCGGTGACCCGCTCGATGTGGTCGGCGGCCATGGCCAGCTGCTGCCGGAGCAGATCCTTGGCCGGCTGCTTCATCCGGCGCGGCTCGCGGGGAAACAGTTGGGGCTTCATTGAGCTAACCTCACATCTCCAGATCGAGGAGACGTCTTATGGAAACCGAGGGAGAGTTCAGGCTTGAGGCAGTCGTTGGTGAGGACGTCCGACGTCCTGGTCATTGGCATGCCGCCGGCTCCGTGCATCACGGGCAAGAACGCAACCATGTGGCTCAAGTTGCCGCCGGCACTGAGTTCCCGAGCCGCGAAGCCGCGTATCGAGGGGGCATTGATGCGGCACGTGCAGTCGCAAAAACGCTTCCTCCCGGCTATGACTACGCGACCTATCAGGCTGAGAAGGGATGACTGAGTCACGCTGCGTCCCTCAATAGCGTCATGGCAAGTGCCTTCGCAGTGCGGTTCGGTACCGCGTTGCCTATCTGCTTGGTGATCTCGGTGGCGTTTCCGGCGAAGTCGTACACCTGGCCCTCGTCGTCAAAGGAAGTTGCTCGCGCCAGCTCCCGCCAATGCAGCATCCGGTAGTTGATGTCGATGCGTACCTCGTCGCAGAACTGCGCCGCTGGCTGGGCCAGGCCCAATTCGCCGCGGTTGGCGCCGGTGATGGTGGGCAGCGGCGCGTCTATGTCGTGGGTGCGCGTGTCGCCGTGATGCGTGACCGGGAGTGCAAAGGCCAGCGACTCCGGCGTGGTGATTGTCGGGAGGGGATCTGTCGCGCTGCGCATGTCCCGCGTGCGGCCAATACCCACGTTGCCCCGCATGACGATCGGCTGCGCGATGGCCACCTCGTTGGAGCCGGTTAGAGCGGGCACTGGTGCGTCGGCATTGAGGATGCGGCTGGCCGGGTCGCGACCATCGCTGTCGCCGTGGCCGGCGCGCATCAGGACGGGCTCGGCCAACCCGAAGCGCGCTTTCGTGGTCACGCTGGGCACAGGCTCGCTCACCGCAGCAGCGCTCAGTCCAGAGCCGCCGCCGTAGTAGGGCGCCACCAGCGGCACAGCAACCGCCTGGTCGCCACCTTTCGCAGTGGTGACTGTGCGCAGCGGATCCTCGGCGCTGCGCGGCGGCGCCTTGTTGCTGCTGTTCGACAGCGGCACGATCAGCGGATCAGCGAGGAAGCCGCCACCGGCAGTGCAGATCGTGGGCAGCGGCTCATCGATGGGGCGCGAGGTGCGCCCGCCATCACTGTTGGTGCGCATGACGATCAACGGCTCAACGAGCTGGGGGCGTGCGCAGCCTGGACGCGCGCCGCCGGCGCCGCCCGTGGTGATGGTTGGCAGGGGCTGATCGAGATCTCGCGCAACGCCACCGCTGGCCGTGGCCAGCACGATCCCCATGCCGTCCGGCGCGACCAAGCCGCGTTCGATCGCCTCGGCGCGCGGGAATGTCAGGCGCGGCACGCCTCCGTCGATCAACGTCTGGAGGGCTTCAACGTAGGGTGCTGGCCAGCTGTATTTCACTGCGCCCGCCAGGATCCGGCGGATCGTGTTGGGCTTCAGCGGCTTCTTGCGAGCGAAGATGCTGGCGCCGGTCATGTTCCAGTCGATGACCTCGTGCGCGCCGCGCCACCTCGCACGTGTACCGACCAGGTCCGAAGAAGCTGCTCGGGCATGCGATGGCTCTGGCCATTCGAGCGGGCCGCGATCGCTGCGTCCAATCAGGAAGAACCGGCGCCGGGTGGTCGGGTCGCCATAGTCCGCGCAGCAGAGGATGCGCCAATCCAGGCGGAACCCGATCGCTTCGAGCGCCGCTACCCACGCGCGAAAGTACTCGCCCTTCCGGCTCGGGATCGGTCTGCCGGTCACCAGCGAGCACGGACCCCAATCCATGAACTCGGGCACGTTCTCGACTTCCAGGCGCTTGACCCGCAGCTCGGTGCACCAGCGCACCACGTGCCAGGGATCCATGCGCTGCTGGTCATGCACTGGCCGGCCGCCTCGAGCGCGGCTATGGAACACGCATGACGGCGCAGCGATGAGGAGATCCAGATAGCCCTCGGGCACGTGATCCAGCGGCAGCGCCGTTTCCAGATTCGCGCAGGCGATGCGCGCCGCATGCTCCGGATGGTTGCGCCGGTTCGTCTCGATCGCGACATCCCAGTGGTTCACGCCCACCAGCTTCATGCGCAGACCGAGCTCGCGCACCGCGCGCGCCACTCCGTTGCTCATGCCGCCGGCGCCGCAGAACAGATCGGCCACCAACAGTGGGCGCGTGCGCCCGCGCGGCTGCAGCTCGATACGTGCGGGGTAGGAGCCATCAGCCACCACGCGCCTCCCGCTGTGCCTGATCGCGCAGCTGCTGCAGCGCCGGCAGATGGGTGAGCCGGATCAGTTCATCGCTTGCGGCTGCTTCGCGCGCGCGGCTCAGCGCCCAGTCCAGCGCGGCGAGCTTGTCGTTCGGATGGAGATCGGTCATGGCAGAATCGTCCCAAAAGGAAAGAGAACCCAATCATGCTGAAGGGCATCTCGCTTAAGCGGCCCGTGCCGTTGTGTCTCATCGCTGCTGGCTTCGGGGCCACTGCGACCGCAGCAATCGTTGGTGTGCCTAAGCTCTGGTCTCAGGAGGCCGCAGGATGGGCGTCTGCAATCGCGACTACGGTCGCGGTGGTAGCCGCCTTGTGGATTGCTGACGAGCAGATTGGTGTGGCACGTGATGCTGCAGCAAGTGAGCGGGAAACTGCTCTTCAAGTGCAAGCAGCTCAGGATCGGCAGGCTCGCGAGATGGAGGAGCAGCGGGCCATCAGGCTTGCTCACGCATTCACGCGTGAACTGAGCTATGCAAGACGTCATTTGATTGTTGCCCTCATAAACTGGGAACCCGCTCGGTTTGGCGACGCCACGCCTATTGATATGCAGTTCTTTGCAAGCGAAAAGCCATTCCCTGATTTGCGACTTCTCACGTCTTTTTCCGGCCGGCTTGAAGGCTTTTCCGACGAGGATGCTTTTGCGATTCTCGGCGTGCTCGCGTCCTGGGATTTTTACAACAGCGGACCGGGCATCAACGCCGAAGAGATTTCCGCAATGGGTCGCGTCCAACGGATGCGGGCAGCGGAATCGCGTAGCCAATTCGGTTTCGAGCTTCTGGACGCAATCGAGTCGCTGATTAACCGACTCGCGGTGTATTACGAAGGCCATCCATCCGTTACTGGGATCGTGGCTGAGCCCCTCCCGCATCAAATAAATGTGCACTTTGAATTGCTTAATCGTGCACGTGCAGATCGCGGAAGAAAATATAACGAAAAGGATTAGTGTCTGACCGCTTTGGTAGCTGCTCGTTGGATACTTTTGCGCAGAGCGTGTGTGCGGAAAATTCAAGCCGCATTCCTCAGCAGGTGAGTGCGCCGCACCGGGCCATGCCACAGCGCAGCGACGTTGTTGAGATGGATCTGCTCGGGATCACGCCGGATCGGTGCGAACCGTGTTTGCGCCCGCTTGATGTCGTTCCGGCAGAGCAAGCAGACGTTGACCACACGGCCGTTCTGAGTCGGAAACGCCGACTCGCTGAGCGACCTCTCGCAGCTGGTGCAGACGCGCGACATCAGGCGGCCTGCTGATAGCTGTTGTTGGCGGCACGCGCGAACACCTGCTGCATAGCGGTGAACATCGCCGGCAGCTGCGCGGCGTCGTACAGCTTCGAGGCACGCTCGATGGTCAGCGGCAGGAAGCCCAGCTGCGCCAGTCCATCGGCGGTGATCGTCAGCGGCGCGATCTTGGCGTTGATGTCGCCGAGCTTGATGCGCACGACCTGGGCCGGCGCTGGCGCAGCCGACGACTTCACCGCCTGCGACAGAGCGGGGGAGAGGGCAGCAGGAGCCGCCGCAACCGGCGCTGGCTTCGACATGGCCGCCGGCGGGGGAACAGCGGCGACACGTGCTGCTTCGGCCGGAGCATCGGCGCGACGTTGTGCGTCCTCACGTTCCCGCTGCTCGCGTGCCAGCTTGTCGGCTTCTTCCTGACGGATCTTCTCGCGCTGCGCTTCCAGCCGCTGCTCATCCACGCGCTTCTGTTCCGTGATGCGCGCGGTAATCAGGTTGCGAAGATCCTCCGGCGACTTCGTGGCGCACAACTGCACGCGGTCATGGAACAGGCCGGCGAAGGTGCCCATCTCCATCTCCAGCACGCGCACGTTGGCGCGCACGCGCTCGGCCTGCTGGCTGGCGGCGATCTTGGCGTTGGCTGCAGCGGTGCCGACGGCATCCTGCATGCTGCTGATCGACTTCTTGCCCTTGATCACCGCCCCGATGTCGGCCTGCAGCGACGCAGGTACCGTCAGCGCATGCGCGTCGAGCCCTGCGTTTATGGACGCGTAGTGATCCCGCACCGACTGCACGCCATTCGCGACGATCTGCGTGCGGCGGTTGTCCTTCTCGACCTTCACCAACTTGTCCAGCTCCAGGCGCACGCGGCGCGCTTCGGCCGCGACGTCGTCCATCGTCCGGAACACCGCGTCGATGTCGGCGGTCTGACCCAGGATCTGCTGCTTCGTTGCCTCCAGCCGCTCCTCGACTCCCTTGCACCACTTCACCGTCTGCTCGGCGTCGGCGAAATCCTCATCCGTCTGCAGTTCGCGGTTGATGCGGGAGAGGACAGACATTGCCGATGCACGGAACTCGGCCAGATTGGATGCCGTGACCATGCCGGTGACCGCGATATGCAGGGCCGGAAGATGCTGCGGGGCACGGCCGACGACAGGTGCCGGCAGCGGCTTGTCCTCATAGCCGCAGACATCCCGCTCGAATTGCTCCCAGCCAGCCACGATGCGCTCACGCAGTTCAAGGTCGGGCACGTACCAGCAGTGGCGTTCTTCAATGAGGTTGCCGTCCGCGTCCCACTCCGATGCCATGAACAGCACACGTTCGCCACCGGATACCATCAGCTGCTGTTCCATCTGGATCTGGTGATAGAGCGGCAGATCGGTGCCGGTGCAGCCGTCGGTCATGCACGCGCGCAGCGTGGCGTTCAACATCTTGTGCTCAAACAGCACATCGCCAAGCAATGTCAGGCCGTCGAACGACGCAGACAGCTTTCCATCCACGCCGACGCACGGGTACAGGTCTTCGCCGACAATCGCTTCTGCAAGCGGACGCGCGAGCGCCTCAAAGCGATGGCCGTCGTCGAAGATCTGCTGCAGGAACCAGCTGATCTCCGATTCAATGCCGGTCGAGCGGACCTTCAGCAACTCGCTACGGGTGACGGATGGGAACTCGCCCAGCATCACTGGCGCCTCACTGGCGTTGAGGTGGAGAGCGCGATGGGCATGCCATTCCGGCGTGCCTTGGATCAGGTTGACGGTCTTCATGCTCAGCGCTCCTTCGGTGCTTCGATCGCGACGCTCACGTTCCACTTGGACGCGAGGCTGCCAATGAGGCTGTCCACCAACACCTGTGCTATCGCCGTGTGCTTGGTTTTCAGCTGCTTCTCGATGGCTTCCTTGATCTTTGGGCGCATGCCTTCAGCCATTTCCCCTACAACGTCGCGCGTGATCTCCTGGATCTTGTTGCGGGCGATTACCTCAACCAACTGGTGGGTGTTGTAGGAGTTGTAGGAATCGACCTTGCCCTCGGAATTGACCTTCTGAGAGAGCGCTTGCTGCACAGCCATCTGAACGAGCTTTGCACCGTCGCCGAGCGCAGCCGTAATCGCTGTGCTGACCGCCTGCTTGATGTATGGCTCAAGCACACTGTTCGGAATCGGGAATTGCATGTTCTCTGCCATGATTAGCGCTCCACTGCGGTCTGGGTGATGCCGCCAGCAGCGGCCTGGACGTCGTTCTGCGAGTCGCCCTCATCCACATCAGTTGGCGGATTGCGGATTTCCTTCAGCTGCTCGGCAGTGAAGGTCGCTTTGGTCTGCAGCATCGTGATGAGGTCATCGGCGCTCTTCTTGCCGCTGGCGATGATGTCCCACCACTTCGGCAGGTTCGCTGCGAAGTCAGCTTCCGAATACGCCGGCAGCTGCTTGTCGGCTTGGCCCTCGATCGCCGCTCGGCCCTGCTCACTAGCGGCAGCGATCACGGGCTGGAAGTCCATGATCTCCTCGGCAATCGCAATGCCGCGCAGCACGTCGGTGAAGACGTCGCGCAAGGCGAAGGCGCGTGCACGCATCTGACGCATGCGCTTCGGGTACTGCGTCCATGGGCCGGCCTTGCCGAGCAGTCCCGCCGTCTTCGCGTCGGCCATGCTGAAGGTGCGAACCTCCTCTGCTTCGCCCTTGCGCTTCACACGGCAGGTCGCGGTGTCGCCGTTGTCGGTTTCAGTGACGTACTCGCACAAATGCGACGCCCTCACGATCGCAAGGACCGAGTCACCCCACAACGCTGGGCGTCCATTGATGATGGCGATGTTCTGGATCGCCTGGAGCGCCTTCAAACCCAGCTCCGCGCCCCATTGCATGGCGATGAGGCAATTCGCGGGTTTGCCCTTGAAGTCCTTCGGGACCAGGTCGCTATCGGCTAGGTAATCGGCGAAGGTCAGCGCCTGCTCGAACGTCTGCGGGCTGAGGTCGAACTGCTGGCGCGGCTGGGCAATCTGCGTGCCCTGCTGCTGTGGAATGGTGGCGACTGCGTTCATGGGCGGTCCTTGGGTTGAAGAGGTGCCGGCATGGGCGCCGCCGGCTGGCGATGAATGAGGTGCCCCGTCAAGCCGGGGCCACGCTGGGCTCGCTCGCGCCCTACGCGTCGGTGTGTGGTGGAGGGGCCGGTGCTGATCTCCGACTTGCCTGCAGTGTTTTCTTGGTCCTGACCGGAGGGACGTCACCCTTTCGGCAGTGGCCCGGCTCAATCTGTTGCCGGGGGCAAATCAGGCGGACCGTAGCTGCGCATCAGCCTGCGCATTCCCTCCATTGCGGAGCGGCCTGGTCTTCGATACGCAAGACATGGACGCTCGTTGATCGCAAGCCGCTCCGCGATGGATAGGTGCCGGGTACGTCTCCGGCGCGGGACTCTCACCGCCGTGTTGTCCAGGGAAAACAAGGCCTATAGCGCCTTGCCAACCGTGTCCCTTGCTGTGCTTTTACGTCCAACGAAACTACCCAAGGGCTTCCGGACGGCCGGTCTTTCCCGACTGCATAGGCTTTCGCCTCCCGCTCCTTCTTGCGCACGTATCGGCGGTGCGGGCGGTTCCCTTCCTGCCTTTAACGTCTGACCTTCGAGGGTCAATGCGCGGTGCGATCGCGTCCGTGGACACCTGCCACGGATCAGGGTTCGGGATCAGGCCGCGTCGGCGAGCGGGCGGTCTTCGACCTTGCGGTAGGGCCAGCGCACCGGGTCGGCCTTGATCACCTTGTTGAAGTGGCCACCCTTCGACTCGGCCGCCTGCAGCGCGGCGTAGTCCTCGGCGGTGACGTTGTCGTAGTGGTAGAGCGAGGTGATCTCGCCCTTCCAGCTCTTGAAGCGCACGGCCAACGTCTGGCTGGCGGCGTCGTGGCCGATTGCCGCGATCTGGCGGCTCTCGACATCAATCAGCGGAATGCGGGCAGGCGCGCTCACGCGGCAGCCTTCTGGCCGGCTTCGGCCAGGCGTGCGAGTTCGGCGGCGGCATCTGCCGAGTCTTGGTCGTCCAGCGTGTCGCCCTCGGTGAGGTCCGACTGTTGCGCGGCGCGCTTGGGCGGCGTCAACGTCAACACCACCTGTTCGCGGTCCCATGCCTCAAGAAGGGGCTGGTAGTCCTCGCTTTCGATAGTCGTGTTGACTTTGATCACCAACTCACAGCTTCCGCCTTCAATGAAGCCCACCGTTTCCAGCACCAACTCGCTATCAGCGAAGAACAGCGGTTCGATGTGCTCGAGCAGCGACGCGATGGTCAGTTCGTAGCCCTTTGCCTTGAGGCCGATTTTCTGTGGCTTCAGGTAGGGCAGCTTCAAGGCCGTGAGGTCGTTGCCGTCAATGGCAAGTGCCTGCTGCGCGCCTTTCCCCGGCTTCTCATAGAACGAGGGGCGCAGCTTCGGGTCGATGCTGTCCAGGATCAGCGCGCTCGCGCCGAGCTTGAAAGTGAGAGTTGCAGCCGGGACCTTGTCCTCGCCGTGCTTCTCCTTGCGGAGATTCAGATGCGAGTACTCGGCGTCGTTGGATTCCAGATGAAACATGGGGTACCTCGTCGGTGGTGCCGGCGTACCGGCGGGGATCAGCGGATACCGCGGCGCGGCTGTTCCGGGAAATCAGTCGTGATGTCGGTGGCCGGCTGCGGCTGGGCGCGGTGTGCACGTGCTCGGGCACGGGCGTTCCGCAAGCTCTGCGGCACGTGCAGCGACAGCACGAAGACGACAACCAGCAGGGCAGAGCAGATCTGGTGCGCGCTCTGCTCGTAAGTAAAGATCGCCAGCGCGGCCAGAAATAGAATCGACTCGACCAGGAACAGAAAGCGGTAGTAGTGGCGGCCCGTCACGAGAACACCGCCTGGGCGAGCAGCGTCAGCACAGCGCCCACGGCCATGCAGATCAGGGCGAACGGCACGTCCTCGCGCAGCATGTGGCGTTGAAATTCCTTCTCGTCCATCTTGTCCATCACGCAGCCTCCGGGCCGTCGCCGAACGCGGTCGCCGACTCGTCAGGCTCGCGCACGTGCTGCGATGCCTGCACCCGCAAAGGGCGCAAGTTGTCGGGTCGGAAGGTCCGCGCCAGCTGACCGGCAACCACCGGGCCGTAGCCGCGCTCCGTGGCGATGGCGCGGACCAAGTCGGCGCCGCGGGCAGAAACAGGGAAGGGGATGACGGCGCTCATGCGGCACCGCCTACGCGGGCCAGGGCGGTGGTAAGCCGATCAACCGCGGCTCGGTAATCCCGGAGCGGGGCGGCTCGCAAGCGCGCAAGCCCCTCAATCCCTGACGCTGCCTCGATCAGCTCGGCTACGGCAGCGTGGGCCACTACGCACTCGGCCGGTGTGGGGTATGCGCACAGCGCGGTGTGGTGCGCAATGTCAAACCGACGAATCACCGCCAGCACATCGACAGGGGCGCTCATGCCTCTGCCTCCATCTCGAAGCCATGAGAAGCCAGCTCGGCTTTCCCAGCACGCAGCTCGCGCGCATAACCGTCCTCGCGCTCATGTGCTCGCGTGATGGTGTCGACCACCGATCCGTCCGGGCGCGTGATGGTTCGGCCGCCACGCGCACACCGGTTGATCGAATAGCCGAGGTGATCCCAAATGCCGTTCGGGCCGCACTGCGGGATGGTCTTCATGCCGCCATCCGCCACGGCATCACGGCTACCGGCGCCGGCTTGGCTTCGTACACCGTCAGGTAGTGCTGCACCGCCTCGATGCGCGAGCAGTCCACGTCGTCCATGCGGTCGCTGATCAGCTGCGACAGGTAGTCGCCGACGGCGTTGCGCAGGATCTCTGCCGCGCCGGCATCGTTGCCGTCCGCGAGGTGGCCGGCAATCAGAGCCAGCTGCTCGGTCGTCAGCTCGCCCAGCGCTTCGCTCAGAACGAAGCCAGAGCGGTGCAGGGCACCGGCCAAGACGTCGGCGCGCTCGTCCGACAGCTCATGCCGGCTGCAGGTGGCGCAGCCGCATTGCGGGTGGTACGGGTGGCAGCGGGTGCTGGACATCTGCGTTCTCCGTCGCACGTCCCCGGCGGGATCCGGGTGTTTCGTTGCGATGGATGTACGTTACCCATAGGTATCTTTAGTGTCAATACCCGCGGGTAAGTATTTTCGGCATGCATACGACAATGGCCGTTGCACGGGGGCAGCGGCTTGGTCTAGGTAATCAGGAAGGCTTCGAGGAGGGGCTATCCCGCTTCGACCCGCGTCGCTAGCGCTCTTGCCTTGATCGCCCTCGCGGCGATCTGCATCTCTGTTCTGCCACTGCGCTCCCGGCTAAAGTGCGCCGCGAACGCCTCCAGGAAGTCAGCCTCTATTCTGTAAAGCCTGCGCTTTCGCAGGATCACCCCCACGCGCAACGCATACGCTGGCGCCGGAGATTCGCCATTCTCGAAATAATGCTCAACGCCTTCCCTCACGATCTCTATTTGCGTCGCAAGGTCATCCGAAATTGACCGCATATAGGAAACAAAGTCCGCGTGATCCCCGGCCACCATTGCAGTCCCCGGCGTTCGCGATGCTTTGCCGGAGGTGCAGCCCGTATTAAGCACCTTGTCCCACATTGATCGGGAGTATTCCCGCGATAGCGCAAGACTTACCTCGAATGGAACCAAGGGCTTCTTGTTCAAAAAAGCTGTCAGCTGCTGCACTTCGATAAGCGCTGTTTGAAACGCTTCGTCTGTACCCGCCACGGCCGACTACAACCCAGCGTCGATGATGAAAATCGACCTAGCCTTACTCAGCTCCGCCTGTGCAATGCCGTTGTCCAAGTCGCGCCTAGATGTGGCTTTGATGATCGCCTCGCCGTAAGCGAGGGATGCCGCGTACAGGCTCTTTGCAGAGGACTTGGCCTCAGCGTCTGGGTTGGAAGCGACATACGCGTCATAGGCTTGACGTAAGCGCGCACGCCCCTCGTTTGCGCAGTCGCCAACTGCTTCTGTATTGCTTGGAGCCGCTCGGCCATACAGACGCCGGCTGAGCTCATCTTCCCCCAGCAATCGGGGGCAGCTCACAAAAGAGCCGTTGACCTCCTGTAAAAAGGTCCGCGCAGGAGGTTGATCCTCTGCTGCTACATGTAAAGGCAGCATTGATAGCAGGGCGACGGTTACCCATGAGTGCTTCATCTCTTGCACCCCTAGTTCAAACGATCAATGCGGTTGCGCAGGTAAACCTTGCCGGCTACCAGAGCATGAGCGGGAAGAGGGAAAGCGGGGTAGAGTCCGGCATTGGCGCTGACGACGTATATGGCATCACCTCTATCTTGAAGTGCCTTGATCTGCTGCCCGTTCCCGGTGTTGATGAGGTAGATACCGTCACCGTCGAACGCCTCGACCCCTGTGTCAACGATCAGCGACTCACCCGGCTGGATTACCGGAATCATTGAATCCCCTCGACCAGTGATCAGAATCAAGCGGCCAGGCGGAGGTACGAATCCCACGACCGAGCGGATGTAGGCTGGCTCGAAATCCATAGAGCGGATCACTTCAGGATAGTCGTCGTTGATGCGTCCTTCGCCCATGCTTGCCTCTGCGTCCAAGTGTTGGACACGAACGTAATCTCTACCTGTCTCAGTCGCTGGGACTGGTGAGACAGAAATCGACGAGCCGAATTTTTCCGGATACGCCCTGGCTAGGGCTTCAAGGGTGTCTTCGCCGATGCGCTTCCTTCCTGGCTTCCCTTCGTCGTAGAGCATGCGAGACACGTAGCTCGCATCTTTGCCGATACGCGATGCCACCTGAGCTGTTCCGCCACGGCCCAGTGAGTCGATGAAGGCCTTGAGGGCGAGGCGACGCGTTTCGTATTTGTCCATGCGCCTATTGCAGCCGTCACTTACCTATAAGTAAATTCCCTGCGGGTATTGATTTGAAGATTACCCAAGGGTATTGTTTGCGCATGGACACTTTGCGCAGCTACCTCACGACCTTGACCCCAGCCGAGCAGGCCGACTACGCCGTTCGCGCTGGCACTTCCATTGGCTATCTCCGCAAGGCGATGAGCAAAGGCCAGCGCTTCGATGGCGGCCTGGTGCGCCAGCTGCACGTTCAGAGCCAGGGGGCCGTCTCCCTGACCGAATTGCGGCCCGACATCTGGCCGCCAGCCAACCCCGAAGGGGAGGTGGCCGATGCTGCCTGACCGCTTCAATCCGCGCCTGCGGGTGCGCGACTGGCTCAACAAGCCCAGCCGCGCAGAGTCGGCGCGCCCGTCGCTCCAAGAAGTGATCATTTCGACGGTGGCGCACGACATCGCTGTCGCCGGCCGCATCAATTCAGTACTCCGGAGCCGGTTCACGGTAGCCGTAGATCCGTGCAGCGGCCGTGCCGTGTGCACCCGGTTCCTTGGGGGCACGGACATCAACTTCTCGCTGCCCGAGGGCGTAGAAGTCCGCCGGCACACAGCAGCCGACGGGACCACCCACGTCGATTTAGTCGAGCGCGCGGGGGCCGAGGGGATCGCCTCCAACGATGTCGACATCGAATTTGGTGATGTCCCCCTGGCTGACGACCGTGACCGTACCGGTGGGAGGGAGGACAACCCGGATGGTTGAGCCTCGCTCGCAGGTCAAACGCACCACAACTGCGATCGGATGGTGGTTGTTGATGTTGTACGCCTTCCCGATTTCCAACGGATGAGACGTCGTTTTGACCTCTTCCATGTCGCCCTCCTTGCGGGCTGCTCGTGTGGAAACAGCAGCCTACCGCAAGGGGGGCGACGCCTCTTCGCTTCATGTCTCAAACCTTCCGTAGCAGCCGAACGTCCATCCGTTCGTTGACCCACCGCAGCGCGAAGACGCTGCCCTTCCACCGAATGATCGTTGTGACATTCGGCGCCCGTTTCCTCGCTGCTCTGAGCCGTTTCTGTAGTGCGTCCATGGCGCACATCCTGGCCAGGGCAGGTGTCCTAAACCACGTTCAGGTATCCCGCCCGTGAACATCGCTGACGCAGCACATAAAACCGTTCTCGACTATCCAGGTGGCAGCGTGGCGCTGGCCACCCGCCTCATCTCCACCAACGACCGCGGCGAAGAGAAGCCGATGTCTGCGGCCGTTCTGCGCAGCAAGGTCAACCCGAACACGCGCACGCACCACCTGACCCTGGCCGAAGCCAGCGAGATCATGGGGCTGACGGCCGACTTCCGGATCCTGCACGCGCTAGCCGCAGAGCACGACTTCATCGTCCAGCGGGCCGACTCACCCGTCGCAGGCGATGTCATCGCAGCAATGCTCAAGGCGTCGTCGCTCAAGGGCATGTTGTCCGCGCTCATCTGCAAGGCCATGGAAGACGGGCGCATCACCCCGAACGAGGCTAAAGGCATCGCCGAACTGTGCGGTGACCTGCAGGCCATGGTGGCCGAGGTAGCGCAGCAGGCCTGGTCGGCGGCGAACCAGAGGGCCGCGGCATGATCCTTCAGCTACTCGAAGACTGGCGTCGGGAGCGCCGCATCCGGCGGATCGCCTCTGCCATGCGCGCGGCTACCCAGGCCGGCAAGCCGAACCTGGCGCGCGCCTATTGGCTCGACATGAAGCGCGAATGCGAAAGCCGCAGCACCGGCCAGGTGAAGCGCATGGAGCGGGCAGGGCGCCTGGCATGAGCACGCTGATCATGTCCCAGTGCTGGCCGATGACCATGCCGCCGTCGCCCAAGGCGGTGCTCATCTCGCTTGCCGACAACGCGAACGACCAGGGCCACTGCTGGCCGTCGATTCCGACCATTTGCGAGCGCACCTGTCTGAGCGAGCGAACAGTGCACGGCGCCATCCGCTGGCTTGAGTCGGCTGGCCTGGTCACCGCTGACCGCGCGAACGGCCGACACACCCGGTACGTCATCACTCCGGACGCCTACCAACCACCGCAGCAGCTGCACCCCCGCAGTGGCTGCACCCCCGCAGCAGCTGCGGGGGAACCCCCGCAAAATTTGCACAAACCACCGCAAATGCCGCAGTCACCCCCGCAGCAGCTGCGGTCTAACCGTAAAGAACCTAAAAGCAACAACAGCGAAGCACCCGCCAGCGCTTCGCCGAAGAACCGCCTGTTGACCTTCGACAGCTGGAATGCATCGCTCGGTGACGAGGACGCAATTTGTGCTGACGACCCGGTGTTCAGCTGGGCGGAGAAGGCGGCTATCCCCGAGGAGTTCATCGAGCTGGCCTGGCTGTCGTTCGCCGACCGCTACAGCGGTGCAGCAAAGCGCTATACCGATTGGCGCGCAGTCTTCCGCAACGCGGTGCGCGGCAACTGGCAGAAGATCTGGTTCCTGCACCCGGCGACCGGCTACACGCTGACCACCATCGGCGAGCAATACCGCCGTGTGCGCGACGCTGAGGCGCAAGCAGGGCAGGTGGCCGCATGAGCATGCACGACGACATCGAGCGCATGGCCGCCGAATACGGCGCAGAGCGCGGCGACCGCGCTGATCAGCTCCAGCAGCTGCGCGTGCCGCCGCACAGCGTGGAAGCCGAGCAGGCTGTGCTCGGCGGGCTGATGCTGGTCAACCGGGCCTGGGACGACATTGCCGACCTGGTGGAGGAGGGCTGCTTCTACCGCCGTGACCATGGGCTGATCTTTCGCGCCATTCGCGAGATGGCCGTTGCACAGCCGCGGCGCCCCTTTGACGTGGTAACGCTGGGCGATTGGTTCGAGGCCCAGGGGCTGCTCGACCAGGTGGGCGAGGGCGCGTATCTGATCGAGCTCGCCAACACGACACCGTCGGCGGCCAACATCCGCGCATACGCGGAGATCGTCGCGGATAAGGCGCGGTTGCGCCGCCTGATCCAGGTCGGCACCGATATCGCCAACGCTGGCTTCAACCCGGAGGGGCAAAGCAGCATCGAGCTGATCGGCTCCGCGCAGTCGCGCATCGGCTCGCTGATGGACAGCCAGCCTTGCGAACTCGAAGCGGTGGCGCCGGTCATGGATCGGGTGTTCGAGCGCCTGGGCGAGCGCTCACGCGACGGCGGCGGCATCCACGGCATCACCACCAGCATCGATGGCCTCGATGACCTGCTCGGCGGGCTGAAGCCAGGTGGCCTGTACGTGCTGGCGGCACGCCCGAAGATGGGCAAAACCACGCTGGCCCAGAACATCGCCGAGCACGTCGCACTGCACTTGCGCAAGGCGGTCGCGGTCTTCAGCTTCGAGATGCAGGCCGAGGAGCTCGGCGACCGCATGCTGGCGTCAGTCGGCGGCATCGACGGCAACCGGATCCGTTCCGGCGATCTGGACGACGTGGACTGGACCAACGTCACCAGCGCGATGCGCAAGCTGCGCGCGGCGGACATCTTCGTCAGCCGGCCGCGCCGCGCACGCGTCGAGCACGTCAGCTCGCAGGCACGCCGGCAGCACGCCCGCAAGCCGCTGGGGCTGATCGTTATCGACTACCTGCAGCTGATGGAGATCCAGGGCGACAACCGCGCCAATGGCGTCGGCGATATCAGCCGCGGGCTGAAGCTGCTGGCCGGTGAGCTGGGCGTGCCGGTGCTATTGCTGTCGCAGCTCAATCGCAAGCTGGAGGACCGCCCGGACAAGCGCCCGCAGCCTGCCGATCTGCGCGACTCCGGATCGATCGAGCAGGACGCCGATGCGGTGATCTTTATCTACCGCGACGAGGTGTACCACCGCGACAGCCGCTGGAAGGGCACGGCCGAGCTGCTGGTTCCGCTGCAGCGCAGTGGACCGCCTGGCGAGGTGCGCGCGCTCTACATGCCCGAGCGCTTCAAGTTCCAGAACCTGCCCGAGTACTGGGAGCCGGCGCCGATCGAGAGCGACGACGGCAAGCCGGCGCCACGCGCACGCGGCTACCGCAGTCTCAAGCCCCGCGCACAGCGGCAGGACGTCGACGCATGACCATGACCGCAGCAGCGAAGAAGATCCGCGCCAAGCGCGCATCGCGCCCCATCTATGCGCTGATCGAGCGCGTGGTGGTGATGGACACCGGCGAGGAGAGGCTGGCCATGCTCGCCGAGCACCCGGTCGACCGCGAGCTGATGAAGCAGCGCGGCTATCGGCGCGGGCAGGAGGTCCGGTTGGAAATCAAGGCGCCGCGCGACGCTTGGCGCCACCGGCTACTGCACAAGATCGGCCAGCTGATGGTCGAGAACGTCGAAGGCTGGGAAGGTCTGGACAGCCACGAGGCGATCAAGCAGTTGCAGCGCGAAGCGAACGTCTGCTGCGAGCAGATCGACATGGACGCCACGCCGGTTGTCGCCGCAGTGCTTGCCGCGTCAGATGCAGCCTTCGGTCCTGGTGCCGCGAAGCTGCTGCGCGAGGTCCTGCCGAGGATCGAAACGATCCCCGTCACCGTCGCGCGGTCGCTGGCGTTCGATTCGATGGAAGAGGACGAGTTCCGGCGGCTGTTCGAAGGCATCACTCGCCATATCGGCGCGGCGTATGCGCACGTAATGCTTGACGAGGTGGTCGGCGAGTTCTGGTTGATGGCGCAGGGGCAGAGAGTCCAGCGCACAGAATCAATGAGGGCTGCCTAGTGATCGCTCCCGCTCCAGCCGAGCTTCATAAAGGCCCAGTAGAACCACTGTTTTGGGCTGCGTACAACGAGTTCATTCGCAACTTCCGCAGCCTCGTCGTAGAACTTTTCAAGTTCTGGCCTAGCACGACGAACGGCGTGGAGATAGTCGGATGTCGGTTCAGGAGTTGTCGACATAGCAGAGATTTTCTGCATCTCCCGATTGAGGTGATGACATGTTCGAGCGGTGGTTTGGATTGGTGCCAAAAGTCGGTAATCCGGCAGGTCCTGGAGTTGGACACTATCGAGTGCCTGCCCGATCTGACCAAATTTTTGTCCGGCTGCTGCGGCAAGCGATCGAGCCTGGATGAACCCATCGCGGCCAGCGTTAAGCACTGCGGCCGCGGTTGCCTCAGCGTGATCAATGAGATGAACGAGGACATCCGCTTTTCTGCTGAGATTTCGGCGCTCTTGGGTTGTAGCAATCCGAACCGCGAAAAAAATAGCGGCTGCAGAGAGGATGGCCTGGATTATTGCGGCCCAGACTGCCCAGGCCTCAGGCCGTTCGCAGAATGTCCAAATCGCGGGGAAGCACAGCTCTCGGGATGCCATTCGATGGTGCCTCAATCTTTTTTGCGCAGCATGCCCGGACGTTCCATGCCGCACAACTGTCGTGACTGCTGATGCGCCGTGCGATCAAGCCCGCTACCCGAACCGAGCAGGCCTACCAGGACGCCGCGCGTGCACTCGGCTGCGTCGTCTGCCGCTGGCGCATCGCTGCTGGCCTCCAGCGCGCCATCCAGTGCGGCCACACCCAGATTCACCACCGCAACCTCGGCGACCTGCACGGCCAGAAGCAGATCGGCCAGCACGCAGTCGTCGCGCTCGGCGCCTGGCACCACGACGGCGACCAGATGCCCGGCATGACCCGCGACCGCATGCGCGAGGTCTTCGGACCAAGTTTCAAGCACCACGCCCGCGAGTTCCGTGCCTGGACGTTCGACGTCCTGGGCGGCCGCGGCACTGAAGCCTGGCAGGACTACCAGGACCAACTACTCAACATCACGAGGGCGGCATGACTGAAGGCGTACTGACGCAGCTGCGACTGCGGGAGCTCTTGGACTACGACTTGGAAACCGGCCAGTTCGTGTGGCGATTTGCCAAACGACGAGAGCTGATCGGAAAGAGAGCCGGAACCCCTCAGGCGCGCGGGTACATCCAGATCCAGGTTGATGGTCGCATTTATCTAGCTCACAGGCTGGCCTGGTTGTACGTGCACGGAGCTTGGCCAACGCAGCAGATCGATCACATCGACGGTGATCGACGCAACAACCGTGTCGCCAATCTGCGCGAGGCATCTCCGGGTCAAAACCAGCAGAACCGGGCCAAGCAGATCCAGCGAAGTGGAAACGGAGTTTCCTCCAAGTTTGTTGGGGTCTACCGCTTCAGAGACGGCAGATGGGTCGCCTCGATTCGGGTCGATGGGATGCCACACCACCTCGGCTACTTCGACAGCGAGGAGGGCGCCCGAGACGCCTACCTAGCTGCGAAGCAATGCCACCACAAATTCCAGCCAGTACCACGTCAGGAGACAGAAAATTGAACCAGCAAACGTACGAGAACGCCCGGCTCGCCGGCCACCGCGCACGTCAAGCCAGCAAGAGGCGAGACGATTCACCGAAGTACGCCATGGGCGAGGAGGGCGCGCTGCTCCGCGAAGCGTGGCGCGAGGGTTGGGACGAAGCCGATGAAGAGCGGAGGAGGGCGGCATGAGCATCCAGCAATCAGCGAAGCTGATCTCGAACGGCGATCAGCGCGTGGAGCGTCTGACCAAGCGCGAGGAGTTCGCCAAGGCGGCAATGCAGGGGATCGTCGGCAGCATCCAGAGCGAGGACGGCTACAACCGTCTGGCGCGGCACGCGGCCGTGAAAGACATGAAGGTCAGCGAGTGGATCGCGCACGAGTCGGTGAAGCAGGGCGACGCGCTGCTGACCGAATTGGAGAAGCAGCCATGACTGCAACCCCGATCCGATTCGAAGGCAAGGTGTTTGCCAGCGCCGCCGAGTTCTCGCGAGCCTATCCGGCTTATGCGCGCTGCTTGGATGCAATCCGCGACGGCGCCGAGACGATTGCCGAGGTGGAGCGGCGCGTCGCCGCCGGCAAGCAGAAGGCGATCGCCAGCACACGCGAGCGGGCGCAGCAGGCCTATGCGCTGAAGGCAGGTGCACGATGACGCTGCGCGTGGTGTTCGGGATCGACCCCGGCATGTCGGGCGCTGTTGCCGCACTGATCGATGGTGAGGCTGGGCCGATCATCGACATGCCGACGATGGCGGTCGGCAAGAAGCAGGAAGTGGATGCGCGTGCGATCGCGGTCTTCATCCGAGAGATCCGCAGCCAGCATCCCGGCGCGACATTCGCCGGCTGCGTGGAGCGGGTGCGCGCGATGCCGCCGAAGGACGGCCGGCAGGCCGGCGCGCAGTCGTCGATGAACTTCGGCGAGAGCTACGCCAAGGCGAAGGCGGTGCTCGAGGTGATGGGCATCCCCTTCAGCCTGGCCGAGCCGCAGAGCTGGAAGCGCCATTTCGGGCTGATCGGTCAGAACAAGGACGCATCGCGGCAGCTGGCTATCCGCCGGTTCCCGTCTGCCGCGGCGCAGCTGCAGCGAAAGAAGGACGACGGCCGCGCCGAAGCCCTGCTGCTGGCGCTGTGGCACGAGCAGAAGACGCAGCCAGGAGCCCTGGCTGCATGACCCTCAACCCGACCAACCTGAGCCGGCCGGAGGCGTATTACGAAAAACTGCTGCGCAAGCGCTACAGCGCCGCGGTGCGCAAGCGCGGCCTGTGCGCATTCTGCAGCTGCCGCGACCGCACGCTGGCGATCGTGCACTGCAAGGGCAACGAGAGCCGGCAGATGGGGATGTGCCAGGACGACGGCAGGCTGCCCCAGTTCCGGCTGGATGATGAAACGTTGGAGGAATTTCGCCATGCGGCGTAATGAAGATCCGCTGCTCGATGAGCTGCGCCGTTGGGGATACGCCCACGCAAACCGGTACACCCTGAGCCGCGCTGACCGCAGTCGGCACGTGCTTGAAAACGCCAAGGACTATGCACCCAAGACGGTGGAGCAGGCATTCTGCGAGCTGGTCGAGCGAGACGGTCGCCAGCGCCGGCGCTTCATGGCCGAACAGGCTGGACTGAAAGGGCTGGGCGAGATCCCGTCCTGGGCGGTCGATCCGATCCGGGCAAGGAACGACGCCGACAGGCCGCACGACAATCCGGAGGTTGCCGTCGACATCGGCATCCCCGACGACCTGCGCTGGATCGACCGCGCCCTGGCCTCGATGTCTCGGCAGTTCCCACTGCGCGTGCTGGTGGTGCGCACAGAGTTCACCATGGCGGCGAGCCAGGCGGTGAAGGCCAGGGTTGTGGCTGAGCAGTACCAAGGTTCGCTTTCGATCTGGCAGTACCGCCGGGAGCTGCAGCGCGGGATAGACTTCATGGGCGGCCGATTGGCGGCCTAGGGAGAGCAGCGGTGGCAGATTTCAGCTGGCTAAACAGACTGCCAATCGGCGATTGGCGAGTCGAGGGGGGACACGTCTCGCTTCTGATGAGGTTGGACAAGTTCTTAGAGCTCAGTGGCACCGACGCCGAGCACTATTTTTCGGAGTTTTGGGAGTGGGGTCCGGTCCAGCCTCAGGTGTACAAATGCGCGCGACGTAACTTTTCGAATGGAACGCCGGCGGTCTACATAATCCGACGTGAGTGGGAGCTGGCTGACTTCCAACCGAATCAAGATGCTTGACAAGTTGCACACTCAAATGACCTAATTCTGCAACTGTCAAAAACTCCCTCTCGAAAACCCGGCCAAGCGCCGGGTTTTTGCGTTTCTGCGGGTCCGGATCAGCCAAACGGGGGCTGATTCGGGGCAAGCACCGGAACCTGCCGGTGGCCCGCGCCAGTTCGCCCGATCCCCTCGCCAGATCAAGCAATGCGCCTCGCTGGACCGCGGGACGGGCACCTATTCGCGTTTGCTGCGCCGCCATCCGGCTGCGCGGCAGCCTGCCGGCATCGTCGTGAGACGCCCGGGAATCGGCTGTGTAAGGCAGCTGCCGGAGCCGTAACCGGCCAACTATTCAACCTGGAGATGTGACCATGCCGGTCATCACGCCTGAGCAAGCTGGTGGCCGCAATGTCGTGGCCTTTTTGGACATGCTCGCGCATTCCGAGGGCACGTCCACTAGCCCGGCCACGAAGAACGCCGGGTATGACGTCATCGTCACCGGCGCCGATCGCAAGCCGGAGATCTTCACCGACTATTCCCGGCATCCGTTCGCCAGTGGTCGGAAGTCCAAGGCGATCAACTCGAAGGGCCTGACCAGCAACGCGTCCGGCCGCTACCAGTTCATGCTCAAGGACTACGCGCACTACCGCGACCTGCTGAAGCTGCCGGACTTCGGCCCGCTCTCGCAGGACCGTTGGGCGCTGCAGCTGATCAAGGAGCGCCGCGCGATCGCCGACATCCAGGCCGGTCGCTTCGTTGAAGCGGTGGCCAAGGTCCGCAACCTGTGGGCAAGCCTGCCGGGCGCCGGCTACGGCCAGCCGGAGCACAAGATCGAAAAGCTCATCGCCGCGTATACGAAGGCAGGCGGCAAGGTCGGGAGCGCATGACGATGCCGGACCTGGACGATGCAGGCCTGCTGCAGGTCGAGCGCGAATCGCGCGACGAGGCGGTCGTGCTGCTGAAAGAGGTGTGGGGCCTGACGCAGCGCCCGCGCCGCGACGGTCACAACGTGATGCGGCTCGGCTACGGCCGAGCGATCGAGCTGCGCGACCAGAGTGAGCAGGTGGCCACCCTGGAGCTGACGGAGGATCTGATGGTCGCGCAGCACATGCTGCGCGGGCGCTTCTTCGAGCTGCTGACGGTCCACCCGGAGATGCGCCCCTCGCTGCCCTACATCATCGCGATCGCCGACATCATCGGCGCCGAGGCAGTGCGCGGCAGCAGCGAGCTATGGGCGGCGGCCCGCAAAGGTGACTGGGTGGAATTCGGCTCGATCATCCAGGAGTTCCGGTGGGACTACTTCAGCCTGTCCACCGACCGCGACAAACGGGCGGTGAGCCGTTTGGTCATGAAGCTGGTGATGGGAGCATCGGCGGGTTCGCCATGACCTTCATCACCAGGAATATGGGCACAGCCCGGCTGGGTATCGCGCTGATCGTCTTCCTGCTCTACGGCCTGGCCATCGCTGTGCTCGTCAATTCTGAGATCCCTGCGGGCAATAAAGACGTGCTCATGCTGCTCCTGGGCAATCTGGGGCCGTTGATGGGTGCCATCGGTGGCTACTACTACCGGGCGCAGCGAGAGGCTGGCTCCTGACATGGCCGACCACTGGGACCGCGGCTTGCCGCCTCCACGCGATCCACCCGGCTGGCTGATCGCCACCTTGTGCGGCCTGCTGCTGGCCGCGCTGGCATGGATCTGGATCACCTACACCAACACGAGGGTTTGAGATGGACGACAAGAGCATCGAGCAGGAAATCCAGGCCAAGGGCCTGACCGCGCCACGCGTGACGCCGATCGATATCGAGGCGGAGATCAGCGGCCAGTACTTCTTCACCGCCGAGGAAGGCGTGCAGGCCGCCGCGCACTGCAATCCGGAGGCTGTCGTAGCCGGGGTGCATGGTGAGCTGCGGCTGCTTACCTTCTGCGTCCTGCGGCTGCGCAATGGCTTCACTGTCACCGGTGAGTCGGCCTGCGCCAGCCCGGAGAACTTCGACCCTGATATCGGCCGCAAGATCGCTCGCCAGAACGCCGTGGCGAAGATCTGGCCGCTGCTGGGCTTCCGGCTGCGCGACAAGCTGGCCGGTTGAGCCATGAATCGCATAGCGATCGCCATCATCGCCGCACTCTTGTGGTCGGCCGCCATGATCGGCGCCGGCTGGGCCTGGCGCGGTGATAAGGCCGAGGCAGCCACCAGCGAGCAGAAGGCAGGGGCCGCCCTCGGCGCCCTGGAAGGTGAGCAGGCAGCTCGGGCGACCGAACACCAGCAGGCCGCATCCGCACAGCAAGCCGGCGACAAGGCCGCCACCCGAGAGGACAAGATCGATGCTGACTACGACGCGCGCATTGCGGCTGCTGTTGCTGGCCGTGACTCCGAGCTTGGCCGGGTTCGGCGGCTGTGGGCCGGTTGTGAAACCGACCGTCTGTCCGGTGGTGCCGCCGCTGCCGCAGAAGCTGCTGAACAAGACCGACTACGCGGGGCAAGCGCGGCGCGAGTTGTACGAGCCTGTGAGCTCGCCCAATCCGAGCGCGACGAAGCCGTTGACCGATATCAAGCCCTCAGACAACCAGCCGAGGTGATGCCGTGAGCCTGTCCTACTGGAATCCGGAAGCTGGCCGCAAGGGCAGCAATCCACCACCCAAGGGTGCCAGGCCTGCGCCACCGCCGAATCCTCCCAGAGCGCCCAGTCGGCGGTAGCGATCGACTCACCTGATCTCGGCCCGACCCGGAGGGCCAAACCCATGCCCAACAAGAAACCCAAGCCCGAGACGCGTGCATCGGCCAAGTTGACGCCCAGGATCCAGCGTTTCGTCGCCGAGTACCTGAAAGACCAGAACGCAGCCCAGGCGGCCATCCGCGCCGGGTACAGCGAGAAGACCGCCAAGCAACAGGGCTCGCGGTTGCTGAAGCTTCCTGCAGTCGCTGCAGCCGTGCGCGCGGGGCAGAAGCGGATGGCGGCCAAGGCCGAGGTGACCGTCGACAGCCTGATGGCTGAGCTTGAGCAGGCACGCCGCATGGCGCTGAAGGAGAAGCAGCTGAGCGCCGCGGTTACCGCGACCATGGGCAAGGGCAAGCTCGCCGGGCTGTTGGTCGAGAAGCGGCATCACACCGGCGCGATCGGCACCTACGACCTGAGCAAGATCACTGACGATGAACTCGACCGCCTTGAACAGATCCTCGGTCCGCTTGCCGACGCTGGCGGAGATCCGGGCGGAGCGGGCCAGGCGGGCAGCTGAGCGCGAGCGGCAGCGCATTGCCGAGGATGTCGAGGGGATCAGGGCGCGCTCGCAGTCGCTGGAGGGTTTCATCCGCGAGCACTGGCGGGTGCTGGAGCCGACCAGGCCGCTGAAGATCGGCTGGGCGCTGCGAGCGATGTGCCAGCACCTGGAGGCTGTCACCGAAGGGCGCATCCAGTTCCTGCTGATCACCGTGCCGCCCGGCATGATGAAGTCGCTGGTGCTGGTGTTCTGGACGGCGTGGGAATGGGGGCCGTGCGGTCGCCCGGACCTGCAGACGCTGGCCACCTCCTACAGCCAGCCGAACGTCCTGCGCGACAACCTCAAGCTGCGGCGCCTCATCGACAGCGCTCAGTACCAGGCCGCCTGGCCGATGAAGCTGCGCGGCGACCAGAACGCCAAGGGCAAGTTCGAGAACACCGGCAACGGCTTCAGCGAGGCTCGCCCCTTCAGCTCAATGACCGGCGGCCGCGGCGACCGGGTCAAGGTCGACGATCCGCACTCGACCGAAACCGCCGAAAGCGAGGCCGAGCGCAAGACCGCAGTCCGCATTTTCCGCGAGGGCATCACCGACCGCCTCAACGACATCACGTCGTCGGCCATGGTCATCATCATGCAGCGCCTGCACCAGCGGGATATTGCGGCGGTGGCGATGGAGCTGGACCTGGGCTTCGTCCACCTCAACCTCCCGATGGAGTTCGAAGAGGAGCGGATAGACAAGGACGGCAAGAAGACGGGCGGGCCGTGCCGGACGTACATCGACGGGGAGCTGTTCTTCGAGGATCCGCGCACGCAGGAAGGCGAGCTGCTGTTTCCGGAGCGCTTCCCGCGCGCCGAGGTCGATCGACTGAAGCGCGCGAAAGGCAGCTACGCATATGCCGGCCAGTACCAGCAGCGGCCGACGCCGCGCGATGGCGGCACGTTCAAGCGGGAATGGTTCGAGGTTGTGGAAGCAGCGCCGGCTATCTCGGCGGCGCGCAAGGTTCGGCGCTGGGACTTCGCGGCGACCGATCCGAAGGAGAAGACCAGCAGCGACCCGGACTACACGGTCGGCCTGCTGCTGGGGGAGGTCGCCGGCATCTACTACGTGCTCGATGTCGTCCGCGACCAGGTGTCGCCCGCCGGCGTGGAGCGGATGCTGACGAACACGGCCCGGCAGGACGGTCGGACGATCAAGGTGCGCATCCCGCAGGATCCCGGCGCCGCCGGCAAGTCGAATGCCGCGCACCAGGTCAAGCTGCTGGCGGGCTGGGATATCAAGGCTGCGCTCGAATCCGGATCGAAGGAGGTCCGAGCGACGCCGGTGGAAGCACAGGCCGAGGCCGGGAACATCAAGCTGGTGAGCGGCCCCTGGGTTGCGGCCTTCCTCGAGGAGATCGCCGAGTTCCCCAACGCCAAACACGACGACCAGGTGGACGCGCTCTCTGGCGCATTCGCTGAGCTGGTCACCGGCAGCACCTACAACCTTGGAAACGCACTCTGATGGGCAAGCTCGCACAATTTAAAGACGGGCTGGTCAATCTCGTGGCCAACCTGGGCACTGGGCGCGACAAGGCGGTGCACAGCCACTACGCGCTCGCGCCGCTGAGTGATTTGGACGCCAGCAACGCCTACCGCGGCACGTGGCTCGCTCGGAAGATCATCGACATCCCTGCGCTCGACGGCTGCCGCAACTGGCGGACGTGGAATGCCGATCAGACTCAGATAAGCGACCTCGAGGCGGAGGAGAAGCGCCTGGGCCTGCAGGTGAAGCTGCTGGAGGCGCACACCAAGGCGCGGCTGTTCGGTGGCGCTGCGATCTACATCGGCACCGGCGAGTCGGATGTCAGCAAGCCCCTGGACCCGGCGCGCTTGAGGAAGGAGGGCATCAAGCACCTCAACGTGCTGACCAAGCGCATCCTGACCGCAGGCGAGCTGGATCGCGACGCTGAGTCGCCAACCTTCGGTCGTCCTGCGTTCTACAGGCTCACCTCAGCCCGCGCCGGCCAGGTCGAGATTCATCCCTCGCGGCTGGTCATCCTGCACGGTGCCCATCGGCCGGATCCGGATATCGATCACGGTGACGGCTGGGGCGACTCGGTCCTGATGTCGATCAGCGACGCGGTAAAGCAGGCGGACGGCACGAGCGCCAACATCGCCAGCCTGGTATTCGAGGCGAAGGTCGATGTGTTGAACATCCCGAACCTTATGTCGCAGCTGGCAGATCCAGCGTATGAGGCGCAGCTGCTCCAGCGGCTTCAGCTCGCGGCGATGGCCAAGGGCATCAACGGCATGCTGGTGCTGGATGGGGAGGAGACGTACACGCAGAAGTCGGCGTCTTTTAGCGGATTGGTCGACGTGATGCTGGCTTTCCTGCAGCAGGTTTCGGGCGCGGCGGATATCCCGTTGACGCGTCTGCTGGGGCAGTCGCCCGGTGGCTTGAACAGCACCGGCGACAACGACATCCGCAACTACTACGACCGCATCAAGTCAGGCCAGGAACTCATCTACACGCCGGCCATGTCGGTGCTGGATGAGTGCCTGATCTACTCGGCGCTCGGCAGCCGACCGAAGGACGTGTTCTACAGCTGGCGCAGCCTGTGGCAGACCAGCGACACCGAGCGCGCCACCAACGGCAAGACCACGGCCGACACGATCAAGACCCTGGCCGACACCAAGCTCATTCCCGACGAGGTGCTGGCCGAGGTGGCGGTGAACATGCTGACCGAGGCGGGCGTAGCGCCTGGCCTGGAATCGGCGATGGACGACTTCATCAAGGCGAACCCCGACTGGCAGGAAGAGCAGGCCGAGGAAGAGATGGCGGCCGCCACGCTGGCCGCCGAGACGGCGCAGCAGGGCAGCGCGAAGCAGCAGTCGCAGCAGCAAGAGGAATGAACCATGGAGATCTTCGACAGCCTGACGCTCGACGCGTCGGGTCTTTCCTACACGCGTGACGGTTTCTTGGTCGGGGACGCAAAGGTCAGCCGGGCGGGCAACGTGCAGCACTACCTCGGTCGGGAGCTTGGCCTCACTGGCGACGAGGCGTCCGCTGTGTACGGCGTCTACCGCGACCCGAACACGGTGTTCGAGGAGGACAGCATGCGCTCGCTCGTCGGGCGCCCGGTCACCCGCGGCCATCCGCCGAACGGCGTTACCGCGGACAACTGGAAGGAACTGACGGTCGGCCAGGTAGGCGGCCGGGTCGTGCGCGATGGCGAGCATGTCGTGGCACCGATGGCAGTCATGGATGCAGCCGCGGCGAAGGAGGTGTCCGCCGGCGCTCGCTCGCTGTCCGCCGGCTACTCGGTGCAGGTCGTAGCTGACCAGGGCATCGCTCCCGACGGCACGCCCTACCAGTACCGCCAGGCCAGCCCACTGCGCTTCAACCACGTGGCCTACCTGCCAGACAACAACCCCCGGGCGGGCAACACCCGCATCGGGGACGCGCATTGGGGAACGCCCACTGCGGAAGAGCTTCGCATCGGGGATGGGCGCGCCCCCGGTGGAAAGGATCGCGCCGACAACCCAACGAGGAACAACACCATGAGCAACACCAACACCCGGACCGTCATGGTCGATGGGCTGCCGGTCGAATGCACCGACGCCAGCGCCATCGCCATCGACAAGCTGCAGCGCCAGCTCTCCGACTCCAACGCAGTTGCCGCGCGCCAGGCAACCGACCATACCGCAGCCCTCGCGGTGAAGGATGCGGAGATTGCCAAGCGCGACGCCGCGATCGACGACCTGAAGGGCAAGGTGCTGGACGCCGCTGCCCTGGATGCACGCGTGCAGGCGCGTGGTGACCTGCTGGCCACGGCCAAGTCGATCCACGACGCTGACTATCGCGGCAAGAGCGATGCGGACGTCCGCAAGGCGGCCGTCGTCGGCAAGCTCGGCGACGCCGCCATCGCCGGCAAGGGTGACGCCTACATCGAGGCGCGCTTCGACATCCTCGCGGACGGCGTTAAAGCCACCGACCCGGTGGCGCGTGCGCTGAGCGATGGCGCCACACGCATCTCCGCCAACGACGCCCAGTCTCTCGAAGACAAGGCCTACCAGCGCTCCCTGGACCGCTTCAACCGCAAGAAGGAGGCCTAATCATGCCCATGCTCCAGACCACTTGGGCCGAAAAGCCCTTGCCCGGCACCGCCGGTCGCCGCGCCAACTCGGAAGAGTGGAACACCATCACCCGCATTGCGCAGGTTGCCGGCATCGGGTTCGGCCACCCTGTACAGCGCGGCACTGCTGACGACCAGGCCAACAAGTTCACCACCGGCAAGTTCCTTGGCATCACCGAGCAGGACGTGACCGTGGTGGACGGCCCGGTCGACGCCGCTCAGGAATACCCGCTCGGTGCAAACCTGCCCATCTGTGACATGGGCACCATCTGGGCCAAGGCGAGCGGTGCGTGCACGGCCGGCGGCCTCGTCTACTGGGACGACGCCGCGAAGGGCTACAGCAACACCGCAAGCGGCACCCTCATCCCTGGCGCTGAGTTCGATAGCACCGCTGCCGCCAACGGCGTGGTGAAGATTCGTCTGCGCCGCACCCCCGCAGCTCCGGCCGCGTAATCAGGAGGAACACAATGGATATCCGTGATCAGGCGGCGGTGCTCAGCTTCGCTCGCCAGCAGTCGCACGTTCTCAACACGCAGGTGTACGAGATCGAATACGCCGAGATGGACTACGGTTCGCTCATCCCTATCAACACCAACATTCCCGAGTGGGCGGCGGGCATGGACACGCTGATCATGGACAAGGTCGGTGAGGCCAAGTTCCAGTCCACGTATGCCAAGGACATCCCGCTGGCCGATGTTAACCTCAACATCGTCACCAGCACCTTCGCGGAATACGCCGTGGGCTACCAGTGGAACATCGGCGAGGTGGGCAAGGCCCAGTTCTCCAACTTCCCGCTGACTGCGCGCCGCGCTGAAGCTGCACGCTTCGCCTCGGAAGTCTTTATCTGGGAATCGGCACTGATCGGCGCGCAGCTCAAGGGCTGGACGGGTCTCATCAACTCTGCGGCGGTTACACCGATTGCGGCCGCGGCCAACGGAACTGGCGCACCGAGCTCGGCATGGGTGTTGAACGACGGCACCGGCAACAAGACTCCCGAAGAGATCGTCGCGGACATCAACAACGCGGTGATCGGTCCGGTCAACGCCGGCAACGGCATCCTGACCTCGCTCCTGGCTGACACGGTGCTCCTGCCGCCCTTGGCCATGAAGTACATCGAGGAGACTCCGTACGGTGTCACCTCGCCGAACGAGACCATCGCCTCTTACGTCCAGACGCGCAACGCCTACACGCGGCGCACCGGTCGTCCACTGAACTTGCGCGAGCTTCCGGCGCTTTCGCGTGCCGCAACGGTCGGTGTTGCCGGCGGTGGTCGTCTGGTCGCCTACCGCAACACCGCCGACGTGCTGGAGCTACCGATGCCGATGGCGTATCGGTTCTGGCCGATCTACCAGGACGGCCCGTTTAACTTCGTGGTCCCGGGCATGGGCCGTATCGGGCAGCTGGATATCAAGAAGCCCGGTATCCGTTACCTGGACGGCATCACGCCGGTTCCGGCCGCCTGACCTGACGGGTGGCCCTGCTGAGCGCGGGGCCACCCCTGACAAGGAAACAGACGTGCACAAGATCAAAAACCACACCAACTCGCCGCACCATATTCAGCTTGCCGACGGATCCAAGGGCCGCCTGCCGGCGCGCGGTGAGGGTGAGTTCGACGTGGATCCCAAGATGCTGCCTTTCTATCAGCGGTGTGGGTTCCTCAAGCTCGAATCCGTAGTTCCACCGATGCTCTATGCCAGTGACAAATTGCCCGCCCTCATCCCGCTGACGGACGACGATGCGCACAACGTCCAGTTGGGCGACGTGGTTCGCCATGCATTCGAGGCTTCCAATCTGACTGCAGACGAGTGGAATGCTCTTCCGGAAGACCAGCGCGAAGCGCGGCTGCTGGGTTCGATCACGCAGATGAAGGCAGATCTGGCGACAAGCAGCGAAGGAATCGAGGGCTTGCCCGATAGGGATGCCGACAGCGACACCAACACCGGTGAATCCACGGGGGAGGGCACTGCGCCTGACGACAAGGATGCGCTGATTGCTGAACTTGCTGCGCTTGGTATCAAGAAGGATCGGCGGGCATCGGTCGAAGCGCTGCAGGCCGCCTTGAAGAACGTACAGGAGAAGAAGGCATGATCAAGATCACAAACACGTCTCGTGCGATGTTCCACTTCCCTGACGGAACCCCGCTCGAGCCAGGCGTGCCGACCACCGTGAAGGATTGGGAGGTGCACAGCAAAAACGCAGCCGTGCGCGCCTGGATCGACCAAGGCGTTCTGGCAGTCACCGATGCAACCGCGCCTGCTCCCGACGAGGATTGACCATGTACGGCACGCTGGCAGGAGCAGACGACTATCACCTGGCCCGGGGCAATTCCGCCTGGGCAGCAGGCAGCGAGGCTGCGCGCACGGCAGCCCTGGTGCGCGGGACCGACTACATCGACGGCCGGTACCGGGTGCTGCTGCTTTCGGGCCGGTGGCAGTCCATGTTCCCTGGCGTGCGTACCGCAGGGCGGGGCCAGCCCAACGAGTGGCCCCGCACCGGTGCAACCGACAACGCAGGCGCGCTCATCGGTCCGGAGGAGATCCCGGGCGAGGTGGAGCGGGCAACGTATGAGGCGGCACTGCGGGAGCTGGCCAGGCCGGGGAGCCTATCCCCCGACTTCGTGGCATCCGAGGCGGTGACCCGGGAGAAGGTGGGGCCGATCGAGGTGACCTACGCCGACAGCGGAGCTGCTGGGCAGCCTGCTAACCGGCCGCTGGTGCCGGCCATTGATGAGATCGTGGCGCCACTGCTGCGGATGCCAGCCATCGGCCCTGCGGTGTTCGTCGTATGAGCGCCTTCTATGACCGGCTGCAGGCCACGGCCACGCGCTTGATCGATCGCTACGGCTTCGCCGCCCAGCTGCAGCGCGCAGGTGCACCGACGGGACCGCCGCACAACCCGCAGCCGGGCCCAGCCACGCAGCACGACTGCAAGGTGGTGGAGCTGGAATACAGCCTCACCAATCGGGACGCCACCCTGGTGCTCAAGGGCGACAAGCTGGGATTGATCAGCACCGCGATCGATACGGTGCCCACCCTGAGCGACCGCATCGTGCTGGGTAACGATCTGTTTACCTTTATTGACCTGCAGCCTCTGTCCCCTGGTGGGCAGGTGCTGCTCTACGAATTCCATGCGAGACGCTGATGGCTGCTACGACCGCCCGCCAACTTGACCAGCTGGCGACGCGGCTGGAGCCGGCGATCCGCGATGCGTTCCTGCGTGCCATCCGTGAGGTGACCAATCAGACGGGCGTCCAGCTCATCACCGACCTACTGCAGGCCGGGCGGGTAGATGACGTGCTGACGGTCATGGGGCTGGACGAGCCGCGGTTTGCCGATCTGGCCGAGGCGTTGCGCAGCGCGTACAGCGCCGGCGGGCAGCAGGGCGTTTCGGAGATGCCCCGGATGCGCCTGTCGCTCGATCCGATCATCACCGGCAACTACCGCCCGAGGACAGCCGTGCAGTCGCCGGCGCTGCGCCCGAAGTTCGACCTGCGGAACCCAGCAGCGGAGCGGTGGCTGCGTGAGGCGTCGTCCAAGCTGGTCACCGGCATCGTCAACGACCAGCGGGAGCTGATACGCGGCGTACTGGTGCAGGGCATGACGGCGGGGCAGAACCCTCGGCAGAGCGCCCTGGACATCGTGGGACGCGTGGGCGCCAACGGCAGGCGCAGCGGCGGCATGGTCGGGCTGACGGCGCAGCAGGGCCAGTTCGTCATCAACATGCGGCAGCAGCTGGCCAGCGGCGACCCACGGGAAATGGCGAAGTACTTCAGGCGCCAGCGCAGGGACAAACGCCTGGACGGCATCGTCAAGCGCGCCATCGCCGCCGGCAAGCCGGTGTCGCAGGCCGACATCGACAAGATCGCAGGGCGCTATGCCGACCGGCTGCTGCAGCTGCGCGGCGAGATGATCGCCCGCACCGAATCGATCAGCAGCATGAACGCTGGGCGCGAAGAGGCCTACCGGCAGCAGATCGAATCGGGCGCGCTGGCTGCCGAGAACGTCATCGGCACTTGGTCGGACACCGGCGACAAGCGCACGCGACACACGCATAAGGCCATGAACGGGCAGCGGCGGATGTTCGGTGAGCCGTTCGAATCGCCCAGCGGCGCGCGGATGAACTACCCGGGAGACACAAGCCTCGGCGCCGGCGCAGACGAGATCGTCGGTTGCCGCTGCACGAAGCAGTACCGGATCGACATGACGGCAGAGGTGCTACGTGGCAAGCAAGTTCGGTGACCAGGTGCGGGCATTCGCGGAGAAGGCGAAGCAGCGGCAAGAGGCCATCTTTCGCGAGTCCGCGCAGGCGGTGATGGATCAAGCGAACACGCCCGAGGGCAGGGGCGGGCGCATGCCCGTGGATACCGGCTTCCTACGCAACTCGGCAGTGGCGTCGAAGGATGGCCCAGCCACATCAGAGGGCGGCGATCCCGCGCTTGTCTTCGCCGCCCTACAGCTGGGCGAGTCGGTGTGGGCCGGCTGGACCGCAGCCTATGCGCTGCGCATGGAACACGGCTTCAGCGGCAAGGACAGCCTGGGCAGGCAATACGAGCAGGCCGGCAAGGGCTTCATGCGCGCCGCCGCGCAGAACTGGGACTTCATCGTCGATGAGGTCACCGCGAAGGTGAAGGCACGCATCCCATGATCGACACCGAGATTTACGACGCCTTCGCGGGCCTGGTCGGTGCGTTCGCCGCGGCGCAGGGCTTGCCGTGCTCCTACCCGGGCCTGGCCTTCACCCCGCCGACGGCTGGCGCATGGCTGGAGCTGCAGTGGTTCCCGAACGAAACGCAGAACTACGGCATGGCCGATGATGGCCCGTCGCTGCTGCAGGGCTTCGGCCAGCTGTCAGCGTGCTACCGCCCCGGCGGCGGGATCATGGCCGGCACGCGCATCACCGATCAGATCATCGCCGCCTTCGCCAAGGGCACGACCTTCGCCGGCATGCGCGTGTACCGCATGCCCTGGACCTCAACCATCATCCAAGACCCGGAGCGGCACATGCACCCGGTCACCATCATGTGGCGCGGCTTCGTGTAGCAGCCGCCCAGCAGCAGTTCCCCAACCCCGCCCCGTGGCGGGTTTTTTTATGCCCAACGCGAGGAGATATCAGCAATGGCTGAGGCACAAACCAACAGCGGTTCCAAGCTCTACATCTGCGTCACGCCGCAGGACAACGACCTCACGGAGGCCCAGTTCAAGGCGTTGACCTATGTTCCTGTCGCAAAGGTCGGCAGCGTCGGCGAGCGTGGTCTGAATACCAACATCGTCACCTACGACACCTGGGACACCACGGTGGCCTTGAAGGGGAAGGGCATCTCGAACGCCGGCGATCCCGAGGTGGAGATGGCCCGCAATCTGGCGGACCCGGGACAGATCGCCATGCGCGCCGCAGGCCGTCCGAATGTCGCCAGCGCCTACGCATTCAAGGTCGAGCGCCCCAGCGGAGAAACCGAGTACATGCGCGGCCTGGTCGCCGGCCCACGCACGCCCGGCGGCCGCAATGAGGACTTCGTCCTGCACGTCTACTCGCTGGCCCTGAACCAGGAACCGATCGAGGTTCCGGCGCCCGTCACCCCGTAACCGAACAGCAGGGGATAGGGCGGCCGCCTGATAAGCCGGATCTGATCCGGCCGGCTTCCCCTGCTCCACCTCCCGGATCGATCGCAAAGGATCACCCATGACCGAATTGACCACCATCGTTGCCGCCGAGCGCGCCATCGACATCAAGCATCCCGCCACCGAGGCCCCTGTGGGCCTGCGCATCACGCTGCTGCCCGACAGCCACCAGAAGGTGCGCGCAGCCAGCCGCAAGGCACTGGACGACCGCCTGCAGGGCAAGGGCAAGGTCACTGCCGCCAAGATGGAGCAGGGCCGCACCGACATGCTGGTCGCCTCTGTGGGCGCCTGGGAGTGGCAGGGCGACCTCACATTCCATGGTGACAAGCCCGCGCTCACCGACGAATCCCTGCGCAAGGTACTGAAGGAGCTGCCCTGGATCGGCGACCAGCTGGAGGTGGAGCTGGGCAACCGCGCCGAGTTTTTTCGCAGCGCTGAAGACGCGGATCTCTGACGCCACGTATCTGACCGTCCGGTACGACATGCCGGACGCGAAGGGCGAGACGCGACGCGCGCGCAACACGCGCTTCGAGGAACCGACGCCGGACGTGGACATGCCGGAAGAAGCCGCGCACGTATGGGAATGGTTTTGGCTGCTCTCCGGCCGCCGTCGCAGCGGTCCCGAGGCCCTGTCCTACGCCGAGCTGAGTGCGTGGCAGCAGCTGGCATGCCGAGACGTGCTGCCGCAGGAGGTGGAGATGCTCATGGCGATGGACGACGCCTACCTGCGCGCCGTGCGCGAAGAACAAGCAGCGGCGCGCGAGCGGCCGCCCGAACCTGGCAACACCTGGAGCTGATTGATGGATATCGCCGAACTTGGCTTTAAGGTCGATTCGAGCGGCCTGGTCGAAAGCACCAGAGCGCTGGACCAGAACGCCGCCGCAGCCGACAAGGCCAGCGGATCGGCAGACCGGCTGGAGCGCTACTTCCAGTCCATGTCGCGCTCGATCGACCGCTCTGCGGTTGTGCTGGGCGACCGCCTGGGCGGCGCGCTGGATCGCATCGGCGCCGGTACCGGCACGGTCATTGCCGAGCTGCAGGGCATGAACCGCGCCCAGGCCGAGATCGTCAGCGCGCTGGTAGCGATGGAGAGCAGGCTGACCGGTACCGCTGCCGGCCTGCAGGCGTACAGCGCTGCGGGCAAGGACGCCGCCGCCGGTGCCACGGCAACCGCCAGCGCATCGGAGAAGCTGGAGCGTCAGCTGGCCGAGCAGGAGGCGCGCTATCGCAGCGTTGCGCAGCAGGCCATGGCGTATGCGCAGGCGCAGAGCACGGCCAACGTGTCGGACCGTGCACTGGCAGAGGCGGCGCGGGATTCGGCTGCCGGCATCGATCACCAGGCGGCGGCACTGGCCCGCGCTGGCACCGAGCAGGAGCGCATGGTCGCGCGGGCACGCGCACTGCAGGAGGCTGAGGCACGCACCACCAATCAGGCCAGGGAGGCGGCGCGTGCGGCAGAGGTGCAGGAGCTCAACCTCAAGCGCCTGCTCGCGCAGATCGATCCCACCGTGGCCGGCCTCAATCGCCTGGCCGAGATGGAGGAGCGGCTGGAGCGCGCCGGCGACCTCGGCCTCATCAAGCCGCAGGTGATGCAGCAGTACCAGGCGCAGATCGAGGCGAGCCGGCAGGCGCTGCTGAAGTCGAAGAACACCACCGAGCAGTACGGCATGACCGCGCGCCAGACCGCGGCGGCCATGCGCATGATCCCGGCGCAGATGACGGACATCGTCACCAGCATCGTGAGCGGGCAGCCGATCTGGATGGTGGCGATCCAGCAGGGCGGCCAGCTGAAGGACCAGCTCGGCGGCATCGGCCCCGCGGCGAAGGCCGTGTCCTCGTATGTGTTGGGCATGGTCAACCCGCTGACGCTATCCGCAGCAGGCGCGGTCGCGCTGGCGGTCGCGCTGAAGCAGAGCCAGGACGAGCTGTTCGACTTCCAGAAGAACCTGATCCTCACCGGTCGCAATGCGGATATCAGCGGCACGCAGTTCCGCGGCCTGGTGTCGGACCTGGACAAGCTCGCCGGTGTGACGCGCGGCGGCGCTGTGGACGCGCTCACCGCCGTTGCTGCATCCGGCCAGTTCGCCGGCAAGCAGTTCCTGATGGTCGCCGAGGCGGCTGCCCGCATGGAGTCATCCACCGGCCAGGCCAGCAGCAAGACCGTCGAGGCGTTCCAGCGTATCGCGCGTGATCCTGTGGATGCGTTGGTCGAGCTCAATAAGCAGGAGGGCTTCCTAACCGCGGCGCAGCTGCTGCGCATCCGCACGCTGCAGGATGAGGGCAACGAGCAGCAGGCTGTTGCTGAAGCGCTGCAGATCTACTACGAGCGCTCGATCAATGTCGCCAATCAGGCCGAGGCAGCAATGCCGAGCCTCGTAAAATGGTGGCGTGATGTAAAGGACGAGGTTGGTGGCGCGTGGGGCGAGGTGATGACCTTCAGCACGGAGCTGGAGAAGTTGGGCGGGAGGCTCAAGAACCTGCTCCCAGCGTCTGGCCTGCAGTTCGACATGCTCGCCACGCTTGCGTCGCCAAAGGCTCAGATGCAGCGCCTGAACTCATTGATCAGCGGAGGCCGCATGCCCACGCCGGTTTTCGAGGTGGAGGTAAATGGAGGCAAAGCGATTGAAGATCTGGCAAAGGTCTACCAAGAGCAGGATGTAGCGGCCAAGGCAGCATCGGAGGCGCTCACCACGCGATTGGCTGGGCTCGACCGTGAATCGGCCAAGCTCGCTGCCCGCAACAAGATCATTGAGCTTTACAACAAGCTGGAAGGCGCGCGCGATGCGAAGGGCAACCCCGATTCGCGGTTGTCCGACGGCTCCATGCAACGCCTCATCGCGCAATCCAACGCGCAGATCGATAAGCAGTTCAACCAGCGTGAGGGCATCGGAAGAAAGGACACGTCGTTCGCGACGCTGATCAATCAGATCAACCAGCAGACGGCTGCGATAGATGCTCAGGCGTTGTCGACGGACAAGCTGACTGCAGCAGAGAAGTTTGCCGAAAGGACACGGGCTGGGGATACGTACCGGAAAGCCACGAGGGCCGAAAAGGACCTGGTCGACGCGAAACTTGCTCACTTGGTGACGCAGGAGAAGATCAACGACGAATCGCTCCGCACTCAGCGCGAGCTGGCAGCGCAGGCAGCTCTCACCGAGCGACTAAAACAGCTTGAGAAGCAGCGACAGGAGCAGTCCAATGTCGATCTCATGGGCATCGGCCGCGGCGCCGACGCCACCCAAATGCTGCAGCGTCAGTTGGAGATTCAGCGCGAGTACTTGCGCGAGCGGGAGAAGCTCGAAAAGGCACAGCTGGACAAGAACACTGCGCTAAGCCCCGGTGCGTACAACTCCCAAATCGCGGAACTGGATGGGAGTCTCGCGCGCTCGCTCGACATTGAGCGCGAATACCAGCAGCAGCGCATGCAGTTGCTCGGTGATTGGCGCAGTGGCTTCACCCGCGTGTGGGAGGACTACGTCTTCGCCGCGCAGAACGCATCGGAGCAGGCGGGGTCGTTCTTCGCCAACAGCCTGAGTTCGTGGGAGGACGCCTTTGTGCAGTTTGCGCAAACCGGCAAGTTCTCTTTCAGCAGCCTGGTGGACTCGATGATTGCCGACCTCGCGCGCTATGCCGCGAAGCAGGCAGCGGTCGGTCTTCTCGGCACCGTCATGGGCGGGCTGACTGGCGGCGGTGCAGGTGGATCGTGGACCGGTACTTCGGCAGGCGCCGGCAGCAACCTCAACTTCGGCAGCAATGCCGGGTCGTTTGCCGGCGGTGGCTGGATGAGCTTCGGCGGCGGCCGCGCGAATGGTGGTCCGGTTGCGCCGCGCTCGCTGTACGAGGTGGGCGAAGGCGGGGATCCGGAGCTGTTCCAGCAGGGAGGCCGCAGCTACCTGATTCCGGGGAACCGCGGCCAGGTGGTGCCGGCAGCGCCGATGGCTTCGGGAGGCGGCAGCTCTGCGAGCCCCGAGACAAAGATCGAGATCAACAATTACGGAGGTGGGCAGGTGCAGACGCGAGAGCAGCGGACAACGACGCCTGACGGCAGAGAGCTACGGAAACTCGTCGTCGACATCATCGCTGATGACATGGGAAGCGGTGGACGAACGGCCGTCGCTGCGAAGTCTCGGTTCGGACTTAGGGAGCAGCGCTGATGGCCAGTCTCCCCGTAGGGGTGCGGCTGCTTGCGACCGATCTCGGCGAAGAGCCAGATCCGTCCGTGCAGCGCACCGAGATGGAACGTGGGCCGGCCAAGCAGGCAATCATCAACACGCGCGTCATGGTGGACCTGCCGGTCACCATGGTGTTCCTGACGGCCGAATCGATGACCGCGTTCGACGACTTCTACTTCGACGAAATCGGCCGTGTCGGCTACTTCGACATGGTGCACCCGCGGACGCGTAAGCAGATCTCGGCACGCTTCAAGGGTGGTGCCGTTGGCCGCCTGCAGTCCGCCAACGCCGAGTTCACCCAGGGCACGCGTCAGGCTGTTCTGGAGTTCCGCCGATGAGCAATTTCCTTGAACGCCGGCAGCGCGTGACGGATCCGGACGGGCCGCTGGAGCTGCTGGAGATGACGGCGCCATCCATGGGCGCCGTGTTGCGCATCGCCAACGACACGGAGGATTGGGTAAGCAATGGCAACACGTATATGGGGTATCCATTCCGCTTTGCGCCGCCGGCCGAATCAGCTGGCGAGACGCCTCGGGCGCAGCTCGAGGTGGACAACGTGGGCCGCGGCATCACCGACGATCTGGAGCGCGTGCAGCCCAATGAGGTAGTGATGTGCCGCGTCCTGATCACCGACCGTACCCAGCCCGACGTTATTGCTCGGCGGTTCTACCTGCCAATGACGAGGGTGCGTGCTGCCGGCCCGCTGATCACCGCGCAGATCGGCGCGGACTTCTTCATGCGGCAGCAAGCAGTGAAGCTCCGCGCCAACCCGCACACGCTGCCGGGGATTTTCTGATGCGCGCCAGCGAGGTTGAGCGGTTCCTCAACATCCCGTACGACGCCGACAGCTACGACTGCGCAGACCTCGTGGTGCAGGTACAGCGTGAGCTGTTCGGTCGCGAGGTGCAGATGCCGGCGCGGCGCCCGCGCGGTGCCGCCGGGCAGGCGGCCCTTGGCGAGCTGTCGCGCTCCTATGCGGTGCCGACAGCTGCACCGGTCGACGGCGACATGGTGCTGATGTTCGACAAGGGCCAGAGCCGGCCTGGGCACGTCGGCATCTTCTTCTACCTGGCCCATGAGGGTTGGGTGCTTCACACAACCAGCGCGCTCGGCAGCAGCTGGCTGCATCGGGCGCGCGAGCTGCCGGACTTCGGCGCAAGGATCGAGGGGTATTACACATGGGTCTGATGACCACGCCTGCGAATGATGGCCAGCTGGTTCTGACGCCGCACCCGGTTACCCTGGAAGGGCAGCGCCATATTGCGATGGACCTTCAGCCGGGCGAGCGCCTGTGCGAGTTCCTGCACCGGCACGTAATTGACCTGGACCAGGGCGACTGGTCGGTGTCGATTGGCGGGCGCGTCGTGCCGCGGCACCTATGGGCCTATGTCTTTCCGAAGGATGGCCAGGTCATCGAGGTGCGCGGCGCGGTCGGCAGAAGCGCGCTGTACATCGTGGCGATGGTTGCGCTGACCTATTTCACCTTCGGTATCGCCGGTGCGGGCGGTGCCGTGGCGGGCGCCTGGGGCGGCTTAGCCGCGTCTGCGGTTTTCGTGGCCGGCTCGCTGGTGATCAACAAGGTGCTGGGTCCGAAGGTCGAGAGTCCGACCGGCCCGAGTACCGCCGGCACGGTTTACAGCCTGGCAGCGCCGCGCAACCGTCTGCGCCCCAATGAGCCGGTGGGCCTGCTGTTCGGCCGCATGCTGATCGCCCCCGACTTCGCCAGCAAGCCCTACACCTTCTACGAGGGCGACGATCAGTACATCGGCATGGTGCTCACGCCGGGCATCGGCGTTGGCCGCGTGGGCGCCTTCACCAATGCAGGCACGCAGCTGTCCAGCTATGAGGGCGTGAGCGTTTACCACTCCGGCTATAGCCAGATGCCGGATGAAACCATCCCGCTTTACAGCAATGTGGACACCACCGACGGCGGCGAGCTACCGGATACGGCCGACTTCGTCACCCGCACCACCAGCGCCGACACCGTGCGCATCCAGATCAACCTGGAGTACGTGCTGGGCGGCGTGGGCACCTCGGGCAAGACCTACAACGTCTCCGAAACCGTGCAGGTCCAATACGCGCCGGCCGGCACCGGCATCTGGGCCACGCTGGTCACGCAGACGTTCACCGGCGACAAGCTGGACGTCAGCAAGCGCGCCACGGTGTCGGCGGATGTGGCCAAGGGCCAGTACGACGTGCGCGTGCGCATCCTGGGGCAGGGCAACTACGAGGGCGACAACACCCAGCGCAACGACTTCCAGTGGTCGACGATGGGCAGCGTGCAGGCGGACACCGCTACCTATGCCGGCTTGGCGCGCACCGGCATCTTGATGAAGGCCACCGGCCAGCTCAATGGCCAGCCCGATGAGTTGCTGGCCGAGCACATCGCCGAGCCGATCCCGGTTTGGCGCGATGGCAGCTGGGTGGCGGAAGAGTCAAGCAACCCAGGCGCGCACATCCTCAAGTACGTGCGCGGCTATTACGACCATAACGGCAAGCTCATCGCCGGCATGGGCAAGAGCGACGAGGAGATCGACATCGAGTCGCTACAGGGCTTCATGGGTCACTGCGAGGCGAACGGCTACACCTACGACTACTTGCTCACCGAAGAGCGCAACCACGACGAGGTGCTGCAGGCGATCGCTCTGGTTGGCATGGGCCAGACGACTTGGGCCGGCGGTCGCCTTTCGGTGGTGTGGGCAGCGGACGAGCAGCCGCTCTCCGGCGTGGTCAACATGGCCGAGATGAAGAAGGGCAGCTTCAGCGTGGACTACACGCTGGCCAGCTCTGCCGACGGGATCGAGTACAGCTACTTCGACAGCACGACCAAGAAGGTCGAAATGCTGCGCGTGCCGGCACCTGGCATCAAGGTCGAAGATATGCTCAGCCCTGCGCGGCTCACCGGTGAGGGCATCAGTCGAGAGGCACATGCGGCCGAGATGGCGCGCTACCACCTCGCGCAGAGCCTGTTCCAGTACAAGGACATCGGCTTCGCCCAGGATCTGCAGTACCTGTCCTATCGCCGCATGTCGATGCTATCGATCTCGCACGATCTCACGCAGTGGGGCTTCGGCGGGCGCATCGTCGCGGCAGAGCGGAGCGCGCTGCTGGGCACGGTCACGCTGACGCTGGACGAGCCAGTGCCACCGCCGGACGCGCGCAGCGCTTTCATCGGCCTGCGTATTCCGGGCGAGGCGGTCTACCGTACGTTCCGCGTGCGGGGCTTTACCGAACCAACCGACACCATCCAACTGGTCGAGGAATGGCCGGAAGATGCGCCGCTGCCTGGCGAAGCCTATGCGGACTCGATGGTAAAGAGTGGCTGGCAGGACAATCCCGCACACGACACGATCTGGATCTACGACTTCAAGGCCACGCCGGGCCTGCGCGCGCGCGTGGTGGTGATCCAGCCGGAGAGCGATCTCAAGGGCGCGAGCATCAACGTAGTACCGGAATCGAAAGAGTTCTGGATTTTCGTCAAGACCGGCCAGTACATCCGGCCGGAGAGCGGCTCGTCGCTGGCCACGCGTCCTATCCTCAGCAACCTGGCGATCAATGAGGACCAGATCACCACCGGTGACGTCACGGCGACGGACCTGGTGGCCACCTTCGATATCACCGGCCCCTTCGATCACGCGGTGGTCTATGCCTCGGCGTCAGACGGCAACGGCGAGCTGCAGGAAGTGGCGCAGACGCGCACCCGCACGGCGCGGTGGCGGATCCCGCGCGCCGGCACCTACACGATCAACGTGCGCCCGTTCGGCCCGGAGGGCCAGATGGGTATCGGTGCCTCGCTGATCTTCACGACCATCGGCGCCGACGCACCGCCGGTCAATTACGACCTGTTCGACGTGGAGGAGATCTCTGGCGGCATCCGGCGCTACACCTGGGGCTTCTGGAACGACACCATCCGCTCCGCCAACCTTGCCGGCGCGGAGATCCGCTATGCCCAGGCACCGGAGCAGGGCGCGCCGGTGCCAGCGTGGGATGCCATGACGCCGGTTGGTGACGGCGGCTACCACACCGGTGCGTTCGACTCGCCCATCCCGGCCTCGGGCAAGTGGACGTTCGCCATCCGCGCCCGTAACACCAACGGCACGCTGTCGGTGGCGGCCAAGTACGTCACCAAGTCGCTCGGCAAGAACCTGGGCGAGCTGCAGGAGGAAATGAGGCAGGCGATCGACCAGACCACCGAAGAGGTCCGGCAGGGCTTCCTGGAAGCTGCGGCGCGCGACCGCCAGATCGCCGAGGCCGCCCTGGCGGCAGCCAACAAGGCACGTGAGGACGCGATCGCACATGCGGACGCGCTCAATGCCACCCTGGGCGACCTGGTCAACGCTGACGAATGGAACGCGGCCTCGCAGTATCCGAAGGGCGACTTCGTGCGTCACGACGGGCGGCTGTACCGGGCGCGGGTGCCAAACTCCGGCGTAGTGCCAGCGGGCAACGACGCCATGTGGCAGAACGTCGGCAACTACGCGAGCGCGGGCGAGGCCATGGCCGCCGCAGTCGATATGGCAACGCAGACGGCGAACGACCTGGCGGCCGAGGTCACCCGGCTATCAGCGGTGTATGCCCGGCTACCTGCGGGCGACGGGCAGCTGGCTCCATCCGCATGGGTTTCTGAGGGATTCGCGGCACTGACCAACGCCGACACTGCGCTAGGCCGGCGCGTCGGAACTGTAGAGGCCCGCATGCCTGCCGGTAACGGCGCCCTGGAGACGGCGGCAAGAGTCACGGCAGTGGATGAGGCGGCGGTCCGACGCAATGAGGCGATGGCGCAGCGGGTCGGCGTGGTAGAGGGGCGCATGCCGGCCGGAAGCGGCGGGCTTGCGACCTCCGCGAGCGTCACTTCTGTGGAGCAGGCCAGTGTTACCCGTGACCAGGCGCTGGGGCAGCGGATCGACTCAACCAACGCCGCGGTTGCTGGCAAAGCAGAGACCGCGGCGCTCAACGCGCTGAGCTCGCAGGTGCAGCAGGTGGGCAATCAGGCCAACGCCACCAGCACCGCAGTCACGGCCGTGGTGGCGAAGACCAACATCAACGCCAACATGCTGAAGAATCCCACCTTTGCCCGAGGGTCTTCCAGCTGGGTGCTACCTGCGGGAGCGGTCCTGTTCAATAACGCGTTGAACGGTCCCTATCTGGTGATGCCTGCCACGTCTGGCGGGGCCGCGGCAGAGCAGTTTGTAAACGACACGCCGGCCGGCATCTACACATTGTCCGGAGACATCCTAAAAACCAACGGCAATGGGGTTGCGAGACTGGAGATTGGCGCCTACAACGCGTCGGGCTTGATCGGAGCCGTGTCTGTTGCTGCCGATTCTGGCAGCTGGCTTGTCTGGAAAAGATTTCAAATAAGCGTGAACGCACCTTCGGGCACGACTCGGCTATTGGTGCGGCTGATCGTCGAAGGAACACCGGGTCCAACGTACTTCAGGCAGCTCAAGGTGGAGCCGGGGCTGGTCGCTACGTTGTGGACCGATGACACCTCTGTCTTGGAGCAGGCGTCCGTCACGCAATCGTTGGAAGCACGGATGACGGTCAACGAAAACGGGTTCGCGAGCTACTCCGCTTCTTACACGTTGGCACTGGACGTAAACAACCGCGTGGCCGGCTGGCGCTCCTTGAACAATGGAACAAGTGCCACCCTGGATTTCGCATTCGACAAAGTGAGATTTGTCGGTGTGGACGCCGGGCAGGGACGTAGTGAGATCGTCAACGGCAAGATTTACTGCTATGCGCCCAACGGCGTACAGGTGATCGCCCTGGGACCAGGCGTATGACGACGTTTCTGCGCGTTCGAGATGAGGTGACCAATGCGGTGTTGCTGGAAGTGACGGACCAGCCCGACTCGGATCTGCTTACGCAGCACATGGGAGCGATCGGCATCGCCAGCGGGTCCAATGGATCGGTGGCGGTGCCAATTACCGGCAGTGCGAACCAGCTGTATTACTGGTTTGTCGCCGATAGCGGCTCGGGCACCACGTTGCTGCCGGTCCTCAGCGACAACGGGAATGCGATCCGCTGGAGTTCCCCCGACTCGGCGAACCAGCCGCGCGCCGGCGGAACGTTGTACTACGGGAGGTTTTGATGGCATTCGCGCGGATCAACGCCGGCCCAAATCGCGTTGCGATCTCGGAGGATTGGAAGAATTTGGCGCTAGCATCGAAGCAGACGATCAACCCAACAGGCTCCGGCGTTTTGAAGACATGGAGCCTGACGATCGGCGGCACCAATCCGGTGCTCGCATTTCTCGGCGAGAACAACGCCGCGCTGATGCAACGGACGCAGAGCGGCAGCAACTTCACCTTTACGGGCTTCACGACTGGCGGAAGTTTTACAGCGTACGTCTTCGACGAGCCCACTTTCGGGCGGCGCGACTACCTTGTCATTCGCAATCCAGCGAACAATCAGGTCGTTTTCGACGCGACTCTCAAATACATGCGGGTGCGCGGACTACTGCAGGGCAATGCCAACCAAGGTGGTTCAATCACGCTGCCGGCGGGACGCACGTATGCGTCGCTTGCCGGATCAGCAGGCAACGCCATCGTGGCCGCCGGTGGTGTTGTCGGCGGTGGGCCGCAATGGTTAGTGAGCGTCGTGTGGCGAAGGGGGGTGGTCAATATCAACGCCAACGTTGCCAGCATTAGTGCGATCAACACGGGTGAATTTTCACAGACTGGCGCGAATGGCACCCCATTCCCTGCTCCTGGCCAATACGGCCAGGCCTGGGTACGCGCTCCCATCCTCGACGTCACTGGATACTGAAATGGTCATCAACGAGAACACAACCTTCGGCACACAGACCCGGATCGTGTCGCCGCGCATCGAGATCCGGTGGGACCCGACCACCAATGACGGACCTGTCGAGTTCCACCTCGAGCAGATGACCACCAAGCCACACCCCGACGGCTGGACCCAGACGCTGGAGCGTTTCTTCCTGCTCGTGCTGACCGTGCAGATCAGCGACCTGATTGGCCGCAGCTACGACATCACCGCACCAGCAACGACCGAGCCAGACCCGGCGACAGGCGAATTGATCAAGGTGCCCGGCGACACGGTGACCGAACCCGGCGTGCATCTGCTGCTGGGCATCAAGGCGGCCACGCGCGCCGCCTACGATTCCAACGTCGCCGCGCCTGACGCAGATGCTGACCCGATTGCGCGGCAGATCACCATCGTCTGGAACCCGACCAACGACACCGGCACCGTTACGTTTCAGGTCGAAGACCGCGGCACCGCCTTGGGCGTGCTGGCGGCGCCTATCGCCGACCTGATCGCGCCGACATATGCCATCCGTTACCCGGACGCCGCGACCACTCAGCAGCTTCAGGGGTGGAAGCTGCAGGAGCTGATTAAGGCGGCAACCAACCGTGCAATCGCCGCCAGCCTGTCCGCCATCGATGCGGCAGCGGCGTGAGGCGAATCAGAAGCCGGAGGCCGCAACCTCGCGGACGCCGCTACGGTCCTGGAACTTGATGCTCCAGGGAGTGACCAGGTAGCCGGGGCGGAACCGGTTGGCGATCGAGAAATGATCGGCGCGCGCATCCTTGGCGATGCCGTTGACCAGGACGTATGGGGCCGCCGTCTTCGGGACCTCGCACCAATCCTGCCGCCCATCGGTCTTGAGCGTCAGGCTATACGGCCCCGCGCCCAGGATCTCGCCGCAGACAACTGACCTGTTGCTCACCGAGGCTGCGCAGGCGCGCGGCGCGATCCGAGTGACGAAGGCGTCCAGCGTCTCGCCGGTGACCGACGTCTCCTGATACAGCTGGGCGGCGTGGCCGAACTGGCTGGGTTCGCCGGCGGCGGCAGGAAGGGCGACGCCAAGAAGCGCCGCGGCGGCGGTGATCAGCAGTGCGTGCATTGGGTTCTCCGAATGTGCTGCGCCGGTCGCTGCCGGCGGCGCGAGGTCATCTCGGCGCAACGCCAAGATGCTTGGCCCGCACATGCAAAAAAACGTTCATTTGAGCTATGCCTGCACGCCGCGCGCGGTCGGAGAAATCCGACGCGGCTGTGGGGGCCACGCCGATGTCGGAAATCCGACATCGCTGCCAATATGCAGCTGCCGGACCCGGGACCGCTGGTCGCTCAACCCGGGGGCGCCTGAGCAGCGCCCAGCCGGCACCCTAGACGTAACCCTCAAGCTCGTCGTGTGTAAGTACGCCCAGACGATGACCCCAGGATGTGACCAACTCGACGATCACGGCCGCCTCGCCAGGGAAGGCAAACAGCAGCTCCGCCTCGAACTGGTTGAGGACTTCAAGCGGTTCGGACGTGGCCGCCAGGCGCTGCTGCAGCTGTTCGAAAAGGCTGGGGGTGGTGGTGTCCATGCCAGCAGTCTACGGCCACCCGTCTCATGCCCTGAGACGGTGCTGCCGATACTGCAGGCATGGACAGATCCGAGCTTCGAACCCACCTCGACAACCTGGACGCGGCCGTCCCGTCATTGCTAGCTAACAGCCCCGACCGTTGCCACTTCTGGCAAGCGTTCGCCGGCATGGCGGACATCGTCGGCGACGGCGCCGTCACGGGGGAGGATGCCCAATTCGTCTCCCGGCGGCTCGATGAGATCCTGGCCTGGCATGGCCTGGAGAACAGCGACCGCGACTGCTGAGGGTCCGCCATGTGCTACTCCGCTGAGATCCAGGCCGACTACCGAAAGCTGGTGCGCAACTTCGGGGCGATCATGTCGATCGAGGAGTTTTCCAAGCTGTGGCTGCGGCAGGGTGAGGCGGAGAAGCGGCCCAAGACCCCGAAGGCAATGGACGATGCATTTCGCGCGGGCGGGGAGGGCGGCGTGGCCGCGATCGCCGCAGAGCTTGCCGTATGGGACGCCGAGGACAGTCAGGCCCTGGAGCAGGAACTGTTCAAGCAGGCCCGACGCCTGGCAGATGCAGAGCGGGTGCTGGCCAGCGCCAAGCCGACCAAGAAGGCGGCGAACGACCAGCGCATCGCCACGACCAAGATCGAGCAGATCAAGGGCCGCATCGCTGACCTGCAGCGGACCGAACCGAAGGCGCGGGATTACCGCATCTTCCCCGGCTACTACGCGCCGGTGATCATCTCCGAGGGCGGCCAGCGCGTCATCAAGCCGATGCGCTACCAGTGCCGTCCGGCCGGGAAGCCGCCGATCTACGACACGAAATACCCGGGTACCTACAATGCCCGCCGGGACAGCCTTCAGGGGTTCTGGCGCGAGCAGTTCGGCTACACCCACGGCCTGCTGGTTGTCGGCCGCTTCTACGAGAACGTGGAAGGGCCGGACGGCAAGAATCGCGTGGTGCAGTTCCAACCCAGCGATCGCGAGCCGATGCTGGTGGCCTGCCTATGGTCGCGCTGGACGGATCCGAGCGGCGAGCAGCCTGATCTGCTGAGCTTCGCCGCGATCACCGACGAGCCGGAGCCCGAGGTGGCCGCTGTGGGGCACGACCGGACCATCATCAACATCAAGCCCGAGCACGTCGACGCCTGGCTCAACCCGGATCCCGCCAACCTTCAGGCATTGCAGGCCATCTTCGACGACAAGCGGCATCCGTTCTATGAGCATCGGCTCGCCGCATGACCCATCCACAACCACAACAGGAATAGCGGGCTATGCCGTCACGATCTGCACACCGCGCAGCTTTACAGCGCTCCAAAGAGCCCAGCGTCATTGCTCCCGAAGGCCTAACGCTGCCGGATCTGCCTGCTGGCATGAACTGGCACAATCCGATCGTCGGCCATGAAATCGATAGGGACGACTGGGAAATACTGCGCGTGGGTCCGGGAGGTGCAGATGTCCTCGCAAGAGTTAGGCGCAACGGCGCGGGTGACGCCGATGTGTCGCTGAAGACCGTGGGAAGCCCAGTGATTCTGCCAGCGGTTAAGCTGCCGATCGCTCAGGCTTTCGAGGTGGCGGCCGAGTTTGCGTGCGACTCATCCAATTAGTTCGCCCGGCCCGAGCGCGCAACAGGCAGCTGGAAGCCGTCACGATACCTTCTAGCAAACGTGCGGATGCTGACGTTTGTGAGTTTGGACCAGTTCAGTGGCCAAGCGACACGACCGCGGGGCACGGGCCGAGCTTGCGTTGTCTGTGTAATCGACTATACATAGCAGACGGTCTCGAAGGTACTTATGGCAAACGAAAATCTCATCCCTGATGATCCGGCTGCATATCACATTACGGATATCGAGAACCTGCCCGCCATCATTCAGACCGGCGCGCTGTACTCGGATGGATATCTGGCTCGCAACGGTCACGAGCCTACTGTGGTTGGATACTCGCACATCAAGCAAAGGCGGCTTGAGGTATGTAGAGTGAGCTGTGCTCAAGGTCAGGCCTTCGTGGGAGAGTTCGTGCCGTTCTACTACTGCCCAAGGTCAGTGATGCTGTACACCATAAACAAAGGAAAAACAGGGCGTCCTGAAGGTTGTCAAGAGACTATTTTGCATCTTGTGACTAGAAGCTCTGCTCTCATGAACCTTGGACGGGAATGGGCTATTAGCGACGGGAATGCTTCAGCTGCTCATGCATTGTTTTACAATAGCAAAGCTGGCTTTAAGCAGCTAAATTGGGCAGCGATAAAGGCGACCTCTTGGAGTGGGCAGCAACACCAAAAGGCAGCTGAATTTTTAGTTAGAGATCTGGTGCCGTGGGAAGCGTTTATAGGTATAGGTTGTCAAAACAAATCGATAGCATCGAAGGTTGGAAAAATCATAGAAGTTGGTCGGCATTCTCATCGGCCTGAAGTTAAAGTTCTTCCGAATTGGTATTACTAATGATTACAATCGCGACAGGCAACCTCCTAAAGGCAAACGTTGATGCGCTTGTCAATACCGTCAACACGGAAGGAGTGATGGGCAAGGGCATTGCTCTTCAATTCAAGCGCGCGTATCCAAAAATGTATGATCATTACAGGGCGGCTTGCGACTTGGGTCAAATGCAGCTCGGTAAAATGCAAGTTGTCGAACTTGGCGAGTTGGGCGGCGGGCCGCGATTTGTCATTAATTTCCCAACGAAAAAACACTGGAAATCGAAGAGCAAGATCGAGGACATCAAGAATGGCCTTGTAGATTTGGTGGACGTGATTAGGCGCTACGAATTGAAATCTATCGCCGTTCCGCCGCTCGGATGTGGATATGGCGGGCTGGCATGGAGCGATGTTCGCCCCTTGATAGAGCGCGCCTTGGGGCATCTTGAAAACGTTCGTGTTGAGCTCTTTTCTCCAGATGGGGCTCCTCCTGCAGAAGACATGCCGAACCGTACTATCAAGAAGCCGCTTACGCCAGGTGGTGCTGCGGTAGTGGCTCTAGTCGACAAATATAGATCAGCTTTGCTGGACCCGATGGTGCGTCTGGTAGAAGTGCATAAACTGATGTACTTTCTTGAGCAAGCTGGTGAGCCATTGAGGCTCAAATATACGAAAGGAACGTACGGCCCCTATTCCAATAATCTACGCTTTGTCCTCAATAAGCTTGAAGGGCACTATCTTCAAGGATTTGGGGATGGTGATGAAACTCCGCTAAAGCAAATAGAATTGATTCCCGGCTCTGCGGAGGAGGCCTCCAGTTTTCTCTCTGGTAGGTTGGCTACCGAAGAAAGAATGGAAAGGGTGGCTGCATTGATAGAGGGCTATGAAGACCCTTTTGGTCTTGAGTTGCTGGGCTCGGTGCACTGGGTCATGATGCAATCGCCTCTTGCTGCTGAGTCGGCCGAGGTGGCTGTTAAAGAGGTTTGGTCTTGGAATAATAGAAAAGCTCGCCTTATGAAGACTGAGCATATTGAGCGTGCTTGGGAAAGGCTTAAGCATTTTAAATGGGATACAGAGGCTGCAAGCGTCGTTCATTGAAAGATGGGTGCGGGTAGGTGGTGCGTGAGGTGGCAGCGAGAGGCCACCAAAGATGCTACGCACCTTTCATCGGCTGAAATCCCGCCCAGCATGATTGGTGCTGCCGACTTGGTTAATGCGTAATTCGTCAAGGTAGTCAGCCCATCGCTGCATCATGCGCACACGTTCGGTCAGATGGGTGGTGCGGTTGTAGGCGCGGCCATTGGGATCCTTCACCGCATGCGCTAACTGGTGCTCGATGATGTCCGGCCGAAAGCCCAGGATCTCGTCAAGGATCGTGCGGGCCGTAGCGCGGAAGCCGTGGCCGGTCACCGTGCCCACCTCGTAGCCCATGCGGCGCAGAGCTGCGTTCACCGCGTTGTCTGACATCGGCCGCAGCTTCGTCCTGGTGCTGGGGAAAAGGTAGCGGCCGGCGCCGGTGAGCCGCTGCAGGTCAGCCAGGACAGTCAGCGCCTGGCGTGAGAGCGGCACGACGTGCGGCTGCCGCATCTTCATCTTCTCGGCGGGGATGTTCCACCGGGCGGCCTCAATGTCGAATTCCGACCACTCGGCCTGCCGTAGCTCGCCAGGACGAACGAACAGCAGCGGAGCGAGCACCAGCGCGCAGCGCGTGACATGGCTGCCCTTGTAGCCGTCCATGGCGCTTAGGAGCGGCCCCAGCTCGTCCGGATCGGTCACTGCCGGCAGATGGCGCTCGGGCGTTGGCTTCAGCGCGCCCCGCAGGTCAGCGACGGGGTTGCGGCTGGCGCGCCCGGTGGCGATGGCGTAGCGCATGACCTGGCCGCAGTTCTGCATGATCCGATGCGCCGACTCGAAGGCGCCGCGCTTCTCGATACGCCTGGCCACCGCCAGGAACTCGGGGGCATCCAGTTCCGCCGCCGGCCGCGCGCCGATGTACGGGAACACGTCGTTCGTGAACCATCCGACGACCTTCACGCGGTACCCATCCACCCAATTGCGCTTGTCCAGCCACTCGTTGGCGATCACCTCGAAGGTGTTGGCACCGAGCACTGCGCGCGCAGCGGCGGCAGCTTTCTTGTGCTCGCCTGGGTCGATACCTCGGGCCAGCAGCTGGCGCGCCTCATCGCGGCGCTGCCGAGCGAGAGCCAGTGGAATCTCGGGATAGACACCGACAGCCAACAGCTTCTCTCTGCCTGCGAACCGGTACTTCCAGCGCCAGTAGCGCCCACCGTTCACGGCGACCATCAGATACAGGCCGCCGCCATCTGAGAGCTTCTGCGGTCGGTCGGAGGGCTTGGCGCGGCGTATTGCGAGGTCGGTCAGGGGCATTGGGGGTATCAAGGTCAGCCGAATGGCGAGATACCCCAATATGTACCCCCAACGTCGCAGGGCCTGATACGTTCACGTACGCACTGCGTCGCACATGAAAAAGGCCGAGAACCCTTGTTTTACGGGGGTTCCCGGCCTTTCCAGGACCTCATCGGTCCACTCATTGGTGGAGGTGGGCGGAATCGAACCGCCGTCCGGAAGCACTCCATCCCCAGCACTACATGCTTAGCCCTCCGTTAGATCTCATTCCCAGGCAGCACGGTTGGCAAAGCGCACCTGGAAACCAGCCTGCTTTATCTAACCGGTAGCTGACAGGCAGCCACTACCGATGGTTCCGTGATAATGACCCTACACCTACGAGCACGGGCACAAGTAGGTTCGGGGGTTCGCCTTAGGCGGCTGTAGAACTACAACTAAAGCCAATTAAGCGGCGATAGCGAAGTCCGAACCGTAGTTGTCATCGTTGGCAACTAAAAGTTTGCTGCTGGATTAACGAGGAAAGCTGCCCCCTCGGCATGCGCCAAGCGACTTCGCGACCCCCGTCGAAACCAGTGCACCCCCGGGGAAAGCATCAAAACGCTGACCTGATCAGTGTAGGGATCGGGGCGCCCTGTCACAAGTGGTGAGACGTGCGGCGCTTACAGTGGCTTCAGTCCTATCGGACGGAATGGTCTGGTAATCAAGGAGAGAGCGATGGCGACAGGCAAGCCCCCCCGTTCGCGGCAGGCACGTAGCGTCCCCCGCAAGCGCGCACCAGGTGTCGACGCAGCCAAGCCTCGGCGCGCAGCCACGGCCCCGCAGCAGCAGGCGCAGGACACCACGCTGACACGCGTGCAGGGCAAGGCGCGCACGGTGATCTATATCCACGGCATCGGCAACAAGCCGCCGGCCGAGGTGTTGCGCTGTCAGTGGGACAAGGCGTTGTTCGGGCGGCCGATGGGCGAGCGCACGCGCCTGGCGTATTGGGTCAATCGCGAGCGCTATCCGGTTGCCGAACCCGGCAATTGCGATGCGCGCGATGTCGGCCCGGCACTCAATCAGAGCGTGCAGCGCGCCCTGAGCACGCTTGGGCTGGTGCCAGGCGAGCAGGACCTGCATCTGCTCGCCGACGCCCTGGCGCAGAGCGAGCAGGAGCGCAGCGATCTGCATCGGTTGCTGGACGAGCTGGACGCCGCGCCCGCCATGCCGGCAGCCGGCGAGGTGCAGGCCAAAGGTCCGATCGATGCAATCAACCGCGTGCTGCTGCGGCTGATCTCCGCCGCACTGCTGCAGGACGTGCACGATTTGTTCTTCGTGCCCGAGCGTGCAGCGTTGATGCGCGACAGCCTGATGCAGCGCCTGCGCTCGGGGGGCGGGCCGTTCGTGGTGGTCGCGCACAGCCAAGGGTCAATGATCGCTTTCGACGTGCTGCGTCAGCTCCAGGCTGCCGAGTGCGAGGTCAGCCTGTTCCTGACGTTGGGCTCGCCCCTGGGCCTGCCGCAGGTGCGCAGCATGTTCAAGCGCTGGACCGGCACGCGCAAGCTGCCGTTTCCTCCGTGCGTGCGGCGCTGGATCAACGTCGCCGATACGCGCGATCCGATCGCGCTGGATCCGGATCTCAGCGACGACATCGCCAATGCCAAGGGACGGTTCGAAAACCTCTCAGGCGCGCGCTTGAACCCGGACTGGCAGCACAACGCGCATTCGGGTTCGGGCTACCTGTCGATCCCGCAGGTGCGTGCGGCGGTGCGCGAGGCGGTGGGCGTCGGGTTCGATCAACCGGTCTCCAATGCCGTGCTGATCAAGGATCTCAGCGAGCAACTGGAAGCGCATGGCGCCGAGTACCGGCACGAGGTGCTCATCGAGCTGGATCGGCGGGTGTCGGGCGATGATCCGGCCGGCACGCGTGCGCTGCTGCTGGCGCAACTGCGCCAGGCCGCTGCAGGCACCACCGGCTTGAGCGGCGAAGCGCTGGACGAGGCGATCGCGCTGGAAGATGGCCTGCAGCGGTTTGTGTCGGCACGGCTGACGCGGTTCGAGATCGAATCGCTGCAGGACCGCTACCGGGCATTGGGATTCCGGCGCATGTGGCGCGATGCCGGCAAGCGCGCGTTGATCAACGTGTCCGGCAACGTCCTGCATGCCGATGCGGCGCGTACCGCGTATCGCGCACGCGGCCAGCAGATCGGCTGGGCAGTGCTGGACACCGGTATCGCGGCCAGTCATCCGCATTTCTTCGCAAAGGGCGAGCGCGACACGGTGGTGGCGCAATGGGATTGCACGCGCCGCGGCGCAGCCAAGCGACTGACACGCGCTGACGGCGATGCCTTCGCCCGGCTGGATCGGCACGGGCACGGCACGCATATCGCCGGGATCATCGCCGGCCAGAGCCGCGCGGTGATTGCCGACGCGCAGGGCAACCCGGGCAAGCCGCTGGAGTTCGCCGGCATGGCGCCGGACACCCAGCTCTACGGTTTCAAGGTGCTGGACGACGCCGGCAACGGCCGCGATTCGTGGATGATCAAGGCGGTGCAGCAGGTGGCGGCAATCAACGAGCGCGCCGGCGAGCTGGTCATCCACGGCGTCAATCTGAGCCTTGGCGGTTACTTCGATCCGGAGAGCTATGGCTGCGGTTTTACGCCGCTGTGCAACGAGCTGCGGCGGCTATGGCGGCAAGGCGTGCTGGTGGTGGTGGCCGCCGGCAACGAGGGCCTGGCGTGGTTGATGGGCAACGACGGCGATGCGTATCCGGCCAACATGGATCTGTCGATCAGCGACCCGGGCAATCTGGAAGACGCCATCGTGGTCGGCTCGGTGCACAAAAGCAGCCCGCACAACTACGGCGTGTCGTATTTTTCCTCGCGCGGACCGACCGCCGATGGTCGCGGCAAGCCGGACGTCGTGGCGCCGGGCGAAAAGATCCTGTCGGCCTATTACGACTTCGACCCGGACGACCCGGCGAGCCTGATGGTGGAGATGAGCGGCACCAGCATGGCCGCACCGCACGTCTCCGGCGTGCTGGCCGGATTCCTCTCCGCACGCCGCGAGTTCATCGGCTTCCCGGACCGGGTCAAGCAACTGATGCTGGACACCTGCACCGACCTGCAGCGCGATCGCTATGTGCAGGGCAGGGGGGTGCCGAATTTGATGCGGATGCTTGGGGCGACGTGAGGAATCGGGAGTGGGGAATCGGGAATCGTAAAAGCGCGATGCTTCTCACGGATCCAGCAATGCCCGCGTCTTTAACTAACGTGAGGTCAACGCAGCTGAGATCAACGCAGTGAGCCTGCCCAGCTCTTGCGATTCTCTATTCCCGATTCCCCACTCACGCGTCGCGGTTATGCCGCCGCATCACGCGCTGCTTGTCGCGCTGCCAGTCGCGATCCTTGGCGGCGTCGCGCTTGTCGTGGTTCTGCTTGCCCTTGGCCAGTGCGATTTCCAGCTTGACCTTGTTGTTGCTCCAGTACAGCGCGGTGGGCACCAGGGTGTAGCCGTCGCGTTCGACGCTGCTCAACACCTTGTCGATCTCCCGGCGGTGCAGCAGCAGCTTGCGGTCGCGGCGTTCCACCGGCACGGTGTGGCTGGAGGCCTGGATCAGCGGGGTGATCTGCGCGCCGATCAGGAAGATCTCGCCTGAACGCACGTAGGCGTAGCCGTCGATGATGTTGGCGCGACCGGCGCGGATCGCCTTGACTTCCCAGCCCTGCAGCGCCAAGCCGGCTTCGTAGCGCTCTTCCAGGTGGTATTCGTAGCGCGCACGCTTGTTCAGCGCGATGGTTTTCGTGGCCGTCGCGCCGTTTGCTTTATCCTTGGCTGGTTTCTTGCTCATGCCGCTATTGTCGCCGATTCGGCGTCATCAAACGATCTTCTGTCTTTCACAAGTTAGCGAATGCCTACCATCCGTCGCAGCGCCCTGGTCGAACACAGCGCCACCCGCATGTTCGACCTGGTCAATGATGTTGCCGCCTATCCGCGCCGTTTCGGCTGGTGCGATGCTGCGCAGGTGCTTGAACAGGACCAGGCGCACATCGTTGCGCGGCTGGATCTGGGGCTGGGATCGTTCCGCACCTGGTTCACCACCGAAAACATGCTCGAACGCCCCGAGCGCATCGTCATGCATCTGCGCGACGGGCCGTTCAAGCGGCTGGAAGGCCTGTGGGAATTCCAGCCGCTGGGCGAGAACGCCTGCAAGGTCAGCCTGACCCTGGAAGTGGAAACCAGCTCGCGGCTGTTGGGTCCGGCGCTGGCGCTGGGCTTTCAGGGCCTGGCCGACCGCATGGTCAACGATTTCGTGCGGGTCGCCGATCGCGGCGACACCTGAGCATGCGCGTCGACGTCGTGCTGGCCTGGCCGGACCGCTGCAGTTCGGTGTCGCTGGACCTGGCCGAGGGCGCCACCGTGGCCGAGGCGATTGCCGCGTCCGGTCTGGCACCGGACCGACCGCCCGCGGCGCAGGCGATCCATGGGCTGATTGCGCGCGCGGATCAGGTGCTGCGCGACGGCGATCGGGTCGAACTGCTCAGGCCGCTGCTGCTGGATCCGAAGGACGCGCGGCGTCGCCGTGCCGGACCGAGCAAAAAAACCGGTCCCAGCAAGTAGCGGCTTGTCAGGACCGCGATGCATGTGCGCGTGATAGCGAACTGTTCCGGTAGCAGGTCAGCAGCGTGAACGCACCCGACGGCCTGGACCGGCGCAGGGTGATGCAAAACATCTGACTGAAAGCCCCAGCTATCGACAGCTGCCTCGGCACCGTCGTCCGCGATCAACCACGTCGTTTCGACCAGGCAAATAAAAAACGCATCCGTTCAAAGGGATGCGTTTTCTGATCTGACCGACACTCAGGCGACCGCAAGACCGCCGAGCAGGCGCATCAACGGCCGCGCTGCTTCTTCTTGTCGCGGGCCAGATTGCGGCCGAACTGCTTGGGCGCCGACTTGGCCAGCTGCTCGTCCTGCGACGGGAAATAATCGCCTTCCCAACGCACGACCTGCTCGTTTTCGAAGAACACCGTGAAGTTCTTGATCTCGGTACGCGCCAGACGGTCCACGCGCTGTGTGGAGGTGTAGTCCCAGCGCTGCGAATGAAACGGGTCGGGAATCGAGGGGGTACCCAGCAACGCGCTGACCTGCTGCTTGCTCTGGCCTATCTGCAGTTGCTCCACGGCATTCTGTTTGATCAGATTGCCCTGGTAGATCGGCTGCTTGTAGATGATGCCGCAGCCAGCGGTGGAAAGAGTAACGGCGGCGACCAGCAGGAGATTACGCATCGGGGATTAAGTGCTGAGGAAATCACGCCGATGATACACTCCCGCCGGTCGCCGCGACCCGTTTGATGGCAGCTGGCGCTAAATCGCCAATGAACGGAGAACATATGGAAACCCACGACCTGCGCAAAGTCGGGCTCAAGGTGACCCATCCGCGGATGCGGATCCTGGAATTGCTCGAGCAGAAGAGCAACCAGCACCACCTCAGCGCAGAAGACATCTATCGGCAGCTGCTCGATCATGGCGACGAAATCGGTCTGGCCACGGTGTATCGGGTGCTGACCCAGTTCGAGGCTGCCGGCCTGGTGCTGAAGCACAATTTCGAAGGCGGCCAGGCGGTCTATGAGCTGGATCGCGGCGGCCATCACGACCATATGGTGGACGTGGACACCGGCCACGTGATCGAGTTCGAGAGCGAAGAGATCGAGGCCTTGCAGCGTCAGATCGCCGCCCAGCATGGCTACGAGCTGGAAGAGCACTCGCTGGTGCTGTACGTGCGCAAGAAGCGCCCGCGCTGACGGAAAGCCAGCGGCATTGCGGTAACGACAAGGCGGCTTCGGCCGCCTTGTGCGTTTGCAGCCATCGGCTGCCCGGCCACGCCGAGCTCTGCCGGCGCCACGCCGGTCGGCTCAGGCGCTCTGCAGCAGCTTGCGTGCCGCCGCGCGGGCTTCCTTGCTGACTTCCACCCCGCCCAGCATGCGCGCCAGTTCTTCCTGGCGGGCCTGCGGGCCGAGCAGTTCGACCGCGCTCTGGGTCATGCCGTCCACCGGCGCCTTGCTGACCCGATAGTGCGCATGGCCCTTGGCGGCCACCTGCGGCAAGTGGGTCACGCAAAGCACCTGGCGCTCTTCGCCCAGGGCGCGCAGCTTCTGCCCGACGATGTCCGCCACCGCGCCGCCGATGCCGGAATCGACCTCGTCGAAGACCATGGTCGGCACGCTGTCCAGACCGAGGGCTGCGACCTCGATGGCCAGTGAAATCCGCGACAGCTCGCCGCCGGAGGCGACCTTGCGCAATGCGCGGGGTGGCTGCCCGGCATTGGCGGCGACCAGGAATTCCACCCGCTCGGCGCCATTGGGATCCGGGCGCAGGGTGTCCTGCGGCTGCAGCTGGATCAGGAACTGCCCGCCGCCCATGCCCAGCTCGCCGATCAGCGTGGTGGTGGCGGCCGACAGGGCCTCGGCAGCGGCCGTGCGGCTGGCGCTGAGGGTGCTGGCTGCACTGCGCCAGACGCCGATTGCCGCCTCGATGTGCTTGTCCAGCTGCTGCAGGCGCTCGTCGGCGCCGCGCAGGCTTTCCACTTCCAGGCTCATGCGCTCGCGCTGGGCGGCCAGTTCGTCCGGGGTGACGCGATGCTTGCGCGCCAGATCGTGCAGGCGGCCGAGCCGGCGCTCCATCGCCTCGAACTGGGCCGGGTCGGCCTCCAGGTCGTCGCGCACGCGGTCGAGCAGGGCCAGCGCCTCTTCGATCTGGATGACCGCGCTGTCCAGCAGCGCATCGACCTCGCCCAGGCGTGGCTCGTGCTCGGCCACGCGCGCCAGGTCGTGGCGGCTGTCCTGCAGCAGGCCCAGCGCGCAGGCGCCGTCGTCGCCATTGAGCTGCAGGGCCACGCTGTCGCAGGCGCCGATCAAGGCGGTGGCATGCGCCTGGCGGCGGTGATTGACGTCCAGCGCGGCGATCGCGGCCGGGTCCAGGTCCTCGCGTTCCAGTTCGCCGAGCTGGTGTTCCAGAAAGCCGATGCGGTCGGAGACATCGCCTTGCGCGGACAGCGCGTCGCGCTCGTCCAGCAGGGCCTGCCAGCGCTGGCTGGCCTGGCGCACCTGCTCGCGCTGCGCGCCGTTGCGGGCATAGGCGTCGAGCAGGGCGAGCTGGCTGTGGCGGGCCATCAGGGCCTGGTGTTCGTGCTGGCCATGGATCTCCACCAGCCGCGAAGCCAGTTCCGCCAGTTGCGAGGAGGTCACCGGGCGGCCGTTGATCCAGGCACGCGAGCCGCCATCAGCACGGATGACCCGGCGCAGCTGGCACTGCGCATCGTCGTCGAGTTCGTTGTCCGACAGCCAGGTCAGGCCCGGGTGCTGGGCCGGCAGCTGGAATTCGGCCGACAGTTCGGCGCGGTCGGCGCCGTGGCGGACCACGCCGCTGTCGGCGCGCAGCCCGGACAGAAAGCCCAGTGCGTCCACCATCAGCGACTTGCCGGCGCCGGTTTCGCCGGAAACCACGGTCATGCCCGGCCCGAATTCCAGTTCGGTGGCGCGGACGACGGCGAAATCCTTGATGGAGAGGTGTCTGAGCATGGGGTCGAGTGTGAACGCTTTGGGGAAGCTTAGGGTGGGAGCGGCGGGCAGGGAATAAGACGCTTGCCAACCGCAGGGCCAGACATTATCTATGCCCAGTCTCACCGGATGATCCCATGCGCGCGTCACAGTCCCCAACGCTCGACCCCCGCGCTCGCCAGCTGCTGCGGACGCTGATTGCCCGCTATATCCGCGACGGCGAGCCGGTGGGCTCCAAGACGCTGGCCCAGCACGCAGGGCTGGACGTCAGCCCGGCCACCATCCGCAACATCCTGGCCGACCTGGAGGATGTGGGGCTGCTCAGCTCTCCGCACACATCGGCCGGGCGGGTGCCCACCGCGCACGGGTACCGGGTGTTCGTCGACAGCCTGGTGCAGATGCAGCCGCCCGGCGAGGAAGAAGTGCGACGCCTGCGCGCGGAGCTTGCCAGCGGCAACGGCACCCAGTCGCTGCTGGGCAGTGCCTCGCAGATGCTGTCGGCGATGAGCCATTTCGTCGGCGTGGTCAGCGCGCCGCGGCGCGAGCAGTTCGCGTTCCGGCACATTGACTTCGTTGCGCTGGACGCGCGGCGGGTGCTGGCGATCCTGGTGTTTGCCGACAACGAGGTGCAGAACCGGGTGATCGAGCCGCGCCGGGCCTACGAGCCGGCCGAGCTGGAGCGGGTGGCCAATTACCTCAATGCGCAATTTGCCGGGCGCGCGCTGGCGGATATCCGCGCCAGCCTGTTGCGCGAGTTGCGCTTGGCCAAGAACGAGATGGAGCAGTTGCTGGCGCACAGCGTGGACCTGGCCAGCGAGGCGCTGGTGCCGGCCGATGCCGACGACATGGTGATGGCCGGGCAGACCCGCCTGATGGGCGTGCAGGACCTGTCGGACCTGGACCGGCTGCGCGAGCTGTTCGAGGCCTTCGCCAGCAAGCGCGAGATCCTGCAGCTGCTCGAACGCACCATCCAGGCGCCGGGCGTGCGCATCTTCATCGGCGAGGAGACCGGCATGGTGTCGCTGGACGACGTCTCGCTGGTCACCGCGCCGTACGCCGCCAATGGCCAGGTGCTGGGCGTGCTGGGCGTGATCGGGCCCAAACGCATGGCCTACGACCGGGTGATTCCGCTGGTGCAGACCGCCGCCCAGGTGCTGGGTGCGGCCATGGAACCGCCCGGCACGCGATAAGCGGCAACGATCGAGACGATCATTTTGCTTGAAACGCGCGTGCGCGCCCACATACGGGGTGACGTTGGGGCGGGCGTTCCGCTTGCCCGGGAACTGCACATGAACCAAGACCACCCCGAATTCGACTCCGAAGACCTGTCCCAGAACCCACCCGAGACCGATCCGCTCAAGGCCGAGATCGAATCGCTGCGCAGCGAGATCGCGCTGGTCAAGGCCGATGCCCTGCGCGAGCGTGCCGATCTGGAGAACCAGCGCAAGCGCATCGCCCGTGATGTCGAGAACGCGCGCAAGTTCGCCAACGAAAAGCTGCTGGGCGAGCTGCTGCCGGTGTTCGACAGCCTGGACGCCGGCCTGACCGCGGCCGGCACCGAGCCCAGCCCGCTGCGCGATGGCCTGGACATGACCTACAAGCAGCTGCTCAAGGTTGCGGCCGACAACGGCCTGACCCTGCTCGATCCGGTCGGCCAGCCGTTCAACCCGGACCAGCACCAGGCCATCAGCCAGGGCGAGGCCGAGGGCATCGCCCCGGGCCACGTGGTGCAGGTGTTCCAGAAAGGCTATCTGCTCAACGAACGTCTGCTGCGCCCGGCCCTGGTGGTCGTGGCCAAGCACGACTGAACCGTGGCGCCCGGCTGAACTGCCGGGCGCATGCGCGAAACGCAGATTCGTGCAGGTGGCTTGAACACCTGCGCACCACCCCCACATCTCAGCCAGACCCGGCGTCGCCGGACACAGCTAAAGAATCATCAGGAGCGTATCCATGGGCAAGATCATTGGTATTGACCTCGGCACCACGAACTCGTGCGTGTCGATCATGGACGGCGGCAAGGCCCGCGTCATCGAAAATTCCGAGGGCGATCGCACCACGCCTTCGATCGTCGCCTACACCAAGGACGGCGAAGTCCTGGTCGGTGCCTCGGCCAAGCGCCAGGCAGTGACCAACCCCAAGAACACCTTCTACGCGGTGAAGCGCCTGATCGGCCGCAAGTTCACCGACGCCGAAGTGCAGAAGGACATCTCGCACGTGCCGTACGGCATCCTCGCCCACGACAACGGCGATGCCTGGGTGCAGACCAGCGATGGCAAGCGCATGGCGCCGCAGGAAATCTCCGCCCGCGTGCTTGAAAAGATGAAGAAGACCGCCGAGGACTTCCTGGGCGAGAAGGTCACCGAGGCCGTGATCACGGTGCCGGCCTACTTCAACGACAGCCAGCGTCAGGCCACCAAGGACGCCGGCCGCATCGCCGGTCTGGACGTCAAGCGCATCATCAACGAGCCGACCGCTGCAGCCCTGGCCTATGGCCTGGACAAGAACGGCGGCGACCGCAAGATCGCCGTGTACGACCTGGGCGGCGGCACCTTCGACGTGTCGATCATCGAAATCGCCGAAGTCGACGGCGAGAAGCAGTTCGAAGTGCTGGCCACCAATGGCGACACCTTCCTCGGCGGCGAAGACTTCGACAACCGCGTCATCGAGTACCTGGTCGACGAATTCAACAAGGACCAGGGCATCGATCTGCGCAAGGATCCGTTGGCGCTGCAGCGCCTGAAGGACGCCGCAGAGCGCGCCAAGATCGAGCTGTCGACCAGCCAGCAGACCGAAGTGAACCTGCCGTACGTCACCGCCGATGCCTCGGGCCCGAAGCACCTCAACATCAAGTTGACCCGTGCCAAGCTCGAAGCGCTGGTGGAGGACCTGGTCAAGAAGTCGATCGAGCCGTGCCGCACCGCGTTGAACGATGCCGGCCTGCGCGCCAGCGACATCAACGAAGTGATCCTGGTCGGCGGTCAGACCCGTATGCCGAAGGTGCAGCAGGCGGTTGCCGATTTCTTCGGCAAGGAACCGCGCAAGGACGTCAACCCGGACGAAGCCGTGGCCGTGGGCGCTGCGATCCAGGGCGGCGTGCTGGCCGGCGACGTCAAGGACGTGCTGCTGCTGGACGTGACCCCGCTGTCGCTGGGTATCGAAACCATGGGTGGCGTGTTCACCAAGATCATCGAAAAGAACACCACCATCCCGACCAAGGCCTCGCAGACCTTCTCCACCGCCGAGGACAACCAGTCGGCCGTGACCGTGCATGTGTTGCAGGGTGAGCGCGAGCAGGCCCGCTTCAACAAGTCGCTGGCCAAGTTCGACCTGTCCGGCATCGAGCCGGCCCCGCGCGGCATGCCGCAGGTGGAGGTGTCCTTCGACATCGACGCCAACGGCATCCTGCACGTGTCGGCCAAGGACAAGAAGACCAACAAGGAGCAGAAGGTCGAGATCAAGGCCGGTTCGGGCCTGTCGGACGAAGAGATCCAGCGCATGGTCGCCGATGCGGAAGCCAACCGCGAGGAAGACAAGAAGTTCCAGGAACTGGTGCAGGCCCGCAACCAGGCCGATGGCCTGATCCACGCCACCCGCACCGCGATCACCGAGCATGGCAGCAAGGTCGGTGGCGATGTGATCGGCAAGGTGGAAGCGGCGCTGTCGGATCTGGAAACCGCCATGAAGAGCGACGACAAGGCGCAGATCGAGGCCCGCAGCAAGACCCTGGAAGAAGCCGGCCAGTCGCTGTACGCCGCCGCTGCCGCGGCAGAGCAGGGCGGCAACGCCGATGCGGCCAGCGGCAACGCGCAGGCCTCCAAGGCCGCCGACGACGTGGTGGACGCCGAGTTCACCGAAGTCAAGGACGACAAGAAGGCGTGAGTGGGGAATAGGGAATCGAGAATGGGAGGAGCGGTGCTGCGGCATCGCTCCTTCCCGTTGTCTGATCCTTCCACTTTCGATTGCGATTTACTGAGGATGTGCGCTTTGAACGATTCCCGTCTCCCGATTCCCGATTCCCTGTCATGAGCAAACGCGATTACTACGAAGTGCTGGGCGTTGCCCGTGGCGCCAGCGAAGAGGAGCTAAAGAAGGCGTATCGGCGCTGTGCGATGAAGCACCACCCGGACCGCAATCCCGGCGACGCTGCTGCCGAAGCGATGTTCAAGGAGTGCAAGGAAGCCTATGAGGTGTTGTCGGACGGCAACAAGCGCCGCGCCTACGATGCGCACGGCCACGCTGCGTTCGAGCACGGCATGGGCGGTGGTGGCGGGCCGGGTGGCCCGGACATGGGAGATATCTTTGGCGATATCTTCGGCAATATTTTCGGCGGTGGCGCCGCCGGTCCGCGCGCTGCGCGACGTGGTGCCGACGTCGGCTACGTGTTGGAACTGGATCTGGAAGAAGCCGTTGCCGGCATCGAACGCCGCATCGAGATCCCGACCCTGATCGAGTGCGAGCCCTGCCATGGCAGTGGTTCGGAAGACGGCAAGGTGGAAGTGTGCGGGACCTGCCACGGACGCGGCCAGGTCCGCATCCAGCGCGGCATCTTCGCCATGCAGCAGAGCTGCCCGCATTGCGACGGGCGCGGCACGCTGATCCAGAATCCGTGCAAGACCTGCCACGGCGCCGGTCGCGTGGAAGAAGACAAGGTGCTGTCGATCAAGGTGCCTGCCGGCGTAGATACCGGCGACCGCATCCGCCTGGCTGGCGAAGGCGAAGCCGGCCCGGCCGGCACGCCGCCGGGCGATCTGTATGTGGAAGTGCGCGTGCGCGAGCATGCGATCTTCCAGCGCGACGGCGATGACCTGCATTGCGAAGTGCCGATTCGTATTTCGCAGGCGGCGCTGGGCGACACCGTGCGTGTGGCCACCCTGGGCGGGGAGGCGGAAATCCGCATTCCGGCCGAAACCCAGACTGGCAAGCTGTTCCGGTTGCGTGGCAAGGGCGTGCGCTCGGTGCGCAGTCGCAGCGAAGGCGATCTGTATTGCCGCGTGGTGGTCGAAACGCCGGTGAACCTGACCGCCGACCAGCGCGAGTTGCTGCAGCAGTTCGAAGCCACGTTCACCGGTGAGGATGCACGCAAGCATTCGCCCAAGTCGGCCACCTTCATCGATGGCGTCAAGGGCTTCTGGGATCGGATGACGTCCTGAGGCTGGGAATCGGGAATCGGGATTGGGGAATCGTAAGAGCGGTGTGGCCGGAGCGGTGCGCCATTTTGGCGATTCGGGATGTGCGGGAGCGGATGAATGCTCCCGAATGTCCGGAAAGTTGAATGACTGAGCGAGGTTCTCCAGACGAATGCCGGCCACGGGGCCGGCATTCGCGTTCTTGCGGCAGGAGCCCGCGCAGATCGGAGGCGATATCGACCGCTGCCAGCGCACGGACCGGCCTGGCGAGGACTGGCTTGGCGACGGTAGGCGTAGCGGCGAGCGGACGACGGTCGCATCGATCGAAGGTGGGCGCGCCGTGGCGCTGGCGTAAAATGCTGCGATGAACAATGCCCCCGACAGTCATCTGGTCCACGGCCGCCGCCAGCGTCCGGATGGTCCTTCGCCGATCGATGTGATCTCGGTCCAGTCGCAACTGGTCTACGGCCATGCCGGCAACAGCGCGGCGGTGCCACCGCTGCGTGCGCTGGGCCTGCGGGTGGCGGAAGTGCCGACCACGCTGCTGAGCAATGCGCCGTTCTACGCCACCTTGCGCGGCCGCATCCTGCCGGCCGACTGGTTGGCCGACCTGCTGTTGGGGGCGAGCGAGCGCGGCCTGCCGCAGCGTGCCCGCATGCTGGTTTCCGGCTATTTCGGCAGCCTGGCCAATGGCGAGGCGTTTGCCGACTGGCTGGAGCAGACCCTGCCGCAGGCCCCGCAACTGCGTTATTGCCTGGATCCGGTGATCGGCGACACGCACACCGGCCCGTATGTCGAACCCGGACTGGAGCGCGTGTTCGCCGAGCGGCTGTTGCCGCATGCCTGGCTGGTGACGCCGAATGCGTTCGAGCTTGGGCGACTGACCGGTTTGCCGAGTCTGGAGCAGGACGATGCCGTCGTTGCCGCGCGCGCATTGCTGGCGCGCGGCCCGCAATGGGTGCTTGCGCACAGCGTGGCCGGTGCGGCCGGTGAGCTGGTGACCCTGGCGGTCAGCAACACGGCGGTGTATCGCTGGGCCACGCCGCATCTGCCGGTGGATGTGGCCGGCACCGGCGATGTGCTGATGGCCTTGCTGATCGGGTTCCTGCTGCGCGATATGCCGTTCGAGCAGGCGGTGGGGCATGCGCTCAGCGGCGTGCATGGTGCACTGGAAGCCACATTGGATGCAGGCGTCGAGGAGTTCGATGTGCTGGCCGCCGCACCGGCCGCACTTGCGGCTGCCCCGCGTTTTGCGCTCGAGCGACTGGCATGATGGCGCAGCCGGTGGTCGGCATCGTCGGCATCGCCGGTGCCTACGGACGCTGGCTGGTGCAGTTTTTGCGCACGCGCCTGGGGCTGGAGGTGATCGGCTTCGATCCGGCCGGTGACGGCGACATGGACGAGGCCACCTTGGCGCAGCGTGCAGACGTGCTGATCTTTTCTGCGCCGATTCGCCACACCGCCGCATTGATCGCGCGTTATGTGGACCTTGCCGGCCCGCGTGCCGCGTCGCAGTTGTGGATGGATGTCACCTCGATCAAGCAGGCGCCGGTTGCCGCGATGCTGGCATCGCCGGCCGAGGTCGTCGGCCTGCATCCGATGACCGCACCGCCCAAATCGCCCACCTTGAAAGGGCGGGTGATGGTGGTCTGCCAGGCACGGTTGCAGCAGTGGTCGGCATGGGTGCAGATGCTGTGCACCGCGCTGCAGGCCGAGTGCGTGTACGCCACGCCCGAGCACCACGACCGCGTGATGGCGCTGGTGCAGGCGATGGTGCACGCCACCCATCTGGCGCAGGCCGGCACCTTGCGCGACTACGCGCCGCTTCTGGGCGAACTGCGCGCGCTGATGCCGTATCGCTCGGCCTCGTTCGAGCTGGATAGCGCGGTGATCGCGCGCATCCTCTCGCTCAATCCGGCGATCTATGAAGACATCCAGTTCGGCAACCCGTACGTGGGCGAGATGCTCGACCGGCTGTTGCTGCAGCTGCGCGAATTGCGCGCGCTGGTCGCGCAAGGCGACGATGCGGCGCGCGCGCAGTTTCGCGCCCGGTTTCTGGACGACAACGCGCAGGCGCTACGCGGCGAGTCGCTGGCTGCGGGCAACTACACCTATGAGCGCGTGGGCTACCTGCTGGCCGACCTCACCGAGCCGTTGACCGTGAGCGTCTACCTGCCGGAAGACCAGCCCGGTTCGTTGCGTGCGCTGTTGCATGTGTTCGAGCAGCATGGGGTGAATCTGTCGTCGATCCACTCGTCGCGCACGCCGGTGGGCGAGTTGCATTTCCGCATCGGGTTCGAGCCGGATAGCGATCGCGCGGCGCTGGCGCAGGCAGCCAGCGACATCGACCGCAGCGGCATCGGGCGGGTGCTGGAGCGTTCCGATCGCACCGGGTAGCCACGATCCACAGCCGGCCTGATCGATGCCGATATCGCGGCGTGCGACCTGCGGCGATCCATGTTGGCTGACTGAACCGCATGCGATGCGCCGAGGGCGATATGGGGGCAATACCGGGTGTGGCCGGGCACGACGCCAAGTGCTTGCCACAGCGGTTTCATCCACACAGGGTGTGGATGAAACCTGCACAAGCATGTGGATAACCGCGTGCAGCCCTTGCACTGCAAGGGTTGCCGCCCGGGTGGTCAAAAAATGACCAGCGTCATCTCAGGACGTGGACAGCCGTAACTCGCCACCATCGGTGATGAAGCGCTGGCCCTGCCGCTGCAGGCGGCGGCCATCGGGGAGTTCGTAGCGTGGCGCAGCGCGCGACTGCATCTGGGCTTGCTGGCCGTTGCGGGATTCGGGCTCGTCGCGGAATTCGATGATGACGTAGGACTCGCCATCTGCACCGATTGCGGGAAATTGCCGGAACGACATACGCACCTCCGAAAGAATCAGGGACGTCGTGCGAGCTGCCAGGATCGCACCACCGGCGCCGGGCCGGCCGAAGCGAGCATGCGCAGGCAGGTGTTACCCGGGCGTCATTGCGCGATGCGGCAAGTTGGCGAGCCAACCGGCAGCCCGTTCACCGGCTCAGCTGCAACGCGTCCCGATCGGCCGTCGCCGCCGCCAGCTCTGCACGCGCCGAGGCAATGCGCGCCTGCGCATCGATCAGGCGCACGCGGGCATCGTTGGCGGTCTCCTCGCGCTGGTTGACCAGGAAGAAATCGCCCGACCCCAGCTCGAAGCGGCGGCGCTCGGCGGCTGCCAGACGGTCGGCCAGGGCGCGTTCTTCGTCGGCGATCTTGGCCAGCCGTTCGGCGGCGGTGAGCGAGATGACGATCGACTCGACCTCCACCGTGATCTGGTCGCGCAGGTAACGGCTGCGCTGATCCAGCGCCTCGATCTCGGCGCGTGCTTCGGCGACCCGGCCCTTGGCGGCGCGGTTTTCCAGCGGCACGCTGAAGCGGAAGCCGACGATGGCATCGGTCGGCGAGCGGTTCGGGCCGCCGACACCGGGCGCCCCGAGGTCCTTGCTGACCTCGAAACTCACATCCAGGCGTGGCTTGAGGTCGTTCTGTGCCAGCATCAGCCGTGCAGTGGCCTGATCGATGCGGGTCAGCACCGCGCGGTAATCGGGGCGCTCCACCGGTGCGGTGATCTTGCTGGCGCCGGCCAGACCTTCCAGCGCCGACGTATCGGCCGGCAGGCGTTCGGTGGACACGATCAACGGCATTCCCGCTTCATCGCGCAGGTACAGCGACAAGGCATTGGCAGCATTGGCGAAGTCCTGCTCCGAGCGCACCACCAATGCGCGTCGGCGGACCAGGTTCTGGTCGTTTTCGGTCAGCAGGATGGTGGGCCGCGCACCCAGTGTCACCTGCCGGGAAATCGCATTGCGGCGCTGCTCGGCCAGCTGCAGCAGGTCGTTGTACGCGCGCAGCTTCAGGCCGGCCGCGACCCAGCTCTGGTAGGCGTCCACCGCGCGGCGTTGCACGCCGATGGCGACCATTTCCGCTTCGTATTGCGCGACATCGATATCGGCACCGGCAACGCTGCGACGGGTGCGGCGCTCGTCGACCACCCGGTCGCGCAGCAGCGCATACAGCGCGCCGACCTTCACTTCGCCGCCGCGGTCGGTGTAGGACTTGTCTTCGTAGACCGGGAAGGAACCACGCGAGGAGCGGTAACCACCGTAGTAATAGCCGCCGTTGTCGTCGAACGGGCGCTTGACGGTGCTTTCGATCGCGCTGCCGTCGTAGTAGCCGGCCTCGCGCGAGCGGCCGTCGATATCGAACACGGTGTCGAACGCGCCATCGGCCGAGATGCCCTTGCCTTCGGCCTGGCGGACCTTGGCCAGCGACTCGATGATCTGCGGAGAAGCGCGGGCAGAGGAGCGCAGCACTTCATCCAGCGTCAGCGCGGTGGTCTGGGCGGCAACCACGCCCGGTACGAGCGCGACCAGCAGGACGACAAGACGGCGGATCATTTCTTGCCGGTCTCGTCGTCTTCGGACTTGCCGGCCGACGCCGGCTTGGCCTTGCCCTCATCCTGCGTCGTCGTCGCCGACGGGCGGCGGCCGAACTCCAGCGGGAAATTATTGAGCTGGCGCCACAGTTCGTAGCCCACCTTCACCGTTTCGCCCTGTACCCAGCCGCGCACCTTGCCGCCCTGGCGGGCGAATTCCTGCGCCGGCCAGGCCGGCTTGCCCGGCTGCGGTTCGACCAGGATGCGGAACAATCCGTCGGGTGCGGCATTGGGGTCGATGGCGCGGACGCGACCATCGAACATGCCGTGCGCCACCGACGGCCAGCCGCTGAACTGGATCGCCGGCCAGCCTTCGAACTCCAGCCGCACCGGGCGACCGGGGCGGATCAGCGGCACGTCGCGGCCGTCGATGTACAGCTCGACCGCACGTTCCACCCGCTCCGGCGCGATCACCGCCAGCACCGTGCCGGGCGAGACCATCGCGCTGCCGCTGGCGGCGTTGAGCTGCTGCACGCGGCCATCGCGCGGTGCGCGCACCAGCTGCGCCGACTGACGGTTCAACTGGATGTCGATGCGGGTCAGCTTGGCACGCGATTCGGCCAGCTTGGCATCGGCTTCGGCCACCTTGATCTGGGTCAGCTCGTAGTCGCGGCGGCCGGCCAGGCCTTCGGCGAGCAGCTGGCGGCTGCGTTCCACATCGATACTGGCGACCGCGCGCGATTGCTGGATGGCGCTGATTTCCGCCGCCACCTGCGCACGCTCGCTGGCAAGACGGGCCAGCAGGTCCGGGTCGAGGTCGCCGACGCGGGCGATCGGGTCGCCCTTGGCGACGTGCTGACCATCGTGTACATACCAGCGCTCCACCCGGCCCGGCACGAAGGCGGTGACCTGTTGCTGGCGGTCACCCGGGTCCAGCGCCACCACCTGGCCCTTGCCGCTGGCGGTCTGCACCCAGGGCGCGAACGCCAGGATGGAACCGGCGATGGCCACGCCGATCAGCAGCATCCACGCCAACACCTTGGCGATGCTGGGCGGGCGCATGGATGCCAGGGTGGGGAAGTGCGCGATCCGGTCAGAGGCGTGCTGCATCGTCGGCCTCCTGCGTGGATGCGATCAGGTCGGCGCGCGTGGCGTAGCGCTGCTGGCGCTCCGGTTCCAGGCGGAACCAGCCATCCAGGGTGATGTCCTCGGGCCGGCCGGTGCACAGCAGGACCGTGGTGCCGGCCTGCTTCAGCTGCCGCAGCACCCGGGTCAGGCGTTCGGCCGGCAGCAGATCGTACAGCTGCGACAGCATCAGCACGCGCGGACGCACCAGCAATGCGTTGGCCAGTTTCAGCGCCATCACTTCGCCGATCCACAGCGGGTAGCCGGAGGCGGCAAGCCGGGTGTCCAGGCCTTGCGGCAGCGCGGCGATGCGCGCGCGCAGCCCCACCGTATCGATGGCTTCGAGCATCGTCTCGGAGGTCACCTCGGCCGAGGCCATCGACAGGTATTCGCGGATGGTGACCTCGACGATAGTTGGCCGATCGAGCACGGTCACTTCAGAGCGCAGCAGGTACATGTCGAAGGTGGCCATGTCGGCGCCGCCGACCATCACCAGCCCGCGGTCCGGGACGACGTGGCGCTTGAGCACCATCGCCAGCAGACGTTCGGCGCCACCGTCGGCCAGCGTCACCAGTTGTTCGCCGGCCTCCAGCGCGAAATCGAAGCGCGCCCCCTCGATCACCACCCCGTCCAGGCGCACGGCACTGTTGCCGGGGATCTTGCCCGCGGCCGCCACCGGGCGCTCCTGCGGAATGGCATACAGCACCGACAATTCCTCGGCGCTGGCCACCAGGTCGTAGAACACGTCCAGGTAGGTGCCCAACTGCGCGATGCCGTAGAACACCGCGCTGAGGATCAGCTCGGCGGCCACCAGCTGGCCGATCGACAGTTCGCCACGCAGGATCAGGCTGCCGCCCAGTGCCAGCAGCGCCGCGCTGGCGACCGCGTAGGTGAGCAGGAATGCCACCGTCTGGGTGAAGGTGTAGCGGAAATGGCGCCGATGCCGGGCGACATAGGTGGCGGTCACCGCTTCGGAGCGCTCCATCGCGAAGTTGAGATGGCGGCTGGATTTGTAGAAGCCGTTGGAGCCACCCACGCTTTCCAGCCAGTGCGCCGCGTTGTGCTTGGCGTGGCTCAGTTCCACCGCCGAGCGGATCGAGCCGCGCGACCAGATCATCCAGATCGCGAAGATGATCAGCAGCAGCAGCGCGTTGAAGCCGAGGAAGAACGGGTGATAGAAGCTGGTGACGATCAGGCCCACCGCCGATTGCAGCACGATGGTGAAGGCACCGACGGCCAGGCTGGGCACCGCTTTTTGCACCACCACCAGATCGAAGTAGCGGTTGAATACGTCGCCACGGTTCTGGTCGGCGAAGAACGGGTTCTGCGCATGCACCGCGCGCACGGTGATTTCCGCCACCACACGCGCAAACAGGCGGCGCTCGAACAGCGCCATCATCCACACCCGCATCGCGCTGAGCGCCGCCACCAGCAACAGCAGGCCCAGCAACAGACTGGACAGGGTCCACAGCGGGGTGGGCAGCGCGGTGTTGGCGACGCTGTTGATCAGCAACTGCACCGAGATCGGCGTGGCCAGCGACAGCAGGCTGATCGCGACCCCGTACACCATGGCCAGGCGCACGTAGGGCATGTCCGGCCCGACGATCTCCGCCAGCCAGGCTCCCGCTTCCCGCCATCCGATCTGCTTGCCCGCCATTCGATTTCCGTTGATGAGTTCAATGAAGCATTGACGAGTTGCAGTTGGCGAACAAGGCAGCAGCGCTTATTCGACGCATAGGATTTTCCTATGCGGCCACCGCACGCAGAAGATCGGCAATCAGCCCGAAGGCCGGCGCGCGTCCCGCGCCTTGCCGCCACAGCAGACCGATCTCCCTATAGTAGCGTCCGCCTTTGATCGGCCGTACGACGACATCGTCGCCCTCGCGGATTTCCTGGCGCACATACAGGTCTGGCAGTAATGCAAGACCCATGCCCATCCCGGCCATCTGGCGGATCGCATCCAGGCTGGTGCCTTCGTAATCGCGCAGGACATTGGCGCCGACGTCCATGGCGATCGCCGCGACTTGTTCGGCCAGGCGGTATTCGGGCATCAGGGTGAGCAGGTTGGCGCCGCGCAGATCGGCCGGCGTGATGCAGGCCTTGGCACGCAGGGGGTGATCGGCGGCCATGGTCACGTGCAGCGGTTCGCGGAACAGGCGCTCGCTGTGCAGGCCGCGCCCGGCCACCGGCAGCTGCGCCAGGATCAGGTCGTGCACGCCGCTGGCCAGGCCGCTGGCGAGCACGGTCGGCAGGCCTTCGCGCACGTGCACGCGCAGTGCCGGGTGTTCGCGATGCAGGCGCGCGACCAGGCTCGGCATCAGGTAGGCGCCCAGCGTGGGCGACACGCCCAGCCGGATGGTGCCGATCAAGGTGTCGGCCGAGGTGGCGCGGACGTCTTCCAGATCGGCCACGTCCAGCAGGATGCTGCGCGCGCGATCGAGCAGGTCGCGCCCCAGCGGCGTCAGGATGGCCGGCACGCCACGCTCGAACAGCGCGGCGCCGACGATGGTTTCCAGCGCACGGATCTGCTGCGACAACGAGGGTTGCGACACGCCCATCTGCTCGGCGGCGCGGGTGAAGCTGCCGGTGTCGGCGAGCGCGACGAAATAACTGAGCTGGCGAATGGTGGTTCTGGGGCGGGGCATGCGGGATGTCGTCAGGGGT
>NZ_QEZI01000018.1:0-364299 GCF_003993525.1 Xanthomonas sp. BRIP62411
CCCGTCCATGCGCGCGGCCAGCCAGCGCCGGCGCCGCAATGGACAGAAACCGCGGCCGGCCCCCGCAAGCCGCCAGCGCCAGCCCGCCAGCTCGCAACCCGCTTTTCCCGATTCCCGATTCCCGATTCCCCGCCCCACCAATATGCGAAACTGACACGATGACAATCGTTCTCATCGCGTTCGCCTTGTATCTGCTGGCCACGGCGCTGCTCACCCGGTCGGTGCTGCGTGATGGCAACCAGGCGCCGGCACGCTGGCTGGTCCCGGCGCTGGCGGCCGTGGCGGTGCACGCCGGGTATCACGTGCTGGTGGCATTGCGCACCGCCGGCGGGCCGGACATGCATTTCTTCGCAGCGCTCTCGCTGAGCGGCCTGGGCATGGCCGCGCTGACAGCGGTGTTCGGCGCGCGCGGGCGCATGGCGGCGGTGGGCGTGGTGGTGTTCCCGCTGTCGGCGATCCTGCTGGCCTGCTACCACGCCTACGGCCACGAACCGAGCTCGGACCTGGGCTGGCGGCTGGAACTGCATGCGTGGATGGCGCTGCTGGCCTATGCCACGCTGGGTATCGCCGCGTTGCTGGCGATCATGCTGTGGCTGCAGGAGCGGGCCCTGCGCCGGCGCGATTTCCACACCTGGCTGCGCGCGCTGCCGCCGTTGACCGAGCTGGAGACGCTGCTGTTCCGCACCATCACGGTGGGCTTCGTGCTGTTGAGCCTGACCCTGCTGACCGGCCTGCTGTTCGTGCAGGACTTCCTGGCGCAGCGGCTGCTGCACAAGACCGTGCTCAGCATCCTGTCGTGGATCGTGTTCGGTGCGCTGCTGATCGGCCGCTGGCGCAACGGCTGGCGCGGCACCAAGGCGGTGCACTGGACGCTGACCGCGATGGCGCTGCTGGTGTTGTCGTTCTTCGGCAGCAAGTTTGTGATCGAACTGGTGCTGGGGCCGCGCTGATCGGCCTGGCTTCAGGCGCGCCGCGGCCTCACCGTCGCGGCGATCCACGCGCTCAGGCGTCCAGCGCAGCGCTCACCACCGGCCAGGGCTGATCCGGCCCCGGGTCGGCGAAGTGATAGGCGATGCGGCGGCGGTAGACCTGCCCGGGCCGCAGGATTGTCGACGGGAAGTTGGGGTGATTGGGCGCATCCGGGTAGTCCTGCGGCTCCAGGCAGACGCCGCGGCCGAGGCCGGGGTGGTGGGCGTCCAGATGCTGGCCTTCGTAGAGTTGCACCGCCGGCGCGTCGCTGCTGATGCGCAGCGCCACGCCACTGTGCGGCGAGTACAGCTCGGCAACGCACTCGGCCCCGGCGGCCAGCACCAGGCATTGGTCGTAGCCCTTGCCCAGCACCACCTGCGGGTGCGACGGAATGATGTTGTCGGCCAGCGCCGCCGCATGGCGGAAATCGAACGGCGTGCCGGCGACCGAGGCGATCTCGCCGGTCGGGATCGATTCGGCATCCACCGGCAGATAGCGATCGGCCGGCACGCGCAGCACCTGCAGCGCGGCGCGCTGATGCGGGTCGCCGGAGAGATTGAAGTAGGGGTGATGGGTCAGGTTCAACGGGGTGGCGGCATCGCATTGCGCCTCGAAGTCCAGCTGCAGGCGGCGCCCTTGCAGCTGCAGCCGCGCGCGCACCTGCAGATTGCCGGGATAGCCTTCTTCGCCGTCGGGCGAGTGGTAACCGAGCAGCAGCTGGTCCGGCGCCTGCTCCAGCACGCTCCACACGCGCCGCCCGAAGCCGCGCAGGCCGCCGTGCAACTGGTTACGCCCTTCGTTGGCGGCCAGCGTGTGGGTGACACCGTCCAGCGTGTAGCGCGCACCGGCGATGCGGTTGCCGAAGCGGCCGACCAGGATGTTGAGGCTGTCGCCATCGGCGGCGTACGCCGGCAGATCCGGCAATGCCAGCAGCAGCGGCACTACCCCGCGCGCGGTGGTCAGCCGCAGCGCATGCAGGATGCCGCCGTAAGTGAGCACTTCCGCCTCCAGTCCGGCATCGCTGCGCAGCGTGAGCGCATGGACTTCGACACCGCCTGGCAACTGCCCGAACACTCGCTGCATGGATCGTCCCGCCGATACTGGAAGCTGGCGAGCATAGCGGGGGAGCGCGGTCGACGACCATGCCCCGGCGCACATCCCGGCGCGCGGCGATGGCGATGGCGGCAAGGCATGCACCAGCGTCCGGCGGCTTGATCGCGATGCAGCAATACAAGCCGAGGTTGCAGGCACTAGGCTAGCGACGCGCCCGCCGACGCTGCGGCGTGCGACAACCTCGATCGATCAGCACAGGAGCGCCAAGCCGATGCAGTGGATTCTTCCCGCCTTGCGGATATCGCCCAGACGGCTGTTGCAGGCTGTCGTTGGCGCGGCCTTGGTCGCCAGCGCGCTCGCCGCCTCTGCTGCCGAGGTCGAGGTGACCGGCACGCTGCGCGCGGACCAGCCCGGCGCGCAGGTGTCGCGGCAGCTGTTCGGCCAGTTCGCCGAGCATCTGGGAACCGGCATCTATGGCGGGGTGTGGGTCGGCGAGGACTCGGCGATTGCCAATACGCGTGGCTATCGCAACGATGTGCTGGCCGCGCTGAAGGCGATTGCCGTGCCCAACATCCGCTGGCCCGGCGGCTGCTTCGCCGACGAATACCATTGGCGCGATGGCGTCGGCGCGCCGGCCCGGCGCCCGGTCAGCGTCAACACACACTGGGGCGGCGTGGAAGAATCCAACCGCTTCGGCACGCACGAGTTCATGGACTTCACCGAACTGCTGGGCACCCAGGCCTATATCGCCGGCAACGTGGGCAATGCGGCGCCGGACGAAATCGCGCAGTGGGCCGAATACATGACCGCACCCACCCGCTCCAGCCTGGCCAACGAGCGCCGCGCCAATGGCCGCAACGCGCCGTGGCAGGTGCCCTACTTCGGCGTGGGCAACGAGTTGTGGGGCTGCGGCGGCAACATGCGCGTGGAATACGCGGCCGACGTCTATCGGCGCTACCAGACCTTCGTCAAGGCACCGGCCAACCAGAAGATCCTCAAGATCGCGCCCGGCCCCAACAACGACGACTACCACTGGACCGAAGTGATGATGCGCGAGGCCGGCACGCTGATGGACGGCCTGAGCCTGCACTACTACACCGTGCCCGGTGGCTGGCCGCCGCGCGCCTCCTCCACCGACTTCGACGAAGCCGCCTGGATCGACACGCTGTCGCGCACGCTGGTGATGGACGAGCTGATCAGCAGACACAGCGCGATCATGGACCGCTACGACCCGGGCAAGAAGGTCGCGCTGGTGGTGGACGAATGGGGCACCTGGTACGCCGGGCTGCCGGATGCGAACCCGGGCTTTCTGCATCAACAAAACAGCCTGCGCGATGCATTGGTGGCCGCGTTGAACATCGACATCTTCAGCGCACATGCCGAACGCGTGCGCATGGCCAACATCGCGCAGATGGTCAATGTGCTGCAGGCGATGATCCTCACCGACGGCGACAAGATGGTGCTGACGCCGACCTACCACGTGTTCGCGCTGTACAAGCCGTACCAGGACGCCACCCAGCTGCCGCTGCAACTACGCACACCCGAGTATCGCCACGGCGATGTCCACGTGCCCGCAGTGCACGGCTCGGCGGTCAAGGCCAAGGACGGACACGTCTACATCGCGCTGACCAATCTGGCGGCCAACGCAGCGGCGAGCGTGAGCGTGCAGGTAGAAGGCCTGTCAGCGAGCAGCGTGGATGGGCAGATCCTCACTGCGCCGGCGATCACCACGCACAACACCTTTGCCCAGCCGCATGCGGTGGAGCCGAAGGCATTTAAGGGCGCACGGGTACGAGGCAAGGCCTTGACGGTGGCCTTGCCGGCGCGTTCGATCGTGATGCTCAAGCTGGAGTGAGTGATGGCGGCGGCACCAGCTGCCGTCGCCGCAGTGGCTGGCGAGCGATGACTGCGCAAACGGTGTTGCAAGGCGATTTTCTCGACGCATCGCGCGCCCGCGCATGACGCCTGCGTGCGCCTGGTGGACCAGGGCACGCAACCGGGCGGTCTCCAGATGTCGAATGCCGGCTATACCCCGGTTGCCGCCTGGGCGGGCGCAGGCGCCAGCGTGGGTTCGGCGATACGCCATTGCACGGGCAGGCGTTCGAGTACGTGCTGCATGAAGGCACGCACCTTGGGGGTGAAGTCGCGGCGGTCGGCGACGCAGAGGTAGATACGCAGCGGTTCCGGCAATGCCTGGGCGGTGCTGCCGAGAGCTGAGACAAACAGCGGCTGCAGCTGGTCGCGCTGCAGATAAGGCTGCACCACATAGGCGGCCAGGCGCGCGATGCCGCCGCCGGCGGTGGCCATGGTGGCGAGCGCATCGATATCGTCGCTGACCATCGCCTTGCCCAGCTCCGGCTGGAAGCGCACGCCATTGCGCACGAAATTCCATGGCAGGCAGCGCCCGTCGACCGGGTAACGCAGCAGCAGGCAATCGTGATACTTCAAGTCGTCCGCGGTTTGCGGCGTCCCGCAGCGCGCCAGATACTCGGGAGCTGCGCAGACCACCAGCGGCACCTGGGCGATGCAGCGCGCCACCAGGCCGTCTTCCAGCTGCGCTTCGATGCGCAGGCTGACATCCACGCTTTCCTGGGCGTGCTGCACAGCCCGGTCGGTACACAGCAGCTCGATCTCCAGCTGCGGATACTGCTGACGCAGGGCCGGCAGCATCGGGGCGAGCACGTGCCGCGCGAAGGCCGCGGTGCTGGCCACCCGCAATCGCCCCGCCGGCGCCTGCTGCGGCCCGGCCACCGATTGCCGCGCGCGCTCCAGATCGCGCTCCAGCTGCCGCACCTGTTCGAAGTACAGCGTGCCGCGCTCGGTCAGCGCCAGGCTGCGCGTGGTCCGGTGCAGCAGACGCACGCCCAAATGCTGTTCCAGACGCGCGATGTTCTGGCTGACCGCGGCAGCACTGATCCCCAGCAACTTGGCGCCTCCGGCAATGCTGCCGGCATCGACAGTGCTGACAAAGCTGCGGATGGACTGAAGAATGTTCATTGAATAGGCAAGTATTACCAAACGATTCGTAAGTTTTTCTTACGTAAGCCGCAAGGCTACGCGATCTACCCCGGCCGCGGTGGCGTCCCTACAGTGCTGCCCATCGTGCCGATCCGCGGCAACCGAGGCCATTGCATGTCGACATCTCCCCCTTCCTCCCCGTTGATGCGCCCACGCTGGAAACTCGGCGTGCGCACCACCCCGTTCGTGTTCGCGTTCTACATGGCCGCGATCATGGCCCTGCTGATGTGCCTGGTGATCACGGGCGCCAATACCGGCCTGGCCCCCGGCTACCTGTGGCGCGTGCTGGACGCCTACCGCATCGCGATGCCTACCGCATTCTGCTGCGTGCTGGTGGTGCGCCCGCTGGTGATACGACTGGTGGCGTGGACGGTGCACGCCGGGCATTGAGTCAGGCGTGCGCGAGCATGCCCGGAAACGGCCATACGGCAAGCGTACCGATGCGTCTGCGCAGCCATCGATGAGCAGCAGCATGCGCCTTGCCTGCCGCAGCGGCATCCAGGACGGGGCATTGCGGCAGGTGCAGCACGCGCCCGCATGCATCGTCGATCCGCCATCTCCCCCGCTTGAATGTTCCGACCTGGACGCTGCGCATGCCACCTGCCGGCAGCGGACATTCGCAGCCAGCTGCTGCCGCGCAACATCCGGTGCATGCAGTCTGCGACCGCCGTCATGACAATGCTGGACTATTCCGGAATGAACACCACGGAACTGAAACGCGCCACACAATTGCTTTGACACTGAAGTAGCGGCTGCGCAGCGTCACGTCTCCATGGACATCGGTCCACTTTCTGGAGAAGCACGCATGAACACGCGACGCAGTGCCGCTGTGCAGCTCGCCCTGCTCTGGGCCGTGGCGATGCCACCAGGCGCGCACGCGCAAACCCTGGTGTGGGAGGACAACTTCAATGGGCCCGGCATCGATGGCAACAAGTGGACCTACGATGTCGGCAACGGCTGCCAGATCGGCTTGTGCGGCTGGGGCAATGGCGAGATGCAGTACTACACCAGCCGCGCCGAAAACGCGCGCATCGAGAATGGCCGGCTGGTGATCGAAGCGCGGCGCGAAGCGTTCCAGGGCATGCCGTTCACCTCGGCGCGCCTGAAGACCGAAGGCCGCATGCATTTCAAGTACGGCACGCTGGAAGCGCGCATCAAGACGCCGGTGGTGGGCAACGGGCTGTGGCCGGCATACTGGATGCTGGGCACCATCGGCGTGTGGCCAGGCCGTGGCGAGATCGACCTGATGGAAGCCGGCATGGCCGCGGCGATCGCCAATGGCACCGCCAATCGCCGTATCGGCGCCGCCGTGCACTGGGACTACAACGGCCAGCAAGCAGACTACGACACCAGCTACACCAGCCCGGTGGATCTGCATGCCGACTTCCATGTGTACCGCATGACCTGGGACCCGCAGTTCATCCGCGTGTCGATCGATGGCCAGCAATACTTCGAGTTTGCGATCTCCAATATCGAAGGCGCCTCGCTGCACGAATTCCATCAGCAGCAGTATCTACTGCTCAATCTCGCCGTGGGCGGCACCTATACCGGCATCACCTCGCCTGCGGCGGTGACCGCGCCGCTGCCGGGCAGGATGGAGGTCGACTACATCCGCCTGTATCAAAATCCCGGTTCGCAGCTGTACGTGGGCGCGCAACATGCCGCGCCGGCAGGGCGCTTTGGCGTGTTCACCGAGCAGGCCGACACCAGCGGGCGGCTGCAGTTCGGCCAGGATGCCGAGCTGTATCTGTGGAACAACCTCACCCCGATTGCGCAGGCGCCGTTCGAAGGCAGCAACGTGATGGCGTACCGCGCCAACGCCGGTGCCTGGTATGGCCTGGGCATCCAGACCGACTATCGCAACATGGCCGCCTACGCCGGCGGCGCGCTGAAGCTGCATCTGAAAACCACCACGCCGTCGACGTTCAAGATCGGCATCAACACCAGCTTCGGCGACAGCTGGGTGGATTTCACCGCTGGCGGCAATCAATACGGCCTGGTGCGCGACGGCGCCTGGCACGAGGTGAGCATTCCCTTCAGTGCGTTCTACGATCTGGACCTGCAGGCGGTCAAACAGATGTTCATGCTGGTGGCCGATCCCCCCGCCGCGCCGGTGGAGATCGCCATCGACAAGGTGTATTACCAGAGCCGTTGAGCGGCATCCATGCAGCAATCCCGGCGAAGGCGCCACACGATGGCCGCGCAATTCCGTGCAGCGGTTCCTGCAGCGCGCGACCGGCGCAGCCAGTGCTCAGGCGTTGGCTGCAACGCCTTTCAACACGTCGATCAGCTGACGCAGGCGATACGGCTTGGGCAGGAAATCCACCCGCGCCGGCAGCGGTGGCAACTGCGCCTTTGCGAATCCCGAGGCCAGGATCACCCGCGCCTGCGGCAGCAGTTGCGCCACGTGTTCGCTCAGTTCGATGCCCGACATGCCGTTGGGCATGCGGACATCGCTGAAGACCACATCATAGGGACCATTCTCGCGCAGCATGCGCAAGGCGCTATGGCCGTCGTCGGCGGTCTCGACGGTGATGCCTGCATCGCGCAGCGCCTCGCCGATCAGTTCGCGCAATTCCTGCTGATCTTCCACCATCAACAGACGCAGGGGTTCAGTCATGCTCAGCCTCCTCGATGGCCGGGAGAAACAGGGTAACGGTGGTGCCGCGGGCGGGAGCGGTGTCCAGCTCGACGAAGCCGCCGGACTGGGAGGCGAAGCCATACACCTGGCTCAATCCCAGGCCCGAGCCCTTGCCCACGTCCTTGGTGGTGAAAAACGGCTCACTGGCGCATCGCGCCACGTGCGCGGACATGCCGGGGCCGTCATCGCGCACGGCGATACTGACGTAATTGCACGGCTGGCCATGCGGATCGGACGGCGCAGCACGCTGCTGTACGGCCGTTTCCAGCACGATATTGCCGCCGCCGGGCATGGCATCGCAGCTATTGAACACCAGATTGAGCAAGGCCGCTTCCAGTTGGCCAGGGTCCACGCGGATATCGGGCAACTGCTCGGCGAACGCCAGCGACAGCACGATCCCGGCCGGGCAGGCACGCCGCAGCAGCTCCAGCGAGCGCGTCACCACCGCGTTGGCGCCATGGCGCTCGGGAATCAGCCGCTGCCCACGTGCGAAGGACAGCAGTTGGCGCGTCAGCAAGGTGCCACGATCGACTGCGGTCTGCGCTGCTTCCACCAGCATGCGCGTGCGTGCATCGTCGCCGGCACGCAGCGCGATCAGATCCAGGCTGGTCACCATCACGGTCAGCAGATTGTTGAAATCGTGCGCCATGCCGAGCGTCAGGCGGCCCAGCGCATCCACCTTCTGCGACTGCAGCAGGGCGTGCTGCGCCTGCTGCAACAGCTGCTGCGCCTGGTGTCGCTGGTCGATGTCGCAGGTGACCTTGGCAAACCCCACCAGGACGCCGAATTCCAGCACCGGTTCGATCGCCACGCTCGCCCAGAAGCGGCTGCCGTCCTTGCGAAGCCGCCAGCCCTCGGTGGCAAAGCGCCCTTCGCGCTTGGCGGTGTCCAGATTCTGCGCCGGTTCGCCGCGTTGCACGTCCTCGGGCAGGTAGAAACGCGAGAAGTGCGAGCCAATGACCTCGGCGGCGGTATAGCCCTTGATGCGCTCGACACCGGGATTCCAGCTGCACACATGGCCGCCCGTATCGAGCATGTAGATCGCGTAATTGGACACGCTCTGCACCAACAGCTGGCACTGCCGGCTGTCGTGAGAAAGCGGCCCCGCACTGTCGACGGCCGTCTCCGCATCCATCGCGCGACTTTTCCCCGGAAAAGCGCGCGACCATAGTGACGGGTGCGTGAAGGCTGCGTGCAAGCCGACCCGACTGCAAAGCGTCAAAATACCGGCGATTTGAACGTGAAACTTATCGGCTACCATGACCGCCCCCCAGTCAGGTCCGCGCCGTCATGCAGAACATCTCGACCACACGCGACCGCTGGGTGTGGGTGATCGCGGGGGCCCTGATGGCGGGAACACTCGGCGTGGAGTTGGTCACCCCACTCGGCTATGCAGTGTGGCTGACCTACTTCGTCGCAGTGGGCGTGACGGTCTTCCAGAATCGCGTGCAGGCGCCACTGGTGGTCGCGGCGCTGTCGTGCGTGCTGCTGGCAGTCGGTTTCAAGCTGGCGCCGGCCAGTACCAGTTCGAGTTTCTCCTCGATCAACCGCAGCATCGGCGGGGTCTCGTTCCTGGCGATGGCGCTGGTGGTGATGCAGGCCATCCGCGCGCGCCGTCAGGCCGAACTGGCGTTATGGCTGCAGCAGGCCGAAAACACCGTCGAAGCCAGTCTGCGCGGCGACCACAGCCCGGACGATCTGGCCAATGCGGCCGTGCAGGCACTGTGCGACACGCTGGATGCCCAGGTCGGCGCGCTGTATCGCATCGAAGGCGACCGCCTGCGGCTGACCGGCGGCACCGCGCTGCCGGCCGATGTATCCAGGACGCTGCCGACCGATGCCGGCCAACTCGGCGAGGCCTTGCGTGGCGGCACGGTACGCCGGGTGCGCGGCGTGGACGCCGGACATCTGCAGATCGCCTCCGGCCTGGGCCGCAGCGCCTGCCAGGAGCTGCTGCTGGCGCCGGTCATCGCCGATGGGCGGGTGATCGGCATTCTCGAGCTGGGCCGCGCCGCCGCACCGGGCATCGCCCGCACGCGCGAAGAAGAGCTGCTCGCACGCTGCGGCGAAAACATCGGCCTGGCCTTGCGCACGGCATTGCTGCGCGCGCAGCTGGTGGCCCTGCTGGAAGAAACCCAGCGTCAAAGCGAAGAACTGCAGACCCAGCAGGAAGAGCTGCGCGTGGCCAACGAGGAGCTGGAGGAACAGAGCCGCAGCCTGCAGCAATCGCAGAGCGATCTGGAGATGCAGCAAGCCGAACTCGAACAGACCAATGTGCAGCTGGAAGAACGCACCCAGGCACTGGAAGCGCAGAAGCAGGCCTTGCTGGTGGCGCAGAATCAGCTGGTGCGCAACAGCAACGAGCTGTCCACCGCCTCGCGCTACAAATCCGAGTTTCTGGCCAACATGTCGCACGAGTTGCGTACGCCGCTCAACAGCGCGTTGATCCTGGCCAAGCTGCTGGCGGACAACAAGGACGGCACGCTCAGCCCCGAGCAGGTGAAGTACGCACAGGCGATCCTGTCGTCCAACAACGATCTGCTGGCGTTGATCAACGACATTCTCGACCTGTCCAAGATCGAGGCCGGGCATGTGGAACTGGCCGACGAAACCATCGCCACCAGCTCGGTGGTGCAGCGCCTGCGCGAAACCTTCGAGCCGCTGGCGCGCCAGAAAGGCCTGGCCCTGCAGCTGGCTGCCGAATCCGATGCACCGACGCAACTGGTCGTCGACAGCCAACGTCTGCAGCAGATCCTCAAGAACCTGCTGGCCAATGCGATCAAGTTCACCGAGCACGGCAGCGTCAGCCTGTCGATCCAGGCGCATACGCCGGGCCGGGTGCTGTTCAAGGTCAACGACACCGGCATCGGCATCGCGCACGAACAGACCGAGATCATCTTCGAAGCGTTCCGTCAGGCCGATGGCAGCACACGCCGCCGCTATGGCGGCACCGGCCTGGGCTTGTCGATCTCGCGCGACCTGGCCCAGCGCATGGGCGGCAGCATCCGCGTGGACAGCCAACCGGGGCGCGGCAGCTGTTTTACGCTGGAATTGCCGATCGACGGCGCACCGGCCGAGCTGGCGATGGCCGCGCCGGCAAACGCAGGCGCAGCACTCGGCGGCACGCCGTCGCCGCAGTTCGCCAGCGGCACGGCCATGGCCTCGCGGCTTGATGGGCGCGCCACGGTGGCCTCCACCGGGATGCCGCTGCCGCTGCCGATTCCGGCAACCGCCACTGCGCCGCTGCAGCGTGCCGACGACGATCGCGACCAACGCACCCGCCCCGGCCGGCTGATCCTGGCAGTGGAAGACGAAGCACGCTTTGCGCAGGCGCTGGTCGACCTGGCGCACGAACTGGATTTCGACTGCGTGGTGGCGCCCAGCGCCGAAGAAGCGCTGCGCCTGGCAGCCGAACTGCGGCCCAGCGGCATCCTGCTCGACCTCGGCCTGCCGGATGCGTCTGGCCTGAGCGTGCTCGAACGCCTCAAGCGCGATCCGGCCACGCGCCACATTCCGGTGCATGTGGTATCGGCGCTGGAGCGCAGCCAGATCGCGCTGGAACTGGGCGCGGTGGGCTATTTGATCAAGCCGGCCACGCGCGAGCTGCTGGCAGGTGCGATCCGTCAACTGGAAGACACCAATGCCCGCGCGGTGCGCCGCCTGTTGATCGTCGAAGACGACAGCGCCCTGCGTGCGAATCTGCAATTGTTGCTGGCGCGCGACCAGCTGGACATCATCGCGGTGGGCAGCATTGCCGACGCGATGCAGCAGCTGGCCGGCTCGACCTTCGACTGCATGGTCACCGATCTGGCGCTGCCCGACGGCAGCGGCTACGACCTGCTCGAACGCATGGCCGGCAACGACGCGGTGGCGTTTCCGCCAGTCATCGTCTATACCGGACGCGCGCTCACTCGCGACGAGGAACAGCGCCTGCGCCGGTATTCCAAGAGCATCATCATCAAGGGGGTGCGCTCGCCCGAGCGTCTGCTCGATGAGGTGACGCTGTTCCTGCACAGCGTGGAAGCCTCGCTGCCCAGCGACCAGCAACGCCTGCTGCGCGAAGCGCGCCGCCGCGACGCGGTACTGGACGGCGCCACCGTGCTGCTGGCCGAAGACGATGTGCGCAACATCTTCGCGCTCTCCAGCGTGCTCGAACCGCTCGGCGTGACGCTGCAGATCGCCCGCAACGGCCGCGAGGCGCTGGAACATCTGGCCAAGCACGAGGTGGACCTGGTGTTGATGGACATCATGATGCCGGAGATGGACGGGCTGACCGCGATGCGCCAGATCCGCGCCAATCGCCAATGGCAGGATCTGCCGATCATCGCGCTGACCGCCAAGGCCATGGCCGACGATCGCGAACGCTGTCTGGAGGCCGGCGCCAACGACTACATCGCCAAGCCCATCGACGTGGACAAGCTGGTGTCGCTGTGCCGTGTGTGGTGCTCGCGGCAATGAATGCGGTGGAGCTGTTCGATCTGGAGCTGCGGGTGCTGCTGGAAGCGGTCTACCAGCGCTATCACTACGACTTCCGCGATTACGCGGTGTCCTCGCTGCGCCGGCGCATGCGCCACGCGATGGCACGCATGGAGTGCACGCGCGTGGCCGACCTGCAGCACCGCCTGCTGCACGAACCTGACACCTTCGCGCAGGCGATGCAGTTCTTCACCGTGCAGGTGTCGGAGATGTTCCGCGACCCGGCCTACTTTCGCGTCCTGCGCGAACATGTGGTGCCGGTGTTGCGTACCTATCCGTCGATCAAGCTGTGGGTGGCCGGCTGCAGCACCGGCGAGGAAGTCTGGTCGCTGGCCATCCTGCTGCACGAAGAAGGCCTGCTGGAAAAGGCGGTGATCTACGCCACCGACATCAATCCCGAAGCCTTGGGCATGGCCGAAGCCGGCGCCTTCGGCATCGACCGCATTGCGCAGTTCAGCCGCAATTATCTGGACGCCGGCGGCCGCAGCTCGCTGTCCGACTACTACACCACCGCCTACGATGGCGCGGTGTTCGACCGCCGTCTGAAGCGCAATATCGTGTTCGCCGATCACAGCCTGGCCACCGATACGGTGTTTTCCGAAGTGCACCTGGTGTCGTGCCGCAACGTGCTGATCTATTTCAACCGCAGCCTGCAGGACCGTGCAGTGGGCCTGTTTTACGATGCGTTGGTGCATCGAGGCTTCCTGGGCCTGGGCAGCAAGGAGTCGCTGCAGTTCGGCGCGCATGCGCAGGCGTTCGAAACCGTGGCGCGCGAGCAGCGCCTGTTCCGCAAGGCGGCCGCATGAACGTCTTGCACACGGCGGCAACTCATTTCGACGCGATGGTGATCGGGGCCTCGGCCGGCGGTGTCGTGGCCTTGCAGGCGCTGTTGTCCAGCCTGCCTGCGGATCTGCCGATGCCGGTGCTGGTGGTGCTGCATCTGCCGCGCGACCGCACCAGCCACCTTGCCGAGCTGATGGATGCACGCTGCGCCTTGCCGGTGCGCGAGGCCGAAGACAAGCAGCCGCTGCTCGCCGGCAGCGTGACCATCGCCCCGCCCGACTACCATCTGCTGGTGGAAACGCGCGACAGCCTGGCGTTGTCGATGGATGCACCGGTGCTGTTCTCGCGTCCGGCGATCGACCCCTTGTTCGAATCGGCTGCCGACGTGTTCGGGCAGCGCCTGCTGGCGATCCTGCTCACCGGCGCCAGCAGCGACGGCAGCGCCGGGGTGGCGGCGGTGCGCGCGGTCGGCGGCAGCGCCTGGATCCAGCGCCCCGACGATGCCGCCTCACCACTGATGCCCGCATCGGCGCTCGCCCATGCCGGCGCCGATGCGGTGCTCACCCTGCAGGCGATCTGCAGCCGACTGGAAACCTTTCACCCATGAACCTCACCGCGACCGGCCTGGCGACAACCAGCAACGATGACGAACCGGCCAAGCTGCTGATCGTCGACGACGTGCCGCAGAACCTGGTGGCGATGGAAGCGCTGCTGCAGCGCGACGGCATCCAGGTGCTGTGCGCCGCCTCCGGTGCGCAGGCGCTGGAGCTGTTGCTCGAACACGATGTGGCGCTGGCATTGCTGGATGTGCACATGCCGGAAATGGACGGCTTCTCGCTGGCCGAGCTGATGCGCGGCTCGCAGCGCAGCCGGCATGTGCCGATCATTTTCCTGACCGCCTCGCCTAACGATCCGATGCGCGCGTTCCAGGGCTATGAAACCGGCGCGGTGGATTTCCTGCACAAGCCGATCGAGCCGCACGTGATCCTGAGCAAGGTCAATGTGTTCATCGAGTTGTACCAGCAGCGGCGCCTGCTCAAGGCACGCAATGCCTCGCTGGAACGCGCGCTCACGCTCAACGAAACCATGATGGCCGTGCTCACCCACGACCTGCGCACGCCGCTGTCGGTGATTCTGCTGTGCGCCGACAAGCTCAGCCTGGATGTGGACGCCGATGGCTCGGCCGCGCGCACGCTCGATCACCTGGAAAACAGCGCGCGGCGGATGGCGCGGATGGTCGAGCAGCTGCTGGATTTCTCGCGCCTGCGCAGCGACGGGCTGTCGATGCAGTTCGGCCCCTGCAATCTCGGCGACGTTACCCACAGCGTGGTGGGCGAAGTGGCACAGGCCAATCCGCACACCCCGATCGACCTGCGTACCGAGGGCGACCTGCACGGCGATGGCGATGGCGATCGCCTGGCACAGGTGGTGTCCAATCTGGTCGGCAACGCGGTGCTGCACGGTGGCAGCGAGCCGGTGCGGGTGCACCTGGACGGACGCGAACGCGACACGCTGCGGCTGTCGGTGCGCAACGTCGGACGCATCCCCGACAGCCTGATGCCGCGCCTGTTCGAGCCGTTCAAGGCCAGCTTCCATGCCAGCCAGGGCCTGGGGCTCGGCCTGTTCATCGCCGACCAGTTCGTCAAGGCGCACGGCGGCACGCTGCAGGCACGCAACGAAGACGGCGACGTGGTGTTCGAAGCCATCCTGCGGCGACACAACCTGGCCGCGTAGTCGCGGCCATGCGGCGGCCGGGCAGCACGCCGGGCTGCCGCCACGGCGCACCCGGCAAGGCGTGCGGGGTGATCGAAACCCATGCAATCCCGATGCTGGCGGCCTGTCGCAACCCCAGCCCTTCGTGACAACATAATCCCTCTGACGAACTCATCCAGGACGCCTCACGCAGCGCGCGGCGCATGCGATCCGACAACGGAACTTGGCACGAAAACGGTTTGCAACGTCATGCGAGCGCGACCAGTGCTCGCCATCCAGATGCACCGTATGCTCGCAATCCACGCGGGCAACACGCACCCTGGCGCTGCTTTCCAGCGTGTTCCGATCGCACCAACATCTGTTCGCCGTCATCAGGTGCACGCCGTGCGCCATGTCTGAGGAGGTGCTTATGTCGTATGTGGATGGGTTTGCACTCGCGGTGCCCACGGCCAACAAGGCCGCGTTTCTGGAACATGCCCGCATGGGCGATGCCATCATCATCGAATACGGCGCACTGCGCGTGGTGGAGTGCTGGGGCGATGATGTCCAGCATGGACAACTGACCGACTTCCATCGCGCGGTCGCTGCCGGCGAGGACGAAACCGTGGTGTTCTCCTGGATCGAATGGCCGGACAAGGCGACCCGCGATGCGGGCATGCGCAAGATGATGGACGACCCGCGCATGGACCCGTCGGTCAACCCGATGCCGTTCGATGGCAAGCGCCTGATCTACGGCGGCTTCGTCCCGATCCTGAGCCTGGGGCAAGCGGGCTGACCACGGCAGCGTGCTGCGGCGCGCCTGTCTGTCTGTTGCGGCATTGCGGCACACCCGGTGCGGCGGCGGCAGCCTTCGGCATCGGGTCCTTGGCGATGGCCGTTACACTGGCCGCATGCCGCCGCGCCCGCCGCCCATGGGATGCGGGCGCGGCGACTGCATTGCCTGCCACCGGAGACCGCCAGATGCCCGACGCACCGCTCCTGATCGCCTGCCCGAGCTGCGCGGCGATGAATCGTGTCGCACACGCGCGTCTGCGCGATGCGCCCAACTGCGGCAGTTGCCATAAACCATTGTTCCTGGGCACGCCGGTGGCGTTGTCGGCGGTCGACTTCGACAAGCATGCGGTACGCAGCGCGCTGCCATTGGTGGTGGATTTCTGGGCGCCGTGGTGCGGGCCGTGCCTGAGCATGGCACCACACTTTGCCGCCGCCGCGGCGATGCTCGAACCGCAGGTGCGGCTGGCCAAGGTCGATACCGATCTGCATCCGGCGCTGGGCACGCGCTTTGGCATCCGCAGCATCCCGACCTTGCTGGTCATCCGCGGCGGCAGTGAGCTGGGCCGGCATTCCGGCGCGGTGAGCAGCGCGCAGATCGTCAGCTGGGTACAGTCGGTATTGCGCAGCCGTTGATACAAAAAAACCCGCTGCGTGATGCACGCAGCGGGCCTGGTTCTACGATTGGCATCACTGCGACGCATGCGCAGTGATGCGGTCGATCGACCAGCAACCGGGAGCGGCTGACAAGATGACCGTGCAGCCGCTAGCTACTGGTTCAACCGCTCTTACTGCCAGTTGACGTTGACCGACACACCCACGATGCGCGGCTCGTTGTAGACCGCCGCCATGTAGTTTTCGATCACGCCCTTGACGTTCTTTTCGTTGGTGATGTTGCGCGCGAACGCCGCCACTTCCCATGCACCGTAGCCGCCGGTGTAGCCAAGCTTGAAGCCGCCTTCGACATTGCCGTCGGCGCGGAACTCGGTGGAGTCGTACAGCACGAAGCTGGTTTCGCCCTGCTTGTTCCAGTCGGTGGAAACGAAGAACGCGCCATCGGTGCCCACCGGAATGTCGTAGCGCGCCGCCAGGTTGAGGTTGTACTTGGGCGCGTTGGGCAGCGGGTTGCCGTCGATTTGCGCGAAGGTGTTGGCACCGACGCGGATGGTCGGGTCGTTGACCGTGCACACCACCACGCCATTGAGCGCACAGGCCTGCGCGTAGACGCGATCGTCGTGGATTTCGCTATGCAGCAGGCTCAGGCCCGCGGTCAGCGACAGGTTGGAGATCGGGCGCCAGTCCAGATCAGCCTCCAGGCCGTAGGCCTTGGCCTTGTCGGCATTGAACAGCACGCCGTTGCCGTCCGAATCGTTGCCGTTGAGCTGGATGTCGTCCACCGTGTAGGTGAAGCCGCTGACATTCAGACGCAGGCGATTGTCGAACAGGCTGCTCTTGATGCCCGCTTCCCACGACAGGATGGTTTCCGAATCGGCAGTGGTGAAATCCGAATTGAACACCGCGCTGCGGCCCTGGATGGTCGGGCCGCGGAAGCCGCGTGCCACGCGCGCATAGACGCTCAGCTCCGGATTGATTTCATACATCGCGCTGAGATCCCAGCTGGGCTGGGTGTCGGACAGGCGCACGTCGCGACGGCCGCGATAGGTCACCGCGCCTGCGGCGGTATCGGCGGTCTTGAGCAGGCGGGTTTGCTTGGTGTCCTTGGTCTGGCGCAGACCGGCGGTCAGGGTGAGCGCGTCGGTGGCCTTGTAGCTGAGCTGCCCGAAACCGGCCCAGGAGGTGTTGGTGTTGCGCAGGCGCACCCAATTGTTGGGGTTGCGCGCGGCGGTCTGCAGGAAATACGCACGCTGATAGAAATCGGTGGTGTCGCGCCCGTCGAAGTAGAACGCGCCGACCTGCCATTGCAAGGCATCGTCGCCTTCGCTGGCCAGGCGCAGTTCCTGTGTGTACTGATCCAGGTCGCGGATCTGCCCCATCGACTGGCCGAAGCCGTTCGGCACGCCGTTGACCGGGTAGTTCGCCGCCGCACCGCCATCGGTATCGCCACGGCTATAGCCGGAGGTGGTTTCGTAGGCGGTGATGGAGGTCAGCGACACGCCACCGAAATCGTAGATCGCCTTGATCGAGCCGCCATCGGTCTGATACGCCTGCGGGTTGTCGTGTGCCTCGTCATAGGCCACGCGATCGCGCGGCACGTCGACCTTGTCGCTGCCGCGCATCACTGCATTGCGCAGGAACAACGTGGAGGTGCCGTCGTAGTCGCGCGTATGCACCGAGCCCAGCAGCGAGAATGCGTCGTTGGGCTTGAGCAGCAGCTGCAGGCGCGCATTGCGGTCGTTGTAGCCGCCCATCGCATCCTTGCGCGGCGTGCGCGTCCCGTCGGCGCTGCTGCCGGCGAAGGTGTTGTCCACCCAGTCGTCGCGGTGCTGGTACAGCGCCGACACCCGGAACGACAGCACCTCGTTGATCGGCCCGCCAAAGCCGCCATCCAGCGACACCGTGTTGTAGCTGCCGTAGCTGGCATCGACGCGGCCGGTATAGGTCTCGCCGGGCTTAACCGTGTCGAACTTGACGATGCCGGCGGTGGTGTTGCGGCCGAACAAGGTGCCCTGCGGGCCGCGCAGCACTTCGACCTGGTCCACGTCGTACACCGGGTTGGACTTGAGCACCACGTGTTCCAGTACCACGTCGTCCTGGATGATGGACACCGGCTGCGAAGCGCCGAGGTAGAAGTCGATATTGCCCAGGCCGCGGATATAGAAGCGCGGGAAGATGCGCCCGGTGGTGGTCTCGGCGTAGAAGCCCGGCACGCGGCCGGACAGCGCCAGCAGCGTGTCGTCGCCACCGGCGGTGAACTCGCGCATTGCCGCACCCTGCACCACGCCCACCGACACCGGCACCTCCTGCAGGTTTTGCTCGCGGTGCTCGGCAGTGACGGTGACTGCATCCAGCGCCGTCGGGCTGCCCTCGCCCTGGCGCGCCGGCACCTGCTGCGCAGCGGCCGCTGCCGCCAGCGAGGCGAGCAGCAGGCCGGCGCAGGCGCGCGCCAGCGGCGTGCGCTGCAATGCGGCGCGACGGGGTGCGGTTACGTGCGTGGCGGCGGGCGTCAGCGACGCGGAGACAGACGAGGACAACGACATGCGAGATGATCCTTGGGTAGGTGACGCGAGGGGTGAGACAGGGGCAATAGCGGCGATCAACATGACTGCGCAGCCATCGGGCGCGCGCGGCCGGCGCTCGGAACCGGGTGCACCACCGGCACCCGGTTCCTCTGCGCCATCCGCGCCATCTGACAGCCGCGCTACGTTTTGTTTCCCCCACCAACATCCGTCGGCATCGAACATGCCGGCCGGAGGCGCAACGTGGCGCCGCGCGCACGATATGTCAGCAATGTTGCAGCTCTATGGCAAGCGTGCCGCCACGCACATGGCGGCCGCCGCAGAGCCACGGTCGCCGTGGCGTGTTCAACGCATAAGCGGGTTCGCCACACCATCGTCGTGCGATCGGCAGGCGTCGGCAGCAGGCCCCAGGCGCGCGACCCCCGCGTCAGGCGCGGGCGGCCAGCACGCTGCTGTCGAGCATCTGCCCGACCATGTTCAACAGATCGTTGAGGCTGAAGGGCTTGGGCAGCAGCGCCATGCCGTCGGCCAGGAATTCCTGGCGGGTGGCGGCGTTTTCGGCGTAGCCGGTGATGAACAGGATCGGCAGGCCAGGCCGCAGCGCGCGCGCCACGTCTGCCATGTCGCGCCCGTTCATGCCGGGCAGGCCGACATCGGACACCACCAGATCGATCTCCACGCCGGCACGCAATTGATCCAGCGCGCCGTTGGCATCTTCGGCCTCGACCACGTGGTAGCCGGCGTCGCTGAGCACCTCGCTCACCATCATGCGCACCACGTCGGTGTCGTCCACCAGCAAGATGCGCTCGCTGCGGGTACGGGGCGAATTCGGTACCGGTGCCGGCGGCAATGCGCTGGCAGTGAGTCCACGCGGCAGCAGCAAGGCCACCGTGGTACCGCGCCCCACCGTGCTGGTGATGCGTGCGGTGCCGCCGGACTGGCGCGCAAAGCCGTAGGTCATCGACAAGCCCAGGCCGGTGCCCTCGCCGATCGGCTTGGTGGTGAAGAACGGCTCGAAGACCTGGTTGAGAATGGCCGGCTCGATGCCGCTGCCGTTGTCGATGACGTTCACCGCCACGTACTCGCCATCGTCCAGTTCCGGATCGCCCTGCGCGGTATGGGCCGCGCTCTGGATGCGGATGGTGCCCCTGCCCTTCAACGCGTCGCGCGCATTGATCACCAGATTGAGCACCACGTTTTCGAGCTGGTTGGCATCGGCCACCGCCACCAGCGGCGTGTCCGCCAGGTCCAGCTCCAGCACGATGTTCTCGCCGATCGAGCGGTGCAGCATGTCTTCCAGCGAGCGCACGCGTGCGTTGATGTCGAAGGCCTGCGCATCCAGCGATTGCTTGCGTGCGAAGGCGAGCATGCGCTGGGTCAGCGCAGCAGCGCGATGCGCCGAGCCGGTGGCGATCTCGGCCAGCCGCGGCACACGCTCGATGCGATTGGACTCGACCGCCAGCTGGATCATGTCCAGGCCGGAAATGATGCTGGTCAGCAGGTTGTTGAAGTCGTGCGCGATGCCGCCGGTGAGCTTGCCCAGCGCTTCCATCTTCTGTGCCTGCAGCAACTGGATCTCGGTGCGCTGGCGCTCGGCGATCTGGTGGGCCAGCTCGGTGGTGGCGGTATCCAGTTCCTGGCGCTGCTCGCGCTCGCGCATGCGCTGTTCGGTGACATCCTCGACCAGCAGCAGGCCCAGGTCCGGTTCGCGATACGGCGACACGCGCCACTCGGTTTCGCACACCTTGCCCTCGCGCAGGATCGACAAGGCACCGCTCCAGCGCTCGCGCTGCGCCAGCGCGTCGATCAGCGCGTGCACGGTGGCGGCCTGGTCCACGCCCGGCACGGCCAGCGCCTCGCCGGGTGTGGCGGTGCCGATCAGGCGCTGGAACGCGGCATTGGCTTCATGCGTGTGCAGCCTGGCGTCGACCACCGCAATCGGTGCGCTGATGTGCTCGAAGATCTCGCGGAAGCGGGCCTCGCTGATGCGCAAGGCGTCCTCGGCCTGGCGCGCGCGCAGCAGGGTGCGCAACGTGGCGACCAGCACGCTGGGGTCGACCGGATGAATCAGGTAGGCATCGGCGCCGGCTTCCAGGCCGGTGATCATGTCGCCGGTGGCGATCGAGGCGGCCGACACATGCACCACCGGCAGCAACGCGGTGCGCGGCTCGGCGCGTAGCGTGCGCACGATGTCGAAGCCGCTCATGTCCGGCAGATTGACGTCCAGCACCACCGCAGCAAACGCCTGCTCGGCCAGCCTGGCCAGGCCGTCGGTGCCGGTGCCGGCTTCTTCGACCACGAACTGATGGTGTTCGAGCACGCGCCGCACCGAATAACGCGTCACCGCGTTGTCGTCGACGACCAGAATGTGTGGCTTACTGCCCAAGTGCATCCTCCGCTGCCAGCGTGACCGGCAGCACCACGAAAAACTCCGAGCCCTGCCCGACCACGCTGTTGATTCCCACCCTGCCGCCCAGCAGCTCGGCGAAACGCTTGCAGATCGACAGCCCCAGACCGGTGCCGGTGAGGCGTTTCTGCAACGGTGAATCCACCTGTACAAAATCCTCGAACAAGGCGTCGTGAAGCTCGGCCGGGATGCCGATGCCGGTGTCCTGCACGCCGAAGCGCACATGGCTCTCGCCTTCCAGCTGCGCGAACACGCGCACATGGCCTTGTGGGGTGAACTTGAGCGCGTTGGAAATGAAGTTGCGCAGGATCTGCGCCAGCTTCTTGTCGTCGGTATAGAGCATCGGCAGCACCGGCGGATCCTCGAAGATCAAGGTGGTGCTGCTGACATCGGTGAGCGGGCGGAACATGCCGCGCAAGGCCGCAAACAGGTCCATCAGATCGAACCAGCCCGGCGAGATGGTGATGCGCCCGGCTTCGATCTTGGCCAGATCCAGCAGGTCGTCGACCATCTCGGTGAGTTCGCGCGCCGAGGCGCTGACAAAGCGCACCTGCTTGGACTGCTCGGCAGTGAGCGGCCCGTCCATGCCGTCCTCGAGCAGCCGCGTGATGCTCAGGATCGAGCTGAGCGGGGTGCGGAACTCGTGGCTCATGTAGGACAGGAAGCGGCTCTTGAGCTCGGACACGTCACGCAGCTGCTCGGCCTGCTGATCGAGCTCGGCATACAGCGCCAGCACGCCCTGGTTGGTTTCTTCCAATTCTTCGCGCAGGGCCTGGTTCTGCTGCCGCAGCGCGTCCAGTTCGGCCAGCGGATCGATGGGCGATGTCTCACCGGAAGCATTCATTGCAGACCTCCCAGCCGCATGACAAACACGCCGCAATCGTCGCGGCCCCGCGTGTAATCGCGCAGCAGCACGGCCGCAATCAGGCGCGGATGGCGCGACAGCAGACCCGGATGATCACGCAGGCTCCAGCGTGATTGCAGACCATCACTGTGCATGACCAGCAGTTTGCCGGCGGCGTCCGGAAAATCGAACGGCTGCGCCTTGCGGAACTGCACCCCGACGATGCCCGGATGCGAGGGCATGCCACGCACGCCGTCGCCATCGCACAGCGACGCGACGATATTGCCCACACCGGCAAAGCGTACCCGGCCGGTGCTGCTGTCGAATTGCATCACCGCCGCCGCGCCGCCGCGGGTGCCGGACATGCCCGCATGCAGCTGCGCGATGCGCTCGCCGGGCTCGCCGCTGGCCGCAGCTGCAGCGCGCGTGCCGGCATCGGCAGCGTCGGCGGCGCCTGGACCGTGGCCCAGGCCATCGATCACGGTGACGGTCACGCGCTGCTCGCCAACGGCCAGATGCCAGGCATCACCGCACACCGTTTCGTTGTGCAGCGGCAGGCGGATCGCGCCGTACGGCAGGTCCAGTTCGGCGCGTTGCTGCGCAAACAGCCGTGCCATCACCACCGCGCCCTTGGCATCGGAATACGCGTCCAGCACCTGCGCCTGGCGCTGGATCGCGCCCAGCCCGGTGCCCGGCGTCCCGGCGGTGGAATAGCCATCGCGCAGGCCGTCCACGAGTGCGAAGCCCGGCCCGCCGTCGATGGCGCAGATTTCCACGCCCATGCCCTGGCGTGTGGCCACCGTGGACAACTGCAGGCAGCCGCCACGTCCATGCTTGACCATGTTGGTGGCCAGCTCGGTGGCCACCAGTGCCACGCGGCCGCAGGCGGCCTCGTCGAAACCCAGCGTCTGTGCCAAAACCGTCGCTTCGCGACGTGCCTGCCCGACCTGGCTGATTTCGTCGACACGAAACGCGCGCGTGACCTCGCCGGCGAGCGTCACTTCCATTTGGTGATGGTGATGCGCGTGCCCTTGCCGGCTGCGGTATCCAGGACGAAGTCATCCACCAGCCGCCGGCTGCCGGACAGGCCCAGTCCCAGCCCGCTGCCGGAGGTCCAGCCATCGGTGAGCGCCAGGTCCAGGTCGGGAATGCCGGGACCTTCGTCGCGGAAGGTCAGCTGCACGCCCTTGCGGATGCCGCTTTCCACCAGGGCCCAATCCATCTCGCCGCCACCGCCATAGATCACGGTGTTGCGCGCCAGTTCGCTGGCTGCGGTGACCAGCTTGGTCTGGTCGACCAGACGCAGGCCGCACTGCACCACCAGCTTGCGTACCGTCTGCCTGGCCAGCACCACATCCTGTTCGGTACGCACCGATTGCGAACCGGTCGTCATGAAGTGCGATCGGGCTGCTGCAGCAGGCGCATGCCGCGTTCGACATCGAGCGCGGTGCGCACCGATGGCAGGGTCAGCCCCAACTCGACCAGCGTGATCGCCACGGCCGGCTGCATGCCCACCACCACGGTCCTGGCATCCATGATCGCCGCCAGCCCGGAGATGGTGCTGATCATGCGGCCGATGAAGGAGTCGACGATGTCCAGTGCGGAAATGTCGATCAGCACGCCACGCGCGGAGGTGGCGCTGATCTTTTCCGACAGGTCCTCCTGCAACGTCATCGCCAATTGATCGTGCATGTCCACCTGGATGGTGACCAGCAGCAGGTCGCCCATCCGCAGGATCGGGATGCGCTCCATGTCAGCCTGCCTTGTTCACGGTCACGCCGATGCGCTTGAGCGCCAGCGCCAGCGCATCGGACAGGTTGGCCTTGGTGACGATGCCCTGCAGGTCCAGCCCCAGATGCACGATGGTCTGCGCGATCTGCGGGCGCACGCCGCTGATGATGGCATCGGCGCCCATCAGGCGGATCGCGGTGACGGTCTTGAGCAGGTGCTGCGCGACCAGGGTGTCCACGGTGGGCACCCCGGTGATGTCGATGATGGCGATTTCCGAGCCGGTATCGACGATGCGCTGCAGCAGCGACTCCATCACCACCTGGGTGCGCTGCGAATCCAGCGTGCCGATCATCGGCAGTGCCAGTACACCGTCCCACAGCTTGACCACCGGGGTGGACAGCTCCAGCATTTCTTCCTGCTGGCGCACGATGATGTCTTCGCGGGTCTTCTGGAACGCCTTGACGGTGTACAGGCCCAGGCGATCCAGCAGCTCGGACAGCGCCCACAGCTGCTGGCCCAGATCCTCCGGCGTGTCGGCGTATTCGCGCTGCACAAGCGCGAACAGCACCCGCTTCAGCGAGAAGATGAAATTGGCGGTTTCCTGCGAATCAAAGCCACGGGTGGCGCGATCGCGCGACAGGTTTTCCAGGAAGCGACGCACCTCGCTCCAGTCGGCGCTGTCCAGGCTGCTGCCACCGTCCTTCAGGGAGGCGACCAGCAGGTGCAGGAAATCCGCGCTCTGGGTTTCGACGTCCTGTCGGGAAATACGTCCATCGCTGCCCAGGCTGGAGCCCAGCCATGCCGCCAACAACGCAGCTTCCTGGCCACGAATCGCATCGATCGAGCGCTGCTGCAATGCCACCATGAGATCACCCGCCAAGAGTTAGAAGAGAGAAGGCTGGGCATGCGGGGCGATTGCGCCCCCCTGACTGGCGCGGCGCCCCCACGCCGAAGCGCTGCAGAGTAAAGCAATTCAGTTTCGGCAACCAGCGACGAACCTGTAGCGGTCAGAGGAAGATCCGTACGGAGTTTGACATTGCCGCGCACGCCGCGAACGTGAGCGCGACCACGCCTGGACAGATGCGCTTGCCGCCGGCCCGCCACCCTGCGCTCGGGCGCGAGGCGCCCGGCTACAGACTGCCGCCGGACCGGCCGTGATGCGGTCACCGACCGCTGCGCGAAGGTGGTCCAACTTGTGGGAAGACCGCCTGACGCCGGCCCGGACCGATCGCAACGCCCCTCCCATGGCAGCGGACGCGCTCGATGTGCCGGCAGGCCGGTTTGCCCCCCGGCGCCGCATGCACGCGCCGGGTCTCGCCACTGCGGGGTCAGCCTGCAGTGCGTATTGAAGCCATCGCTTGCCGATCGGCACTAGCGATACCGGGAGCATGGTGCCGCGTCCGGGGGCGGGACCGTGTGGCGGCATGGATGCCGCCACCGAGCCTACATGGACGTACTTGCGGCGTGTCCCGACACCGGATGCGGCGCCGCGCCGCCAACCGACTCCGCACACCGACCAACCCTGCGTGAGATCTGCCGGTGCTACGTAGAAGCTTCGGTCTACGGCGGGCGCTTGCACGCGTACCGGCGTGGGACACGCCGCAAGTACGTCCTTGTAGGCTCTGGCGCTGCATCCATGCCGCTCAAGGTCCCACGCCGGCACGCGCGCAAGCACCATCAGTTGCTATCGGTTCCGGAACGAAATGCGAACGACTTGCTGGACTACACGTCTCTGGAGTGCCCCTCCTGGCGACGTGACAGTAGATAGATGACTCGCCAATTGCGTTAGCGACGGAGTCCGCAGGCATCTACACGTGCTGACCGCATTGCTTGCCAATCAGCGGTAGCGCTATTGGGAGCGCGGTGCCGCGTCCGGGGGCGGGACCGTGTGGCGGCATGGATGCCGCCACCGAGCCTACATGGACGTACTTGCGGCGTGTCCCGACACCGGATGCGGCACCGCGCTGCCGACCAACTCCGCATACCGACCAACCCTGCGCATGAGGTCTGCCGGTGCTCCTTAGAAGCCTGGGTCTGCTGCGGGCGCTTGCCCGTGTACCGGCGTGGGACACGCCGCAAGTACGTCCGTGTAGGCTCTGGCGCGGCATCCATGCCGCTCAAGGTCCCACACCGGCACGCGCGCAAGCACCACCGGTTGCTATCGGTTGCGGAAAGAAATGCGAACAGCCAGGTGGGCTGCACGTTCTTCCGAGCGTCACCATTGCTGACGACATACCAGCAGTTGGCATGCAAACCACACATGCCAATCCCGAATGCCCACTCCCCAATCCCGGCGGCAACGGCGACCGCATCAGCAGCCGCTGCGCGACGAGCCTGATCGCCGCCCTACAGCCCGTAGCGCTCCACCGCCTCCAGATGCGGGCGCGGGTCCTGATCGCAGGCCTCGGCCAGGCGCAGCCAGCACATCGGGTGCGCCCACTGCGCGGTTGTGGCCAGCAGGACGCGATGCAGTTCCAGCGGCGCCGCCGCTTCCGGCAGCGCCACGGTGAACAGCACGCCCGGCAGACCCGTGCTTGCATCTTCCGGGTCGAATGCGTCCGCGTGTGCCGGATCGACCACGCGATAGTCGTCGCGGCTATGCAACCACAGCTTCCAGCCGCGCGCTTCGACGTCCTGCCGCAAGGCCTCGATCGCCTCCTCGCCAGGATGCACGCCATCCACCAGCCAGCTGCTGCCGTAACCGCCTGGCTCCAGCACATGCACCTGCGCATAGGTCGGCACGAACCGCTCGCGCTCGGCCTCGTCGTCCGGTGGCGGATACAGCAACTCCGCGTCGAACACCACCCAGTCGCCGACATGCTGGCGCCGATGTGCCGGTGCATTTTCGACGATACGCGCGGTGACCGGGCCGGTGCGCCGTGCGTAGTACTCGGCTACCTCGCCGTCGTCCACGCAACGCACGATCACCCACCCCCAGGTTTCTTCGACCACGCCACTGGTGCTGCTCAGCTCCATGCCGAGCGCCAGCGCCGAGGCGCGCACCGCGTCCCATTGCTGCGCCGCGCTGGCCGCGGTCATGTGATCCCAATGCGCGGAGCGCGGCTCCTCCATCAACTCGGTCAGCTGGCGATACACCTCGGCGGCTTCGGCGAAGCGGCCGGTGTTGAGATACATGCGCCCCAGCAACCCGCGCGCGCCATGCGAGCCTGGCGACAATTCCAGCAACGCGGTGCAGGCCTGCTCCAGCGCCGGCCAATCGGCCAGCCGCTGGGCCAGCTGCGCCTCGCACCACAGCGCCGCCACCGGCACCAGCGGGCGATACAGCTGCGCCAGCCGCCGCAGGCCGGCTTCGTCGCCGCGGCCCAGCAACAGGTTCATCAGCCGGAAGGTCGGGCTGGTCTCGCGGTCGGCATGCCGCTGCACGAATGCCCACAGCAGCGCGATCGCCTCGTCGTCGGCCGCACACGCGCTCAATGCCGACGCCGTGGTGTCCACCAACTCGGCGTCGTCGGGACGCTCGGCCACTGCCAGCAGCAACCACTGCGCCTCGCGCTCGGGATTCCGTGCCACGTCTTCGGCTTGCGCATCCAGCCACTGCAGCAACTGCTCAGCGGGCACCGGTGCCGGCTCGCCCGCCGGTGCGGCCTCGACGCGCGCAGCCAGGCCGTCCAGCAGTTGCGTGGCGCCACGGTCCTGGCGCAACTTGGGCACATGCGCACGCGCAAGCGCCAGGTGCCGGCGCGCGGTCCACACCGCACCACGCTGCAACGCCAGCGCGATCGCCATCTCGGCCGCTTCGATCAGGATGCGATGCGCACCCACCTGCGCGTAATGATCGAGCATCACCTGCAGGCGGCTGCCCAGATCCCAGGTGTTGCGCTCGGGCTGGCGCGATACCAGCACCACCACCGCACGCAACCAGTGCAGGCGGTAGCGCGGCGCAACCTCGCGCCACGGCAGAAAGGCTTCCAGTGCTTCGTCGTCGCGATTCAACATTGCCAAGGCACGGGCTTTCTGCAGGCGCCGCGGCTGACTGCAGTTGGCCCATTCGGCCCCTTCGCGCGCGGCTTCGCGTTCGCGCTGTTCGATCAGCGCCAGCGCCTCTTGCGCGCGGCCCAGCGAGAGCAGGATCGAGATGCGCATGTCCGGCACGCCGTCGTAGATCTGCCCGCCATGCGCAACGATGGTCTGCGACTGCTGTTCCAGATAACTCAGTGCCGCCTCGCCGCGTCCATCGTCGAGCAGGGCATCGGCTTTTTCGCAGCTCAGGCACTGGTAGCACGACCAGCTCGGATCGATGCGGCCCAGCGTTTCCTCGCACACCTCGATGCGCTCTTCCACCCAGCCCGGCCCGTCGATATTGGCGTAGCAGGCGGCCAGGTCCTGGGTCACGCACACCGACTGCGGGCACTCCACCGCATCGGCGCGATGCGCGCGTTCGAACAACGCCACCGCGTCGCTGAGCGCACGCTCGCCTTCGCAGAGATTGCCGACGCGGTTGCGCATTTCCCAGTGCCCGACGAACACCTCCAGCCACGGATTGGCCAGCGTCTTGCCCAGCGCACGCGCCTCGGGCAACAACGCTTCGGCGCGTTCGATCTGCAGATCGCAGATATGGTCGGTCAGGCGTGTCAGCAGCTGCGCATTCTGCGGCTGCCCGGCTTCGCCCAGATCGTCCTGCAGCTTTTCTACCCAGTTCCAGATTTCCATCGTGTTGCTCCTTCGATGCGGCGCTCAGCGCGCCAGCAGTTGGGTCACGGCCTCGGCAAGATCGCCAAAGGCCCGGTTCAAATCCGATCCGCCCGATGCGTTGGCACCCGGCTGCGGCTGGCTGCGCCCCTGCGTCGACACGATCACCTTGAGTGAGCGCAGCAACCGCGCCGCCACCGCCGCCTGCGGATTGCCGGCGCGCTGCGCCGCCAGCAGTGCCTGCAAGGCCGGGTTGTCGAGATTCAGATACAGCCGCTGGGTCTGCCGCGCCTGAATCCCCGCCGTGAACTGCCGGGCCAGCCGCAACGCGGCGGTGGACACGCGCTTGTCGTTCTCGTCCTGCTCCAGCCGGCGTTTGAGTTCGGCCTCGCGGTCGGGCACCACCACCAGCGGCAATGCCTCAGGGCTGAAGCGTGCCGGCACCAGCGCCTCGCCATCGCCCAGGTGCTGTTCCAGCCAGGCCAGTTCGTCGGCCGGCAACGTATCCAGCTGGAACAACTGCCGGTTGCCCTGCTCGGTGCCCAGCTCGACCAGGCGCACGCCCTTGGCCTGCGCCCAGCGGCGCAGGAACGGCACCACCGCATAGCGGTTTCCGTAGGCCACCGGCACGCCCATCGCGCGGAACAGCATTTCCTCGAAACCGCTGTCGCTGTCCAGGATCACATGTACCGCGCCACGCGCCGGCAACTGCTGCGCGGGCAGGTCGCCCTGCGAGGTCGGCACCCGCACGTGTTCCATCAGCAGCGCGAACAAACGCTCGTCGCACAGCGCCGCGCCCAGCAATGCCTCGTTGTGCCGCAGCAGGATGCGCCGCCAGGCTTCCGGCTGCTGACGCGCCACATCGGCCAGGCCTTGCACCAGCGCTTCGGACAGCGCGTGCTGCACGGCCGTGTAGGTGGCATCGCGTTGCAGATCTTCGCGGCTGGCGGTGGGCGTCAAGCGATTGGACTCGATCACGCCCCCGATAAAGCCCGCCCACGGTGGCAGCAGTTCGCGCGCGTTGTCGTCCAGCAGCATGCCGCGCAGGAACACCGACAGGTTGCGGTTGTCGCTGGTGCCGTAGGTGGCTCCGTCCTGCACCCACAGCAGGCCGACCGCATCGCTGCCCTCCTCCGCACGCACCGGCATGCAGCACAAGGGCTCGAAGTTGCGCTCGAAACGCGCGGCAAACTCGCGCTGACGCCGCCAGGCCTGCACCGGATGCAACGGCACCGCATCGTGCATGCGCCACGGCGGCGGCTCGGGGTTGATCGCCTGGGTATCGCCGCCGATCCAGATCGGCTCGCGCAACAGCGCGCAATAACGGGACAGGATCTCGCGCAGCCGTGCTTCCTGGGCCAACGGCAGATAGTCCTCGTGCAGCTCCAGCACCACTTCCGTTCCGACCTGGGCGCGTGCCGGGATCGGACTCACGGTGTATTGCTCGGCATTGCTGGAGATATAGCAATGCCCCAGCGTCGGGCTCTGGTAGGAGGTGGTGCGCACGGTGACGCGGCGCGCCAGCACGAAGGCCGACAAAAAGCCCAGCCCGAACATGCCGATCAGGCCGCTGTCCTCATGCCCACCCTGACGCAGGCCACGCGTATACCCCACGCCGACGGTAGCAAGGTAATCGTGGATTTCCTGTTGGGTCAGCCCGGCGCCGGTATCGACGATGCGCACGATGCCCTGGGCAGCATCGGCATGCACTTCGATGCGCGATTGGCCTTGCCAGTCGGGTTGTTCCAGGCGGCGACGCAGGATCGAGTCGTGCGCGTTCTGCACCAGCTCGCGCAGCGCGACCACCGGCGTGGAATACAGATGCTTGCTGAGAACGGACATCAATCCGTTGAGATCGACGCCTGCGCGGCGGATCTGGGAGGCGTCCGTCGCCTCGGAGGTGTGATCTTGCATGATCGTTCGTCGTTTCCTTGGCGGCCACGCCCATCCTCGGACGCGCCTTCCTGGGTGGCAGTGCGAGCCGCACAGGATAGCCGCAAGCCGCCCCACACGCACGCACGTCACACTATGACGGCGTCTCGCGCGTGGCCGGCGCGCGGCCGCCACGGCAGCGCCCCCCTTGCAGAAACGACGCGCCACGGCCTGCGTCGACGCATGGCCGTGGCGCGCAACGGCTTACCGCTGCAAGGTTTCCATCGGTGCCTCATTGAAATGCTGGCGATAGCCCTTGGCCAAGGCCGACCGGCTGCCCACGCCCCAGCGGCTCGCCGCCTGCAGCACGCTGCCGCAGCCGCCTTCGGCCAACAGTTCGTCGCGGATGCTCTGCATCCGGTAACGCCGCAGCACCTGGGTCGGCGACAGCCCGGTGGCGGACTTGAACGCCTGCTGCAAGGCGCGCCCGGTCACGCCGATCTGCGCGGCCACCTCGTTGATGGACAGGTCCGAACGGTGCGCATTGGTGATCATGTAGGCGTAGGCACGCCGATACTTGGCCGGCAGCCGCGCGGAGATGTCGTCGCTGACATGTGCCGGCGTGCCGCTTTCCAGCAGCCGCGGCGCCTGCACCTCGCTGCGCAGGCACTGCACCGCGCCCAGCGCATACCGGTTGTACAGCAACAGCGCCTGCTCGGTCTTGCCCAGCGCCTGGCTGATCTTGGCCTGGCAATACTCGAACTCCAGATTCCAGCGCGGCGCGTGGTGCCGCCCGGCACCGGCCAGGGCGCGCTCTGCCAGATCCGCGCGCCCCACCGCCAATGCGGCAAGCGCCAGTTCCACCTGCGCATCCTGCCGGGCGCATGGCGGGCACCCGGTGGCAGCGGCCGGCAGCGCATCGATCTGCGCATCGAAACCGAAGGTGTCGCCACCGGCAATGCGCAGCAGGTTGCGCACGTGGCGCATGCGCTGGGCGAGCACCGGCATGCTCTCGGCCAGGTCGGCGATGCAGGCGCGCAACTCGTTGGGCTCGAACGCATGCGCCGCATCCTCCTGGCGCAGCGTGGCCTGCCAGAACACGTGGTCGCTCATCCGGTCGGCACGCCGGATGCGCAGCTGCGCGATCATGTCCAGACGCAGCGCGTTGGCGATGCGCTGCCACTCGGTTGCGCCGCTGTCCAGTTCCCCCAGCGCTTCGTTGGCACGCTCCAGCGTCTGCAGCGCCAGCGTGCTCTGGCCCAGATGGAAGTGGGTCAGCGCCTTGCCCAGCAGACTCTCCCCGCACAGGCAGGGCGGCGTTTCGCGGTCCATCGCCAGCTGTGCGAAGCAATTCAATGCAGCGCTCAGGCGGCGCTGGCTCAGCATCAACCAGGCGGTGTTGCGGCAGGACAGCAGCCGCAGTTGGCGCTGATGCCCGCGCATCGCCTTCAAGGCGTGGCGGTAGGCATCTTCGGCCTCCTCCTGGTATTCGAGGATCAACAATGCATCGCCGCTGGCACCGAGCAGGCTGACTTCATCCTCTGCACCATCCGGGGCGGCCTGGCCGTCGCGGCGTTGTTGAAGATGTTGCAGACCTTGCGGCCAGGCACCAACCAGCATCCTGCTTGTATAGATAGGAAGACGGTCTGCGTACGACAACGCAGAGATTGCCGCGAAGTAGGTTGAAAGGATCATGCCGGGCTCTCTCATAGGGGGACGAGCAAAAACAACAATGCGCCGGTCTGGCTGGCGCAAACGATTGTATGCAGCGGATCCAATGGAATTTCTCACTCCAAGGCACTAAGAAAATCAAAAATCCTCACTCTGTCTATCGGCGAGCCAGTTAAGCGGCGTGCAGATAAAGGGCACTTTTTGCATACCGCCACCGCATGCGTGCACAGGACATTCCACGCCATGCGAAGCCGTATTGAAGACAGGACGCCAGCCAAAAAAGCAATCGTCGGCCATTCGAGCACCTGAGCCCGTGCGCAGCGGGACCATTGTCCTGGCATGTCGCGGCGATGGCCGCGTGCAAGGTATTTCAGTAAATGAAAGATGCACTTCAAACCAATGCTGCCGCATTCCATGGCATCAACCGATGGCCCACATATTCCATGCGCGCTTCGCGCACGTGCAAATCGCAATACCGTGGTATAGACCTGACATTGCATTCAACGACCTGGCGATCGTGCGTATTGTTTTCCGCCGGAACCATCGGCCCGCGTACCGCGCGATGTCGGAATTTTGTTAGTCGCCGTCGACGCATGCCCTGGATGTAAGAGCTGCATTGCGCCTAAATGAGCGTACGTTAAAGCCGGCCCGCCCGAAGCCGAAGAAAAGTACGCAGCAGTGAAACTTTCTGGCTCCGCAATGGTACATACCATTCGTCCGGCCTCAGGCCGGATCCCCTGGCAGCCGAAGGCGATGGCGATGCACTTATCTATACATGTGGGTTTTGTATTGGCGCCTGCTGTCCACAACAGGCATCCAGCACATGACTGGTACGTGGGCAGACATGGGAAGGCCGGCTGATGCACGGCAACCCTACCGGCAAGCAAGGATCGGCTTTCCTGTTGACGCAGGACGCGCGTCTGGCATCGCAGGTCAATGCGAGCCTTGCACCGCTGGCCCCGAGTTTTGCGGTGTTTTCCGACGAACTCGAACTCCTGCGCTCGCTGCGGCATTCCCCCTGCGAGCTGCTGGTTTTCGACGCGACCTGCGTCGCGTCGGACGACAGCTCGCTGCTGGCCTGGCAACGCTGCCACAGCGGTCATCCCACGCCACTGATCGTGCTGGGGCGTTTCGACTGTGCGCACGACATTCTGGCCTGGTACCGCGCCGGCGCACACGACGTGCTCGCCCTGCCGTTCAATTCCCACGAACTGCATGTGCGCGCGGCATTGGCGCTTTCGCCGGTGGCCGAGGCATGCTCCGAGAGCCAGCAGCTGAGTGTTGGTCCCTACCACCTGATTCGCGACGAAAATACCGTGTACCTGCACGGCAAGCCGATCGTGCTGACCGCACGCGAGTTCTCGATCGCCTGGCTGTTGTTTTCCAGCCCCGGCGTATGTTTCCGCCGCTGCCAGTTGGCCAAGGCGGTGTGGGGTAGCCACACCGAGTTCACCGACCGCACGATGGAGCAGCACATCTACAAGCTGCGCAAGAAGCTGCAGCTATGCAACCACAGCGGCGTGGTGCGCATCAGAACCGTGTATTCGCATGGTTATAAGCTGGAACTTGCTACGCCCGACAAGCACGCGCCCAGCAAGGCCGTCAGCCCCAGCACCGCCCATCACGCCGCGGCCTGTTGACCAACGCGGGCTCGCAACAGCGGCAGCGCGGCGAACGGCGGCGAGCCGCGCTTGCTGCATGCCATCGGCGCCTGCAGTGCAGTGAGCCGTCCGCTGTGATGCGTTGATCTGGTCGGGCATTGGCTGGACTGCTTTTCGCCTGCTGCCACGCCGGGCGGAAAACCTATCCACCTGGTAGTTCAATCATGTAGTGAACACACGAGCAGGCCCTTGCCCTATTGCCGCTCGACCGCTTCCCACGCCCTGGCAAGACGGTTACGTTTTTGCGGGCAGCTCAAAATGCCCCCATCGCACCAAGTGCCGCACTCGAACAGGTGCGTGCCCTTCGACAGCCTGAGCCGGCCGGCTCTCCAGAAACGACAATGGCGCGGAGGACTCCCCGCGCCATTGTTCGATCAGGCATTGCACCCGGTTACTGCTTGGGATTCTCGCCGTACTCGTTCGGGCCGGGCGTGCCTTCCAGGCACATGAAGACCAGCACGATGAAGCCACCGACGTAGGGCACCAGGCTGATCAGATAGAACCAGCCGGACTTGCCCTGGTCATGCAGGCGACGCACGGTCACCGCAATGCTCGGCACGATCAGTGCCAGTACGAAGATCCCCATGATGGCAAGCACCAGCCATGCCAGTGCGCCGGGACCGTTCTCGCCGCCCATCACTGCCGCCGCGATGCCGAACAAGCCGCCCAATACCAGCAGGACGATCGCCTGCAGCAGCATGAACATCCAATATTCCTTGCGGCGCGAGCGGCCATTGAAGTCGGCGTAGCGCTTGAGTGGCAACAACATCCATTCCATCGTGTTCTCCTGGTGACGCGCAGTGGGCGCTGTCTGTGATCCGGTGCACCGTGCAACGGGCCGCGCATGTTGCCATAGCCGCCCTCTGCTGAAAACGGTTTCTTACCGGCTGGCGGCATCTCGCGACTGCTGGCCGACCAACGGTCGCCGCAGTTGCCGGCGGCCAACCCGACAACCTCACTGATGCAACTCCGGCATCGCGCGGCGCAATGTGTGCAGCCCTGCACCGGGCGCGCGATCAGCTCACCGCGTGCAGCGCGATGCCCTGCGCACGCGCGCTCCCATACACGCCGGCATCACTCGGCCGCCGCTTCCAGCGCCTGGCTCAGCCGCTCCACCGCGACGATCTCCATGCCCTTGATGCTGGCAACCTTGGGCGCGTTGGCCTTGGGCACTATCGCGCGCTTGAAGCCGTGGGTGGCGGCTTCTTTCAGACGATCCTCGCCGTTGGGCACCGGCCGGATCTCGCCCGACAGCCCCACTTCGCCAAAGGCAATCGTCTTCTCCGACAGCGGCCGGTCGCGCAGCGAGGACAGCACTGCCAGCAGCACCGGCAGATCGGCAGCGGTTTCCTGCACGCGGATGCCGCCGACCACATTGACGAACACGTCCTGGTCGCCCACCACGATGCCGCCATGGCGATGCAGCACCGCCAGCAGCATCGCCAGCCGGTTCTGCTCCAGCCCCACCGCCACGCGCCGCGGATTGGACAGCGGCGAGGCGTCCACCAGTGCCTGCACCTCCACCATCAGCGGCCGGGTGCCTTCGCGGGTGACCATCACGCAACTGCCCGGCTGCTGGGTGCTGCCGCCGGACAGGAAGATCGCCGACGGGTTGGAGACCTCCTTGAGGCCCTTCTCGCCCATCGCGAACACGCCCAGCTCGTTGACCGCCCCGAAGCGGTTCTTGAACGCGCGCAGCAGGCGAAACCGGCTACCGCTCTCGCCTTCGAAGTACAGCACCGCATCGACCATGTGTTCCAGCACGCGCGGGCCGGCGATGCCGCCCTCCTTGGTCACATGGCCGACCAGGAACACGGCGGTGCCGGTCTCCTTGGCATAGCGCACCAGCCGCGCCGCGCTCTCGCGCACCTGGCTGACCGAGCCCGGCGCCGCGGTCAGCGACTCGGTCCACAGCGTCTGGACCGAGTCGGCCACGATCAGCTTCGGCCGCGCCACGCTGGCATGCTGCAGGATGTTTTCGATGCCGGTTTCGGCCAGCGCATTCAAGCCTTCCAGCGGCAGATCCAGCCGCACCGCGCGCCCGGCCACCTGTGCCAACGATTCCTCACCGGTCACGTACAGCACCGGCAGCGTGCTGGCCATGCTCGCCAGCGCCTGCAGCAACAATGTCGACTTGCCGATGCCCGGGTCGCCACCGATCAGCACCACCGCGCCCTCGACCAGCCCGCCCCCCAGTACCCGATCGAACTCGCCGATGCCCGTGGACACACGCGCCTGCTCGGACTGCTGCACATCCTTGAGCGCGGTGATCTTGGGCGCCTCGGCCTTGCCGGCCCAGCCGCTACGTCGCGAAGCCGCAGGCGAGGCCTTGCCGCCGGGCGTGGCGCTTTCGAGCACGATCTCGCTGAGCGTGTTCCAGACCCCGCACTCGGTGCACTGCCCCTGCCACTTGTTGTATTCGGCGCCGCACTCGCCGCAGACATAGGCCGTTTTCGCCTTCGCCATCGTCAGTTAACCCATCGCTTCTGGAGCGACAGCATAGTCGGCGTCGGTCTCAGGATGCGCGACGCTGGCTCGGGAATCGGGAATCGGGAATCGGGAATCGGGAATCGGACAGCTGACGCCGCCGCAGGAAGGGATGCAAGCACCCATTCCTGCGGCGGCGTTTTTCACCTGGCCGCATTGATGAGCGGACCAGTCGGCTGGCGCGCCGTCTTTCGATCGGTCGCACCGGCATCGGTACCGACGAAAACCGGCGCCTGGCACTGCATGATCAATCGCAGCTGGTCATGCAGACACCAGATCCTGCCATTGCCCGCTCGAACGGCTGCTCGCAGGCAACCGCCGCTCAGCGCGGCTTGTACAACTCGCTCAGGCGATCCGGCTTGCCAGCAATACGTTCCAGATGCGGATACAGCAGGCCGCCGTGGTAATCGATGCGCACGGTGTCGTAGCGGTCCAGGCGCTTGACCAGCAGTTCGATCGGCGCGGTGGTGCCCTTGGCCGCCTTGATCGCGTCCTTGATCACCTCGCTGCTGAAGGCGCGGCCGTTGACCGCCACGATGGTGTTGCCGGCGATCAGGCCGGCATTGAAGGCCGGGCCGTCCCAGAGCACATCACCGATGTCGCCAGAGGCTTTCAAGGACACGCCAAGCGAATAGGCCAGGTTGGCGTCCTTGTCGTCGCTCTCGTCGGCCTTGGTGGCCAGATTGGGCTCGTCGTTGTAGACCAGCTTCCAGCCATTGGCCTCGATGCCCCCGTTCAACGAGCCATGCCCGTCCATGCGGCTGCGCAACAGGCTGGCCCAGTCGTAGGCGGCAATGCCGTTGAGCGTGGCGACGATGTCGTCGAAGGTGTACGGGTTGACGTCCCAGTCGCCGTTGTTCATGCCGAAGAACGCCTTGCCGAAATCGTCGATGGAGCGCTTGTTGTTGGTCAACGCGCGCAACTTGCTGTCCACTTCCAGCCACATCATCTGGCCGCCGGAATAGTAGTCCTCGCTCATCTGATAGCTGCGGTACGCCTTGGGCCGGCGCATCGACATGGTCGGGTCGTTGGTGGTGTCCTGCACGGTGCGCCAGGCCATGCCGGGGCGCCCGCGCTCATAGCTCGCCGCCACGCCGGCCAGCATCTCGCGCGCCTGGTCCTGCGTCCACAGGCCCGAACGCGCGGCCATCACTTCGCCCCAGAACTGGGTCTGGCCCTCGTACAGCCACAGCAGGCTGTCGCCCATCGGCACATTGAAGTTCGGCGTGGCCAGGTCGGCACCGCGACGGTACTTGCCGTTCCAGGAGTGGTTGAACTCGTGTGCGAGCAGGTCGCGCCCGGTCCAGCTCTTGTCCCACTCGGTGAAGTACGTCGGCACGCCGCTGTTTTCGCTGGAGCGGTGATGCTCCAGTCCGATGCCACCCAGTTTCTTGGTCAGCGCCAGCAGGAATTCGTAATGATCGAAATGGCGCGCGCCGTAGAGCTTGTCCATCTGCTGCACCAGCGCTGCATGCGCCTTGATCTGCTCGGGCTTGGCCTCCAGCGACTTGGCTTCGTCGGCGAACACGTTGAGGTAGACCGGCTGCTTGCCGGCGCTCAGCTCAACGCGCTTGTAGTACTTGCCGGCGAACATCGGCGAATCGACCAGGTCGTCGAAATCGATCGGCTTGAAGGTCACCGTGTCGCCGACGCGGCGGTCGGTTTCCAGTGCCGTGGCATAGCTCCAGCCGGCTGGCAAGGTGACGCTGGCCTGGGCCTTGATGTTGCGTGCGAACACGCCGGCCGGATACAGCGCGGTGGTGTTCCACTGCAGGTTGAGCATCTCCGGGGTCATCATCACCCGGCCCTGGTTGGGGGCCTGCGGCGAGAGGAACTTGAACTCGGCCACCAGCTCGCTGGCGCCCTGCGGCACGTCCACGGTGAAGGCGTACACATCGAACTGGTCGCGTTTCCACGGCACCACCTTGCCATCGACCTTGATCACCAGACCGGCCAGCTTGTCGATCGGCCCGGTCGGCGAGTGATTGCCGGGAATCCACTGCGGATACAGCAGCGTCATCGGGCCGGGCTTGGCCGGCATGGTGGTTTTGACCTTGAAGATGCGGTGGGCCAGATCGGTGGCATCGACGTCGATCTTCAAGGTGCCGTCGAACGGCACGTCCTGCGGCGCAGCGGTTTGTGCGGCCGCAGGCAACGACAGTGCCGCCAGCAGCGACACGGACAACAAGGTGGGGATCTTCATCGCAACTCCGCAGGGACCTGGAACAGGCAAGCCCACGATGCTAAGCGCCTGCCTGCGCTTCCCCCGTATGCCATAGGTCATGCTGCGCACCGATTCGCACGCAAAAAAAAAGCCGCCAGTGACCTGGCGGCTTCGTTCTGTCCGGTATGCGTCGATCCGGCGTGCCGGGATCGGGCGCCATGCCGTCTCAATGCATCATGTTGACGTTCATGTTGTGCAGCACCCACAGCGAACCCACGATCACGATGCCGATAATCAGCAACGAGAACAGGCCCACCTGCACGTTGGAACGCTGCTCGGGCGAGCGATCCATGTGCAGGAAGTACACCATGTGCACCAGCATCTGCACCGCGGCCATCAGCGAGATCACGATGACGGTGACACCCTTGGAGAACGCTCCGCTCATCACCATCGCAAACGGGATGACGGTGAGGATCACGGCCATCACAAAGCCGATCAGGTAGGACTTCAGGCCGCCGGCATGTGCGTCGGCAGCGGTTTCATGCGCGTGGTGATTGGCCATTACAGCGCTCCCAGCAGGTAGACGACGGTGAACACACCGATCCAGATGATGTCCAGGAAATGCCAGAACAGGCTCAGGCAGGCCAGACGCGTGCTGTTGCGCGGGGTCAGGCCGTTCTTGGAGATCTGGATCACCAGCACTGCCATCCACAACAGGCCGGAAGCCACGTGCAGGCCGTGCGTCCCCACCAGGGTGAAGAAGGCCGACAGGAACGCGCTGCGTCCCGGACCCGCCCCTTCGTGGATCAGATGGTTGAACTCCCAGACTTCCATGCACAGAAAGCCAATGCCCAGCAGCGCGGTGACGCCCAGCCAGGCGTACAGCCCGGTCATGTTGCGCTTGTGCGCGGAAATCATCGCAACGCCGAAGCTCAGGCTGCTGAACAACAGCAGGAAGGTTTCCACCAGCACGAACTTCAGGTCGAACAGCTCCTTGGCGGTCGGTCCGTCCACCGTGGCGCCGGAGAGCACCGCATAGGTGGCGAACAGGCCGGCGAACAGCAGGCAGTCGCTCATCAGGTAGACCCAGAACCCGAAGACGGTGTTGCCACCGGCATCGTGATGTTCGTGGTCGTCGTGGCCGCCCGCGTGGGCGGCGTGGTCTAGCGTGGTCGAGGAAGACATGGTCATACCACCTTCGCGGCCTGCGCCGCATGTTGCTGTTCGAGCAGGGCAAAGCGCGCGTTTTCGATACGCTCCACTTCGTCGGCCGGCACCCAGTAATCGATGTCGTCATCGAAGGTACGGGCGATGAAGCTGCCGATCATGCCGACCAGGCCGACGATGGCCAGCCACCAGATGTGCCAGATCAGACCGAAGCCCATCAGCACGCTGAAGGCGCCGATATACACGCCTGCACCGGTGTTGCGCGGCATGTGGATGGCCTCGTACTTGGACGGACGCACCCAGCCCTTGCCGTTCTGCTTGTCGGCCCAGAACTGATCGCGGTCGTCGATGTGCGGCAGCACGGCGAAGTTGTAGAACGGCGGTGGCGAGGAGGTGGCCCACTCCAGCGTCCGGCCATCCCACGGATCGCCCGTGTGGTCCATGTGCTCCTTGCGCTTCCACACGCTGTAACCGATCTGCACCAGGTTCAGGAAGATACCCAGACCGATGATCGCAGCACCGGCCGCGGCGACATACAGCCACGGCGCCCACTCGGGGTGGTTGTAGGTGTTCATGCGACGGGTCATGCCCATGAAGCCGAGCACGTACAGCGGCATGAAGGCCACGAAGAAGCCGATGATCCAGCACCAGAACGAGGCCTTGCCGATCTTTTCGTTGAGCTTGAAGCCGAACGCCTTCGGGAACCAGTAGGTCAGGCCGGCCAGGTAGCCGAACACCACGCCGCCGATGATCACGTTATGGAAGTGCGCGATCAGGAACAGGCTGTTGTGCAGCACGAAGTCCACTGCCGGGATCGCCAGCATCACGCCGGTCATGCCGCCGATGGTGAAGGTGATGATGAAGCCGATCGTCCACAGTACCGGCGAGGTCATGTGCACACGACCGCGGAACATGGTGAACAGCCAGTTGAAGATCTTCACGCCGGTCGGGATCGAGATGATCATCGTCGTGATGCCGAAGAAGGCATTGACGTTGGCACCCGAGCCCATGGTGAAGAAGTGGTGCAACCACACCACGAACGACAGCACGCCGATGCACGAGGTGGCGTAGACCATCGAGGTGTAGCCGAACAGGCGCTTGCGGCTGTAGGTGGCGATCAACTCGGAGAAGATGCCGAACGCCGGCAGGATCAGGATATAGACTTCCGGGTGACCCCAGATCCAGATCAGGTTGACGTACATCATGGCGTTGCCGCCACCGTCATTGGTGAAGAAGTGCGTGCCCAGGTAACGGTCGGCACCCAGCAGCGCCAGCGCCACGGTCAGGATCGGGAATGCGGCGATGATCAGGATGTTGGTGATCAGCGCGGTCCAGGTGAAGATCGGCATGCGCATCAGGGTCATGCCCGGCGCGCGCATCCGCATGATCGTCACGAAGAAGTTGATGCCGGTCAGCAAGGTGCCCAGGCCTGAGACCTGCAGCGCCCAGATGTAGTAGTCGACGCCGACCCCCGGACTGTATTCCAGCCCCGACAACGGCGGATACGCCAGCCAGCCGGTCTGGGCGAATTCGCCGACACCCAGCGAGATGTTGATCAGCGCCGCACCGGCCACGAACAGCCAGAAGCTCAGCGAGTTCAGGAACGGGAACGCCACGTCGCGCGCACCAATCTGCAGCGGCACGATCAGGTTCAACAGGCCGGTCATGAACGGCATGGCCATGAAGAAGATCATGATCACGCCGTGCGCGGTGAAGATCTGGTCGTAGTGATGCGGCGGCAGCACGCCTTCGCCGCCGTTACCTGCCAGCGCCTGCTGGGTGCGCATCATCGCCGCATCGGCGAAGCCGCGCAGCAACATGACCAGCGCCACGATGATGTACATCACGCCGATGCGCTTGTGGTCCACCGAGGTGAACCACTCGTTCCACAGGTAGCCCCACAGCTTGTACTTGGTGATGGCGCCCGCGATGAGCAGGCCGAGCAGGCCTGCACCACCGAGTGCGACCATGATGATCGGCTCGTGGTACGGAACCGCCTCGATCGTAAGTTTGCCTAGCATCACTTGTCTCCAGAAGTGCACATGGCAACCGGCTCTGCAGCCGCTGCCTGATGGTCGCCATGGCCTTTGTTATGGCCAGGACCATTCATGTATTTGTCGACGAGCGAGCGGAACATGCCGTCCTGCACCGACGAGTAGTAGGTGACCGGATACTGTTCCTTGTCGTTGCGGTTGGCTGCCAGCACCTGGTACTCGGCGGCGTTCAACGCGGTCGGCGATGCCTTGACCTTGGCCACCCATGCATCGAAGCCGGCCTGATCGACGGCATGCGCCTTGAAGCTCATCTTCGAGAAACCGTGACCGCTGTAGTTGGTCGACAGGCCGAAGTATTCGCCCGGCTCGTTGGCCACCAGGTGCAGCTTGGTTTCCATGCCGGCCATCGCGTAGATCATCGTGCCCAGGTGCGGGATGAAGAACGAATTCATCACCGTGTCGGAGGTGATCTTGAAGTTCAGCGGCGTATGCACCGGGAAGGCGATTTCGTTGACCGTGGCGATGTTCTGGTCCGGGTAGATGAACATCCACTTCCAGTCCAGCGACACCGCTTCGATGGTGATCGGCTTGACGTCCGAATCCAGCGGCCGGTAAGGGTCCAGCGCGTGCGAGGAGCGCCAGGTCAGCACCGCCAGCACCAGGATGATCACGCACGGGATCGACCACACCACCACCTCGATCGCGGTGGAGTGCGACCAGTCCGGCTCGTAGCGTGCCTTCGTGTTGGACGCGCGGTATTTCCACGCGAACGCAATCGTCATCACGATCACCGGGATGACCACGATCAGCATCAGCACGACCGAGGTGATCAGCAGCTGCTTCTCGTCGTGGCCGATCTGGCCTTTCGGATTGAGAATAGCCGAACTGCAGCCTGCCAACAGCAGGAACGGCAGCATCAGGCCTGGACGAAGTACACGCCCGAGATGTTTCAACGGAATCATCGGTCGATCCAAGTGCGAAGGAACGCCAGCCTCGTTCGTCGTATCCAGGTGGGACTTGTCCTGACGGCACGCTTCCTGAAGGAAGGCGGCCACGCAGACCGAAGACACGAGTTAGCTCCCTGATTTTAGACTTTGCTGCACCTGCACGAAACCCATCGGCAATGATCTGTCGCAATTAATGCGCACAAAACTGTGCGACATGTTGTCGCAGCGCTGCGCAGGACGACAAAGATGCAGCCGCGGCCATCGATTGCGGACGCCACGATGTGTGGCGTATATGGCCGGGCCAGCGGCAAGATGCGCGTGCTTCGGCCCAAACGCAGCTGGGCCGACCAATGGTCGACCCAGTGTTGAAGCAATGGTGCCGGAAATAGGAATCGAACCTACGACCTACGCATTACGAATGCGCCGCTCTACCAACTGAGCTATTCCGGCGAGCCGTGCATTGTAGGAGCGGAGCCGGTGCCCGGTCAATCGCCGCCAGGCGCCGCACTGCGTATCCCGGCCCCGGACCTGTGGACCATGGCCGGCGGAGGACGACCACCTGCAGCTGCGAAGCACCCGGGCTTGCGGCAGGGACCCGCCGCCGCAAGCAGCCCGGAGCGCCCGCTGTCAGCTGACCAGGCGCAACCGCAATTCCTTGGGCAGGGCGAACACCATCGATTCCGGCTCGCCTTCCAGCTCCGACACACTGCTGGCGCCCAGCTCGCGTAACCGCGCCAGCACGCCATCGACCAGCACCTGCGGCGCGGAGGCGCCGGCGGTCAGGCCGATGTGCTGCTTGCCCACGATCCAGGCCGGGTCGATCTCGCTGGCGTTGTCGATCAGGTAGGACTCCACCCCGTCGCGCCGGGCCAGCTCGCTGAGGCGATTGGAATTGGAGCTGTTGGGCGAACCGACCACCAGCACCAGATCGCATTGGCGCGCGAGATCGCGCACCGCGTCCTGGCGGTTCTGGGTGGCGTAGCAGATATCGTCGTGGCGCGGCCCCTGCATGGCCGGGTAGCGCGCACGCAGGGCCTCGATGATGCCCATGGTGTCGTCCACCGACAGCGTGGTCTGGGTGGTGTAGGCAATGTTCTCCGGCTGGCGGATCTGCAGCGTGGAAACCTGCTCGATGTCCTCGACCAGATAGATCGTGCCCGGGCCGCGTTCGCGGCTCCACTGCCCCATCGTGCCTTCCACCTCCGGGTGTCCGGCGTGGCCGATCAGCACCACGTCGCGGCCGGCCCGGCAATGCCGCGCCACCTCGAAATGCACCTTGGTCACCAGCGGGCAGGTCGCGTCGAACACCTTCAGCCCGCGGCGCTCGGCTTCCTGGCGCACCGCCTGCGAGACGCCGTGTGCGCTGAAGATCACCGTGGCGTTGTCCGGCACCTCGTCCAGCTCTTCGACGAAGACCGCGCCGCGCTGCTTGAGGTCGTCGACTACGAAGCGGTTGTGCACCACTTCATGGCGCACATAGATGGGCGCGCCCAGCGTTTCGATCGCGCGCTTGACGATCTCGATCGCACGGTCGACACCGGCACAGAAACCACGGGGATTGGCGAGCAGGACATCCATGGCGGGCATTCTACGGGAATGGGGAATGGAGGATGGAACCGGGCGATGCCGGTACGCCGCGACTTCAGCGACGATTCCTACTTCCGGATCCCCGCCTCCCGCTTGCCGGACCTGTCGAACAGGCCGAATACCGCGATGCCGATGGCGCCGCCCACGATTGCCGAGTCGGCGATGTTGAACGCAGGCCAAGTGTGGCTGCCGATATACCACTGGATGAAATCGACCACGTGGCCGTGCATCAGCCGGTCGATCACGTTGCCGATCGCCCCGCCGATCACCAGTGCATACGGCAACGCGCTGCGCCATTCGCCGCGCGCGGTACGCGACAGCCAGAACGCCAGCAGCCCGCTGATGCCCACCGCCAACGCAGTGAAGAACCACAGCTGCCAGCCGCCGGCATCGCTCAGGAAGCTGAAGGCCGCGCCGGTGTTGTAGGTGCGGTACCAGTTCCAGAAGCCGTCGATCACCGGCACCGGGGTGTACTCGGGCAGGCTGGACAGCACCCAGGCCTTGCTCCACTGGTCCAGCCCGACCACCAGTGCCGACAGCAGCAACCAGATCAGGGCGGAGGGTTTGGGGCGTTGACTCATGTCGAAAGATCGCAGTTGGTGGTGACTTCTCCGACGCCGGAGAAGATGCCTGGATGGCGTTGGGGATGGCGGTTAGCGGAACAAAAGCTGGAAGACAGGCGGGCAAGGATGGCATGGACGCCCGAGCCAGCCGCCCTGCCCCGCATTGCCGCGTGCGCCACGCTTCAGCAAGCGAGGGACTGCGGCGCCGGGGCCATCGACGGCAGCGGTGGCTGCCGATGAGGTCGCGCGCAGGCGCACGCCCGGCCCATCCGGGTCTCGATCACGCGTGGCAGGATCGGCCCGCCACGCGCAATCATGCGCACCCCATCAGAACCAGCGACGCTCCTCGCCGGGGCCTTCGATATTGCTGACGCAGCGGCTGCACAGTTCCGGGTGACGCGGATCGCTGCCCACGCTGGCCTGGTGGTGCCAGCAGCGCACGCACTTGGCCTTGCTGGTCGGCTGCGCGCTGACGAAGATGTCGTCGGTGCTGGCCGCAGTGACGGTGACATCGCCACTGATGAACAGGAAGCGCAGCTCCTCGGCCAGCGGCTGCCAACGCGCGGCAGTCTGTGCATCGGCAGCCACGGTGATCTCCGCTTCCAGCGCCGCACCGATCGCGCCGTTGGCACGCATCGGCTCCAGCACCTTGGCCACCTGCTCGCGCAAGGCCAGCAACTTGTCGACATCCGCACCGGTCAATGCAGCATCGGCCGGCAGCGGCGCCAGGCCGTCGTACCAGGTGGCGAACAGCACGTTGTCGGCGTGCTTGCCCGGCAGGTAGCCCCACAGCTCTTCGGCGGTGAAGCTCAGCACCGGTGCGATCCAGCGCACGAACGCCTCGGCCACGTGATACATCGCGCTCTGCGCCGAACGGCGGCCGCGTGCATCCTCGGCCATCGTGTACAGGCGGTCCTTGGTCACGTCCAGATACAGCGAGCCCAGATCCACGCTGCAGAAATTCAGCAGCGCCTGAACGATCTCGGCAAAGTCGTAGCGCGCATACGCGGCGACGATCTTCTCCTGCAGCTCGTGCGCGCGATGCACGATCCAGCGGTCCAGCAGCACCATGTCGTCCAGCGCCACCAGGTGCTGCAACGGATCGAAGCCATGCAGGTTGCCGAGCAGGAAGCGCGCGGTATTGCGCAGGCGACGGTACGCGTCGGCATTGCGCTTGAGGATCTCCTGCGACAGCGACATCTCGTTGCTGTAATCGGCCGAGGCGATCCACAGGCGCAGGATGTCCGCACCCAGGGTCTTCATGATGTCCTGCGGCTCGATGCCGTTACCCAGCGACTTGGACATCTTGCGGCCGTGCTCGTCCACGGTGAAGCCGTGGGTCAGGCACTGCTTGTACGGCGCCGCCTTGTCCATCGCCACGCCGGTCAGCAGCGAGGACTGGAACCAGCCACGGTGCTGGTCGGAGCCCTCCAGGTACAGGTCGGCCGGCTTGGGCAGGCCGCGGTCCACCAGCACCGCCTCGTGGGTCACGCCGGAGTCGAACCACACATCCAGGATGTCGGTGATCTTGTCGTAATCGGCCGCCTCGTCGCCCAGCAGTTCGGCCGCGTCCAGCGTGTACCACACGTCCACACCGCCCAGCTCCACGCGGTCGGCGACCTGTCGCAGCAACTCGGTGCTGCGCGGATGCGGCTCGCCGGTTTCGCGATGCACGAACAAGGCGATCGGCACGCCCCAGGTGCGTTGGCGCGAAATCGTCCAGTCCGGACGCCCGTCGACCATGCCGGCGATGCGTGCCTGGCCCCAGGACGGATACCAGTGCACGTTGTCGATGGCCGCCAGCGCATCGGCGCGCAGGTTGGCCTGCTCCATCGAGATGAACCACTGCGGCGTGGCGCGGAATGCGATCGGCGTCTTGTGGCGCCAGCAATGCGGATAGCTGTGCTCCATCTTGCTGGCCGCCAGCAGCACGCCGGTGTCGCGCAGCGCCTCGATGAGGATGTCGTTGGCCTTCCAGATGTGCAGCCCGGCCAGCACGGTCTCGCCCAGCGGCGGCGTCGACGGCAGGTACACGCCCCGCCCGTCCACCGGGTTGATCTGCGCAGCGCCATAGCGCTCGAGCAGGCCGTACTGCTTGGAAACCTGGTAGTCCTCCTGGCCATGTCCCGGTGCGGTGTGCACCGCGCCGGTACCGTCCTCGGCCGACACGTGGTCGCCCAGCAACAGCGGGATTTCGCGCTCGGCATAGAACGGGTGGTTCAGCAGCATCTGCTCCAGCGCCGCACCCTTGGCATGCCCGTGCACCACCACCGTGTGCACGCCGTAGCGCGCCAGCGCCTTGCCGGCCAGGGCTTCGGCCACCACCAGCCAGCGCGGCTGGCCGCGATCGGCGGGGCCTTCGACCAGCACGTAGTCCAGGTCCGCGCCCAGGCTCACCGCCAGCGACGCCGGCAGCGTCCACGGGGTGGTGGTCCAGATCGGCACCGCCACGCCCACGCCCGCCGGCAGGCTCGCGCCGAATGCAGCAGCCACGGCCGCCGGATCGCGCGCCGGATAGGCGATATCCACCGTCGGCGACACCTTGTCGGCGTATTCGATCTCGGCCTCGGCCAGCGCCGAGCCACAGTCGAAGCACCAATGCACCGGCTTGACGCCGCGGGTCAGATGGCCGTTGTCGACCACCTTGGCCAGCGCACGGATCTCGTTGGCCTCGAAGCGGAAATCCAGCGTCTTGTACGGGTTGTCCCAGTCGCCGATCACGCCCAGGCGCTTGAAGTCGCGCCGCTGCAGGTCGATCTGCTCGGTGGCGTATTCACGGCACTTCTGGCGGAATTGCGCCGCATCCAGCTTCACGCCGACCTTGCCGTACTTTTTCTCGATCGCGATCTCGATCGGCAGGCCGTGGCAGTCCCAACCCGGGATGTAGGGCGCATCGAAGCCAGCCAGGTACTTCGACTTGACGATGATGTCCTTGAGGATCTTGTTGACCGCGTGGCCCAGATGGATCTGGCCATTGGCATACGGCGGGCCGTCGTGCAGCACGAACAGCGGGCGCCCGGCCGCATTGGCGCGCAGTTGCGCGTACAGCCCCTCGCGCTCCCAGCGCTCCAGCATCGCCGGCTCGCGCTTGGGCAGGTCGCCGCGCATCGGGAATTCCGTCGCGGGCAGATGGAGAGTGGCTTTGTAGTCTTGGGTCACAGGTCTCTACCGTTGCGCTGCGTTGTCTGAAGTGTCTGCACTTACATGTGCAGACGTTTGCGAGGAACTCGCATGTCCATTGTCCGCACACGGATGTGCGGGCTCCTGCGAGGGACTCGCATCATAGGCGGGCTGTTGCGAGGAACTCGCGTGTGTCGCAGAAACTGCATGCCTGTCCAGCACCGCACGCGCCTGCTCGGCATCGCGGTGCATCTGCACCGTCAGCGCGTCCAGGCCGTCGAACTTCTCTTCGTCGCGCAGCTTGGCGACGAATTCGACGGCAATATGCCGGCCATACAGATCGCCCTGGAAGTTGAACAGGTGCGCTTCCAGCAGCGGCTCCACGCCGGCCACCGTCGGCCGCGTGCCGAAGCTGGAGACCGACGGCCACGGCCGCTCGGCCACACCATGCACCCAGGTCGCGTAAATACCCGACAGCGCCGGCGTGCGCGGAAACCGCAGATTGGCGGTCGGATAGCCCAACGTGCGTCCAAGCTGCTTGCCGCGCACCACCCGCCCGCCAATGGCATACGGCCGGCCAAGCAATTGCCCGGCGTGCGCGAACTCGCCTGCACCCAGCAACTCGCGGATGCGCGTGGCCGAGATGCGCTCACCGTGCAGATGCACCGGCGCGATTTCGCCCGCCTCAAAACCGTAGTGCGCACCGAGCGCGCGCAGCAGGCCGATATCGCCACCACGCCGATGGCCGAAACGGAACTCCGGGCCGATCCAGACCTCCTTGGCGCATAGCCGGCCGACCAGGGCCAGCCGTACGAAATCCTCGGCGCTCATCGCCGACAGGCGGCCGTCGAAACGGATCATGCCCACGCTGTCGGCACCGAAGCCGTGCAGCCCTTCGATCTTGGCGCGGGCCAGGGTCAGCCGGGGTGGCGGCGCGGCCGGGGCGAAAAATTCGCGCGGCAGCGGCTCGAAGCTCACCGCCACCGCCGGCACGCCCAGCGCGCGCGCGCGCGCGACTGCGTGCTGCACCAATGCCCGATGCCCCAGGTGCAGGCCATCAAAGGCGCCGATGCAGACCACGCTTCCGTGCGGGAACAGCGTCCCGCCCTCGACGTCTCTAAACAGCCTGCTCATTCCTCGATCCAAACAGATGCCGGCCTGCCGGCCGACCCTCGTTGATGCATAACCCGCAAGTATAGCCGTGCCTGTCAACCCGCATGGGCGCCGCCCGGCCGGTGCCGCGCCCAGCTGCGCCCCGGAAGCGGGCAGGCGATTGCGCGCCCGCCTGGCCCGGCATCAACTCCCACCGTCTGACCGATGGCTCTGCACCCGCGGCCGACTTGGCAGGCGACTAGCCTTCGCGCAGATGCCGCGGCCGCAAACCGAGCGCCACCTGCGCCACCAGATAAGTCGCCCCGCCGCTACCGACCAGCACTGTCAGCCATCCGATGCGATCCCACTTGTCCATCACGGTGAACGATGGCAGCCACCACAGCAGGCTCAACAGCACCGCCACCATCGCCGTGCACGCCAGCAGCAGGCGCAGCGCATAGCCTGCCCAACCCGGCCGGCGCTGGTAGACGCCGGACTTGCCCAGCCAGTACCACAGCAAGCCCAGGTTGAGGTAACTCGACAGCGCGCTGGCAATGCCCAGCGCCAGATGCAGACCCGGCTGCTTGCCCAGCGCCTGCATCACGCCCTGCGCCTTGAGCTCGGGCGGCACCATGACCTGGTAGACCACCGCCAGCAACACGAAGTTGAACACCATGTTGGCGATCAACGCCGCCACGCCGGCCCGCACCGGGGTACGGGTGTCCTGGCGGGCGTAGAAGGCCGGCAGCAGCACCTTGAGCATGGCGTAAGCCGGCAGGCCGAAGCTCAGGCCATAGACCGACATCGCGGTCATCCGCGTATCGAAGGCAGTGAACTGACGGTACTGGAACAAGGTCGCCACCAGCGGCTCGGCCAGCAGCAGCAAGCCGAGCATTGCCGGCACTGCGATCAACAGCGTGGTGCGGAACCCCCAGTCCAGCGCGCCGGAGAACGCACTGCGGTCGGTCTTGACGTGATGGCGCGCCAGCGCCGGCAGGATCACCGTGCCCAGCGCCACCCCGAACACGCCCAGCGGCAGCTCCAGAAAGCGGTCGGCCAGCGACAGCCACGACTGCGAGCCATCGGCCAGGCGCGCGGCGATGACCGTGTCCAGCATCAGGTTGATCTGCGCAATCGACGAACCGAACAGGGTCGGGATCATCAAGGTCAGCACCTTGCGCACGTCCGGATGCGTCCAGCTCCAGCGCGGCAGCGTCAGCAGATCGATGCCTCTCAAGGCCGGCAGCTGAAACAGCAACTGCAGCGCACCGGCCACCAGCACCGCCCAGCCCAACGCCAGGATCGGCACCTCCAGCCGCGGCGCCAGCCACAGGGCACCGGCGATCATGCACAGGTTGAGGATCACCGGCGTCAGTGCCGGAATCGCAAACCGCTGAAAGCTGTTGAGGGCCCCGCCCGCCAGCGCGGTCAACGACACGAACAGCAGAAACGGAAACGTCAGCCGCAGCAGATCCACCAGCAGGCCGTACTTGTCCGGATCGGTGGCCGCGCCATCGGAAAACACCGACGCCAGCTGCGGGGTGAAGATCAGCCCCAGTGCGGTGATCACAAGCAACATGCCACCCAGCGTGCCGGACACCCGCGACATCAGCTCGCGCAGGTCCGCATGCGGGCGGGTTTCCTTGACTTCGGTGAACACCGGTACGAAGGCGGTGGCGAACGAGCCCTCGGCGAACAGGCGACGCAGGAAATTGGGGATCCGGAATGCCACCCAGAACGCGTCGGTCACCGCATTGGCGCCAAAGGTGGTGGAGATCGCCTGGTCGCGGATCAGGCCCAATACCCGCGACACCATGGTCATACTGCTGAATGAGAGCAGGCCTCTCAACATGCCGGGCTTGCTCACGCAGCCTCCCTCTTGACAACTGACTTGACGTACATAACTAAGCCCATCATACTTTCCCGCTTGCTTTTTCCACTACACCGATTTTTCAGGAACCCACCACCGTGGCCAATATCAAGTCCGCCAAGAAGCGCGCCAAGCAGACCGTTGTGCGCAATGAGCGCAACACGGGCCAGCGTTCGATGCTGCGCACCGCCGTCAAGAAGGTGATCAAGGCCCTTGACGCCAACGATGCTGCAGGCGCCGAAGCTGCTTTCGCCGTCGCTCAGCCCATCCTCGACCGTTTCAGTGCCCGTGGCCTGATTCACAAGAACAAGGCTGCGCGTCACAAGAGCCGTCTGACCGCTCGTATCAAGGCCATCAAGGCCGCGTAAGCGCGCCGTGTCGGCATCACCGCAGGCCTGGCTTGCGGTGGCATAGAAAAACCCGGCCTTGGCCGGGTTTTTTGTGTGCCTGCGCATGCGCTCAGCCGGCATTGCGTGCCTCGAGCTCGTCCTCGCGCTGACGGTCGAAGAAGGCCATGACGTCCTTCATGATCGGGAAGGTGCCATCGCGACCCAGCGCCGAGACCAGATACCACGGCGCGGTCCAGCCCAGTTCGGCCACGATCGTCTCGGCCGCGGCGCGCGCCTCGTCCTCGAACATCAGGTCGGCCTTGTTGAGCACCAGCCAGCGCGGCTTCTTCAGCAATTCGGGATCGTGACGTTCCAGTTCGCGCTCGATGGTGCGCACCTGGTCCACCGGCGACGCCTCCACGCCACCATCCATCGGCGAGATGTCCACCAGATGCAGCAGCAGGCGGGTGCGCTGCAGATGGCGCAGGAACTGCGTGCCCAGCCCGGCACCGTCGGCCGCGCCCTCGATCAGGCCCGGCACGTCGGCGATGACGAAGCTGCGATACGCCTCGACACTGACCACGCCCAGATTCGGATACAGGGTGGTGAACGGATAGTCGGCCACCTTCGGGGTCGCCGAGGACACCGCGCGGATCAGCGTGCTCTTGCCCGCGTTGGGAAAGCCCAGCAGGCCGACGTCGGCCAGCAGCTTCAGCTCCAGCTTGAGCAAGCGCTCCTCGCCCTCTTCACCGGTGGTGGACTGGCGCGGCGCACGGTTGACCGAGCTCTTGAAATGCATGTTGCCCAGGCCGCCCTTGCCGCCCTTGGCCACCAGCAGGCGATCGCCATGCTGGGTCAGGTCGCCGATGACTTCGTCGGTCTGCACGTTCATCACCACGGTGCCGACCGGCACCACGATGATGCGGTCTTCGCCACCCTTGCCGTAGGCCTGGCGACCCATGCCGTTCTCGCCGCGCTGCGCCTTGAAGGTGCGCTCATGCCGGAAGTCGACCAGCGTATTGACGTTCTCGTCGGCCACGATCCACACGCTGCCGCCGTTGCCGCCATCACCGCCGTCGGGCCCGCCGAGCGGGATGAACTTCTCGCGGCGAAAGCCGACACAGCCATTGCCGCCATTGCCGGCACTGACCAGGATTTCTGCTTCGTCGACTAACTTCATGAGATTTGAGATTCGTAATTTGGGATTGGTAACACCACCGCAGGACGCCGCTAGGCCGCTGCGGAAACAGCAGGAAGCAGCGGTATCAGGACTATCGAGATCCGCCGTTGCGAATCCCCAATCCCGAATCCCCACTCCCGGCCGTCAAACGAAAAACCCCGCAAAAGCGGGGCTTTCCGTCTCGTCCACCGGGCAGCGATGCCTGGCGGACTGGCCTGCATGGAGCGGGCGATTACGCCTCGGCAACCACACTGACGGTACGACGCTTCTTCGGGCCCTTGGTGGAGAACTCCACCTTGCCGTCGACCAGCGCAAACAGCGTGTGGTCACGGCCGAGGCCGACGCCGGCGCCCGGATGAAACTGGGTGCCGCGCTGACGCACGATGATGTTGCCGGCATCGATGGCCTGGCCACCGAAGATCTTCACACCCAGGTACTTCGGGTTGGAATCGCGACCGTTGCGCGAGGAACCTACGCCTTTTTTATGTGCCATGACTGGTTCTCCTTACTTCTTATCGCCACCGGCAATGCCGGTGATCTCGATTTCGGTGTAGTACTGACGGTGTCCCTGACGCTTCATGTGGTGCTTGCGGCGACGGAACTTGATGATGCGCACCTTGTCGGCGCGGCCATGGGCCACGACCTTGGCGGTGACCGAGGCGCCCTTCAGCGCATCGCCCAGCTTGATGCCATCGCTATCGCCCAGCATCAGGACGGTGTCGAACTTGATCTCGTTGCCAGCTTCGACTTCGAGCTTTTCCACGCGGAGCGTTTCGCCCTGCGCGACGCGGTATTGCTTACCGCCGGTTACCAGAACTGCGTACATGACCAGGTTTTCCTCTGTAGTTATTATGGTCGCACTGACGTGCCCTAGGGCAGACAGGAGCGGGATTGTACGGGCTGACGGGGTTTGGGGTCAACCTGCCGGGCGCCGGGCCGCAGCCATGCCCGATCCACCCGTGCAACGCATCATCCGGCCGCCACAGCGGCCCGGTCAGACTGGCATTTGGGGCAATTGCCCTCACCTAGGTCGGCGGGTAGGCTGATCGACTGCCACTCATTCCTGCTGAGCACGCTCGCACCACTGCCGGTTCGCCGGCCCGACATCGGATCCCCCATGGCGATGGATTTCATCCGCATCCGCGGCGCGCGGACGCACAACCTCAAGAACATCGACCTCGACCTGCCTCGCGACAAACTGATCGTGATCACCGGCCTGTCCGGCTCGGGCAAGTCGTCGCTGGCGTTCGACACCATCTATGCGGAGGGTCAGCGCCGCTACGTCGAGTCGCTGTCGGCGTATGCGCGCCAGTTCCTCAGCGTGATGGAAAAGCCGGACCTGGACCACATCGAAGGCCTGTCCCCGGCGATCTCGATCGAACAGAAATCGACCTCGCACAACCCCCGTTCCACGGTCGGCACCATCACCGAGATCTACGACTACCTGCGCCTGCTGTACGCGCGTGTCGGCCAGCCGCGTTGCCCCGATCATGGTTTCCCGCTGGAGGCGCAGACCGTCAGCCAGATGGTCGACCACATGCTCACGCAGGACCAGGAGCAGCGTTACATGCTGCTGGCGCCGGTGATCCGCGAGCGCAAGGGCGAACATGCCCAGGTCTTCGAGCAACTGCGCGCGCAGGGCTTCGTGCGCGTGCGCGTGGATGGCGAGTTGTACGAGATCGACGCGGTGCCGCCATTGGCGCTGCGCCAGAAGCACACCATCGAGGCGGTGATCGACCGCTTCCGGCCGCGCGAGGACATCAAGCAACGGCTGGCGGAAAGCTTCGAGACCGCACTCAAGCTCGGCGAAGGCATGGTCGCGGTGCAGTCGCTGGACGACCCGGCCGCCGCGCCGCACCTGTTCTCGTCCAAGTACAGCTGCCCGGTCTGCGATTACTCGCTGCCGGAGCTGGAGCCGCGGCTGTTTTCGTTCAACGCACCGGTGGGCGCCTGCCCGAGCTGCGACGGCCTGGGCGTGGCCGAGTTCTTCGATCCGGATCGCGTCGTGGTGCATCCGGAGCTGTCGCTGTCGGCCGGCGCGGTGCGTGGCTGGGATCGGCGCAACGCCTATTATTTCCAGCTGATCGCCTCGCTGGCCAAGCACTACAAGTTCGACGTGGATGCGGTGTGGAATTCGCTGCCGGCCAAGGTGCGCCAGGCGGTGCTGTTCGGCAGCGGCGATGAGGTGATCAGCTTCACCTACTTCACCGATGCGGGCGGTCGCACCACGCGCAAGCACCGGTTCGAAGGCATCCTGCCGAACCTGGAACGCCGTTACCGCGAAACCGAATCGCCGGCCGTGCGCGAGGAGCTGAGCAAGTACGTCAGCCAGCAGCCCTGCCCGGCCTGCAACGGCACGCGACTGAATCGTGCCGCGCGCAACGTGTTCGTCGCCGACCGGCCGCTGCCCGAACTGGTGGTGCTGCCGGTCAACGAGGCACTGAGCTTTTTCCGTGGCTTGTCGCTGCCTGGCTGGCGCGGCGAAATCGCCAGCAAGATCGTCAAGGAAATCGGCGAGCGGCTGGGCTTCCTGGTCGATGTCGGCCTGGATTACCTGACGCTGGAGCGCAAGGCCGACACCCTGTCCGGCGGCGAGGCGCAGCGCATTCGCCTGGCCAGCCAGATCGGTGCCGGCCTGGTCGGGGTGATGTACGTGCTGGACGAGCCGTCGATCGGCCTGCATCAGCGCGACAACGAACGCCTGCTCGGCACGCTGACGCGGCTGCGCGACCTGGGCAATACCGTCATCGTCGTCGAGCACGACGAGGATGCGATCCGCCTGGCCGACTACGTGCTGGATATCGGCCCCGGCGCCGGCGTGCACGGCGGCGAGATCTGCGCGCAGGGCACGCTGCAGGACATCCTGGATGCGCCCGGCTCGCTGACCGGCCAGTACCTGTCGGGCAAGCGCCGCATCGAGATCCCCAAGCAGCGCCACAAGCCCAACCCGAAGATGATGCTGCATCTGCGCGGGGCCACCGGCAACAACCTGAAGAATGTCGATCTGGACATTCCGGCCGGCCTGCTGACCTGCATCACCGGCGTGTCCGGCTCGGGCAAGTCCACGCTGATCAACGACACCCTGTTTTCGCTGGCCGCCAACGAGATCAACGGTGCCTCGCATCCGGTGGCCGCGCATCGCGAGGTCGAGAACCTGGATCTGTTCGACAAGGTCGTGGATATCGACCAGTCGCCGATCGGGCGCACCCCGCGCTCCAATCCGGCCACCTACACCGGCATGTTCACGCCGTTGCGCGAGTTGTTCGCGCAGGTGCCGGAAGCGCGCGCGCGCGGGTATTCGCCGGGCCGTTTCAGCTTCAACGTGCGCGGCGGACGCTGCGAGGCCTGCCAGGGCGATGGCCTGATCAAGGTGGAGATGCACTTCCTGCCCGACGTCTACGTGCCCTGCGATGTTTGCCACGGCAAGCGCTACAACCGCGAGACGCTGGAGATCCGCTACAAGGGTTTCAACATCAGCGACGTGCTGCAGATGACCGTCGAGGACGCGCTGCGGCTGTTCGAGCCGGTGCCGTCGATCGCGCGCAAGCTGGAAACGCTGGTGGATGTGGGCCTGAGCTACATCAAGCTGGGCCAGAGCGCGACCACGCTGTCCGGCGGTGAGGCGCAGCGCGTCAAGTTGTCCAAGGAGCTGTCGCGTCGCGATACCGGACGCACCCTGTACATCCTCGACGAGCCGACCACCGGCCTGCACTTCCACGACATCGAGGCGCTGCTCGGCGTGCTGCACAAGCTGCGCGACGAGGGCAACACGGTGGTGGTGATCGAACACAACCTGGACGTGATCAAGACCGCCGACTGGATCGTGGACCTGGGCCCGGAAGGTGGCCATCGTGGCGGCAGCATCCTGGTCTCCGGCACGCCGGAAGATGTGGCTGCGCACAAGGCGTCCTACACCGGACAGTTCCTGGCCAAGATGCTGCCGTCGGTGAAGGCGCGCGAGACCCGGCCGGCGGCGATGGCCAACAAGCCCGACGCGCGTCCGCCACGCAAGGTCAAACCGGAGAAGGTGGCGAAAGTCGCCAAGTCCGCCACCAAGAAAACCGCGAAGAAGAAGGCAAGCTGATGAGCGAAGAGCACAAGGTGTTGGCACGCATCCCGATCAGCGTGCGCTGGCGCGACATGGACAGCATGGGCCATGTCAACAACGCCAAGTACATTTCGTATCTGGAAGAAGCGCGCGTGCGCTGGATGCTGGGCGTGCAAGGCGTGGCGATGACCGACCGCATCGCGCCGGTGGTTGCGGCCACCAACGTCAACTACAAGCGCCCGCTGGTGTGGCCGAACGACATCCTGGTGGAACTGTTCGTCGAGCGCCTGGGCAGCAGCAGCATCACCATCGGCCACCGCATCCTCGACCAGAAGGACGAGGGCGTGCTGTATTCGGACGGCAACGTGGTGGTGGTGTGGATCGATACGCAGACCGGCAAGAGCGCACCGCTGCCGGACGCGGTACGCGCCGCCAGCAGCTGAGATTTGCCAGTTGCGCGCTGGATCTCCAGCGTCATAAGACGACGGCGGCTCTTCCGGGAGCCGCCGTTTTTGTTTGCAGCGATCCTGTCATGCCGCTGCGCGATATCACCGACAGGCCGCGTGATCGGGAACGGACCGACACAATGAAGTGACAGCCTGCTCGCCACCACGCATCGCGTTTGATCGGCTACATCGCGCAGTGGGCTCTGCAAGGACTGCAGCCTGCGAGGCTACAGCCTTGCTCAGCCACGCCCTGCGCGCGGTTACGCCCCCGGCGCGCGCTTGCGCGCCTGCAGCGTGGTCTTGATCTGGCGGCCATCCTGCAGGGTGAAGGTCACCGGCACCTGCGCGCCGTCCTGCAGCGGCGCACGCGCTTCCATCAGCATCAGATGCAGACCGCCCGGCGCAAGCGGCACCGACCTGCCGGCCGGCAACGCCAGCTCCGGCACCGCGCGCATGCGGCTGACACCGTTGGTCTGCGTGGTCTCGTGGATGGACACATCGGCAAACGCACTGCTCCTGGCCGCGGTGACCTTCGACGGCTGCGCACAGCCGTTGTGGAACTGCCCGAATCCCGCTGCCATGCCCATGCCACCAGGCGGCGGAATGCGGATCCAGCCGTCCTTGAACTCGGGCAGGCACTGCGCGCCAGCGCCTGCACTTGCCAGCATCAGCAACGCACCCAGCAGCACGCACCGCTGCATGCGCCGCCTGCTTCGACTGCCGTCTATCATGACCCAACCTCCAGGAGCCCCGAATGAGCATCCAGATCTTAGACCATGGCCGTCTTCGCGAAATCCGTCTGGCGCGCCCGCCGGTCAATGCACTGGACAGCGCGTTGTGCCAGGCGCTGAGCGTTGCGGTGCAGCAGGCCGGCGAGGAGACCGACGGCATCGTGCTGTCGGGCAGCGAGCGGATCTTTTCCGGTGGCATGGACGTGCCGCACCTGCTGGCGCACGGCACCGACCGTGCCGCGTTGCTGGCCAGCTGGACGGCCTTCTTCGAGGCCGCGCAGGCGCTGGCCAACAGCCGCGTGCCGGTGGTGGCGGCCATCGGCGGGCATGCGCCGGCCGGCGGCTGCGTGCTGGCGCTGTGCTGCGACTACCGGGTGATGGCGCGCAGCGCCGATACCGCCAGGCCCTATGCGATCGGCTTGAACGAGGTGCAGGTGGGCCTGGCCGCACCGGAAGGCATCCAGCGCCTGTTGCGCCGTGTGGTCGGTGCGCACCGCGCCGAGCGCCTGCTGATCTCCGGCCAGTTGCTGCCTGCCGAACAGGCGGTCACGATCGGCCTGGTCGACGAACTGGTCGATGGCGACCTGGTCACCGCCCGCGCGGTGGCCTGGCTGCAGGAGCTGCAGCAGCTGCCACGCCAGCCGATGCTGACCACGCGCGCGATTGCGCGCGCCGATCTGCGCGCGGCGCTGGCACCGGAGCTGATCCAGCTGGAGCGCTTTGTCGACGGCTGGTACGCGCCAGATGCGCAGGCTGCCTTGCACGGCCTGGTCGCGCGGCTGCAGAAGGCCTGAGCCGGCTCCCGGCACGGCGCGCACGGGCGGCCCGCTATAATCGCGGTCCGTCGCACGCCCAGGCCAGCCCCTTGTCCGCCACTGCTGAACCCGTCGTCTCCGAACTGATCAGCCTGCTGTCGCTGGAGCGCCTGGAAGACAACCTGTTTCGCGGCCAGAGCCGCGATATCGGTACCAAGTACGTGTTCGGCGGGCAGGTGCTGGGCCAGGCGCTGGCCGCCGCGCAGGCCACCGTGGACAACGGCCGCCAGGCGCATTCCCTGCATGCTTATTTCCTGCGCGCCGGCAACATCGACCACCCGATCGTCTACGACGTCGACCGCACCCGCGATGGCGGCAGTTTTTCGGTGCGCCGGGTCACCGCGATCCAGCACGGCAAGGTGATCTTCTTCTGCGCGGCCTCGTTCCAGCAGCGCGAGGACGGCGCCGAGCATCAGTCGGTGATGCCGGTGGTGCCGCCGCCCGAAGACATCGAACCCACTCCGCCATTGGCAGCGGAGGTGCTGGAGAAGCTGCCTGCCAAGGTGCAGCGCTGGCTGTCGCGTGGCGGCCCGTTCGAGTTTCGCCATGTCTTCCCGCGCGACGAACTCAGGCCGCCCAAGCGCCCGCCGTTCCAGCAGATGTGGCTGCGCCTGAGCGACCCGGTCGGCGACGACGTGGGCCTGCACCAGGCCTTGCTGGCATATGCCTCGGATTTTCAGCTGCTGGGCACCTCCACGTTTCCGCACGGCATCAGCTACTACACGCCGAACGTGCAGATGGCCTCGCTCGATCACGCGCTGTGGTTCCACCGCCCGTTCCGCACCGACGACTGGCTGCTGTATTCGCTCGACAGCCCCACCGCGCAGGGTTCGCGTGGCCTGGCGCGCGGGCAGTTCTTCACCCGCGATGGCGTGCTGGTCGCCAGCACCACGCAGGAAGGCCTGATCCGCGTGGTGCCCGACGGCAGTACGATCGCCGTGCCGGCAAACGACGTGCCATGTTGATGTCTCCACTGCGTTGGCCGTGCATCGGCATGCCGGTTGCCGCGTCCACCTTGCGGCGCGGATCGATGCCCCTGGCTTTCCTCTTCTTCAGCTCGGACACGCGCCCTCGCCATGCGCTGTGTTCGGCAATCGCCGGCACCCCTTAAGCATGCGCAAGATCTTCAGCAGTCAACGTATCGAAACCGCCGAAGGCGTGGCCGATCTCCTGCGCAACGCCGGCATCGACGTGCGCATGAGCAACGGCCGCTCCTACGAGAGCAAACGCAGCGGCCAGTTCAGCTACCTCGAACAGGGCAACGCGCAGGCCTACCCCACGGTGTGGATCGTGCACGCCGACGACCAGCCGCGCGCACGCGACCTGCTGCGCGACGCACGCCTGCTCGACACCACCCGCCGCGATCTGCCGAATGTGGAATACACCTTCCGCGACGGCGAAAACGGCTCCAGCACCAACGCGCGCAGCTGGGCCTGGCGCATCCGGCTGGTACTGCTGCTGGTGATCGGCGCGGTCGCCATGTTCGTGGTGCTGCGCCATCGCAATGCGCCCGATGCAGTCGGGCCGGCGGCACAGCCGGCAGCGCGGCAGGCGCCTGCCGGCACCACGGCGCCGCCAGCCGCAGAGGACCAAGAAGTGCGCGTGCGGATCCAGCCGGCGCGCTGAGCGCGATCAGCCAGGGTGCAACGCGGCCACCCGTCGCTGCGGTCGGCGCGCCACCACCATCCCCCGGTCACATCCGGCGCTCGCATGCGTCATGCTGGAACCAGGACATGGATCACGCCGATGCACACCGACACGCTGGAGCTGATGCTGCAACACGAATTGCCGGTCGCTGCCGCCGGCTGCCAGCAGGCGTATGGCCGCATCGTGCGCGCCTGCCAGAACACGGTGACCGCCATCGCGCTGGCGATCACCCGCGATATCGCCGCCAGCGAAGACATCGCACAGGAAGCCTTCCTGCGCGCCTGGCAGCGACTTGCACAATTGCATCAGCCGGCCAGCTTCCTGCCCTGGCTGCGGCAGATCACCCGCAACCTGGCGCGCGACTGGCTGCGCGCCAACCGGCATCGTGCACTCAGCGGTGAAGCGGCAGACCTTGCGATTGCGATGGCCGCCGACCCGGCCCCCTCGCCCGCCGACCATCTGCTGCAGGTGGAAGAAGAAATCGCCGCGCTCGACATCATTTCGGCATTGCCCGAGGAAAGCCGCGAGACGCTGCTGCTGTACTACCGCGAAGGCCAGAGTTCACGGCAGGTCGCCGCACTGCTCGGCCTCAGCGACGCGGCCGTGCGCAAGCGCCTGTCGCGGGCGCGGGCCAGCGTGCGCGGCGAGCTGTTGCGCCGGTTCGGCGAGTTCGCGCGTGGCAGCGCGCCCAGCGTGGCCTTTGCCACTGCGGTGACCTCGGCAACCCTGCTGGCCGCGCCTGGGACGGCGAGCGCGGCCATCGTGCTGACGGGCATGGGTGGCGCGGGCAAGTTAGGCATGAGTGGGCTGACCGGCTCGGCACTGGGTGGGGGCGGCGCTGCCGGTGCGCTGAGCCTCTGGCTCGGCATGCCGGCGCTGTTCGCCGCTGGCGCCGTGCTGGTTGCTGGAGTCGGCACGTACTGGTCGTGCTGGTATCTGCTGCGCTTTGCGCAGACCGCCGCCGAGGCCGCCGCGATTCGTCGTTTCCTGCACGCCACCACGCTGACATCGGTGCTGGTGGTGGGCGGCACGCTGCTGTTGAAACATCTGGATGCGGGCGCGTGGGCGTCGCTGCTGATGCTCTGCGCAGGCATGGCGGTGCTCAACTATCAATCCATCCAGGTGCTGCCCCGCGTCATGCGCCCCATGCTGGAACGCGATGCGCAACGACGCGGCAGCACGCAGGCACCGCTGCTGTATCGCTGCATGTTCAGCCCGGGTGCGACGCTGGTGAGCACCGCGGCAGTCATGCTGCCCATCCTGCGGCACTACATGAAGCTGGGGATGCCCTGATCCCGACGTGACGTCACCGCCGCAGGCAGCAACGGCGAACATGTCCAATCAACAAAAAACGGCCCCCTGCTTGCGCAGGAGGCCGTCGGTCGATCGGCGCCTTGTTGCGTAGTGCGGTTTACATGCTGCAGAGGATGCGGGGACTGCCCCGGTCGCAGCACTGCGACCGGATAACGCTGCCGCGACGGGAGGAACTCAGTTGCCCGCAGCAGGCTTGGCCGGCATCGGACGCTTGCCGTGCTCGCCATGCTCGCCGGGACCGCGCGGGCCATGCTCGCCACGCTGCTTGGATGCGGCATCGAACTCGGCCTTGCTCAGCTTGCCGTCCTTGTCGGTGTCGGCCTTGGCAAACCACGCGTCGCGATGCTGCTGCATGCGCAGATCACGGTCGGCGCGATCGACAAAGCCGTCCTTGTTGACGTCCATCTCATCGAAACGCGCAGCGAACTTGGGCTCGGCCTTGGCTTCCTCGCGGCTGATGCGGCCGTCCTTGTTGGTATCGAGCTTGCTCATCCATTCACCACGTCCACTACGTCCCGGGCCGCGGTGATGCGGGCGCTCGTCGCGCGACAGCTTGCCGTCCTTGTTGGTGTCCAGGGTGTCGAACTGTGCGGCCAGCTTGGGATCGGCAGCGGCCTCGCTGCGATCGATCACGCCATCGCCGTTCTTGTCGAGTTTGGCAGGACGCGGCGCATCGCCAGCGGCAGGCGGGGCGGCGAATACCGCGCCGGTGGACAGGGCAGCCAGCACGGCCAGTGCGAGAAACGGTTTGCGAGACGTCATGGGAAACTCCTGGGATGTGGGAACCACACGCGGCACCTGCATGGGCCGCATCGCGTGGGTGGCGCATCCGGATCCACCGTGCGCTGCCACCAACACCCACATCAACGAGCCATCGGCGCGCGCGTTGACGCGGCGACCAGGCGTATTCATCCGGCGGACAGTCGCCGCTGTTGCGACGCGCAGGCGCTATCCTGACGCCATGGCCATCCACGCCGACACCCATGACGACCTGCGCCTGTTCCAGACGGGCGAGCATGCCTGTGGCTACTGGCCCGACCGCCGCGCACGCGACCTGGTGCTGGATCCGCACGATCCGCGGCTGGGCGCGATCTATCCGCAGGCCCTGGCATGGGGATTCCGTCGCTCCGGCGATCTGGTCTACCGGCCGCATTGCGAACATTGCCGCGCCTGCGTGCCGGTGCGCATCGCGGTGGATGCGTTCCGCCCCGATCGCAGCCAGCGCCGCTGCCTGGCGCGCAACACGGACCTGGTGGTGCGCGTGGTTGCCGCCGAACGCACGGACGAACAACTCGCGTTGTACCGGCAGTACCTCCAGCACCGCCATCCCGGCGGCGGCATGGACGAACATGGCGCCACCGAATTCGACCAGTTCCTGATCGGCGGCTGGTCGCATGGACGCTTCCTGGAAATTCGCGAACCCGCAGTGGCGCACGCGCCGGGGCGACTGCTCGCCGTTGCGGTCACCGATGTCACCGAGCATGCGTTGTCGGCGGTGTATACGTTCTACGCACCGGATGCCACTGCGCGCAGCCTGGGCACATTCGCGATCCTGCAGCAGATCCAGTGGGCGCAACGCGAGCGCCGCGCGCATGTGTATCTGGGCTACTGGATCGACGGCCATGCCAAGATGAACTACAAGCGCCGCTTCAGCGCGCTGGAGGCCTACGACGGCCGCCAATGGCGCGGGCTTCCTGCCGCTGCACCGGAAGGTTGAACCACGCCGGGACGACATCGGCCTGTCGTCTTGCACATGCGAGAATGTCGCGATGATCAAACCTCTTTTCCTGCTTGCGCTGACTGCGCTGTGCGCCGCCTGCGCACACCAGGCGACCTCTCCGGATACAGGCGCCAAGGCAACTGCCGCCTCCGCGCCGGCCCGGCTGCGCATCGCCACCTACAACACCTCGCTGTATTCCGACCAGGCCGGCGGCCTGGTGCGCGAGCTGCAAGGCGACAGCGCACATGCGCGCAAGATCGCCGCAGTGCTGCAGCGGGTGCGCCCGGATCTGGTGCTGCTCAACGAGTTCGATTTCGACCCCGAGCACCGCGCCGCCGACCTGTTCCAGCAGCGCTATCTGCAGGTTGCCCAGCCGGGCGGCGGCGAGGCGCTGCGCTATCCGTACCGCTATCTGGCCCCGGTCAACACCGGCGTGCCGAGCGGCCTGGATCTGGACAACAACGGCAGCATCGGTGGCGACGGCCGCACCCGCGGCAACGATGCCTGGGGCTACGGACTGCACCCCGGCCAGTACGGCATGCTGGTGCTGTCGCGCTACCCGATCGATGCGCAGGCGGTGCGCAGTTTCCAGTTGTTGAAATGGAGCGCACTGCCGGGCGCGCTGCGGCCGACCGACCCATCCAGCAAACGATCGTTCTATCGCGATGCGATCTGGGCGCAGCTGCGGCTGTCGTCCAAGTCGCATTGGGACGTGCCGGTGCGCACGCCGCTCGGTGTGGTGCATGCGTTGGTCTCGCACCCCACCCCGCCGGTGTTCGATGGCGCCGAAAAGCGCAACGTCGCACGCAACCATGACGAACTGCGGCTATGGCGCGAGTACCTGGACAATCCCAAGGACGCCGGCTGGCTGTGCGACGACCAGGGCCGCTGCGGTGGGCTGCCCGCCGATGCGCGCTTCGTCATTCTCGGCGACCTCAATAACGACCCGGTCGATGGTGCCGGCCGGCACGATGCGATCCGCGCGTTGGTCACGCACCCGCGGGTGCTGCAGTACCCCGCGCCGCACAGTGCGGGCGGCCCGGAAAAGACCGCCGAGTACGCCGCGCAAGGCATCGCGCACAAGGGCGATGCGCACCAGGTCACCGGCGACTTCGGGCCGCAGGCGGGCACGATGCGCCTGGACTACGTGCTGCCTTCGCGCCAGTTCAGCTTGATCGGCAGCGGCATCTTCTGGCCCGCCAGCACCGCGCCCGAAGCGGCCATTGCCGACGGCAGCGATCATCATGCGGTGTGGGTGGATGTGGCTGGGGAGCCGTGATTCGGGATTGGGGATTGGGGATTCGAAGCGTTGGGCTGTTGCTTGTGGCGTGACGCGAATGCAGCTTGTCGCCGCAATCGCGCCATGCCGATCACCGCACTCAGGCGTCCAGTTGAACCTGTAATGCCTCGGCGGCCGTACGCGCCTTCGCGCGCGCGGCGTCGATGCTGTCCGCGCGTGCCAGGGTGACGCCGACGCGGCGGTGGCCGTCCACGCGCGGTTTGCCGAACAGACGCAACGCGGCGTCCGGGTCGCGCAGGGCCTGCGCGACATTGTCGAACACCGGGACGCCATGGCCATGGGCAAGCAGCGCGCACGAGGCCGACGGGCCGCTCTGACGGATCACGCCACCGTTCTGCGCACCGACCGGCAGGCCGAGAATCGCACGGGCATGCAGTGCGAACTCGCTCAGGTCCTGCGACACCAGCGTGACCAGGCCGGTGTCGTGCGGGCGCGGCGAGACTTCGCTGAACCAGACCTCGTCGCCCTTGACGAACAACTCCACGCCGAACAGGCCCAGGCCGCCCAGGTCGTCGGTGATGGCTTGCGCGATCTGCTGCGCGCGTTGCAGGGCGGCCGCTGACATCGGCTGCGGCTGCCAGCTTTCGCGGTAGTCGCCATCCTTCTGCCAATGCCCGATCGGGTCGCAGAACGCCGTGCCGCCGGCATGCCGCACGGTCAGCAGGGTGATCTCGTAATCGAAGTCGATGAAGCCCTCGACGATGCAGCGGCCGGCACCGGCGCGTCCGCCGGTCTGCGCGTACTCCCAGGCCGCATCGATGTCCGCTTCGCTGCGCACGGTGCTCTGGCCCTTGCCCGAGGACGACATCACCGGCTTGACCACGCACGGCAGGCCGACCGCGGCGATCGCCTCGCGGTACTCGGCGGCCGTGTCGACAAAGCGATACGGCGAGGTCGGCAGGCCCAGCGTCTCGGCGGCCAGGCGACGGATGCCTTCGCGGTCCATGGTCAGCCGTGCGGCGCGCGCGGTCGGGATGACCCGCTGGCCCTGCTCGCGTTCCAGCGCGACCAGCGTTTCGGTATGGATCGCCTCGATCTCCGGCACGATCAGGTGCGGTTGCTCCTGGGCGATCAGTGCGCGCAGCGCCTGCGGATCGAGCATGTCCAGCACATGCGAGCGGTGCGCAACCTGCATCGCCGGCGCGTTGGCGTAGCGATCGGCGGCGATCACTTCCACCCCGAAGCGCTGCAATTCGATCGCCACTTCCTTGCCCAGCTCGCCCGAGCCCAGCAGCAACACGCGGGTGGCGGAAGGCGACAACGGCGTGCCGAGGGTAGTCATGAGCGCGGTCCAGATCGGATGGGGGGCCGCCATTCTAACGGGCCGCCATCACGACCGACGATCGAAGGCCTTGCATCGACTGATATCACTTTGATATCTTTTTTGCACTTCCCAAGGACACCGCCCTCATGAAAGAGAAGCCGATCAGCTCACTGCCGGGCATCCCCGTTGTTCTCGTCGCCTCTGCGGCATTCGCCGCCGCTGTCTGGATGCTGCTCACCGGCGACGCCAAGCCTGCAGCACTGATCACCACCGGTGTGGTCGGGGCGGCTGGCATCTTCTTCCTGGCCGGCCTGTACACCCTGGAACCGAACCAGGCGGCGGTGTTGAGCCTGTTCGGCAAGTACGTCGGAACGGTCAAGGATGCGGGCCTGCGCTGGAACAGCCCCTTCTACGCCAAGCGCCGGGTCAGCCAGCGCGTACGCAACTTCGAAAGCGGCCGGCTCAAGGTCAACGAACTGGACGGCAGCCCGATCGAGATCGCCGCGGTGATCGTGTGGCAGGTGCTGGATGCCTCCGAGGCGGTCTACAACGTCGACGACTACGAGAGCTTCGTGCATATCCAGTCCGAAGCGGCGCTGCGCGCGATGGCCACCAGCTATCCCTACGACCAGCACGAAGACGATCAGATCTCGCTGCGTAGCCATCCGGCCGAGATCAGCGAGCAGCTCAAGCGCCATCTGGACGAACGCCTCACCCAGGCCGGCGTGGACGTGATCGAGGCGCGCATCAGCCACCTCGCCTACGCGCCGGAAATCGCCCAGGCCATGTTGCAGCGTCAGCAGGCCAATGCGGTGATCGCCGCACGCACGCGCATCGTCGCCGGTGCAGTGGGCATGGTGGAAATGGCCTTGTCCGAGCTGCAGAAAAACGGCGTGGTGCAGCTGGACGAAGAGCGCAAGGCGCACATGGTCAGCAACCTGCTCACCGTGCTGTGTTCTGATCGTGGGACCCAACCGGTGGTCAACGCCGGCTCGCTGTATTGAGGTGATGCAATGAATGTCATGGTGCCGTTGGTCGTCGCGCTGTCCGGCTTGCCTGCACTGGCAATCGCCGCCTCCATCGGTGCGGACGACGACGAGCGTGCGCGCGGCCTGGGGCTGCGCTGGGCCTTGATCAGCCTGGTCATCCTGGTCGGCGCCGCCTGCCTGTACTGGGCCGGCGACAACCGCGCCGGCATCTACGCGGTGGTGATCGGCATGCTGGTCGGCGTGAACGTGTTGATCGTCTCGATGGTCATGCACCTGCGCCGCCACAGCGACCGCCGGGAGCGCGAATGAGCGAGAAGAAGGCCTATCCGCTGCGCATCAACGCCGATGTACTGGCCGCCGCGCAGCGCTGGGCCGACGACGAACTGCGCAGCCTCAACGCGCAGATCGAATACCTGCTGCGCGATGCCCTGCGCAAGGCCGGGCGCCTGCCAAAGCCGCGCGATGACAAGGAACCGCCGACATGAACACGCAGCTGGATTCTCCGCTTCTCGTGCCGACACACACTCGCCGATAACATCAGGCGCGATGACAGCCGGGACGCATCGATTGCGCGAGGTCGCTGTGGTGGGAAACTGACCAAGCTCACCAGGCACCGAACCCCGAGCACGACGTCGCTAATGTCGCTGGCGTTGAAGAAGACGCTCTGAGATGGCGAAGCGATCCGGCTCATCCCAAAGCACTGCCACAGCGCCCAAAGCGCGTGCCGGGCAACACCCGCAGCCGCGCCGACGCGACTATGCTGCGGCTCCGGCGACGCGCTGGAGCCTGGCAATCTGGCTGTGGCTACCGCTGTCGGTCGCTGCCGGCCTCATCGCTACCGCGCATGCAAGCAGTCATGACGGACCCGGTACGCTGATAGGGCATTTGGGCATCCTGCTGACAGTGGCGGTGGCGTGCACGGTTGCGCACGCGCGACGCAGCGTCCAGCTGGACGACAACCGCCTGATCGTCCGCTCGACCTTCTTTACCAAGCGTGTGCCACTACACGCGCTCCGCCTGGACAGCGCACGCATTGTCGACCTGGCCGAACACACCGCGTTCAAACCGGGCCTGCAGTTGCTCGGCTTTGGTTATCCTGGATTCAAATCGGGGCATTACCGCAGCAAATCCGCAGCCAGAGGCTTTTATCTGCTGACCCAGTCCAGGCGGGTGCTGATTCTGCCGTTGCGCGACAACGGCCTGGTGGTCCTCAGTCTTGAGCAGCCACACCAGTTGCTCGAGGATTTGCGCCAGCTGGCCGTACGCCACGCTTAGCCCTACCCTGTTGCGATGCACCCGCCCCAGACCCTGCTGCTCAATACCACCGCCATCGAACTGTGGCCGGCAAACCTGCTGCGCGCGCGTAGCAACGCGGATGCGCGCCTGCTGGCACAGGCCGATTGGGTGCTGCGGCGCAAGCGTGACGGACGCTATCTGGCCGCGCATCTGCCGCAGGGCATGATGCCGTTGATCCCGCGGCTGGCACGCGAGCCGGGTCTGGACGACGCGCTGGACCGGCTGCAAGCCACCGCTGCGCGCGCACGACAGGCACGGGGCGCAGTGCTGGCCATCGACGGCTTACAGAGCCGCCTGACCCAACTCGGGCTGGACGCAGACGACTATGTGCAGCGAACCGGCCTGCAGCTGACCGCCGAGCCGGCGACCTTGCACTTTGCCGGGCACGATCGCTTCGATCGGCCGCTATGGCTCAGCGCCGGCGCCGCGCGTGCGTGGCGCTTCATGCGCGCCGCCGCATTGCACGCGGACATCGTGCTGGATGCCATCTCCGGCTACCGCAGCCACGATTATCAACTGGGCATCTTCGAGCGCAAGTTCGGGCGCGGGCTCACACTTGAACAGATCCTGGCAGTCAATGCCGCCCCCGGTTTCAGCGAACACCACAGTGGCGACGCACTGGATATCGGCACCCCGGGCGAACCGCCGGCAGAAGAATCGTTTGAGGCCACGGCTGCGTTTGCCTGGCTGAGCAGCCACGCGCCGCGTTTTGGCTATCGCTTGAGCTACCCACGCAACAACCTGCACGGCATCGTCTACGAGCCGTGGCATTGGCGCTGGCATGCAGGCTGATGCGTGCGACGGTCGCGCCCAGGTCCCGTGCGCGATCACTCCTGCGAGCGCGGTGTGGGCACCTTGGCGGCCACGCTGAAGTCGGCGATCTTCCACAGATAGAACGCGGCATAGCTGCGGTACGGGCCCCAGCGTTCGCCGCGGATGGCCAGTTCCTTTGGCGTCGGCATCTGCTCCTGCCTGTCCACGCGCTGGGCGCCCTTGCGCACGCCAAGGTCGTCGACGGGCAGCAGGTCCGGGCGACCCAGCCGGAACATCAGCATCATTTCCACCGTCCAGCGGCCGATGCCACGCACCGGCACCAGGGCCTGGACAATCGCTTCCTCGTCCATGAAGGCGAGCTTGCGCAGGGAAGGAATCTCGCCATCGCGCTCACGGCGCGCCAGATCGCGCAAGGCCAGCGACTTGTTGCCGGAGACACCGCATGCACGCAGTGCCGCATCGTCGATGCGACCAAGCGTGTCTGCATGCAGGCGCGCCGCACCGATGGCCACTTCCACCCGTGCCACGATCGTCGATGCGGCCTTGCCGCTGAGCTGCTGAAACAGGATTGCGCGCGCCAACGCATCCACCGGGTCGAACGGCTTGCGCCAACCCGGCTGCGCGGCAATCGGGCCGATGCGCTTCATCCATGCACCCAGCGCGCGATCGCGCCGGGTCAGGTGCGCGAATGCGGCCTCCACATCGAATCCGCGGGCGTGGCGCGGCATGCTCAGCGCCTCAACGCGCCGATCGCCAGCACCACCCAGCCCAGCATCAGGCTGACCCCGCCAACCGGCGCCAGGCTGGTCGGCCAGTGCAACACCGCGCCGCCGGCCAGGCTGCCGGCAAACAGCAGCGTGCCGAGCAAAAGCAGATACAGGCCGATCCGGCCAAGCGCACGCGTCTCGGTGGCGCCGAGCACCGTCAGCACGGCGCCGTGGCCGAAGGCATACAGCGCTGCCAGTTGCAGCCGCGATTGCACCAGCGCATCGGTCACGCCATGCGAGGCATAGGCCGACAGGCCCACCGCGATGGCGGCCAGCAAGGCGCCGCAACACGCCAGCAGCGAAGGATGTTTCTTGCGACGTTCGAGCAGGGACATGAAGGCGGTTCCATTGCAGCGCCGTGGCGCAAAAAAAAAACGCGCCGCAGGACTGCGGCGCGTTTTGGTCTGGATCAGGTCATCGTGGCGAAACGATTACTTGATGGCCCAGTAGACGTCGTAGGTACCGTCCTGCGTAAACGACTTGTCCACGCCGCCCTTCCACGACTCGTACGGACGCTCGGTCACGTCGTTGCCGTTGGTGGCAGCCCAGGCACGCAGGGAACTACGCACTGCATCCAGGCCGGCCATGTGGCCTGCATAGGTCGCAAACGCGGAACGGTGTGCCTTGGTGCGCTCGTACTTGACCGGTGCTTCCGACGGGATATTGACCTTCAACTCCTCGCCCGCGGCAGCAACCGGCGTTGCATCCACAGGTGCGGCAGCCGCAGCGTCATCCTTCTTGGCATCAGCCTTGGCGGTGTCGGCCTTGGGGTCGGTCTTCGGCGCGCCACCGGCACGCTTGCGGACCGGCTGCACCACGTCGAAGGCGTACTTGTCGGAGGCAAAGTCGGTGGTCACGATACGGACCGGACCAGCAGCCTCGAGGCCGTTGGCGTCCATCACGCGCTTGATCCACTCCTGGTTGTCCTTGATCGACTTCTTGATCGTCTCGTTGTCACGATCGATGTTGCCTGCGTTGACGACCAACAGGTCCTCGGCCGGCACATCGACGATCTTGAGATCGCTCAACACCGGCTTGCCGTCGAGCTGGGCGCGGTAGTCGAAATTCGGCACGGTGGCCAGTGCGGTCGCCAGACGCGACAGACCCAGCTTCAGGTCGTCGCCCACGTGGCGGCTGACATACAAGCCGGCATAACGACCAAACAGGTTCCAGCCGTACTTGACGCTGTAGTCCTGGGTGATCTTGACGTTCTTGTTGTTCTTGCCAGTCGGCGCAAGGGTGAAGTTGGTGACTTTGTCGTAGCCCTTGGTGGGATCGTCGATCGAAATCTCAACACGCTCGTTCTTGACGCTGTTGGTGATCTCCCAGCTGCCGTCGCCGATGTAGCCTTCGGTGGAGCTGTATTCGACGCGTGCACCCTTGCCCTCTTCCGGGCCGACCAGCTTCAGCTGGATCTTCGGGTCACGCAGCACAAGCGGGTTCCAATCCTTGAAACGACGGAAGCTGTTCACGGTGTCGTAAACAATCGTCATCCTGCGGTTGGTCTCAACACTCTCGGACATCTGCCGCTCCGAGGGCAACACCAAGCCCACCACGACAAACAAGCCAGCCACGATCCCCAAGGCGATCAGGAACTCGATAATACGGGTCATTCAGGAGGTCTCCGGGGCCGATCCCACGGCCGGGTTGAGTGAAGCGAAGCCGCCATCCTAGCAGGCTTCGAGAAAGATGTTCAGTTGTGCGACGGGTAGCGCGGTCTTGCGGTGTCATCCACCGCGCAACCGCGCGGTCCATGACTGCGCAACCCCAACCTGCACAAGGGTTTGGGCAGATTGCGCGCAGCTATCATGCACATCGCGCGATGCCTGTGTGTGATGCGCTGGCTGTCGGCGCCGTTTTCGGCCTCCGGCAGCGCGCTGTATCCGGTCCGGAAACGACCAGACCACCCCGCCGCGACCCCTGGCGCACGCGCGGCGGAGCGCACGCACCGCCGCATGCCGGAAGCAGCGCCACCTGCGCTGCCGATCAGACCAATTGCAGTTCGAAGGCCTTCAACACCGCGCGGGTGCGGTCACGCACGCCGAGCTTGGACAGGATGTTGGAGACGTGGTTCTTGATGGTGCCCTCGGCCACGCCCAGCGAGTTGGCGATCTCCTTGTTGGAAAAGCCGCTGGCCATCAGCCGCAGGATCTCGGTCTCGCGGTCGGTCAGCGGATCGGGCCGGTCCAGGCTGACGAACTCGTTGCGCATGTGCTCCAGGCCCGACAGCAGGCGCTGGGTCACCGCCGGCTGCACCAGCGAGCCGCCGTCGGCCACGGTGCGGATCGCGCCGACCAGCTGCTCCAGCGAGACGTCCTTGAGCAAATAGCCCTTGGCGCCGGCCTTGAGTCCGGCCAGCACCAGCTGGTCGTCGTCGAAGGTGGTCAGAATGATGGTCGGCGGCAGCGTGCCGTTGCGCGAGAGCATCTGCAGCGCTTCCAGGCCGGACATCACCGGCATGCGCATGTCCATCAGCACCACGTCGGGCTGGATCTGCGGGATCTGCTCCACCGCCTGCTTGCCGTCGGAGGCCTCGGCCACCACTTCGATGCCGTTGTCCAGCGCCAGCAGCGAGCGGATGCCCTGGCGTACCAGGGTTTGGTCGTCGACCAGGCACACACGGATCATCAAAACACTCCTTGAGTAACGGCCGCAGGCATCAGTGCCGGCGCGCCTGGAACGGAGATGCGCAGGCCGAAGCCGTCACCCCGCCGGGTCTGGATCTCCAACTGGCCACCATACTGGTTCAGCCGTTCGCGCATGCCGCGCAGCCCGTTACCGGGCGCCACCGTCTCGGCGCCGTGGCCGTCGTCGCGCGCGTCGATCAGCACGCTGTCTCCGTCCCGGCGCACCTGGATCCACAGGTTGCGCGCACCGGCGTGGCGCACCGCATTGGTGATGATTTCCTGGGTACAGCGCAGCAGCACATGCGCGCGCTCGGGGTCGTCCAGGGTCAGCGGCTGGGCGATGTCCAGATGGATGTCCAGCGAGGGCACCTGGGTCACCAGCGGGCGCAGGGCCGCTTCCAGGTCGATCGCGCCGCTGTCGCGCAGCTGGCTGACCGCTTCGCGCACATCGGTGAGCAGCAGCTTGGCCAGCGTATGCGCCTGGCGCACATGCTCCTGGGCCTGGCCGTCGGTGATGTGGCCGGCCACTTCCAGGTTCAGGCTCAGCGCGGTGAGGTGGTGGCCGAGCAGGTCGTGCAGTTCGCGCGAGATGCGGGTGCGCTCGTTGACGCGGGCGCTTTCGGCCAGCAGCGCGCGGGTGGCGCGCAATTCGGCATTGAGCCGGCGCTGTTCTTCGCGGGCATCGGTCTGCTGGCGCGCGACCAGGCTGGTCACGAAAATGAACATCGAGAAGCCGCCGTACAGCAACGACTGCATCAGCGCGGCGAACAGGGTGAAGTCCGGGCGCAGGTAATAGAACACCGGCAGCACCGCCAGCTGGCTGAGTACCAGCCAGGCCACGCCGATGCGCAGCGGCAGCAACCAGGGGATCACCCCGGCCGCCACCATCATCAGGATGCTGCCCAGCCCGGTTCCGCTCAGATAGCTCACCGCCAGCGCGAAGATGGTCAGCAGCAGCAGGATCAGCCGGTCGTACCAATGGGCGTGGCCGCCGCTGCTCAGGCCGCGGGTCAGCCAGAAGTAGCTGGCGCCGAAACCGACGAAGAACGCCGACATCAGCAGGCCCTCGGCCACGCTGCGGTGGTCGCCCTCCTCGGCGGCCGGCCAGTAGGTGTACACCAACGGCATGGCGATCATCGCCCAGGTGAACAGGCCGGCGAAGCGCAGGACGCGCGTATGACTGAGGTATCCCAACATGCAGGCATCTTAGGCGCTCGCCGGGCGGCTGCCCTCTTGCCGGAAGTCATGCATGTGCTTGCACGGACGGACGGTCCCGGCAGCAAGACCTCCCGGCGTCGGCGTGGTGCGGCCGCCTCGTACGCACAGGGCCGGCACACGGCGGGTCGCCGCTTCAGGCCCCGCATGCAATAATCCGACGCAGATCCGATTTCGGGTCGAGAGCGTTACCCCACGGAGTCCCAATGTCGATCGTTATCCGCGACGTGCGCGAGCACGAGCTCGATTCCGTCCTGGCCCTGAACAACAATGCCGGACTGGCAATCCTGCCGCTGGATTCAACCAAGCTGCAACGTTTCTACGAGCAGGCCGAATATTTCCGCGTCGCCGAGCGCGACGGCAACCTGGCCGGGTTCCTGGTCGGGTTCGGCAGCGGCAGTGCGCATGACAGCAGCAATTTCGCCTGGTTCCGGGACCGTCACCCGGAATTCTTCTATATCGACCGCATCGTGGTCGCCAGCCGCCGTCGCGGCGGCGGTGTCGGGCGTGCGTTCTATGCCGATGTGCAGAGCTACACCGAGCTGCGCTACCCGCAACTGGCCTGCGAAGTGTTCCTGGACCATGGCGCCGATGCGGCGTTGCTGTTCCATGGCAGCTTTGGCTTTCGCGAGGTCGGCCAGAACACCATGGCCGATGTCGAGGTGCGCGCTAGCATGCTGATGAAAGACATGTGCAGCTATCCGTGGGTCAAGGAGACCTATGCCGGCAAGTTGCCGGACCATCTGCCGTGGGTCGGCCGGCCGCGGCATGCCGCCACCGACAACCCGTCGACGGGGAGCTGAGGCGTGGCAAGCGTGAATGTGGATTTCGAACAGGCCGGCGAACTGAAGATCGGCCAGGTGGGCATCGCCAACCTGCGCGTGCGCACGCTGGACGTCCCGCGCCTGGTGCGCGAGATGCGCGAACGCGTGACCCGCGCGCCGAAGTTGTTCGGACGCGCGGCGGTGATCCTGGATTTCGGCGGGCTGTCGCAGTTGCCGGATCTGGACACGGCCAAGGCGCTGCTGGACGGTCTGCGCGATGCCGGCGTATTGCCGGTGGCACTGGCCTACGGCACCAGCGAGATCGACCTGCTCTCGCAGCAGCTCGGCGTGCCGCTGCTGGCCAAGTTCCGGGCGCAATACGAGCCGACCGCGGTGAGCCCGCCGCCGCCTCCGCCTCCCCCGCCGCGTGCCGAACCCGCAGCGCCTGCCGCGCGGCCGGCACCTGGACGCATGCAACGCAACGCGGTGCGCTCGGGCCAGCAGCTGTATGCGGAGAACTGCGACCTGACTGTCCTCAGTACGGTCGGTGCCGGAGCGGAGGTCATCGCCGACGGCAGCATCCATATCTACGGTACCCTGCGTGGCCGCGCGTTGGCCGGCGCCCAGGGCAACCCTGAAGCGCGCATCTTCTGCCGCGACTTCCACGCCGAACTGGTTGCCATCGCTGGCCACTACAAGGTGCTGGACGATGTTCCCATGGACCTGCGTGGCAAGGCCGTCCAGGTCTGGCTGGAGCAGGATCAGATCAAGATCGCTGCGCTGGATTGACGCAGCCCAACCACAGAAATATTTCGGAGAAATCCTTTGGCTGAAATCATCGTAGTCACCTCCGGCAAGGGCGGCGTCGGCAAGACCACCACCAGCGCGAGCCTGGCCTGCGGGCTGGCACGGCGCGGCAAGAAGGTCGCCGTCATCGACTTCGACGTCGGTCTGCGCAACCTGGACCTGATCATGGGCTGCGAGCGGCGCGTGGTGTACGACTTCGTCAACGTCGTGCATGGCGAAGCCACGCTCAAGCAGTCGCTGATCAAGGACAAGCGCTTCGACAACCTGTACGTGCTGGCTGCCTCGCAGACCCGCGACAAGGACGCGCTGACCCAGGAAGGCGTGGAGAAGGTGCTCAAGGACCTGGCCGCCGACGGCTTCGACTACATCGTCTGCGATTCGCCGGCCGGTATCGAGAAAGGCGCATTCCTGGCGATGTACTTCGCCGACCGCGCGGTGGTGGTGGTCAATCCGGAAGTCTCCTCGGTCCGCGACTCGGACCGCATCATCGGCCTGCTCGATTCCAAGACCCGCAAGGCCGAGCAAGGCCAGACCGTGCCGGCCTTCCTGCTGCTGACCCGCTATAGCCCGGGCCGCGTGGAAGGCGGCGAGATGCTCAGCATCACCGACGTGGAAGAAGTGCTCGGCCTGAAGGCCATCGGCGTGATCCCCGAATCCGGCGACGTGCTCAATGCCTCCAACAAGGGCGAGCCGGTGATCCTGGATGCCGAGTCCCCGGCCGGCCAGGCCTACGACGACGCGGTCGCCCGCATCATGGGCGAAGAGCGCCCGATGCGATTCACATCCGTGGAGAAGAAAGGCTTCTTCAGCAAGCTGTTCGGAGGGTAAGCATGGGCCTGCTCGATTTTCTCAAGAGCAAGAAGAACACCGCCGAGACGGCCAAGAACCGCCTGCAGATCATCATTGCGCAGGAGCGCAACCACCGCGGCGGTCCGGACTACCTGCCGCTGCTGCAGCGTGAATTGCTGGAAGTGATCAAGAAGTACGTCAACATCGACGCCGATGCGGTGCGGGTGGACCTGGTCAAGGATGGCGAGCATGACGTGCTCGATATTTCCGTCGCCTTGCCCGAAGACGGCGACAAGTAAGCGATACCTGCAGCACCGTGCCTGCACGGTGCTGCGGTGACGGCCCGAACCGACCGCGAGCCTTTGCGTGTGACCATCGATTCTTCCTCCAGCGCCGAGCCAGCCAGCGTGTTGTGCGTGGGCGATATCGGCCTGGATGCACCCACTGCCCTGCTCTCAGGTTATGGTTTGCGCCTGCATCGGGTGGACGCCGGCGCGCCGATCCCTGGCAGTTTCTGGGGCGAACCGGAGGCCGGCATCATCGGCTGCGATGTCTATGTGCGCGACGACACGCCGGTGCATTCGCTATTGCACGAGGCCGGGCACCTGATCGTCCTGCCGGCCGACAAACGCGCGGCCGTGCATACCGACGCGACCGATTCGGTGGATGAAGAAGACGCCACCTGTTACCTGCAGATCCTGCTGGCCGAGCAATTGCCGGGCGTCGGCAGCGCGCGCCTGATGGCCGACATGGACACCTGGGGCTACACCTACCGGCTCGGATCCACACGCGCCTGGTTCGAGCAGGACGCGGACAATGCGCGCAGCTGGCTGCTCGCGCGCAACCTGTTGCCGCAATAACGCCGGATCGCCGCTACCTGATCGTCAGGCCGTGGCGTACCTGCAGGCCGGCATGCACAGGCTGCCAGCATGCAGCCCCCGAATCGAGCCAGTGGCCACGCACTGCAGTGCCACTTCACTGCGTGGCACAAGCAGGCTGCAGACGACGGGGTCGTCAGCATCCGCATAGACCATGCCGAATGCTCGCGTGTAAAACATGCCGGCTGCCGTCTCCGTGCAGGTCGCGCGCATCGCCAGGCGCGGCGTTTCGTAGGACTGCAGGTCACGCCGCGCAGCATCACGACGGCGCAGACATCTCCTCAACGCCACGCCGCGTAGGCTGCAGCGCATGCATAGCCTGTTTCTCAACACGGTGCTGCTGGGCGGCACCGCAGCCGATAAATTGTCGGCCGCGCAGGCGGCCGGCTTCGATGCGATCGAATTGTGGGAACAGGACCTGCAGCAGTTGGCGCGATCGCCAGCGCAGGTGCGCGGCGCCCTCCACCAGCTCGGGCTTGGACTGACCGACTACCAGGTGCTGCGCGATGTGGACGGTGCCGCTGACGCGCAACGCGACCGTTGCCGCGCGCACGCGCTGCAGATGCTGGAAACCGCCGCCGCGTTGGGCGCGGGTGTGGTGCAGGCACCGGCCAACACGCGTACCGACGTCGTGCCTGCACGGATCGTCGAGGATCTGCGCTGGCTGGGCCGTGCCGCGGCGGAGCACGGCCTGCGCATCGCCTACGAACCGATGGCGTGGAGCACGGTCAATCACACCCTGCCTGCCGCGTGGGCAAGCGTGCGTGCCAGCGGCGCGGACAACATCGATCTGGTGGTGGATGCCTACCACCTGTTCGCGCCAGGCCGTGGGCTGGACGACCTGGACGCCATCCCGGCCACGCGCATCGCCAATGTGCAGTTATGCGATGTGGCGCAGCCGGTGGCGCCAGGTGCGCTGGCCGCGGTGGCGCGGCATGCGCGGCTGCTGCCGGGCGAAGGCTGCTTTCCGCTGTCGGCGCTGTTGCGGCGCCTGGCCGGCATGGGCTACACAGGGCCGATCGGCATCGAGGTCTTCAACGATGTCCGCAAGGCTGCCGCTGCTCCGGCCACCGCGGCGGCGGCGATGGCCGCACTGCGCAGCTGCCTTGAGCGTGCCGGCGATTAGTTGCGCTGCGCGCCGCTAAGATCCAGCGTCACCACCGTGCCCTGCCCCGCGCTGGAATCCAGGTGCAGATGCCAGCCCAGATGCTCGCAGAGCCGTCCGATCAGCTCCAGCCCGATGCCGTTGCCCTGGCGTGCGTTGTCGCGCGCCAGGCGCGCGTAAATCGCGCTGATCTCCTCCGGCGTCATGCCGTGGCCCGGGTCGGCAATGCGCACTACCCCTGGTGCCGATAGCGAAACGCGGATGATGCCGCGGTCGCTGTTTTCGATCGCGTTGCGCAACAGATTGCCGATGGAGGTCTGCACGATCGCCACCGGTGCGGTGAGGCTGCATGGCGGAAGCGGGTCGGTGACGACCTGCAGATCCTTGTCGGCGAGCAGATGCGCGTGGTCGGCGACGATCTCCGGCAGCAACAGATCCAGGCGCAGCGTATCGCTGCTGCGCGTCAGCCGGCCGGGGTCCTTGGCCAGCACCAGCAACAAGGTGATCAACTGCTCTACCGCGGCGCTGGTCTGCGCGATGCGCTCCAGTTGATGACGCACCGCCGACGGGGTGCCGGGTTGTTCCAGTGCCAGTTCGGCAGCGTTGCCGATCACCGCCAGCGGGGTGCGCAACTCGTGGCTGGCACTGTCGATGAAGGCGCGTTCGCGTTCGACGAACTGGCCGTTGCGATCGAGATAATCGTTGAGCGCATCGGCAATCACGTACAGCTCGGCGCTGCCCTGCGGGCCAACAGCAATGCGTTGTGCACGCCGCTCCGGACGCAGCGCACCGATGTCGCGCGCCAGCTCCACCAGCGGGCGCACCAGCCGCGCCATCGCATACGTGCCCATCAACAAGGTGATGCCGATCAACGCGACACCGGCGGCCAGCATCCAGCGGGTGATGAACTGCTCCAGCGCTTCGAAGTCGGTGATATCCAGCACCAGCGCCAGGCGCCCGGCATGCGGGGTGTCGCGCACCATCACCGCGCTCTGGCGGCCGGCGATCTCCAGCTCGTCGTGCAGGCCGGGATGCAGCGTGCGCAGGACCGGCGGCACCGTCGCGCTGCCGTCGACGCGATACAACCGCAGGGTGTCCGAGTCCTGCCAGCGGTAATCCGGATTCTGCGCACTGCGGTCCAGGATGCTGTCCAGTTCCGAATTCAACAACGAGCGCCACACGCCGTGTTCCGCGCGCTCGTGCAGATACTGCGCGGTGCCGAACACCGCCAGCACCATCAGCAGCGTGTAGCCGAACAACCACACCAGCACGCGACGGCCCAACGGGCGCTGCCTAAGCATCGCTGCACTCGCCCGTGGACTGATCGCCGGCGCCTTCCAATGGCGCCAGGCGATAGCCCAGCCGCGGCAGCGTATGGATCAGTTTCTGCGCGAATGGGCCATCCACGCTGCGGCGCAACTCGTAAATATGCGAGCGCAGCATGTCGCCATCGGGCGGATCGTCGCCCCAGAGCGATTGCTCAAGACGCTGCCGGGTGACGGCGGCGGGGCTGGCCTGCATCAGCACTTCCAGCAACTTGCGGCAGGCCGGATACAGGTGCAGCACCTGGCCGGCGCGGGTGGCTTCCAGGGTGGACAGGTCCAGGCGCAGATCGGCCACCTGCAGCAACTTGCCGCGTCGGCGCCCATGCGCACGCGCCAGCAGGGCCTCGATGCGAACCTCCAGTTCCGGCAGCGCGAACGGCTTGGTCAGGTAGTCGTCGGCACCGGCGCGGAAGCCGGCGATCTTGTCGGGCAACTCGTCGCGGGCGGTGAGCATGATCACCGGCAATTCGGACTGGTGCTGCTCGCGCAGGCGGCGCAGTACTTCCGGGCCGTCCATGCGCGGCATCATCCAGTCCAGCACCAGCACATCGTAGTGCTGGGTGGTGGCCAGGTGCAGGCCGGTGACGCCATCGGGCGCGGCGTCCAGGGTGTGCCCGCGCGCTTCGAAATAGTCGAACAGGTTGGCAACCATGTTGCGGTTGTCTTCGATGACCAGCAGCCGCATGAGCGCGTTTCCAGGGCGGCCCGGCAGGGACGATGTGCGCATCCTAACCGAGCCTGGCCGAACACGGCCGCTCTGGAGGGTTCCGACAAAATTCCGACCTGCCAGCCGGATAGTGTGGCGCCCCACCGCTCGGGGCGTGCGCGTGTCGCCTGCCATCTCCGCCGCCACTTCCCGCCAGCGCGCACTGCTTGCCGCCGTGGTGCTGATCATCGTCAGCCTGCTGGCAGGCCTGGGCCTGCGCCAGCCCAACCCACCGGATGAGCCGCGCTTTGTGCTGGCCGCACGCAGCATGGTCGAGACCGGCCAGTGGTTGCTGCCGCATCGCGGCCGCGACCTGTATGCCGAAAAGCCGCCGGTGTTCATGTGGTTGCAGGCGGCCAGCTACGAGCTGGTGCCGCACTGGACCGTCGCCTTCCTGCTGCCTTCGCTGCTGGCTGCGCTCGCCACCTTGTGGCTGACCTGGGACATCGCACGGCGTCTATGGAACAGGCGCGTGGCGCGTCATGCGGTGCTGGGGTTGTTTGCGGTGCTGCAGTTCGGCCTGATGGCCAAGCGTGCGCAGATCGACATGGTGCTGGTGGCGCTGACCACGCTGTCGTTGTGGGGGATGCTGCGGCATCTGCTACGCGGGCCGGACTGGCGCGCATGGATGCTGGGGGTGTTCGCAGCCGGCGTGGGTACGGTGACCAAGGGCGTGGGCTTTCTGCCATTGCTGCTGTTGCTGCCGTGGATGGCGCTGCCGCGCAGGCACTGGAGCGTGCTGCCGGCACGCGCACAAGCTGGGCGCAGCTGGTTGCTGGTGCTGCCGGCGTTTCTGGCCGGCACTGCGGTTTGGCTTGGTCCGCTCGGCATCGCGTTGTGGCAGAGCAACGAGCCGGCGCTGCACGCCTACGCGCACGAGTTGTTGTTCAAGCAGACCGGCACCCGCTACGCGCACGCCTGGCATCACCTCAAACCGGCCTGGTACTACCTGCAGGTGATCGCCACGCTGTGGTTGCCGGGCTGCCTGGTGTTGCCATGGTTGCTGCCGGCGTGGTGGCGACGGCTGCGGCGCGGCGACCCGCGCTATCTGTTGCTGCTTGCCTGGAGCCTGCTGGTGCTGGTGTTTTTCAGTGCCAGCCCGGGCAAGCGCGAGGTCTACATCTTTCCGATGCTGCCGGCCCTGTGCATCGCCGCCGCACCGCTGCTGGCCGGGCTGCTGCGCAAGCGTGGCGTCCGCATGTTGCTGACCGGCTACCTGCTGCTGCTTGCGCTGGCCGCTCTTGCATTGGGCAGCGGCATCGCACTGCATCTGCACTGGGCGGAAAACACTGCATTGAAGCGTGGCATGGCGTTGGCCTCGCTGCAGTCGGTCGGCGTGTGGTTGATCGGCCTGGGCGTGGTCGGCCTGGCGGCACTTGCGTGGTCGCGCGGCAAGCGCACCGGCACCGCGGTGGTGGCGGTGACCGCCGCGCTATGGATCGTCTACGGCCTGGGCTTGATGCCTGCACTGGATCCCTACAGCTCTGCTGCGCGGGTGATGCAGCGCGTGGGGCAGCACATCGGCCCGGATGCCGAGCTGGGCATGCTGGCCTGGCGCGAACAGAACATGCTGCAGGCGGACCGGGCGGTGACCGACTTCGGCTTCAAGGCAAGCTGGCAGCAGCAATGGGCCAAGGCAGGCCCCTGGCTTGCACACGCCCCCGAGCGTCGTTGGTTGTTCGTCCTCAAGCAGGCAGTACCGGCCTGCATCGATCCGGCGCAACGTTTCGATGTTGGCGAATCCAATCGCAATCAATGGCAGTTGGTGCCGGGCACGGCATGGCATGCCGGCTGCGTTGCCGCCGATACCGATACCGATACCGATCCTGGTGCCGGCGACAGCGAGACAGACTGAACGCCGGATAGCGTGTTAACGGCCGAGCAACCCCGGTCCGACCGCTTTCCGACATGCCGCTTTCGAAGATGCCGGGCATAGACCACCGGCCGATGCTTCGATGACCACGTTTCCCGTATACGCACCTGCCCTGACGCGCACAGCCACTGCTGCGCAAACCCGCTTCCTGGTTCGGCATCTGTGGCTACCGTTGGCCGGCGTGCTAGTGCTCAGCGCGTTGTTGATGAGTGCCGGTGGCGACCAGTGGATTGCCGATGCGCTGTATCGGCTGGAAGGCGGGCATTGGCTGCTCAAGGACCACTGGTTCACCAGCGGCGTGATTCACCGCGTCGGCAAATGGCTGAGCACCGCAGCCGCTGTCAGCGTGCTGGTGCTGGCGCTGGTCGCCTGGTGCCGGCCACGCCTGCGTGTGCTGCGCTGGCCGCTGACCTATCTGGCTACATCGATCGCACTGTCGACCTCGCTGGTGTCCTTGCTCAAGTCGTGGACGGCGATGGATTGCCCCTGGGATTTGAGCCGTTATGGCGGCACCCAGCCGATGATCGGGCTGTTCGAATCGCGCCATGGCATTGCCGCGTCCGGTTGTTTTCCGGCAGGTCACGCCAGTGCCGGTTATGCGTGGGTGGCGTTGTATTTCTGTGCGCTGGCACTGCGTCCTGCATGGCGTGTTCCTGCATTGTGGCTGGGCATCGCGGCAGGGCTGTTGTTCGGGATTGCGCAGCAACTGCGCGGCGCGCATTTCCTGTCGCACGACCTGTGGTCGCTGGCGGTGTGCTGGGGAACTGCACTTGCACTGTACTGGGGGATGCTGGCTCGACCGCATCGCGCCAATGAAGTGGTGTTGCAATCGGGGGATGCAGCATGAGCACCTATCTACCGCAATCGCGTGGGCGCAAACGCCTGCGCGCACTGACCTGGACAACGCGCCCCACGGTCTCGACCGAGACGCTGGTGCTGTTATCGAGCGTGTTCTTTGCACTGGTGTGCAATCAGCTGTTCTGGCACACGGCCATGGCCACGCATCCGGGCAGCCTCGGGTTTGCCATCTCGTTGATGGCGCTGCTGGTGGCCGTGCATGCGTTGTTGCTGGGCCTGCTGGTCTGGCGCTGGAACGCCAAGCCACTGCTGACGCTGCTGCTGTTCACCACAGCGCTGGCCGCGCACTACATGGACAGCTACAACGTCTATCTGGATGCGGACATGCTGCGCAACGTGCTGCATACCGACCACAAGGAATCGCGCGAGCTGCTCACACCCGGCTTGATCCTGCCGCTGCTGTGCTACTTCCTGATTCCGACCACGCTGTTGTGGCGCATTCGCCTGCACGCGCGCAGCATCGGCAGATCGCTGGCAACCCGCGCCGGCTTTCTGCTGGTGGTGGCAGTGCTCGGCGCGGCCGGCGCGATGCTGTCCTCGCAAGACGTCTCCGCGTTGATGCGCAACCACCGCGAGGTGCGTTACCTGGCCACGCCGATCAATTACATCGTGGCGCTGCGGCAGAACCTCAAGTCCGATTCGCCGATCAAGCACGCGCCCAGGCAACCGGTCGAGCACGATGCCATGGCCACGCCACGCGCACCGGGAAGTCGTCCGCGCCTGCTGCTGGTGGTACTGGGCGAAACCGCGCGTGCGCAGAACTGGGGCCTCAACGGCTATGCGCGCCAGACCACACCCGAGCTGGCGCAGGCCGGGGTGATCAATTTCCCCGACATGCATTCGTGCGGCACCAGCACCGAGGTCTCGGTGCCGTGCATGTTTTCGCCATTCGGCCGCCGCGATTACAACGAGGACATGATCCGCAGCCACCAGTCGCTGCTGCATGTGCTCGAACATGCCGGCATTTCCACGCTGTGGCGCGATAACCAATCCGGCTGCAAGGGCGTCTGCGACGGACTGGAGATCCAGAAGCTGGACGATGCCACCACGCCAGGGCTGTGCGCCGACGGCCGTTGCATGGACGAGATCCTGCTGAGCGATCTGGCTGCACAAGTGCGGGCAAAGCCCGGCGACCGCGTGGTGGTGCTGCATCAACTCGGCAGCCACGGACCGAGTTATTTCGAGCGCTACCCGGCACGGTTCGAGCGCTTCAAGCCGGTATGCAAGACCGCCGACCTGGGCAGTTGCAGCCGCCAGGACATCGTCAACGCCTACGATAATTCCATCGCCTACACCGATCACTTCCTCAACCAGGCCATCCACGCACTGCGCGGGCTGCAGGATTACGACACCGCGATGATCTACCTCTCCGATCACGGCGAATCGCTAGGCGAAAAAGGCCTCTACCTGCACGGTGTGCCGTACGCGATCGCCCCCAAGGAGCAGACCCATGTCCCGATGGTGATGTGGTTCTCGCCGGAGTTCGCTCGCGACCGCGGCCTGGACGAAACCTGCCTGCGCCACCGTGCCGGCCAATACACCGACCAGGACGCGCTGTTCCCATCGGTGCTTGGGCTGATGCAGGTCAAGACCAGCGCCTATGCACGCGAGCGCGATCTGTTTGCGCAGTGCACGGGATAAACGCGGTTGGATACTCCGAACTTGGTTATCGAGTGCGCAGCGCCCCTCAGACATGGAGCCGACACGTCATGATCGAGCAGGGCGCATCCAGCACTGCTCTTCCATGCGCACCGACCATCTCGACTGGCCCTTGCCCGCTCACCGTCGCGGGACCTTACGCGGCATGGATGCCGCGCCAGAGCCTACACGGACGTACTTGCGGCGTGTCCCGCGAGGGTGGGCGGGTAAGGGCCCTGCAGTAACGCCGCAGATCAGCCCCCTGCAACTAATCTATCGATGCTGCCCAGGCCTTTAAAGCACGACATCCAGAGCAATCGGGACTTAGAACACTGGCATCGTTTAAGCGCGATCAAATGCTTGAGCCAAGAGCTTAGTCAGTGGAGGGCGCGGCGAGGACACCGCACGAGACGGTGTACTGATTGTTTTACTGAAAACCATGCACACCGACCATCTCGACTGGTCCTTGCCCGCCCACCGTCGCGGGACCTTGAGCGGCATGGATGCCGCGCCAGAGCCTACAAGGACGTACTTGCGGCGTGTCCTGCGATGGTGGGCGGGCAAGGGCCCTGCAGCACACTTGCAGCGTCGAGGGCGCGGTGCCCTCACCGCTTGCAGGACACGCCGTGAACCCGTCCCTGGGGGCTCGGTGGCGGCATCCATGCCGCCACACGGTCCCGCAATCGGCGAGGACACCGCACCAGACAGTGTGCTGACTGTTTTACTGAAAGCCATGCACACCGACCATCTCGACGGGTCCTCGCCACACATCGTCGCGGGACCTTCGTCCCCCTGATCAGCAGATATGCACCTGCAGACGTCCGCGTCGCGTGCGCAGTGACAGTGCTTGCGGTAGACCGCGCTGCGTTCTAGCCTGCGTCGGACTTCACCGCAAGGACCACCCGTGAATCCTCGTTTGTTGTGGCTGGCACTGGCCGTGGCCGCCGGCACGCTGTCGTTGTCGGCCTGCCGTCGGGATACGGCAGCACCCGCCAGGCCCGCTGCGGCCAAAACCGCCCCGCAGGAAAGCGCCGACCAGTTCGTCGCACGCATCAGCGCCGAGTACAAGGCCGCGTACCCGGAAGTCACTGCCGCGCAGTGGTTGTCTTCGACCTACATCAATGGCGATTCCCAGTTGCTGGCCGCCAAGGCCAACGAGCGCTCGCTGGCGCAGCTGGACCGCTGGATCGAACAATCCAAGCAGTACGCAGGTACCCCGATGTCGGCCGACAGCGCGCGTGCATTGCAACTGCTGAAACTGATGAGCGCCCTGCCCGCGCCACGCGACCCAGCCAAGCTGGCGGAGCTCACCCGGATCGCCGCCAAGATGGAAGGCGACTACGGCGCCGGCAGCTATTGCGTGGGCGATGGCGAGCAACGCCGCTGCCGCCAGCTCGGCGAGCTGGAGCAGGTGCTGGCCAGCAGCCGCGATTACGCAGAGCAACTGGATGCCTGGCAGGGCTGGCATGGCACCGCAATCCCGATGCGCAAGGACTACCAGCGATTTGTCGAGCTCGCCAACGAGGGCGCGCGCGGACTGGGCTTTGCCGATGTCGGGGTGCTATGGCGCAGCGGCTACGACATGCCGCCGGCGCAACTAGCCAGCGAAACCGACCGTCTCTGGGAGCAGGTCAAACCGCTGTACGCACAACTGCAGTGCTATGCGCGCGGCAAGCTAGATACGCAATACGGCAAGGACAAGGGCGAGCTTGCCGGCGGCATGTTTCCCGCACATCTGATGGGCAATATGTGGCAGCAGGACTGGAGCAATCTGTGGGACCTGCTGCAGCCGTATCCAGGTGCCGGCGATCTGGACATCACCGCCGCGCTGGAAAAACAATACCAGGGCAACCTGAGTGCGGTGCTGGCACGTACCACGGGCACCGAAGGCGGCAGCGGCGCCCGCTTCCAGGCCGAGCGTGAAGCGCAACTGCGCACAGCAAAACAGATGACCGAGCGTGCGCAGGACTTCTACACCTCGCTCGGCATGCCCAAGCTTCCCGACACCTATTGGCAGCGGTCGCAGTTCATCAAGCCCCTGGACCGCGACGTGGTCTGCCATGCCAGCGCGTGGGACATGAACATGGGCGGCGAGCCAAACCAGAATATCGGCGCGGACGTGCGCACCAAGATGTGCATCAAGCCAACCGAAGAGGATTTCACCACCATCTACCACGAGCTCGGCCACATCTATTACGACCTGGCCTATAACCCGCTGCCGCCGCTGTTCCAGAACGGCGCCAACGATGGCTTCCACGAAGCGATCGGCGACACCATCGTGCTGGCGATGACGCCCAAGTATCTGCAGTCGATCGGCATGGTGGGCGAACAACAGGCCGGCCGCGAGGCGCTGATCAATTCGCAGATGCGCATGGCGCTGAGCAAGGTTGCCTTCCTGCCATTCGGTTTGATGATCGACCGCTGGCGCTGGGGAGTATTCGATGGCTCGATCACCCCCGAGCACTACAACCAGGCCTGGTGGGAGCTGAAAGCCAAATACCAGGGCGTGGCGCCGGTGACCCCGCGCGGCGAGGAGTTCTTCGATGCAGGCGCCAAGTACCACGTGCCGGGCAATACGCCGTACACCCGGTATTTTCTGGCGCATATCCTGCAGTTCCAGTTCTACAAGGGCCTGTGCGAAGCCGCAGGCCATCAAGGCCCGTTGTACGAGTGCAGCTTCTACGGCAACAAGGACGCCGGGCAGAAGTTCTGGTCGATGCTGCAACGTGGCGCCAGCCAACCCTGGCAGACCACGCTGAAGGAACTTACCGGCAACGAGCGCCTGGATGCCGGCCCGATGCTGGAATATTTCGCACCGATGAACGAGTGGCTGAAGCAGCAGAACCAGGGGAAATTGTGCGGCTGGCAGGCGACCGCGCCCGCTGCCGCCAGCAACGCGCCGCCGCCTGCCGCGATGCACTGACGCGCCGCTTTCCCTGCGGCATGCGGCGGCCGCCGCCCTGGCCGCCGCATAACATTGATTTGATAAATGCCAAAAACGCCGGCGATATACTGCGCGCCCGCTGCACCGGCGCAGCATGCAGGATGCATCCAATGAACAACGCCTCCACCGGCCCGGACCCGCGCGACGCGGACACCAACAAGCAGCTCATCGACGACGCGAACGACCGCGCGTTCGACCCGACCTACAGCAGCAAGAACAGCGACTATTCGGTGGAACTGGGCAGCAGCACCGTGGAGCTCAACCCCGAAGATCAGTCGGTCAAGTATTCCCATACCAGTGAGCAGAGCAACGGCAGCCAGGCCCGGCCACTGGGCGAGAACAGCCTGCAGACCAGCACCTCGCTGGGCCTGGGCAAGCTCAGCGATGCCGACGCGAAGGCCACCACCTTCAATCTGGAGGCCGACGCGCGTACCGGCCAGCAGCAAAGCCTGCAGACCAAGCTCGGCGACGGCAAATTGAACATCGAAGCTGGTGTCAGTGGCGGGCAGCGCATGCGCTACGCACTGACGCTGCCCGGTGCCGACCAGCCTGCAGAGGCTGCCGCGCGCGTCAATCCGCTACAGCCGGAGAGCCTTCCGGTCGGCGCGCGTGCGGTGATGGACACGCAGACCTACACCCAGCGCGATTCCTCGGCGAGCCTGCAACACCTCAGCATGCAGAGCGAGATCACCGAAGCCAGCGGCCGCAGCTACCTGATCGAGCGTGTGGACGAGCGCCACGTGCGGGTGGTGACTGGACCCAACGCAGCCATCGAGGCGGTGAACGCAGCTGGCTTCAAGGTGGGACCGGCGCAGGCTCTGCTCGGGCGCGCCGACTCCCTGGGCCAGTCGCGGGTGGAGAGTGCGCAGTTCGACCTGGCCGATCCGCGTGCGCTCGCGGCCATGGGCCAGTTCGTGCGCGAGGGCACGCTGGAATCAGGCGTGCCCGGCGTCGACGAACAACAGACGCTGGAGCGCATCAACTTCAGCTCGCAGCAGCGGCTGCAGCTGGAATTGGGCCCGCTCAGCGCCGATGTGGCCGGCAACCGCAACCAGGGCAGCCAGGTGCGCATCAGCACACCGGGCCAGGACGGCTACACGGTGGTGCAACAGCTGCAATACGGAGACAACGTGCCGCTGACGATCGTGCGCCAGTACGACGGCAACGACACCGAACGCGTGCAGGACCGCAGCTACCGCTTCGAGATCGATGGCGACGTTGCCACGCCGGGGCTGCTGCAACGCCTGGGCGGGCGCAACGAGGCCAGCGAGGAAAAGGCGATCGCGCAGAATCTCAACAGTGCGCTGAGCGGCGAGATGGCGGGCACCGGTGCGATCGCGCCAGGGCAGAAGACCACGCTGGCCTTCAGCGAGGCGCAGATGCAGGCGCTGATGGAGCAGACCCAGGCCAGCGTCGAGGCCAGCAGGATCGGCGGCAGCTCGCTGAGCTCGCTGGTCGGCGACCGCGGCGCCGCGCCGCAGTCACCCGAACGCTTCGCGATCGCGATGGCCCGCAATGTGGGCAGCACGCCGTATCCATTCGTCGAGCGGCTGCAGCGCATCGCCGACGGTGCCGATGGGACATACGACGGCCAGTTGCAGCGCATCGATGCCGAGGTCGTTCCGCGCCAGGCAGCGACGGCGACCGCCGCCTCGGATGCACGCCATCCGGCCAATCCGGACCATGCGCTGCTGAACCAATGCACCGCAGCGGTGGAGCAGCTGGAGACCGCGCGTGGCCGCGTGCCCGATGCGGACAGCGAGCGCCTGGCAGCCGGAGCGCTGGTGGCCGCGCGCGAGCATGGGCTGCAGCGCGTGGATCACGTGGTGCTGGGGCGCGACCCGGCACAGGGCTTCGTGGTCCAGGGGGCGCTGGATTCGCCGGCCCACTTGCGCGGACCCTTCGATGCGCAGGCCGCGCAGCAGACGCCGGTGGACCACAGTCTGCAGCGCGCGCAGGCGCTGGGCGCCGGGCAGGATCGCAACGCCGCCGCGCAGGAACAGACGCAGCAACAGGACCTGCAGCGACAGGCACCGGCGCGCTGATCCGGCGCACTGGCTGATCCGCAGCCAGGCGCTGGCGCAGTTCAGCCCGACCACTGCCCATCCACGCGGAATGGGCAGTGGTCGGAATCGGCTTCGCCGACACCGCTGCGTGTATGGCCTCAGTTGGGACGCGCGGGCACCAGCTTCTGCGCGAACTCGATCCGGAACGCCTCGAAATCCCTGCCGTCGGCAGCGGCCTCGGCATGCGCCGCATCCTTGAGCGTGTCCGAGTAGGTCAGCCGTACCGGCGTGCCCTGGCGTTCGTGCAACTCGGCCGCGCGCATGATCAGGGCCAGCACCTGGGCGGCACTGGTGCTCTCGCCGGCGATGCGGCCGTCCATGCCCAGCACCCATTCGCCGTCGCGGCGGACGATGCCGGCCAGGAGCGTGCGCTGCTGGTCGCGCAGTTCGGCATGTGGCTCGATCGGCGAAACCGGCACGGGATTGGCGGCGGCCTGGTTGCGCAGGCGCTCGGCGGCGCGCTTGCGGGCGTCGCGGCGCAGCTTGGAATCGGTGGACATGCAGGCTCCTGTGAGGTCAGAGATGGTCGGCCGGCTCCAGAGGCACGGCCTCTTCGGCCTGGCGGCGGCGTAGACGGCGGCCGCTGCGGCGCTCCCAGCGCCAGAATAGCCAGCCCAGCAGGAAAAAACCGGTCATGCCGATCGCCAGGTGGCGCGGGTGTTCACTCAGCAGCGGCGACAGCACCCCGGCCACCAGCGTATTGGTCATCAACTGGGTGAAAGCCTGCAGCGAGGACGCCAGGCCGCGCTGGTGCGGGTACATGTCCAGCACTGCCAGCGCCAGGATCGGGAAGATCAGCGCCATGCCCAGGCCGGCCAGGAAGATCGGCAGCACCGCCCATGGCAGCGCGATCTGCGCTGCCGTCATGGTGTAGCCCAGGTTCGCCAGCGCCGCCACGCCGCAGCAGATGAAGCCGATGCGGATCTGCCGCACCGGGTCCATGCTGCCGGCCATGCGCCCGGACAGGAACGAGCCCAGCGTCATGCCGCCGATGGTGGGAATGAACAGCCAGGCGAAATCGCCTTCGCCCAGGTGCAGGTGGCGCATGATCAGCACCGGCGCCGAGGCGATGTACAGGAAGATGCCGGCGAAGTTGAACGCACCGGCCGCGGCCAGGCGCTGGAAACGCGGGTTGAAGCCGATCCGCACGTAGTCGTGCAGCAGGCGCTTGAGCTGCAGCGGCGTGCGCGCCTCCACCGGGTGAGTCTCCGGCAGCCAGGTCAGCGTGGCCACCAGCAGCACCAGCCCGAACGCCACCAGAAACCAGAAGATCAGCGGCCAGCCGGCGCCGCTGAGCAGGATCCAGCCGCCGATGATCGGCGCGATCGCCGGGGCGATGCCGAAGATCATCGACACCTGGCTCATCAGCCGTTGCGCATCCGGGCCCTGGAACAGGTCGCGGATCACCGCCCGCCCGACGATCATGCCGACCCCGGCCGACAGGCCCTGCAACGCGCGGAACGCCAGCAGGGTGGGCAGGTCTTGCGACAGCGCGCAGCCCACCGAGCCGGCGATGAACAGCACCAACCCGCCCAGGATCACCCGCTTGCGGCCCCAGGCATCGGACAGCGGGCCGTGCGCGATGCTCATCAGCCCGTAGGCGAGCAGATAGACGCTGATGGTCTGCTGGATCGCCACCTCGTCCACCGCCAGGCTGCGGCTGAGCCGCGAAAACGCCGGAAAGATGGTGTCGATGGAAAACGGACCAAACATCGCCAGCCCGGCGAGCAGCAGCGCCATGCGACGGGTGGAAGGCGTGGTGGGGGGCATGCAGGGATCCGAAACGTGGTGCACCGGGGGACGCACGCCGACGCTGGCCTGGGGGGGCGCGTCGGGATGGGCACAAGGGCGTCGATGATAGGCGCTCGCCGTTGCAAGGTTAAGCAGGCCCGAGTGCATGGGGCGTGCGCCCGCCCTGGCGGACGCGCCCGCCGCTGCGCACGCAGGCTATAATCGGCCGGCAACACGGTGGGAGAAGCGGCACTGCCGCTGCCGAAGGCGCAACAGCCCGTAATCGCTCAGGCCCGATACCATCCGCAGTACAACTCTGGAGAGACCGGCCGATGCCGGCGCCGAAGGGGCACGGAACGCAGGCAGGCCCAGCGCCATGCCGCGCTCTTAAACTCTCAGGCAAAAGGACAGAGGGGCGCGAGGAAGACTGTCGCTGCGACAGGAGGTGATGCGCTGCGCGCGTCACGCCGGTCCGGTGGTTGTCGACCATTCGTCTGCCCCCTGCCCCGGATGCCCGCCATGTCCCAGACCACGTCTTCCTTGCGCGACCTCGAACACCACAGCGCGTTCGTCGAACGCCATATCGGCCCCAACGACGCAGAAATCGCACAGATGCTGGACGTGGTCGGCCACGCCTCGCTAGATGCGATGACCGATGCGATCGTGCCGGGCAACATCAAGTCGCCGGCGGCGCTGGCGCTGCCCGAGGCGATCACCGAAGAAGAAGCGCTGGCCAAGATCCGCGCCATTGCCGGCAAGAACCAGGTGCAGCGCAGCTTCATCGGCCAGGGCTACTACGGCACCCATACCCCGAAGGTGATCCTGCGCAACATCCTGGAAAACCCGGCCTGGTACACCGCCTATACGCCGTACCAGGCGGAGATTTCGCAAGGCCGCATGGAAGCGCTGATCAACTTCCAGACCCTGTGCGCCGATCTCACCGGCATGCAGATCGCCAACGCCTCGCTGCTGGACGAGGCCACCGCCGCGGCCGAAGCGATGACGCTGGCCAAGCGCTCGGCCAAGTCGAAGTCGGAGACCTTCTTCGTGCACGACGCCGTGCATCCGCAGACCCAGGAACTGCTGCGCACCCGCGCCGAGCCGCTGGGCATCGTGCTGCGCGTCGGCACGCCGGAGGAAGCGCTGCAGGCCGAGTGCTTCGGCGTGCTGCTGCAGTACCCGGACAGCTTCGGGCATATCGGCGATCACGCCGCGCTGGCCGATGCGGTGCACGCGCAAGGCGGGCTGGTCGCGGTGGCGACCGATCTGCTGGCGCTGACGCTGATCGCCGCGCCCGGCGAATGGGGCGCGGATATCGTGGTCGGCAATTCGCAGCGCTTCGGCGTGCCGTTCGGTTTCGGCGGCCCGCATGCGGCCTTCATGGCCTGCCGCGATGCCTACAAGCGCTCGATGCCGGGCCGGCTGATCGGCGTGTCGATCGATGCCGCCGGCAACCCGGCCTACCGCCTCACCTTGCAGACGCGCGAACAACATATCCGCCGCGAGAAGGCCACCTCCAACATCTGCACCGCGCAGGTGCTGCTGGCGGTGATGGCCTCGATGTACGCGGTCTACCACGGCCCCGCGGGCCTGACCCGCATCGCGCGGCGTACCCATCGCCTGGCCGCGATCCTGGCCGCCGCCTTGCGCGGTGCCGGCGTCACCGTGGGCGAGCATTTCTTCGACACCCTGCACGTCAAGGCGATCGATGCCGATGCCATCCACGCCAAGGCCCGTGCGGCCGGCATCAACCTGCGCGCGATCGACAGCGAAGCGGTCGGCATCAGCCTGGATGAAACCAGCACGCGCGCCGACGTGGTCGCACTGGCCGCGTTGTTCGGCGCGCAGGCAGATGTGGATGCGCTCGATGCCGCCACCGCCGACGCGTTGCCGCAGGGCCTGCTGCGCAGCACGCCCTTCCTGACCCACCCGGTGTTCAACACCCACCACAGCGAGCACGAACTGCTGCGCTACATGCGCTCGCTGGCCGACAAGGACCTGGCGATGGATCGCACCATGATCCCGCTGGGCAGCTGCACGATGAAGCTCAATGCCACCGCCGAGATGATCCCGGTGACCTGGCCCGAGTTTGGTGCGATCCATCCGCTGGCACCGGCCGAGCAATCGGCCGGCTACGCGCAGCTGATCGATGAGCTGGAAGCGATGCTGGTCGAATGCACCGGCTACGACGCGGTGAGCCTGCAGCCCAACTCCGGTGCACAGGGCGAGTACGCCGGCCTGCTGGCGATCCGCGCCTATCACCGCTCGCGCGGTGAGGCGCACCGCGATATCTGCCTGATTCCCGAATCCGCGCACGGCACCAACCCGGCCTCGGCGCAGATGTGCGGCATGACCGTGGTCGTGACCAAGTGCGATGCCAACGGCAATGTCGATGTCGACGACATCCGCGCCAAGGCGGAAAAGTACTCCGGGCGCCTGGCCGCGTTGATGATCACCTACCCGTCCACCCACGGCGTGTTCGAAGAGGACGTGGTGGCGATCTGCGAAGCGGTGCATGCGCATGGCGGCCAGGTCTATACCGACGGCGCCAACATGAATGCCCTGGTCGGCGTGGCCAAGCCCGGCAAGTGGGGCTCGGACGTGTCGCATCTGAACCTGCACAAGACCTTCTGCATTCCGCATGGCGGCGGCGGTCCGGGAGTGGGTCCGTGCGCAGTGAAGTCGCACCTGGCGCCGTTTTTACCGCGCACGCTGGGCGGCGAAGGCGACGTCGGCATGGTCAGCGCGGCCAGCTACGGCTCGGCCTCGATCCTGCCGATCAGCTGGATGTACGTGACCATGATGGGCAGCGCCGGCCTGCGCAAGGCAACCCAGGTGGCCCTGCTCAACGCCAACTACATCGCCAAGCGCTTGGCGCCGCACTACAAGACGCTGTACACCGGCCGCAATGGCCTGGTGGCACACGAGTGCATCCTGGACATCCGCCCGCTGGAAAAGACCAGCGGCATCGGCGCCGAGGACATCGCCAAGCGCCTGATCGACTTCGGCTTCCACGCACCGACCTTGAGCTTCCCGGTCGCCGGCACCTTGATGGTGGAACCGACCGAAAGCGAATCGCAGCATGAGCTGGACCGCTTCATCGACGCGATGATCCAGATCCGCGAGGAAATCCGCGCCATCGAAGACGGCCGCCTGGACCGCGACGACAACCCGCTCAAGCACGCCCCGCACACCGCCACGCAGGTGTCGGCCAGCGAGTGGACCCACGCCTACCCGCGCGAACTGGCCGCCTTCCCGCTGCCCAGCCTCAAGCAGCAGAAGTACTGGCCGCCGGTGGCGCGCGTGGACAACGTCTACGGCGACAAGAACGTGATGTGCGCCTGCATCCCGGTGGATGCCTACAAGGACGATATGGAGGCGTAAGCGCTGCCCTGTCGCGCTGACGTGTGGCATTCAAACCCAGCCCGGGAATTGCCGGGCTGGGTTTTTCGTTTCTGGCGGCAGCAGTCAGTGTCTGGACGCATCGCGCGTTGCTGCCGTAGCCGAGCACGGCTTGGGTTGGGTTGGGACCATCAAGCGACGCCAAGACTCACTGTCGCGGTCACTGCGAAAGGTGATTGAACGGCAGAAGCGTCAGTGGCAGGGCGGCTGATCTGCAGCCTGGCTGCAGGATCGTGCCGCTCACCATCCACGGCGTTCGAAAGCGTGTGTCAGCCGCGCTTGGTCGGGCGGACTGCGCGTTTTCCTTCCCTACACGTGCACTCGCGATGATGTGTGTCCGGGATAGGACACAACAGACCGTGATCAAGCGCGACAGAGGTTCATTGAAACGCAACCTGGCATGCCTGCTGCTTGCAGGCCTTGCGTTGACCGCATGCGCACCACGCCGCCCTGGCGAGGTGCCGGCGCTGGTGCATGCGGCCGATGCGCAGGCCGAGGTGGTGCAGACCGATGCCGGTGCAGTCCGCGGTGTCGCCGGCGCGCAGGGGCGGGTGTTTTTGGGCGTGCAGTTCGCCGCGCCGCCGGTGGGCGCGTTGCGCTTTCGCGCCCCGCAAGCTGTGCCCGCCTGGAAGGGCGTCCGCGATGCCACCCGGGCCGGGCCGGCCTGTCTGCCGCGGTATCGCTTCGGGCAGAAGCAGATATCGGAGGATTGCCTCACCCTCAACATCTATGCGCCGCCCGGCCCGGCGCCGGCGCATCCGCGCCCGGTGATGGTGTGGATCTACGGTGGCGCGCTGGAGCTGGGCAGCAATGTCGACTACGACCTGAGTGCCCTGGCGGCGCGGCAGGACGTCATCGTGGTGGCGCCCAATTACCGGCTCGGGGTGTTCGGTTTCTTCGCGCATCCGGCGCTGCGTAGTGAAGGCGAAGGGGCCTATGCATTGCTCGACCAACAGGCCGCGTTGCGCTGGGTGCAGCGCAATATCGCCGCCTTCGGTGGCGATGCCCACAACGTCACCGTGTTCGGTGAATCGGCCGGCGCCTGGAGCATTTGCTATCAGCTCGCCTCGCCGGGTGCGGCCGGTCTGTTCCAACGCGCAATCCTGCAGAGCGGCAGCTGCCTGGCCAGCGATTCCAGCGTGCCGCGCGCCGAGGCCGAGCGCGGCGGTGCGCGCATGGCACAGACGCTTGGCTGCGCGCATGCAAGCGATGTGGGCGCGTGCCTGCGCGCATTGCCTGCCGATACCGTGGCCGATGCGAAATCCCAGCGACGTGGCCTGACCGGCAGCGATGCCTGGGCGCCGATGTCTGGCGGTGACGTCTTGCCGTTGCCGCCCGCCGAGGCGATCGCCAACCTGCACCATGTGCAGGTGCCGGTGCTGATCGGCACCAACCGCAACGAGGGGCGGCTGTTTGCGCAGTTGCTGTCCTATGTGGGCAAGCTCAACCTGCGCAGCGGCTATGAGGCACGCCTGCAGCGCATGCATGCCGACCCGACAGCGATCATGGCGCGCTATGCAGACATTGCCGGGCAATCGCGCTGGGATGCATTCGCCGACATCGTCACCGATGGCGGATTCGCCTGCCCGACGCGTCGGCTGGGCCAGGCCTTGCGTACCCGCACACCGGTGTATGCGTACGAATTCGACGACCCCCACGCGCCGTATGGCCTGTGGCGCCTGCCGTTCTCGCATCCGCTGGGCGCGTATCACGCCTCCGAACTGGTGTACCTGTTCCAGCGGCCGTGGGTGCTCAGTGGCGAGCCGGCGTTCACTCCGGCGCAACAGGCCTTGGCCGATACGCTGCAGGATTACTGGGGCGCGTTCGCGCGCACCGGCGATCCAAATGGAGCTGGGCGTCCGCCGTGGCCACGCTTCGATGGCGACGCTCCGTTGACGCTGTCGCCCGGCAGGATCGGCGCAACGCCCGACTTCGCGCAACGGCATCGCTGCGCGTTCTGGGATGCACAGGCAACGCTGACGCCACCGCACGCGACCGCAACGCCGGCACAGTCACCCTCGCATTGATCGCATCATCAGGAGCCACCCATGTCCGTTTCCACTTCATCCCCCTGCCCCACGGTGCGCCTGCGCAACGGACGCAGCGTGCCGGCACTCGGGCTTGGCTCATGGAACCTGGGCCAGGGCCGCCACGCGCCGCAGCAGGAGATCGATGCGCTGCAGACAGGCCAGCAACTGGGCATGCGCCTGATCGACACCGCCGAGATGTACGGCAGTGGCCGGTCGGAGCAACTGATCGGCCAGGCGATGGATAGCGTGCAGCGGCCTTATCTGGTGTCCAAGGTCCTGCCGAGCAATGCCAGCGCGCGCGGTATCGCGCGTGCCTGCGAGGCCAGCCTGCAGCGGCTCGGCGTGCGTACACTGGACCTGTATCTGCTGCATTGGCGTGGCGGCAGCGATCTGCACGAAGTGGTCGATGCCTTCGAGGCCTTGCGCGATGCCGGCAAGATCCGCGACTGGGGCGTATCGAACTTCGATGTCGATGATCTGCAGGATTTGTGGCGCATCGATGGCGGGCAACACTGCCTGGTCAATCAGGTGCTGTATCACACCGGTAGCCGCAGCATCGAGTTCGATCTGCTGCCGTGGTGTGCACAGCACGAGGTAACGGTGATGGCGTATTCGCCATTGGGCAGCCGCGCATTGCTGGATCATCCGGTGCTGCACGCGATCGGCGAGCGACGCGGCGTGGCCGCAACCGCCGTGGCGCTGGCCTGGGCGATCCGCAGCGGGCAGGTCATTGCCATTCCCGAATCGGGAACGCCTGCCCATGTGCGCGAGAATGCAGCAGCGTGCACGCTGCAGTTGGACGCGCAGGATCTTGCCGAACTGGACCGTGCATTCCCGCCGCCGACACGCAAACAGCCATTGGATCTGCTGTAGCCGACACGTAACGCTTGGGTCCGCTACATGCGTTCGCAGACAGCGCGCCGGATCATTGCGTGACCTACGCATCAGCCCGCTGCGATCCAACGCAAGCTTTCGGCTGCATGTGAGTATTCGTTCGCATGCAGACACGTGCATTTAACAGCGCCACTCCCACGCTGAACGGATCAGCCCGCATCCCAGCCCGCCAGAGTGGAGTCCCCATGGCCAAGTCCCCCAGCAAGCCCGCGCAACTTCCATCCACCGCTGCTGTCAGCGCAACTCCCGAGACGCTGCGCGGCACGGGCGACGAATTGCACCAGAAGGCCGGCGGCACGCACCCGCAGCTGACCACCAACCAGGGCATTCCGGTTGGCGACAACCAGAACTCGCTGCGCGCCACGCCGCGCGGGCCGACGTTGCTGGAAGACTTCATCCTGCGCGAGAAGATCACCCACTTCGACCACGAGCGCATTCCCGAGCGCATCGTGCATGCGCGCGGTAGCGCGGCGCACGGCTATTTCGAGCTGACCAAGTCGTTGAGCCAGTACACCACCGCCAAGATCTTTACCGAGGTCGGCGAAAAGACCCCGTTGTTCACGCGTTTTTCCACTGTCGCCGGCGGCGCCGGCTCGGTGGACACGCCGCGCGACGTGCGCGGGTTCGCGGTGAAGTTCTACACCAAGGAAGGCAACTGGGATCTGGTGGGCAACAACATCCCAGTGTTCTTCATCCAGGATTCGATGAAGTTCCCCGACCTGATCCACGCGGTGAAGATGGAGCCGGACCGCGGTTTCCCGCAGGCCGCCAGTGCGCACGACACCTTCTGGGATTTCATCTCGCTGAGCCCCGAGTCGATGCACATGATCATGTGGGCGATGAGCGACCGCACGATCCCGCGCTCGTTGCGCATGATCGAAGGCTTCGGCATCCACAGCTTCCGTTTCCTCAATGAAAATGGCGACAGCACCTTCGTCAAGTTTCATTGGCGCCCCAAGCTCGGCCTGCAGTCCACGATCTGGGACGAGGCGGTGAAGATCGCCGGCGCCGACCAGGACTTCCATCGTCGCGATCTGTTCGAGGCGATCCAGAACGGCGATTTCCCCGAGTGGGAGCTGGGCGTGCAGCTGTTCACCGAGGCGCAGGCCGAGGCCTTCCCGTTCGATCACCTGGATTCGACCAAGGTCATCCCGGAAGAACTGGTGCCGCTGCAGATCGTCGGCCGCATGGTACTGGACCGCTGGCCGGACAACTTCTTCGCAGAGACCGAGCAGGTGGCGTATTGCCCGGCCAACATCGTGCCCGGCATCGACTTCAGCAACGATCCGCTGCTGCAGGGCCGCCTGTTCTCGTATCTGGATACGCAGCTGAGCCGTCTGGGTGGACCGAACTTCCACCAGATCCCGGTCAATGCGCCCAAGTGCCCGTTCGCCAATAACCAGCGCGACGGCCACATGCAGATGGGCGTGCCCAAGGGCCGTGTCGCCTACGAGCCCAGCTCGCTGCAGGCCGATGCGCCGCGTGAGGCGCTGCGTGGATTCCCCAGCCACGCAACTCCGGCCGAAGACGGCGCCAAGGGTCGCGTGCGCGCAGAGAGCTTTGCCGATCATTACAGCCAGGCGCGCATGTTCTTCCGCAGCCAGACCGCACCGGAACAGGCGCACATGGCATCGGCGCTGGTGTTCGAGCTGTCCAAGGTGGAAACCCCGCACGTACGCGAAGCCATCGTCGGTCACCTGCGTCACATCGACCCGACGTTGGCGCAGCGTGTGGCCGATGGCATGGGGATGACCGCATTGCCACCGGCACCGCCGGCGGCGGTCGCTCCGACCGACATGCCGTTGTCGCCCGCCCTGCAGTTGATCGGCAAGATGAAGGACACCTTGCAGGGCCGCACCGTGGGCATCCTGATTCACGATGGCTCCGACGCGGCGACGATCAAGGCCGTGCGCAAGGCCGCCGAAGCCGCTGGTGCCACGGTCAAGATCGTCGCGCCGAAACTGGGCGGCGCCAAGCTCAGCGACGGCAAGCAACTGGCCGCCGATGGTCAGCTGGCCGGCACGCCGTCGGTGATGTTCGATGCGGTGGCGGTGCTGCTGTCGTCGGAAGCAGCCAAGGCGCTGACACGTGAATCGGCAGCGCTGGATTTCGTCAGCAATGCCTGGGCCCATCTGAAGGCGATCGCCTTCGACGATGGCGCGCAGCTGCTGCTGAAGGCCGGCAATGTCGGCAAGGACGCCGGCGTGATCGCGGCAGCAGATACCAAGGCCTTCATCACTGCCGCCAAGACCCGCCAGTGGGCACGCGAGCCGAAGGTGCGCATGCTGGCGTAACCGCATCCGCATAGGCTGCACAGGCTTGGGCGCGAACGACTTCTACGTCGTTCGCGCCCAAGGCGTTTATGCGGGCAGCAATTCATCAACGGAAAACCAGCGCATCCTCTGCAACGGCCAGCCTTCAACCCGTCTTTTGGCCGCGTCTCATAAACGACGCAGCGATTTGGAATCCGGCTGTCTTTACGTCGTTGCGCGGTCGTGTCTTTGGGGTGTCGGCGCGCGCGGCCAGGTCGGCATAGAGCCGCGGGCTGCGGTTTGGCTGCAAGGCCCTTGCCCGCCTACCGTCGCAGGACACGCCGCAAGTATGTCCGTGTAGGCTCTTACGCGGCATCCATGCCGCGTAAGGTCCCGCGACGGTGAGTGGGCAAGGACCAGTCGAGTTAGTCGGTGTGCATGGTAAGAGCGGTGCTGGATGCTCCTCGCTTGATCATGAAGCGTCGGTTCCACGTCTGGTGCATCAGTTCCCCACAAGCAATACAGAGGAGCCATGCTCGACCAACTCAGCAACTGAGCAGTCGTCCTGTCGGATGCACTAAGCCGGTTCGGCGGGAAACTGCGCAGCGTTCGCCAGCGCGCGGTACTCGCGTGGCGTCATGCCCACCGCCAGCTTGAATTGCCGCGCAAAGGCGCTTTGATCGCTGAAGCCGCAGGCATGCCCGATTTCGGTCAGGCTCTTGTTTCCGTGCAGCAGGTGCATCGCCATCTGCAAACGCAGCTTGGCCAGCACCTGTTGCGGGGTGAGTTGGAACACCTTGCGGAACGAGCGCTGCAGCTTGGACATCGAAAACCCGGTGATCTCCACCAGTGCCTGCATGCGCACGTTCTGCGCGTAGTTGGCATTGAGGTACGCCAGCGCGAGCCGCAGTTTTTCGTACTGCGATTCGTGCCCGTCCTGCGGTCCCAGATCACGCGAGATGCCGATGATGCCCTGCACCTTGCCGTCGACCAGCAGCGGACGTTTGCAGGTCAGGCACCAGCCCGGTTCGCGATTGGCGAACAGATGCAGTTCCAGCAGGTTGTCGATCACTTCGCCGGCCAGCACCTGCTCGTCCTGGTTGGCGTAGTTGGTGCCCAGACCGCTGGGATAGACCTCGGCAACGCGCTTGCCGATCAGGTCCTTGCGCGACTTCAGCCCCAACCGCCGCAGCATGGTCTGGTTGACGTGGGTATAGCGGCCCTCGCGATCCTTGACGAAGAACAGCACGTCCGGCACGGCATCGAACAACGCTTCCAGATCGGCAGGATCGATGCTCTTCATGCAGGACGTCATGCAGGACTGGACTCGGGATCAGGAAAGACGCAGCTGGCGATGACACCTGCCGCCGATGCAGGCCGTAGCGCATGCCACGCCATGATACGCCGCGCGCATCAGCCGCCGCCGCCCGCGCTCAGCGCGGGTTGTCGGCCACGTTGGCCGCGGCCGGCGCGGCCTTGCTGTCCACCGCCGCAGCCGTGGGATTGCCGATGCGATCCAACGGCACCTGCTGCGCGCGCCAGCCACTGACCACCGCCGCACCGGACTGCGAGCCAACCTGCACCTGCAGGCGCGCACTGCCGCCGGGCGCGATGAACTCGACGGCACAATCGCCGGCGGCCATGCAGCTGTCGGCGGCCAGCGGATCCACCAGTTGCCAGCCCTGCTCCATCACCGCCTGCGCAAACGCGCGGTAGCCCATGCCGGACTTCAGCGCGGCCGGCAGCGGCACGCTCGGGTCGCTGGCCGCGTCGGTACCGGCGACAGTCGCGGGTGCCGAAACGGGCGCACGCGCGGGCACCGTGGGCCGCGATGCGGCATTCAGGGCAGGACTACAGACTAGGGCGAGCGCCCACAATGAGGGGCGGAACAACGTGCGCATGCGAACGGTCCTTGCGGCCTGCAGGGAACTGGGGAAGTTAAAGAATCGCTATTTTGACATGGCGCGCGTGCGCCGCGGCACTGCTGGCGCCGGCCATTCAGCCGGGCGCAGTGATCCAGGCCAAGTCTATCAGCCACAAGCGGACTCATCCTTCAGGCGTCATCGACCTTGACGCCTACCTGTGAATATCGTCCGGCAGGCAACGCGCGACTGCACTTGCGACGGGGGGAGATCGAACCATCCCATCCAGGGCGGGCACCGCGCCCGGTCGCCATCCTTGCGAGCGCGTTGCATCATTGCGGTTTGCGCGTGGAGTACCCGATGCCCGATACCACCTCTCCCGCTTATGCGGTCGGCCAGCTCTGGCGCTGCCGTGGGCGCACCGCGACGGAGACGCCGTTGCTGCTGATCAACCAGATCGACGTGCATCCCCACGGCGGCCAGATCCTGCACGTGAGTATCAGCGACATCCAGGTGCGTCACGCGGGATTGCCCGATGGAATCCTCGACACGCTGCCACACATCCCGGTGATTGCGCAGACCCTGGAGCGCAGCGCCGCCGAATACGTCGGCGATGCCGCGCCCACCCAGGATTACCTGCCGGGCTATGCAGAATGGAAAGCCGCCTTCGACGCCGGCAATGCCGGCTCGTTCGGGATCGCGGTGGCGGAGATACTGCAGATCGTGGAAGGCCAGTTGGCCAGGCGCGATCAGCAGCGACACTGACCAAGCCCGGCGCCTGTCGAAGCACTGAAGGCCGGGCCGTCACGCTGCATCAGCCCACCAACCGGCACGCCGCTCCAGGCGGCGTGCCGGTCGCCCCCTCACTGGCCGATATGCTGCTTCAGCCAGCTGTTGACGGTGTCGTGCCACAGCACGCTGTTGTCCGGCTTGAGCACCCAGTGGTTCTCGTCCGGGAAGTACAGGAACTTGGAGTCGATGCCCTTGCGCTGCAGCGCGGTGAACGCGGCCAGCCCCTGCTCGACCGGGATGCGGAAATCCTGCTGGCCGTGGATGACCAGCATCGGCACCTTCCACTTGTCCACGTGCAGCACCGGGTTGAACTTCTCGTAGCCGGCCGGGTTCTGCCACGGCGTGCCGCCGTTTTCCCATTCGCTGAACCACAGTTCCTCGGTGGCATAGCCCATGGTGCGGTTGTCGAACACGCCGTCGTGGTCGACCAGGCACTTCCACGGCTGGTTCCAGTTGCCTGCCATCCAGTAGACCATGTAGCCGCCGTAGCTGGCGCCCAGCGCGCAGGCCTTGTCGCCGTTGAGGAAGCCGTATTGCTTCTGCGCGGCGGCCCAGCCCTTCTGCAGGTCTTCCAGCGGGCGGTCGCCCCAATGCTGGCTGATCGCGTCGGTGAATTCCTGGCCGTAGCCGGTGGAGCCGTGGAAGTCGATCATCACCACCGCGTAGCCCTGCCCGGCATAGGTCTGCGGATTCCAGCGGTTGCTCCAGCCGTTGCCGAAGCTGCCCTGCGGCCCGCCGTGGATCAGGAATGCCACCGGGTAGGTCTTGCCTTCCTGGTAGTTGTACGGCTTGACCACGTAGCCGTGCACGGTGTCGTTGTTCCAGCCCTTGAACTGGAACTGCTCATAGTCGCCGAACTGCACGTCCGGCAGCAGCTCGCCGGCGCTCTGGGTGATCGCACGCAGGCCCTGGCCCTGCACATCGCTGACAAAGACCTGGTCGCCGCTCTTGAGCGAGTTGCGGGTGAACGCCAGCGTGGTGCCGGCCAGCGTCGGTGCATGCACAACGCCCTCGCCGACCAGTTTGGTCGGGGTGCCGGTGGCGATGTCGATCTTGAACAACGGATGCTCGCCGAGGTCGTCGGCGCTGGTGTAGATGCTGGTGCCGTCATCGCTCAACACGATCTCGCCAGCCGAGCGGTCCCACTTGGGCGCGATCTCGCGCGTCTTGCCGCTGGCCACGTCCATCGCCATCAGGCCGAAGCGGTCGGCTTCGAATCCGGGGCGCTTCATCGCGCGGTAGTACAGCGTCCTGCCGTCGCTGCTGAACACCGGGCCGGCATCCCAGGCCGGGTTGGCCGCGGTCAGGTTGACCGGCGCTGCCTTGCCGGCCGCATCCAGGCGGTACAGGTCGAAGTTGGTCTGCCACGGCTCGTCGTTGCCGGTGGGCTTGGCGGCGGCCTTGGCGTTCTTGCCCGCTTCCGGGCCATGTGGCTGCGGGATGCGCACGCTGGCCACCACGCTGGCACCATCGGGCGACCAGGTGTAATCGTCGTTGCCGCCGAACGGCTTGGACGGCGCATCGCCGGCCAGCGTGGCGCTGATCGCCGAGGCGCCGACCACGGCCTTGGCGCCGGCAGCCGGCAGCTCGGCGACGAACAGCGTATTGCGGCGGCCGTCGTTCCAGGTATCCCAGTGCCGCACGAACAACTGGTCGTAGACCACGCCGCTGGCCTTGGCGTTCTTGACGCTGGCGAGTTTGGTCTTGGTGCACGCCAGGTCCGAGCCGCAGTCCTGGAACACGCCGGCACTGAAGGCGATGCGCTTGCCATCGGGCGAGAGCTTGTAGCTGTCCACATCCACTGCGAACGCGGTCACTTGCTGCGGCGTGCCGCCAGTCATCGGCTGTGCGTACAACTGCTGCGTGCCGGATTTACTGCTGAGGAAATACACCGTCTTGCCGTCCGGCGACAGCGCCGGGCTGTTGACGTTCCAGCCGTCGGGCGTGAGCCGCCTGGGCGGCGCTGCATCGCGGGTACGCAGGTTGCGCGTCCACAGGCCGGTGGACGGCTTGCCGTTGCTGCTCTTGGCCTGCCGCTTGGCAAACACCAGCACGCTGCCGTCGGGGCTGAGCGTGGGCGAGGACACCCGGTCCAGCGCGACCATGTCGCGCACATCGAATCCGCGCGCGGCGGCAAGACTTGGCAAGGCAGCCAGCAAACACAGGGGCAATACGGCGTGACGCAGCTTCATCGAGAGTTCCCGCAACGGCAAAACGTCGATGGTAGGCGTTGCTGCAGCGCACGCGCAAAGGTAGGAGGTCATGCGCGCGCAGGTGTAGCACGTTGCTGCGCCCGGTAGCGGCCCGATGCGCGCCGTGCGCATTGGAGGTCGGCAACGGCGCCCTACGCTGCAGCGCAGGTGGCGCTCAGAACGTGAGCTTGGCCTGCAGCCCGACCACCAGTGCGTTGTGCGTGCGGGTATAGGCGTAGGTTCCGGGGTTGACGATGTATTGCACGTCCGGGCGCAGCATCAGCCACGGCGTGAGCTGCGCGCTATAGGCGAGCTCGTAGAGCTCCTCGGCAGCGCTCAGGCCGACCAGTGGCGAATCGGCCGGCACGCCGGCATCGATCGACTCGGCGCGGCGTGCATCGAGCAGCCGATGATTGATCCGGCCGGCCACATAACCCAGGGCGATGCGGTCCTGCGTGCGTGCGCCAATGCCCTGGTACACCCCACCGACCGAATACCAGCGTGTCATCAACGCACTGTCGTGGTCGCTGGCCATGAACTGGGCGAATCCGGTCAGGCCGATGCTGGCGTCCGCTCCGGGAGTGACCAGCTTTTGTTCGACCAGCAGATAGGCGCCGTCGCGTCCGGTGCTGCGGCTGGTATCCAGCCCACGCCTGGCGACCGTCGAGGAGTCGTAATAGCCACCGAACTTGTACACGCCCGGATAGCGCGAGGCGGCCGGCTTCCAGGTGAATTCGAGCGGGAAGATCGCACCGGTGGTGCCGCTGGCGAACGGCTTGAACGCGTAGGTGTCGCGGGCGCCGAAGCCCAGATTCGGATTGACCTGGAACCAGCCGGCATGCAGGTTGAGCTGCGGGGTCAGCTGCTGCGCCCCTTCGATGCCCCAGCGCGCGGCCGGGTAGTTGTACCAGCCACTGTTGGCCGAAAACGCCAGCGGATGCGCGCAGAACGCGGCATTGACGAAGTTCACCAGCAGCGTGTGCGAGGCAAACTGGTTGCCCATCGCATAGAAGCCCAGTTTCAGATACGTGCCGCCCTGGTGGAAGCTGCGGTCGTAGCTGAACTCACTCAGGCGGGTGTACTGGCCGCCGTACACTTCCTGGATGGGGAAGCGGTTGCCCACTAGGTCGGCGGAAGTGCTGCGGCCGCGGCGGTCATTGATGGTGACATGCAGGTTGCCACCGTCCCAGCCGGCGAGTTTGGCCATGTCCAGATCCACGCCCACCCGCAGTTGCTGCGCATAGCGCGCACTGTTTTTTTCGTAGCCGCCGTCCACCACGCCGAACGTCTCGGACACGTAGTCGCCGCGAACGCTCACTCCGTGCTCGGCCCAGGCGGACCGACGCCCGCCCCAGTCGCCGGTCAGCGTGGTGTCGCCCGCGGCGACTGCGGTGGCCGGCAGTGCCAGCAGCAAGGCGTAGCCCAGCGCACTACGGCGCGGGAAAAAAGTCAGACGATGCATCGTGGTTCTCTGAGTCGGGGCAGCGTGCACCGCCGGCGGTGGCAATGCAGGGCGGTGATGCCCGGGCGCCGCTGCGGTAACGGGACCGTTGGCCGGATGCGCCAGGCATCCGGCCGTCGGGTTGCGCCAAGCGCGGCTGACACGCCGGTGCGCAGCCGTCAGGCGCGCGCGGTGTGTTGGCCGCTCCAGGACCACGCGAGGCAGATGCCTGCATGGTCCTGCGTGGGCGGTGGGTCAGTGCGCGTCGGGCAAGGTGTAGGCGATGACGTTATCGCCACGATCGGGCGACTGCCGCGCACCGCCGGCACTGATCACCACGTACTGTTTGCCGGTCTTGTGCGAGACGTAGGTCATCGGCCCGCCCTGACTGCCGACCGGCAGGCGGCCCTTCCAGAGCTCCTTGCCGGTGCCGCTGTCGAACGCGCGCAGGTAGTAATCCTGGGTGCCGGCGATGAACACGAGCCCGCCCTGCGTGGACAGCGTGCCACCCAGCGTCGGCATGCCGATCGGGATCGGCAGATGCATCTTGATGCCGAACGGGCCGGTGTCCTGCACCGTCCCCACCGGCACCTGCCAGGCGATGCTGCGCGTCTTGAGGTCGATCGCGCTGAGCGTGCCGTACGGCGGCGCCTGGCATGGAATGCCCAGCGCCGACAGGAAGCGGTTCTTGTTGACCGCATACGGCGTGCCCTTCAGCGGCACGGCGCCCATGCCGGTATTGACTGCCTCGCCACCACCGGACGCCTCGGCCTTGCGGGTGTCGGCAGGAATCATCTGCACCCACAAACCCAGGCGCATGTCGTTGGCGAAGATGACGTCATGCACCGGGTCGGTCGACAGGCCACCCCAGTTCATGCCGCCCAGCGAGCCGGGAAAGCTCAGCGACACATCGGTGCCCGGCGCGGTGTACAGGCCTTCATACCGCATCTGCTTGAACGCGATGCGGCACAGCATCTGGTCGATCGCAGTGGCGCCCCACATATCCGATTCGGTCAGGTGCTTAGTGCCGATCTGCGGCATGCCGACCGACAGCGGCTGGGTCGGCGCGTACTGCTCGTGCGCGATATCCGAGCCTTTCACCGGCACTTCCCTGACCTCGGTCAGCGGCTTGCCGGTGGCGCGATCGAGCACGTAGATCTGCCCGGCCTTGGTGCCGATGACCACGGCCGGGGTGTGGCTGCCGTCCCGGTTGGGGAAGTCGATCAGGCTGGGCTGCATCGGCAGGTCGAAGTCCCACAGATCGTTGTGCACGGTCTGGTAGACCCACTTCTCCGCACCGGTGGTGGCATCCAGCGCCAGCACCGAGGCGCCGTAACGGTGATCGAGCGCGGTGCGCTCGGCGCCGTACAGATCGGTCGATGGCCCGCCCAGCGGCAGGAACACGGTGTTCATCGCCGCGTCGTAGGACATCGGTGCCCACACGTTCGGCGTGCTGCGCACATAGCTGCTGCCGGCGGCCGGCGCCTGGCGATCGTGCGGATTGCCCGGGTCGAAGGCCCAGCGCTGCGCGCCGGTGACCACATCGAAACCGCGCACCACGCCACCGGGCATGTCGGTCTGCACGTTGTCGGCCACGCGTCCGCCCACCACCACGGTGGTGCCGGCCACCAGTGGCGGCGAGGTCAGTTGGTAGAACGGATCCGGCGCAGCGCCCAGGCCGGCCTTGAGATCGACCTGGCCGTTGCTGCCGAAGCCCTGGCAGAACGCACCGGTGTCCGCATCCACCGCGATCAGGCGACCATCGATGGTGTTGGTGAACAGGCGGCGACGGCAGTTGGCATCCTGCGCCACCGTCACTGCGGTGATCGGCGAGGGGTTGGCCACGCTCGGCGTCGGCAACGCGGTATCGGCATCGAAGTAGCCCAGGCCACGGCAGCGCTGCCACACCGACGAGGTCGCATTGATCTCGCGCCGCCACAGCTGCTTGCCGGTGCTGGCGTCGAGCGCAATCAGATTGTTGTGCGGTGTGCACAGGAACACGGTCTCGCCCACCTGCAGCGGGGTCAACTGGTCTTCGGCACCGTTGCCGTCGCTGTTGGCGATCTCGCCGGTGTGGTAGGTCCAGGCGACCTGCAGCTGGTCGACATTACTGCGGTTGATCTGGTCCAGCGCAGCGAAGCGGCTGCCGCCATCGGTATTGCCGTAGGCGGACCAGTTCCGTTGCGCGCTTGCCGGCTGCACCGCCGTCATGCCGGGCCCGTGCTCGCCTGCCACCGGCGGATGCGGCACGAACATGCCGCCGATACCGGCCACGACCGCCAGCGCCAGCACCGTTGCCACGCCATAGGCAGTACGCCCGGCCGGCAAGGCCCGGCTACGCCGCAGCGCCGGCCAGGCCAGCGCCACCAGCACGGCGAACGCCGCAGGCAGCATCAGCCGCGAGATCAGCGGCCAGAACTCCAGCCCCGCATCCCACAGCGCCCAGACCAGCGTCAGCACGAAGGCGGCGCCGTACACCAGCGCACCGGCCGGCCGACGCAGCACGATCAGCACGCCGGCCACGGCGGTCGCCAGGCCCATCAGCAGGAAATACCAGCTGCCGCCCAGGCTGGCCAACCTTGCGCCACCCAGCAGAAAAATCAGCCCCACCAGCGCAATCAGCATGCCCAGCACCAGCAGCAATGCCCGGCCCGGGACCGGCAACTTCGATTTCGTTTCCACGTTGCAACACCTCGATCAGGAGATTCCGCCCTGCACCGCGCCCGGCATTCCGATCTGGATGCTGCAAGGTGCCCGCACGGCGGCCAGTAGAGGCAGCATCACTGCCCACTTTCCGTCACTCCCCTCCCCGGCCCACGTACCGCTGGTGGGACCGGCACCGGCATGCCCGGCAGACTGACGACATAGTGTCGCACCGCACCGGGCATTTATTACATATCTGAAGCGGTTGCCTGCAGAACACTGCAGTCCGCACAGGCGCGGACCGCAGCGGCTTTTGTGTGCGCAGCGCGCGCTGCGCGCCTCAGAAGCGGTGCGACATGCCCACATACACCTGCGCGTCCGGGGTGCGGTCGTTGAGGCCGAAGTTGGCGCCCACATCCAGCTGCAGCAGCGGATTGAGCAGATACGCAGCGGCGATGTCGGCCGAATACTGCTCGATGGTCTGCGCCGGGTCGCGGTTGATCGACGACCACACTTCCACCGCCATCGACAACTTTGCGGTGAGCGGATGCGCCAGATTGATCGCGTTGACGATGGCGACATGCTTGCCGCTGCCATCGCTGTCGGCCAACCAATCCACCTCGGGCCCGAAGGTCAGCGAGAAACTGTTGGGCAGCACGAAATTGATCGGCAAGGCGACGCCGCCTTCCCACTCGTCGTTGCCCAGGCCGGTGCGCGCGGTCGGTGCCTTGACGAACGGCAGCAACGCCACGCTGGCGGTATCGCTTTCGTAGAAACGCGCCTTCATGCGCAGGAAGATATCGCCGCCGCCGCTCAGGCTGCTGCGCGCGCCGGTGGCGCGGTCGGTGGTCTTGACCTGCAGCTGCGGTGCCCAGTTCAGCTGCAGATCGATGCGGTCGCTGACGCCGTATTTGAGCGTGGGATTGGTGAAGTACGCCGTTTCGATGCGGGTGGCGGGCTGGCTGTCGCGGGTGTAGCTGCCGATATCGGTCTCCAGCTGCCAGGCGCCGGTTGGCACGGTACAGGTGGAATTGGCCTTGGTCGGGCGATCGGTGCACAGCGCCGCTTCGGTGGCCTCTTGTGCCTGTGCCTGCAGCGCGAGGCTGCTCAGCACGCCGGCCAGGGCGAGGCTCAACAAGGGAACGCGTCGTGCGCGGGTGGAGCGGTGGGAGATGGCAGTCAGCATTGCAGTGGTTTCCATGGCAAGACGCTGGACAGCTCGCGTGAACGGTCAGCGTTGGGGAGGGGGAATGCGCGTGGATGTCGAACGACTGCATGGCCGCCTGATGGCGGCGTGTTGCCAATCGATCTTATAGGCGTCGGCGGGCCTGAAGACGCCGTCGGTGACAAAAGCGGCCTCAACAGTGTGCGGATGTCGCACAGCGTGATGTGAGTCGCTTTTCCACGCCCATCGTGGATGGGGTTACGCGGTGCGAGGACGTGCGCGGTGGCGCGTCATCGGGATCGATCGAGGCATGCGGTCGCCGTGGTGCACCCATCGGTGCGGGAGACGGCACGATACGGAGCAGCGGCATAAAGTCGCTATGCACGCGGCCTGCGCAGGGCGTAAAGCCGGCGCAAAGGCGCTGCGGTGGTGCAGACGCGATGACCTGGGCGTTGGGCGTGCGTTGCCTGAGCGCAGGCGCGTAAGGCGTCGCCGGATTGCAGCTGCGCGCGTGTCGGCCGATCAGCAGGTCAGCCGGGCGCGCCGATGTCGTTGCCCTGCATCGACAAGGCAGATCTGCTCACGGCAGCAATGCACGAGCTTGCAGGGATGTTTGAATTGAATATGCCGCTGTGCGGTCGCAGCGCCGATTCGGTGCACCGTGCCGTGCCGGCATGCTGCTGCACTTGCGCGCTCGGCAGCAGGGCCGCATTCGAACCGCGCCTCTTGCGAGGCAATCAGAACCGCGGCAATCCGGTCAATGCCACAACAAAAAACGGACACGCATCCGGCGATGCGTGTCCGTCCAGAGGCAGCGCAGGCGTATGCCTTAGTGAAGCGTCACCCTCAGGCGGTCTGTTCGCCGCGCTTGCCAACGCGGTACAGCAGCCAGCCGACCAGGGCAAGGATCGCCAGGCCGAACCACTGGTTGAGCTGCAGGCTGGCCGGCAACGCCAGCACATCGGCACGGCTGGACAGCACGATCGGCACCGCGATGGCGATCCCCATCAACGCCTCGCCGGTGATCAGGCCGGCGGCGAACAGCACGCCCGGGCGGTGCACGCGGTCGCGGCCTTCCTCGTCGTCGGCGCGGATCTTGTGGAAGCGTTCCACCAGATGCGCGATCAGGCCGCCAATGAAGATCGGCACCATCAGCTCCAGCGGCAGGTAGATACCGATCGCCGCCGCCAGCACCGGCACGCGGAAGCGCTTGCCGGTCTTCTTCAGCCATTCGTCCAGCGCGATGATCGCCGCGCCCACGCCGGCACCGATGGCAATCATCGACCATGGCAACTGCCCACCGAACAGGCCCTTGGCGACCGAGGCCATCAGCGTGGCCTGCGGCGCAGCGAGCGAATTTGGATGCTGCGGGGTAGCCGGGCCGATGCCGTAGGCCTGCGCGAGCAGGTTCAGCACCGGCGCCATGATCAGCGCGCAGGAAAACGCGCCGATGCCCAGCATCAGTTGCTGCTTCCACGGCGTGGCGCCGACCAGATAACCGGCCTTGAGATCCTGCAGGTTGTCGCCGCCCACCGCTGCCGCGCAGCACACCACCGCGCCGATCATGATCGCCGCCACCGCACCCAAAGGCGCGGCGCCGATGCCGACCGGCACCAGGCCATCCTTGCCCAGCAGCAGCACCAGCACTGCCGAGGCGAACAGGATGGTGGAGATGGTGATACCCGAGACCGGATTGTTGGACGAACCGATCAAGCCGGCCAAATAGCCGGACACCGACACGAACAGGAAGCCGGCCACGATCATGATGATGGTCATCGGGATCGAAACGTGCCACTGCTGCACGATTGCCTGGTACAGGCCCAGCAGCGGCAGGGTGCACAGCACCAGCGCCACCAGCATCCACTTCATCGGCAGGTCGCGTTCGGTCTCGGCAACCACACCGCCACCGCTCTTGCGCGCAGCGGCGAAGCCGCTCTTGACCCCGGACAACAGCGATTTACGCAGCGAGAACAGCGTCCACACGCCGCCGATCAGCATCGCGCCGACACCGAGGTAACGGATCTTCGCGCCCCAGATGCCGAATGCCGTATCGGCCGCCGGCGCGCCGACCAGGCTTTGCGCCAGTGCCGGGTCGCTGCCCATGAAGAACTGCTGGTACAGCGGAATGGCGATATGCCAGGACAGGATCGACCCGGACAGCACCACGATGCCGACATTCAGCCCGACGATGTAGCCCACGCCCAGCAGCGCCGGCGACAGGTTGGTACCCAGATAGCCGACCAGGCGGCTGCTGCCCAGGTAGGTGGCCTGCGCCCAGGTGTCCGGGATCACCCGCAGGCCGCTGGCCGCACCCAGCTTGACCAGCGCACCGATGGCGCCGGACATGGCCAGGATCTTCAGGCCCGGACCGGGATTCTCGCCGGCCTTGAGCACCTCGGCCGCGGCCTTGCCTTCGGGGAACGGCAGCGGGTCTTCGACGATCATCGAGCGCCGCAGCGGCACCGAGAACAGCACCCCGAGCAACCCACCCATGCCGGCGATACCGAGCACCCACCAGTACTTGAAGTCCGGCCAATAGCCCATGATCACCAGCGCGGGAATGGTGAAGATCACCCCGGCCGCGATCGACGAACCGGCCGAGGCACCGGTCTGGACGATGTTGTTTTCCAGAATGGTGCCGCCGCCGAGCAGGCGCAGCACGCCCATCGAGACGACCGCGGCCGGAATGGCGGTGGCGATGGTCAGGCCGGCAAACAGGCCCAGATAGGCGTTGGCGGCCGAAAGCACCACCGCCAGCACGATGGCCAGCACGACGGCGCGGAAGGTGAGCTGGCGCGGTTGCGCGTCATGGCTCATTGGGCAGTTCCCCTGTGGCAAAAAATCCGCACCACGCTAGCGCCTACGCAGGGTTCCGTCCAGCTGCGCCGCGGCGTGACAGTGTGCGTGATGTGGCGACTGGAATGCCTGAAGGTGTGTCCAACAGGGCGGCAGGCGTACATCAACGCGTGCCAGCGGCTGCATCGTCATATCGGGGATCTTCTACCGGTGACGATGCGTCGGCTGCTGCACCGACGCTGGCAGCGTTGGCGCGGCCGTTCGCCGCAGCAGGTGCGCCAGCCACACTGGCTCAATGAAAATCGCGCGAGGGCAGCTGCATGTCGCCGAGCAGGTCGCTGAGGTCGTGCAGGTCGCCGGCGATCAGGTGCTCCACGCCGTCCACGCGTTCCCAGCGGCCACGCACGGCCAGCAGGCGCGATTCCAGCAGTGCGCGGCGGCGGCGCAGCGCCAGGTGCGACCAGACGATGACGTTGATCATGCCGTGCTCGTCTTCCAGGGTGACGAAGATGGTGCCCTTGGCAGTGGCCGGGCGCTGGCGCTGGGTGACCAGGCCGGCGACATGCACGCCGCTGCCGTGGCGGCGGCCCTGCAATTCGCGCAGGCCGAGGATGCGCCGCTGCCGCATCTGCGGGCGCAGCAGCGCCATCGGATGCTGGCGCAGACTCAGGCCGACCGAACGGTAATCGGCCAGGATCTCCTCGCCTGCGCGCGGTGCTTCAAACTCCACCTCGCGTTCCTGCGGGCTGCCCGGCAGCAGCGGCCGGCGTGCTTCCACGCCGGCCATCGCCCAGCGCGCGGCATTGCGGTTGCCGACCATGCCCTGCAGGGCGCCAGCTTCGGCCAATGCCAGGCGCGTCTTTTCGTCGAGTGCGGCGCGCAGGCACAGATCGCCGATATCGGCGAAGGCCCGCTGCGCGCGCGCGGCGACAATGCGATTGGCTACCACCTCCGATAACCCGGCAACCTGGCGCATGCCCAGCCGGATCGCCGGTTGTTCGCCGGGGTCTTGGTCACTGCGCCAGGGCCGGCCCCCGACCAGCGTGTTGTCCCAATCGCTGTGCAGCACATCCACCGGCAATACCTCCACGCGCGCGCGCTCGGCACTGCCGCGGCGCGCGTCCTGCACGATCTGGCTGGCCGAGTAGAAACCCATCGGCTGCGCATTGAGCAGCCCGCAGGCGAAGGCCGCCGGCTCGTGGCGCTTGAGCCAGCAGCTGGCGTAGACAAGCTTGGCGAACGAGGCGGCGTGGCTTTGCGGGAAGCCGTAGGAACCGAAGCCCTTGATCTGCTCGAAGATCTGGTCGATGAAGGTGGAGGCGTAGCCTTTGCCCTGCATGCGCTCACGCACCCGCGTACGGTGCTGTTCCATATCGCCGCCGCGCCGCCAGGCCGCCATCGAGCGACGTAGATTGTCCGCTTCGCTCTCGGTGTAATCGGCAGCGTGCATCAGCAGTTCCATCACCTGTTCCTGGAACAGCGGCACACCGAGCGTCGGCTTGAGGATGTCCTCCACCTCCGGCGAGGGATAGTTCACCTCCTCGCGGCCCTGCCGCCTGCGCAGATACGGATGCACCATATCGCCCTGGATCGGGCCGGGGCGCACGATCGCCACTTCGATCACCAGGTCGTAGAACACCGCAGGTTTGAGCCGCGGCAGCATCGCCATCTGCGCGCGCGATTCGATCTGGAATACGCCCACGGTATCGGCGCGCTGGATCATCTTGTAGGTCGGCGCATCCTCGCCCGGCAGCGTGGCGATGCTGTAATCGCGCCCGCGATGCCCGCGCACCAGCTCCAGCGTCTTGCGGATGCAGGTCAGCATGCCCAGCGCCAGGCAATCGACCTTGAGCAGCTTCATCGTTTCCAGGTCGTCCTTGTCCCACTGGATGATGGTGCGGTCGGCCATGGCTGCGTTTTCCACCGGCACCAGCAGCGACAAAGGTTCATCGGAGATGACGAATCCGCCCACATGCTGCGACAGATGGCGCGGGTGATCGCGCAGGTGTTCGGTGACGACGAGGATCTTGTTGATCAGCGGGTTGGCCAGATCGAACCCGGCCTCTTCGATGCGCTGTTCCATGGGCGTTTCGCCATTGCCCCAGCCGTAGCAATTGGCCAGCAGCGCGATCTGGTCCGGCGGCAGGCCGAAGGCCTTGGCCACGTCGCGCACGGCGCTCTTGCCGCGATAGCAGATCACGGTGGCGGCCAACGCCGCGCGTTCACGCCCGTATTTGTTGTAGACGTACTGCAGCACCTCCTCGCGGCGTTCGTGCTCGAAATCGACGTCGATGTCCGGTGGTTCGTTGCGTTGTTCGGAGAGAAAACGCGCCATCAACAGACGCGTTTCATCCGGGTTGACCGCGGTGATGCCCAACGCATAGCACACCGCCGAGTTGGCCGATGAGCCACGGCCCTGGCAGAGAATCTTCTTCGACCGTGCGAACTGCACCACGTCCTGCACGGTGAGAAAGAACGCCTCGTACTTCTTGTGCGCGATCAGCGCCAGTTCCTTCTCGATGACGGCGCGTACCTTTGCCGGCGTTCCAGCCGGCCACCGCTCACGCATCCCCTCTTCGGTGAGCTGTCGCAGATAACTCGCCGGCGTATGTCCTTCCGGCACCAGTTCGCGCGGATAGGTGTATTCAAGCCTGGAAATATCGAAGCTGCAGCGCTGCGCCAGGTCCACGGCGGCCTGCAGCAGCGCATCCGGGTAGATGTTGCCCAAGGCCCGCCGCGTGCGCAGATGGCGCTCGCCGTTGCGGAACAGATGCGCGCCGCACTCGGCCAACGGCAAGCTGTGGCGGATGGCGGTCAGGGTGTCCTGCACGATGCGCTCGCGCCGCTGCGCCATGTGCACATCGCCGCTGGCCAGTGCGCTCATGCCCAGTTGTTGCGCCAGCACCTGCAGGGCAAGCAAGCGCGCCGCATCGTCCTGTTCGCGATGCAGCTCCACCGCCAGGAATGCACGCGCGCCGAACACCTGCTGCAACCAGGTGCCCTGCCCGGCCTGCGGCTGCGCACCGGGCAACCACACTGCGAACACGCCGGGCTCCACGCCGCGAAACTGTGCCTCCACCTCGGCACGCCCCAGCCGATAGGCGCCCTTGCTTGCCGCACGCCGCGCGGTGGTGATCAGCGCGCACAGCTGCGGATAGCCGTGCGCGTTTTCCACCAGCAGGACGAAGCGGGTGCCATCGACCAGGGTGAACTCGCTGCCGACGATCAGGCGCACGCCGGTGGCGCGCGAGGCTTCCAGCCCGCGCACGATGCCGGCCAGCGAACACTCGTCGGTGATTGCCAGGGCGCTGTAGCCGCAGTGTTGCGCGCGCGCGAACAACTGCTCCGCGCTGGAGGCGCCACGCAGGAACGAGAAGTCCGACAGGCAGTGCAGCTCGGCATACGCGGGCAGCCCATCGGCAACCATGGCATGGGCGATATCGTCGTTTGCCGCGCGCAAGCGCGCGGCGACCGTCCAGCCGCGCGGCATGCGCCCACCGGGCGTATCGCGGTCCACACCATCGACGGCGTCATCCCAGCTCATGCGCGCACGCCGTCAGCCTCGCGCTGCCAGTGCACGGGTTTTCCAGTGCGCTGCAGGTCGATGCGTTGCCGTTGCCGTTGCCGTTGCCGTTGCCGTTGCCGCTTCGCTGCGCGACATTGGGCGCCTGCGCCACCGCTGCCGCGACCGGCCCGGCAGGCAGTGCGCCGGTGCTGCAAGGGGATGGGGCGGATCATGCAAACCACCCGTGCAGCATCCAGCCATCGACACGGCCTGGTGCGGCAAACACCCAGGCCTGCCGCCCGCGCGCGGTTTCCACCACGTAGTAATCGCGACGCGCCTCGTCGTCGTCCCACCAGCCGCTTTCCAGCCGCTCCGGCCCGGAGACGATGCGCAGCTGGGTCTCGTGCAGGGGCACCGGTTGCGGCAGCAGCCAGGTCGGGCGCGGCGGACGTGGCGGCGCACCGGTTTCGCGCACCGCATCGCCAATGGCGCGCCGCCAGGCGCGTTCCGGGCGCGGGTCGTCGGCCGGCAGTACGCGATACACCGCCTCGTCGCCGAGCCGCGCACGCAGGCGCTCGCGCAGCTGCGGCCACTCCACCGATTGCTGCGCACGTTGATCGAACAGATCGCGCATGGCCGGCACGAACGGCGGCAGCTGCCGCGCCAGCAGGCGCATCGCCACCACCGGCCGCGGGATCTCCACCCGCTCCAGCCGGTTGCGCGCAAGCTCGAACAACAGCGTCGGCGCCCGTTCCGGCGTCAGCAGGCCGATCTCGACATCGGTGGCGCCTTCTTCGTGTTCCAGCCGCAGCAGGAACCGTTGCACGCCGCCATCGCGGATGGACAGGTAGGTGCACAGATCGCCGATCAAACGCCGCAGCGGGAACAACAGCGCCGGATGCATTTCCACCTCGTAGCCGAGTTCCACCCGCTGGTCGAAGTGATCCGGTGGTGCGTAACACTCCAGGGGGTCATCGACCTGGCCGTAGAGGCGGTCCAGATGCTCGAGCAGGCCCGCACCGAACCGCCGGCGCAGCCCATCGCGCGGCAACGCGCGCACCGCCGCCAGCGTGCGCACGCCCATGTGTTGCAGGCGCTCGCCGGCATCGCCCGGCAACGCAGCGCGGCGTACCGGCACCTGGTCCAGCGTGGCGTGCAAGGCCGGCAACTGCGTCACCACCATGCCATCGCGCAAACCGGCCAGTACGCGCGCGGCGCGCGGTGTCGGTGCCAGGGCAAGCCGGTGCTGGAAGCCCAAGGCCTGCAGTTCATCGCGCAGCCGACGCTCGAAACGCGGCCACGGCCCGAACAGTTGAAAACTGGCGCCGGCCTCCAGCACGATGGCACGCGACCATTGCTGGCTCACCAGCGAACTGTGCCGGTATGCCCACGCCGCAAGAAACCGCTGGGTGCGCGCCTCGGCCTGCGCCTCGTAGTCGATGGTGCGCACAGTGGCCATCAGCGCATGCGCCGCCGACAGCCGCATGCCGGCTTTCAGGCCGGCGGCGGACGCCGCTGGATTGACCGAATGCAGGCTGCGCAACTGCGCCGGCCCTTCCACCAGCACCAGCGGTGCGTCAGGCTCTTCCAGGCGCCGAAGGACGGCGTCCAGCGCCAGCTGCGGCAGCAAGATGCAGGCCCACAACATGCGCGCGCCTCAATGCGCCAGCCGCAACGGCTGCGACGGGACCTGCCCGCCGCGGCACTTGCGCACCTGCCAGGCATCGCGCTCGGGCAGAAATTCCAGCCGTAATGCCGCCGGCGATGCATTGACCGCATGCTTGCGATCGCGCAGCGCAAACGCGCAACAGTTGCCGCTGTCGGCGGCGACCTGCAGTCGCCGCAATGCGCGCGCATCGCCGGTCTGCGGCCAGCCCAGTACCGCCGCGCAGGCGCCGCTGCGCAGGCATTGTTCGAACGCCCACAAGGCATCGCGCGGCTCGGCCTGCACCACTTCCAGATGGTCCAGCACCACCCCGCCCGCCTGCCAGGCCGGCGCATAGGGAATGAACGGCGGCGCCACCAGCACCACCCGGCTGCTGGCGCCGGTCATGCGCGCCAGCGTGGGCAACAGCAGCGCGATCTCGCCCACGCCGTGCGCGGGCAGCAGCAACTCGGTCAGTGCCCGCCGCGGCCAGCCGCCATCGGGCAGCAATGCGTCCAGTGCCGCATGCCCGGTGGATTCGCCGCCATGGGCGATGGCGGTGCCGTGACCTGCGCGCCATACCGTGCGTGCGGCCAGCAAGGCGTCCAGCGGCAGGGCGACTGCCGCGTTGCCGTCCTGCCTGATGCGCGCGGGCTCCTGGCTCATCTCAACCCTGCCGGATCAGACCGCAGTACAGCCCTTCGATCGCGAAGTCGGCATCGGCGGCCACCACGATCGGCGCATGCGCGCGGTTGCGCGGCAGCAGGCGGATGCGTTCGGCACCACGCTCCAGCCGCTTGATGGTGATTTCGCCATCCACCCGCGCCACCACGATCTGCCCATCGCGCGCCTCGCTGCTGCGATGCACGCCGACCAGATCGCCGTCCAGGATGCCGTCGTCGATCATCGAATCGCCTTGCACCTGCAGCAGATAGTCCGGGAGCAACGAAAACAGCGCACGGTCCAGCCACAGCTGCCGGTCCAGGCCGATATCCGCCCCGATTGGCACGCCGGCCGCCACCCGCCCCAGCACCGGCAAGGCCAGCAACGCATCGCGCGCGGCGCCGCCCGGCATGCGGATGCCCCGCTTCTGATTGGGCAGCAGCTCGATCAAGCCGGCCTCGGCCAGCGCCTGCACGTGCTTTTGCGCGGCATTGCGCGAGGCGAACCCGAATGCCTGCGCAATCTCGGCCAGGCTGGGCGACACCCCTGCGTGGGCCTGCTCCTGCAGGAAAGCCAGCACGGCCAGACGTTTGGGAGAGAGAGGTTCCATGGGAGTGCAGCGGCCGGACGGGGCAAGGTGTACATTTGTACACCTATCTGTCGCAGCAGGCGAGATTGGCCCGTGCAGGTTGCTGAGCCGCTTCAGCCAGGACCGGCCTGCGACCGGCCGGATACGACCCAGCGCCGAATCTGGCCGCGCGGGCCGCTGAGCTTGCGCCTGGCTTACCGCGCACGCATCCGTTTGGGGATGGCAACAAGCGCACGGCTGCGGTCGCCGGCGAAACCGTCATCGTGCTCAATGGCGCTGCGCTGTCAGCCGACGATCCGGAGCTTTACGGCAGCTACACCGGGCTGGCCGACGGCACGATTGAAGCACCTGCCTTTGCCAATTGATTGCGGCCGCCCGTGCAACCCCGGCAGCAGGAGCGGATCCACCCACCTGCGGCGCACTACCGCCGAGGTCGCGGCGCAGGCTCACTCTCAAGAACCTTGCTCTGAAGAACCTCGGGGCGCTGGGACATCGCGCGTGGCCAGGCGCCCGCCCTCTCGTCGGGCGCCCAAGACGGCAGCAGCATCGATCAGCTCTCGCGCGTGCTCGCTGGCCGCTTCCGCGTCGCCGCCGCTTTCCTGGCGGCAGCCTTGCGCACGCCAGGCCCCTTGGTCTTGGCAGCTTTCTTGGCCGCTGCCGAGCGGCTGCTGGAACTGCGTTTGGCCGCTGCACTCCTGGCCTGGCGCGACAGCGCCTGGGTGCCGGCAACCTGCTTGGCGGTGGTCTTCTTGCTGGCCGTCTTCAAGGCCTTCTTGGCGCCTGCCGACCGCGTGGGCGAGGTCTTCTTGGTGGCTTTTTTGGCCGCCTGTTTCGTCGTCTTCTTGGTGGCCTTCTTGGTGGTGGCCTTCTTGGTGGCCTTTTTCGCCGTCTGCTTGGTCGCTTTGCGGGTGGTCTTGTCTACGGTCTTGGCGGTGGTCTTCTTGGCCGCCTCGCTGTCCTGCGCCGCCTTTTTCCTGGTGCTCCTGGAGGCGCTCTTGGACGGCTTGGCATCCACGCCATCGCGGCGCGCCTTGGACAGGCCAATCGCAATTGCCTGCCTGGTGCTCTTGGCACCATGCTTGCCTTCGCGCACGTGGTCGATTTCTTCTTTGACGTATTCGCCGGCCTGGGTACTGGCCGACTTGCCCTCGCGCTTGTCCTGGGCGGCCGCGCGCCGCGTCTTGGCTTCTGGCATGGGGATGCTCCCGGTGCGTTGTGACGTGCCGATGTAAGCAACCGCCACGTCAACGCATGGTCGACAACGCACTGGCGGTTGAACAGCACGCCGTTGAACAGCATGCCGTTGAACAGCACGCTGCCAGCCTGCATCCATCGCGTTGCTTGTCAGCCTTCGCCTGCCGGCAATGGCTCGCCCTGCGCATCGTAGGCCGGCGGGTGATAGAAGTTGACCGTCTTCAGCGGCGTGTCACCGGTATTGCGAATCTCGTGCGCCTGGCCACGCTCGATCGCGATCAGGCTGCCGGCCTGCAATGCCTGCGTGTGGCCATCCACGATGGCCTCGCCCGTGCCGTCCACCACGAACAGCCATTGGTCGGCGCCGCGATGGCGATTGTCCGGGCCACCCTCGCGATCGCCCGGTGCCATCACCATTTCCGCCGCCTGCACCTGGCGCATCGAAAACAGCACCTTGAAGGGGTTGCTCAATTCCAGCGTTGCGTACTGCATGCGCGCGTCTCCTCATCGGTTGCGCCGATGCTGTCGCCGCACACGTCAAGGCGGCGGCAATGCACTTGGCTATTGGCTGCGGCAGTACCAGTCCCAGATCACATCGGGCAGATGCGCCTGCAGTGGCAGCTCCAGTGCGCGGTAGCCATCCAGCACATCGCGCAGCATCTGTTGCGCTGCGGTGGGCCCGGTGACGCCGTCGAGTTCATCCTGGCTCAACTGCAGCAGCGACCAGTCGTACAGGCGATCGATCCGCTGGGCCATTGCCGCCTGCAGCCAGGCCTGGAGTGCGAACACGCGATATCCCTGCTGCTCCAGCTGCGCCACTGCCACCTCGAGCACCTCCCCCACACCACGAAACCATTCGGTGTGCCCGCCCGCCGCACTGCGAATCGCCAATGGGGCCGGTGCGTTGTGCTCACCCAGGGGCCGGCGCAGTTGCAGTTCCAGATCCCGCGCATCGCGTTCGCGCTCGGCTTCCACCAGCACGCCGCGCTCCAGGTCGAAGAACGCAAACCAGCGCGGATGCAGGCTGCCGATGCGGCCCAGCGGGTCGCGCGAAAAGCCGATCTTGCAATGGTCTTCCCACCGGCACGGGAACACATAGGTGAAGCAGCGGCCGTCGATGGCCACCTTGCCACGGCGCAGTTGCGCGCTCATTGGCCTGCCTTGCGCTGCGCCTGCGACTCACGCGGTTGATGAGCCTCGACCGGCTGCTCCCAACCGAACACGCTGCGCCCGCCATAGCGGTGCGCATCCACACGCTCCTGCGCGATATACGCCTCCACCGACGGACCGCGTGCGCCGGCCTCCAGCCGACGTGCCTGCGCATCCAGCCGCGCGATGGCCTGCAGCCGCTCCTCGTTGCCGAGCCGGGCCTGCTGCATCGCCTGCTTGAGCACGCCGATGGTGTGATCGAACACGCGCGTGGGCACCGGGAACGGATGCCGGTCCTTGCCGCCGTGGGCAAGCGAAAAGCGCGCCGGGTCGCTGAAACGACACGGGGTGCCATGCAACACCTCGGCCACCATCGCCAGCGAACGCACGGTGCGCGCGCCCACGCCCGGCACCTGCAACAGCGCGGTGAAATCGGCGGGGCCGCACTCGGCCGCAGCCGCCAGGCTGGCGTGCAGCCGGCGGGTGATCACGTTTTCGCTGCGCACGTCGTGATGGCCGGGCATGCCCAGATGCGGTTGCTGCGCGGGGTCCCAGCCCTGGCCTGCAAACAGGTCACCGGTGACCGGCGCCTGCGCCACAGCAGGCGCAACCGGTGCCTGCGCGGCGTCGATGCGTTGCCACTCACGGGCAAGGCGATCCGGCGGCAGCGTCTGCAACAACGCCACCTGCGCCGCACGCGCGGCAGCGGCACGATGGTCGGCCAGGTTGACGATATTGCCCTGCTGCGGCCCGTCGATGGCCGCATGCGGCGCATCCACAAAACTGCTCAGCCCTTCCGACAACCAGTGATAGCGGCGCGCCTGCTTGCGTTGCCCGTTCATGCCCTGCTGCACCACCACCCAGCGCCCGTCGTCGCTGACGATGAAACTGTGCAGATACAGGTCGAAGCCATCCTGCACCGCGGCGCTGTCCACCTTGGCCACCAGGCGACTGGCCCGCGCCAGCGCAGCGCCATCCAGCCCGACCCCATCGCCTACCGCAAGCAATTCGGCCGGCGTTGCGCGCGAGTGCCGCCCGCGCCCACCGCAGACATGGATGCCGAGTTCGCCGGACAACGGCGTGAGCCCGCGCTTGAGTGCGCCCATCACGCTGGTGGTGATGCCGGAGGAATGCCAGTCCATCCCCATCACCGCGCCAAAGGACTGGAACCAGAACGGATGCGCAAGCCGCCGCAACAATTCATCGCGCCCATAGGTGTGCACGATCGCCTCGCACATCACCGTGCCCAGGCGCGTCATCCGCTCACCCAACCAGCGCGGTACGCGCCCGCCATGCAGCGGAAGATCGGCACTGCCGCCGCGCCGGCTCATTGCAACCTCGTCGTCATCTGCACAGGATACCGAGACCGCCGTCGCACGCCGTGCGATTGGCGTGGACCGCAATAACGCGCAACTGACGAGTTCAGTTCCAGCTGGCCGCTGGCGCCGGCGCGGCGAGCTCGGCCCATTGCCATCGCGCAGTGCCGCACATGTCCGGGCATCACCCACGTACCGATGTGAACACCATCACCGCATTGCCTACACCCTGCGTTGACCGTCGCGTGGTCAAGGTGAAGGCCCTCTCAGCCATCGCCACGGGGCTCGCATGAATGCCACTCCCGCCGCAGCCCGTGACACGGCGCCGGCCACCGCCACCACTGCTGCGCCGACCTACCCGGTCAACCTGCGCATCAATGGTCAGCCTTACCAATTGCAGCTCGAAGCCTGGGTCAGCCTGCTCGACCTGTTGCGCGACCGGCTCGACCTCACCGGCACCAAGAAAGGCTGCGACCACGGCCAGTGCGGTGCCTGCACGGTGCTGGTCGATGGGCGCCGCATCAACAGCTGCCTGACGCTTGCCGTCATGCAGGACGGCGCCGAGATCACCACCGTCGAAGGCCTGGCCGAGGGTGACCAGCTGCATCCGCTGCAGCGCGCCTTCATCGACAACGACGCCTTCCAGTGCGGCTATTGCACGCCCGGGCAGTTGTGTTCGGCGGTGGGCCTGATCAAGGAAGGTAAGGCGCATGATCGCGACCAGGTGCGCGAACTGATGAGCGGCAACCTGTGCCGCTGCGGCGCCTATCCGCAGATCACCGATGCGGTGATGCAGGTCATGGGCAAGCCCAGCGACAGCAGCGACAGCGCCGCCACGCCATGGACCCCAGGGACGGTGCCGGCATGATTCCGCTTACCTACACGCGCGCGGACTCCGTCGATGCGGCCCTCACTGCGTTGTCGGTGCGTGGCAGCGACCCGCACCCGGTGCCTGCCGAAGCCCCGGTGCGCCTGATCGCCGGCGGCACCAATCTCACCGACCTGATGAAACTGCAGTTGATGCGGCCGGCTAGCCTGGTCGACATCAATCGCCTGCCGCTGGACAGCATCACCAGCCAACCCGATGGCGGCCTGCGCCTGGGCGCGCTCGCGCGCAACGCCGACACTGCTTACCACCCGGACGTGGAAACGCGTTACCCCTTGCTGAGCGCGGCGATCCTGGCCGGCGCCTCGCCGCAGATCCGCAACATGGCCAGCAACGGCGGCAACCTGCTGCAGCGCACGCGCTGCCTGTATTTCTACGACCACGCTACCCCATGCAACAAGCGCGAGCCCGGTACCGGCTGCTCGGCCATCGGCGGGCTCACCACCTACAACGCCATCCTCGGCGCCAGCGCGCAGTGCATTGCAACGCATCCGTCGGACATGTGCGTGGCGCTGGCTGCGCTGGACGCGGTGGTGCACGTGCAAGGCCCCAATGGCGAGCGCGACATCCCGTTCGCGCAGTTCCACCGCCTGCCCGGCGAGCACCCGGAGCTGGACAGCACGCTGGCCCCGGACGAGCTGATCGTGCATATCGACCTGCCCGATGCGCAGCGTTTCGTCGCGCATAGTGCCTACCTGAAGATCCGCGAGCGGCTGTCGTATGCATTCGCGCTGGTGTCGGTGGCCGCCGCGCTGGATCTGGCCGAGGACGGCAGCATCCGCGAGGTGCGCGTTGCCCTGGGCGGCGTGGCGCACAAGCCCTGGCGCAATCCCGACGCCGAGGCGCAGCTGGTGGGCAAGCCGGCCACGGCCGGCAGCTTCGGCAGCCTGGCCGATGCCCTGCTGCAAGGTGCGCAACCGCAAGGCAACAACGCCTTCAAGCTGCCGCTGGCACGCCGCGCGATCGTGCGTGCCCTGGACGTCGCCCGCGAGGGCACCATCGACAACCGCGGGCGAACCAGCGCGCTGGAGGAAGCGCCATGAACGCACGCAGCACCGATCTACCCGACAACGACCTGAGCCCGCCGGTTGCCGACAGCGGTACCGGCTATCGCCCCACCGGCACCGGCGTCACCCGCATCGACGGACGCGCCAAGGTCACCGGCCAGGCGCGCTATGCCGCCGAATGGCCGGTGGCGGATCTGGCCTACGGCGTGGTGGTCAACAGCAGCATCGCCAAGGGCGAGATCGTCGCCTTCCATCTTGCCGCCGCACGCGCGGTGCCCGGCGTGCTGGAGATCGTCACCCATGAAAACCGCCCGCATATGCGCGGCATGGACGTGTTCTACAAGGACATGACCGCACCGGCCGGTTCGCCGTTCCGCCCCTTGTACGACAACAAGATCCTGTACAGCGGCCAGCCGATCGCGCTGGTGGTGGCCGAAACTTTTGAAGCGGCGCGCCACGCGGCCCACCTGGTGGAAGTGGAACTGCTGCAGGACCCGCACGACACCAACCTGATGACCAACCTGGACCGTGCGCACAAGCCCAAGGCCATGAAGGCCGGTTTCTCGCCACCACCCAAGGACAAGGGCGAGCCGGACAGCGCCTTCTCCAATGCCGCCGTCCAGGTGCAGGCCGACTATTACAGCGGCGTGGAGCACCACAATCCGATGGAGCTGTTCGCCTCCACGGTGATCCGCGACGCCGATGGCCACTTCACCATCTACGACAAGACCCAGGGCTCGCAGAACAGCCGCTGGTATGTCTCGCATGTGTTCGGCCTGAGCAAGCGCAAGGTCACCGTGCGCAATCCGTACGTGGGCGGCGCCTTCGGCTCCGGGCTGCGACCGCAGTATCAGTTGCCGCTTGCCGTGATGGCCTCGATCCTGCTGGACCGCTCGGTACGCGTGGTGCTGACGCGGCAACAGATGTTCACCTTTGGCCATCGCCCCGAGACGCTGCAGCGGCTCAAGCTCGGTGCCGACCGCGATGGCCGCCTACAGGCGATCTGGCACGAGGCCATCGCCGAGACCTCGCGGATCGAGGACTACGTCGAGGTGGTGGTCAACTGGAGCGGGCAGCTGTATGCCTGCGACAACGTGCATCTGGGCTACAACTTGGTGAGCCTGGACCAGTTCAGCCCGATGGACATGCGCGCCCCCGGCGCCGCACACGGCGTGCATGCGCTGGAAGTGGCAATGGACGAGCTGTCTTATGAGCTGGGCATGGATCCGCTGGCGCTGCGCCTGAAGAACTACGCCGAGGTCAACCCGGCCGACGACAAGCCCTACTCCACCAAGGCACTGCGCGCGTGCTACCAGCAAGGCGCCGAGCGCTTCGGCTGGGCGCAGCGCCCGTTGCAGCCGCGCGCACGCAAGGAAGGCAACGAATGGGTGGGCTGGGGCATGGCCACCGGGCAATGGGATGCGATGCAGATGTTTGCGCGCGCGCACGCGGTGCTGCACGCCGATGGCCGGCTGGTGGTGAGCAGCGCAGCCAGCGATATCGGCACCGGCACCTATACGGTGATGGCGATGATCGCGGCCGAAGCACTGGGCCTGCCGCTGGAACAGGTCACCTTCCAGCTGGGCGATTCGACGCTGCCGGTGGCACCAATCGAAGGCGGCTCCTCGCACGTGACCACGGTGGGCTCGGCGGTGGATGGCGTGTGCGGCAAATTGCGCGCGCGGCTGCTGCGGCTGGCGCAGGCGTTACCGAATTCGCGCTTCACCAAGGCCAAGCTGGACGAGGTGGTCTTTGCCGATGGCACGCTGGCGTTGCGCGCCGACGCCGGCACCACCATCGCCCTGACCGAGGTATTGCGTGCTTCCCAGCTGGAACAGATCGAAGACAAGTTCCTGCTGCTGCCCAATGTGCTCAAGCAACGCAACTACACCCGTGCCACCCATGGTGCGGTGTTCGTGGAAGTACGGGTGGACGAGGAGCTCGGCACGGTGCGGGTCATCCGCGTGGTCAGCGCCGTGGCGGCCGGGCGCATCCTTAACCCGATCACCGCGCGCAGCCAGATCGTCGGCGGCGTGGTCTGGGGCATCGGCCAGGCGCTGCACGAACATACCCAGTCCGATCACCGCTTCGGCCGTTTCATGAATCACGATTTTGCGATGTATCACGTCTCGGCCAATGCCGACATCCACGACATCGATGTGATCTTCGCCGACGAGGACGACCGCATCGTCAGCAGCCTGGGTGCCAAGGGCGTGGGCGAGATCGGCCTGGTCGGCGTCTCGGCGGCGATCTGCAATGCGATCTTCCATGCCACCGGCAAGCGCATCCGCAGTACCCCGATGACGCCGGACAAGGTGATGGCGGACTGAGGCCTGCACTGCAGGTGCCCGCGCGCGCCCCTCAGGTAGAGCCATCTGCCTGAGGGCGGACGCGCCAGCAGCGTGTCATCGCTGCAGCGTCTGCGGCAACCGCAGGCGCAACAATCCGGTCAGCCGCGCGTCGGTGGTGCCGAACAGGACAGACGGCGCGTCCAGCTGATTGGAGGATGGGTCTTTCGCAGAATCCAGCGTCAGCGGCACAAAAGTGCCGCTGGCGGTGGACGCATTGCGCCCAACCGACCATGCCATGCACTCAGGTGCGCGTGGCCGCCAGAAAATGCGCGCGGTCCTGCTGGGTGCGGCGGCGGATCTCCGCCAGGGCATCGTTCTCGGTCGCCTCCAGCATGGATTCGAACAGGCGCTGGAAGTGGTTGCGCATGGCCGTGCGTGCCGCCATCGGGTCGCGTTGCTGCAGGGCCTGCAGGATGGCGGTGTGTTCGTCCACACGGGTGGCGCCGTCGTCGTGGCAGACCCGCGCGTACACCTCGCGCACGCGCGGCAACTCGTTGCGCATGCGCCAGATCAGCTGCACGCAGTGCGCCACCACCGGGTTGCCGCTGATCCGCGCGATCGCCAGATGGAAGGCGCGGTCGTAGTCGGCGGCGGCCGCATCGCTGAGCCCAGGCGCCGACAGCGCCTGGATCATGCCATTCAATTCATCCAGCTCCGCATCGGTGATGTGGCTGGCCGCCAACGCGGCCGCTTCCGCCTCGATCACCGCGCGCGCGGCGGTCAGCTCGAACGCGCTGACATCCGGCAAGGCGCCCTCGTCCGAGGCCAGGCGTGGCTTGACGTACACGCCCGAGCCGATCTTGATCACGATGCGGCCCTGCGCCTCCAGTGCGATCTCGGCCTCGCGCACGGTCACGCGGCTGACGCCGAAGCGCTCGGCCAACTCGCGTTCGCCCGGCAGGCGCGAGCCGACCGGGAATTCGCCCGTGTCGATCAACGCGCGGATCTTGGCGGCAACGGAGTGGTACAGGCGGTTTTCGGACATCGGCGACTCAAACCCTCAAGGTGATCGGCCCGGCACGCGGGTGCCGGACAGGTGGCGCGGCGGAAACCGCGCCGGTGGCGACGCTAGAACCGGTAGCGCACCCCCAAATAATAGCGTCGCCCGTAGGTGTTGTACTCACGGAAGCTGCCGGGCACCGGCATGTCGGAGATCCGTGGCTCGTTGGTCAGGTTGGACGCCTCCAGCGACACCGACAGCTGCGCATTGAAACGGTAGCTGGCACGCAGGTCCAGGGTGCCGCTGTCGCGCACGTAGCGGTTCTGCGCCGGGGCACCGACGAACTTCTGGAAATACTCCGAGCGGTACTTGTAGATGGCCTGCAGGTCGACCGCGCCGATGGCGTAATACAGCTGGCCGGAGAACACGTGCCGCGACAGGCCGAAGATATTGGCCGGCGCGACGATGCCGCCGCTCACCAGCCCGGTCGCCGGATCGACCTGGTCGCCCAGGCGCAGATCCTGGGTCTTGTAGTTGGAATCGGCGTAGTTGTAGCTGAGCTTGACGCCCAGGCCGTCGAACGGCGCCGGCAGGTAGGAGAAGCGGTGGGTGCCGGTCAGCTCCAGCCCGGTGAGATCGCTCTTCTGCCGGGTGGTGACGTCCTGCACCACCGGCACCACCACCGACGTGCCGTCGATGACGAAGCGTTCGTCCACCACCGTGGGCACCGCGCCCCCGGTGAACTGCTTGTAGTAGACCGCGGCGCTAAGCAGGGAATCGGCATTGGGGTACCACTCCAGCGACACGTCCGCATTGGACGACAGCAGCGGCCGCGTGCGCGGGTTGCCGGTGGCGGTGATGCTGCCGATCGCCTCGCCGACGGTCGTGAACTCGGTCCCCGGTTCCAGGATGAAGGTGCGCCCGGCAGACAGCGCCACCAGATCCGGGCGGGCCATGGCCCGGTACAGCCCCAAGCGCAGCTGGGTCTGGTCGGTCAGGCCGATGTTGGCGTTGAAGCTGGGCAGGAACACGCGGTTGGACGCGCGCACCGTCTGCGCGGCGAAGCGTCCGGTTTCCACCAGCTGGATGGTGCCGTCGGGGTTGTCGATGACGTCCAGCTCGCCGCGCAATCCCACCGAGCTCACATCGGTGCGCACCCAGCGCACGCCCAGGTTGCCATCCAGCGGCAACCCGAACAGCGTGCTGGCAAATTCGCCCATCACGTACAGCGCGCGGGTCTTTTCTTCCACGTCGGCGTCGGCGGTGCCGCGCGGGTCGGCATTGCGGCCGGTGTCGTCCACGCCGGTAATGGCGCCGAACAGACAGCGGCTGTCGAAGGTGGCCCATTGCTGGATGGTGTTGCCGCTGGCGCCGGAGAGGAAATCCTCCTGCGGGAACGGTTGCCGGCAGGCCAGGTTGGCGGCGCGGATCGTGGCCGCATCGGTGACGTTGCGCTCGACGCGGTCGTCCAGGTCGCGGTAGGTCGCCTCGGACAGGCGCACGCCGCCCTTGATGGAGGTGAGCAGCCCGCCTTCCGGGGTGAAGGCGCCATCGAAGCGCCAGGCCCGGATGGTGTGCTCGCGGCGCAACTCGTCGCGGCGCGCACGCGCGGCCGCGCTGAAATTGTCCGGGTTGTTCAGGTCGAACGCAGGATCGACCACGATCCCCGGCACATCGCCGGCATAGGTATAGGTGTAGTCCACGCGCTGCCCGTTGATCCCGGGCACGCGGTTGCCGTTGATGTCGGTGGCATTGGAGCGCAGCCGCATCATGCGGTCGATCTCGCTGCGCTCGGTGCGCGAATACGACAGGTCGGTGGACAGCATCCAGGCCGCGTTCGGGCGCCATTCCACGCGCAGCCCGCCACCGCGGTACTGCTCGTCGCGCACCTTGTAGTCGGTGGAGGATTCGACCGTACTGCTGCCGGTATGGCCGAGCAAGGCGCCGTTGTCGCCCACCTGGCGGTTGTTGAGGTTGCGCAAGGTCTCGGAGAAATTGAGCTCGGCGCGGTCTTCGGTGACGGTGCGCTGCGAGTCCTGGTAATCCAAAGCCACGTCCAGGCCGTCGAACGGCCGCCATTGCAGCGCCGCGAAGGCGGCATCGCGTTGATCGTGTTCGCTGATCTGGCGGTACACGCGACTGCCGGGCGCCAGGTAGTACGGCGTGCCCGCCTGCACCTGCGCCGGGGTCACGGCGGTGCAGTTGCGGCTGGCGCCCACCACCTCGTTGGCGTTGCAGGCCGTCCAGGTGGAGCTGCTGCTCATCACCTCTTCCGGGTTGGTGCCTTCCAGCCGCTGCAGGCCGAGCGAGACCCCCAGCTTGCCGGCCCCGCGCAGGTCGAACTGGTCCAGGTAGCTGACGGTGCCGCGCCAGCCCACGCCATCGGCGTCGCGCAGCTTGCTGTCGCCGTCGGCATAGGTCGCCCGCCCGTCCAGCTGCACGCGGCGCTTGCCGAATTCCAGCGGCCGCACGGTCTGCATGTTGACCGTGCCGGCGATGCCGCCTTCGACGAAATCGGCGCGCTGGGTCTTGTAGATCGCCACGGTATTGATGAGTTCGGAGGGGAACTGGTTGAAGTTCACCGAGCGGTCGCCGCTGCCGTTGCTGGCCTCGCGCCCGTTGAAGGTGGCCGAGCCCAGGAACGGCCCCAAGCCACGGATGGAAATCTCCGACGCGCCGCCCTTTTCGCGGTGCGTGGCCGCTCCGGTGATGGTCTCGATCGCCTCGCCGATCGACAGCGCCGGCAGATCGCCGATGTCCTCGGCCGACAGCACGTCGGCCACCACCGTCTGCTCGCGCTTGCTGTCGATGGATGACTGGATCGAGCTGCGGATGCCGGTGACCTTGACCTGGTCCAGCGTGGTGGGCGCCTGCTGGGGCGGCGACTGGGCAGCATCGGTCTGCTGGGCCATGGCCACGTGTGTGCTGGCCAGCGCAACAGCGCCCAGCAGTGCCTGCGCCAAGACGGTCCAGCTAACTGGTATACGCAATTGGACTAATTCTGTGTATCGCACAATTCCTCCTCCCAAAGGATGCTCGAAACCGAGCGCGGTGGAGATTCCATGCGGATCCGTGGCAAGTCAATCATTTCTTTGATTTACCGATCGAGCCACCTATCTAGGCCAATTTTGGGGCAATTTTTTGTGCGTACGCAGCATGACATTCAGTGTTTCCCGAGCTTCAATAGCAACCAACTGGACTACTCTTTTGGTTGACGATCCAGCCTGCACTGTTACCCTCGGCCATCACCGACGCGCCAGCGTCCAGGAGCATCCCGATGCGATCCCCCGTTTCCCTTGCCTGCCTGTTGCTGCTGTGCGCGCCCGCCTGGATCGGCTCGGCCCAGGCCACCTCGTACCTGGTGCACGACCAGAGCGAATACGCCGTGGCAGCGGCCGCGCTGCGTGCCGGCGATCGCATCGTGCTGGCCGATGGGCAGTGGCGGGATTTCGCCATCGTGCTGCGCGGGCAAGGCACCGCCGAGCAGCCGATCACCCTCACCGCGCAGACGCCCGGCAAGGTGATCATCAGCGGCACCTCCGACCTGCGCATGGCCGGCACCTACCTGGTGGTGTCGGACCTGGTGTTCCGCGACGGCCACGGCCCGGGCGATGCGGTGCTGTCGTACCGCATCTCCAGCAAGGAACGCGCGCGCCACAGCCGCATCACCCGGGTGGTGGTGGACGGCTTCAGCAAGCCCACCCGCAACGATTCGGACAACTGGGTGGCGCTGTACGACAGCGACAACCGCTTCGACCACAACCAGCTGGTCGGCAAGACCAATGCCGGCCCCACCCTGGTGGTGGTGCGCGACGCCACCCAGGGCCTGGACAATCGCCATCGCATCGACCACAACTGGTTCGGGCCACGCCCCAACCTGGGCGCCAATGGCGGCGAGACGCTGCGCATCGGCACCAGCAGCGATGCCGACAGCGCCTCCAACTCGGTGGTGGACAACAACTGGTTCGAAGGCTGCGACGGCGAGGTGGAGGTGGTCTCCAACAAGTCCGGCGGCAACACCTACCGCGGCAATGTGTTCAAGCAATCGCGCGGCGCGCTGGTGCTGCGGCATGGCGATGGCAACCTGGTCGAGCGCAACGTGTTCTTCGGCGACGGCAAGGCCAACACCGGCGGCATCCGCGTGATCAACCGCCGGCAGACCGTGCGCCACAACTACCTGGAAAACCTGGCCGGGGATGGCTATTCGTCGGCGCTGAGCATCATGTACGGGGTGCCCAATTCGCCCGCCAACCGCTACGTGCAGGTGGACCAGGCGCGCATCGAGCGCAATACCTTCGTCAGCGTCAACCAGCTGTTCTTCGGTGCCGGCATGGATGCCGAGCGCACCGCCGCGCCGATCAACAGCCGCTTTGCCGGCAACCTGATCGTGTCCGCCAGCGACCCGGTGCGCGTGCTGGGCGATCTGTCCGGCATCGCGTTTGCCGGCAACCTGCAAGGCCCGCTGGCATCCACCCGCCTGCCCGGCGGCGTCGACAGCCGCCAGGTGACGATGACCCGTGCCAGCACCGGCTTGCTGGTCGCCGACAATGCCACCGGCGTCGGCGCCAACCCGGCGCTGAGCTACATCGCACGCGACCAGGTGGGCGTGAGCTGGTATCCCAAGCAGGCGCCGCAGGCGGTGGCCGACAGCGGCCGCCGTACGCGCGTGCGGCCGGGCCCGACCAGCCTGACCGACGCCGTGGCGCACGCCGCCCCCGGCGATCGCCTGCAGCTGGATGCAGGGCGCTACCAGGTCGATGACATCCTCGACGTGGACCGGCCACTGACGCTGGAAGGCCCGCAACACGGGCGTGCGCGGATCCGATTTTCGCAGCCGGCGCTGTTCCAGATCGCGCCCGGCGGCACACTCAGCCTGGCCCGGCTCGAGATCGACGGCCGCGCCGCGCCCGCACAGCCGGGCAACGCAGTGATCCGCACCAGCCCCGGCACCGCCGTGGCGCAGTACCAGCTCACGCTGCGGGACACCCACCTGCATCATCTGGACGCCCAGCCCGGCTTCGATGTGATCGCGCTCGGCAAGGGCAGCCTGGCCGACCACATCCTGCTGGACCGGCTACTGGTCGAAGACGTCTCCGGCCGGGTGCTGTCCGCACGCGCCGAGACCGACGACCGTGGCACCTACAACGTCGAACAGGTGACGGTGCAGCAGTCGCAGTTTCACCGCGTCGCCGGGCCGGTGCTGGACCTGTATCGCGGCGGCCGCGATGAAAGCACCTTCGGCCCGGTGCTGCAGCTGAGCGACTCGCACTTCACGCAGGTCGGCCGCGCTGCGGATGCGTCGCTGCGCCTGCACGGCGTGCAGCGCGTCGCGCTGCGCAACAACCGCTTCGTCGACAGCGCCGCGATCCTGGCGCAACCCACCACCGGCACGCCCCACCTGATCGCCAGCGGCAACCGGTTCGTCCGCACCCCGGCGTTGCATGCCGACGCAGCGGAGCCCCTGCTATGACCCGTTCCACCCGCCTGTTGCTGCTGGTCCTGGTCGGCGCCGGCAGCGCCCTGCCCTGCATCGCCGCGCCGTCACCGGCGGCCGAGCCAGCGGCGCAGCCGCAACCGCGCGCCACCGACGCCGCACCGGTGCTGGTCACCGCCCAGCAATGGCGCGCCATGGCCAGCGATGGCGCCAGGCTGCCGGTGTTCGCCCGCGAACAGGCACGCGCACAAGCCAGCGTGCGCGCGGCGATGCGGGCCGGGGTGGACGTGCCGGTGCCCAGGGACCCCGGCGGCGGCGCCAGCCATGAGCAGCACAAGCGCAATTACCAGGCCATCCAGGCAGCCGGCGCGCTGTACCGGCTCACCGGCGACCGCGCCTATGCCGACTATGCGCGCGACGTGTTGCTGGCCTACGCGCGCCTGTATCCCACGCTGGGCGCACACCCCGCCGGGCGCGGCCAGGTGCCGGGACGGCTGTTCTGGCAGTCCTTGAACGACTCGGTGTGGCTGGTCTACGCAAGCCAGGGCTACGACGCCATCCGCGACACGCTCAGCGCGCAGGACCGCGCCACCATCGATCGCGACGTGTTCGCGCGCATGGCGCACTTTTTGTGCGACGAAAGCGCAGACAACTTCGACAAGATCCACAACCACGCCACCTGGGCGGTGGCCGCCGTCGGCATGACCGGCTATGTGCTCCGCGACCAGGCGCTGGTGGACAAGGCGCTGCGCGGCAGCAAGCGCGATGGCAAGGCCGGCTTCCTGGCGCAGGTGGACCAGTTGTTCTCGCCGGACGGCTACTACGCCGAAGGCCCGTATTACCAACGCTATGCCTTGGCGCCATTCGTGCTGTTCGCCAATGCGATCGCGCGCAACCAGCCGCAGCAACGCATCTTCCAGCGCCGCGACGGCGTGCTGCTGAAGGCCGTAAACAGCCTGGTGCAGAGCAGCTACGGCGGCTATTTCTTCCCGATCAACGATGCCATCCTCGACAAGGGCCTGGACACCGAGGAACTGGTGGCCGGCATCGGCATCGCCTACGCGCAGACCCACGATGCGCAACTGCTGTCCATCGCACAACGCCAGCGCCGCGTGCTGCTCACCCCCGAAGGCCTGGCCGTGGCCAGCGCGCTCGCGCAGGACCGCGCCCAACCGTTCGCCTTCGGCAGCGTGTTGCTGCGCGATGGCGCACAGGGCGACCAGGGCGCGCTGGCGATCCTGCGTAGCGGCGGCGACGACGGCCAGACGCTGGTGATGAAGAACACCTCGCAAGGCATGGGCCACGGTCATTTCGACAAGTTGAACTGGCTGTTCTACGACAACGGCCAGCGCGTGGTCACCGACTACGGCGCGGCGCGTTTCCTGAACGTGGAAGCCAAGGCCGGCGGCATCTATCTGCCGGAAAACAGCAGCTGGGCCAAGCAGACCATCGCGCACAACACGCTGGTGGTGAACGAGACCAGCCACTTCAACGGCGACTGGAAAGTGGGCGAGCAGCATGCGCCGACGCAGCTGCTGTTCGCCAGCAGTGCCGACACCCGGATCGCCTCGGCACGCATGCAGCAAGCCTACGACGGGGTCAGCTTCACCCGCACCCAGGCGCTGCTGTCGCACCCGCAGCTGCGCCTGCCGGTGGTGGTCGACCTGCTGCGCGTCAGCGGCAGCGCGCCGGCACGCTACGACCTGCCGCTGCACTTCAACGGGCAGATCATGCAGGTCGGCTTCACCGCAGAGCGCGCACTGACGCAACGCCCGGTGCTGGGCAAGGCCAACGGCTATCAGCACCTGTGGGTGGACGCCTCCAGCGACGCGAGCACCGACACGCGCAGCCTGAGCTGGCTGCTCGCCGGCCGCTTCTACAGCTACCGCTTCGGCAGCAGCGCGCCTGCGCGTGCGCTGCTGGTGGAAAGCGGCGCCAACGATCCGGACTTCAACCTGCGCCGCGAACCGGCGCTGATCCAGCGTGTCGATGGGCAGGCGAACGTCAGCTTCTTCGGCGTGCTGGAACCGCATGGCGAATACAACGGCACCGCCGAATACGTGCATGGCGCCGACAGCCGCATCCGCGCCATCGAGCGCGTGCGCGGCGACGATGCCGAGGTGATCGTGCTCACCCTGGTCGGCGGCCAGCGCATCGCGCTGGCGGTGGCCGACGACGCCGATGCACAACGCGCCCACCAGGTGCAGGCCGGAGGCCAGCACTACCGCTGGCGCGGCGGTTACGCGCGCTTCGATCGCGCTGCAGGTGAAAAATGAGCACCGACTCCACCTCCACCACACCCACGCGCCCCGCAGGCAAGCGCTCGGCGGTGCGCTGGCTGATCGTGGCGCTGATCGCGGTGGCCACGGTGATCAACTACATCGACCGCAACGCGCTGGCGGTGATGTGGCCGGCGATCTCGCGCGACATCGGCGCCACCAAGGAAGACTACGCGCTGCTGGTCACCATCTTCATGCTGTTCTATGCCGCCGGGCAGTTCGTGTTCGGGCGGCTGTTCGACATCATCGGCACCCGGCTCGGCTTTGCCTTGTCCATCGCGGTGTGGTCGCTCTCCATTGCGCTGCATGCCATCACCCACTCCATCATGGCGTTCTCGGTGGTGCGCGCACTGCTGGGCATCAGCGAAGCCGGCGCCTGGCCGGGCGCGGTCAAGGCCAATGCGGAATGGTTTCCCGCCCGCGAGCGTGCGCTGGCGCAGGGCATCTTCAATGCCGGCGCCTCCATCGGCGCGATCGTCTCGGCACCGCTGATCGCGCTGCTGTTCCTGTCGTTCGGCTGGAAGGGCACGTTCGTGCTGGTCGGCGTGCTGGGCATGCTCTGGTTGCTGCCGTGGCTGGTGATCTACCGTGCCGGGCCGGACCGGCATCCCTGGGTCAACGCGGCCGAGCGGGCGTTGATCCTGGATGCGCCCGAGGCCGGCAGCGCGCCGCCGCCGGCCTACCTGCCCACGCTGCGCCAGCTGATGTCTCACCGGCAAAGCTGGGGCATCGTGCTGGCGCGGTTTTTCCTGGATCCGATCTGGTGGCTGTTCGTGTCGTGGCTGCCGATCTACCTGGCCGAGACCTTCCACTTCGACATCAAGCAGATCGGTGCGTTCGCCTGGGTGCCATTCGTCGGCGCGATGCTGGGCAGCCTGTGCGGCGGCTGGCTGTCCGGGCGCCTGATCGCGGCCGGCTGGAGCGTGGACCGCGCGCGCAAATGGACCATCACCCTGGGCGGAGCCATCATGGCGCCGGCGCTGCTGGGCGCCGTTCAGGCGGCCGACCCGCGCATGGCGGTGCTGACGATTGCCGCGGTGCTGTTCGGCTTCCAGATCGCCATCGGCAATATCCAGACCCTGCCCGGCGATCTGTTCGCCGGTAAATCGGTCGGCTCGCTGGCCGGCATCGGCGGCATGGCCGCGGTGGCCGGCACCCTGATCACCACCTGGCTGGTCCCGGTGATGACCGCGACCTCGTACGCACCGATGTTCATCCTGGTCGCCGCGCTGGTGCCGGCCTCGCTGGCCGCCCTGTGGCTGGTCACCGGCCGCATCCACCGACTCGACGCACCGGGCACCTGACCGTGCCCGCTGCCTACTCCGCTTTCCCCACACCAACAGGACATACCCGCATGCATTTCCACGACAAGGTCGCCATCGTCACCGGCGGCGGCCGCGATATCGGCCGCGCCATCTCGCTCAAGCTGGCCGCGGCCGGCGCCAAGGTCTGCATCAACTACGCCAACGATGACGCCAGCGCGCGCGACACGCTGGCACAGCTGCAGGCCGCCGGCGGCCAGGGCATCCTGCACCGCGCCGACGTCACCGATGCCACCGCCGTGGCCGGCCTGCTGACCGCCACGCGCACCGCCTTCGGCCAGCACATCGATGTGCTGATCAACGTGGCCGGCGGCATGCTGGCGCGCAAGCCGCTGGCCGATATCGACGAGGCCTTCTTCCATCAGGTGATGGACCTCAACCTCAAATCGGTCTACCTGACCACCCAGGCGGTGGCACCGCATATGCGCGAAGGCGGCGCGATCGTCAATTTCGCCTCGCTTGCCGGGCGCGATGGCGGCGGGCCGGGCGCGGCCATCTATGCCACCGCCAAGGCGGCGGTGATGACGTTCTCGCGCGCAATGGCCAAGGAACTGGGCCCGCGCGGCATCCGCGTCAACGCACTGTGCTGCGGCATGATCGCCACCCGCTTCCATGACGATTTCACCAAGCCGGAAGTACGCGCCTTCGTCGCCAATGTCACCCCGCTGCGGCGCGAAGGCCGCCCGGAGGAAGCCGCCGATGCGGCGTTGTACCTGGCATCGGATGCGGCCAGCTTCATCAACGGCGCCAACCTGGACGTCAACGGCGGCGTGTTCTTTTCCTGATCGACAAAGGAGTTCTGCGCATGGTCTGGCGATGGATGATGACTGCGACATTGAGTGTCGTGCTGGCAGGCCCGGCCACTGCGCACCCGGCACCCCGCTGGGAGCCGGCCTGGATCGCCTCGGCGACGCCGGACCGGCTCGACGGCGGCGCCGACACGCCGCTGCAATTTGCCGATGAAACGGTGCGCCAGGACATGCGCCTGGGCAGTGCGGCGGTGGCCCTGCGCGTGCGCATCAGCAACGAGCTGGGCACCACCCCGCTGACGATCGGTGCGGGCACGGCGCGCCTGCTCGGCGGCGCCGGGGACACGCACCCGCTGCGCTTCGACGGACGCGCCGCCATCACCGTGCCGCCCGGCGGCGTATTGCTCAGCGACCCGGTGCCGCTGAGCGCACCGGCATTGGCCGAGGTGGCGGTGAGCCTGTATTTCCCCACGCCGGCGCGGCCGGCGGTACGCCGCACGGCCGTGCGGGTGGTCAAGGGCCAGGCCGAAGTGCCGGACAGCAAGGCGCTGGCGTATCGCCAGAACGTCATCTCCGCCCTCTACGTGCAACCGCCGCATCCCCGCCAGACCGTGGTGGTGGCGCTGGGCGATTCGATCACCGAAGGCGCCACCGCCACGCGCGGCGCCAATGGCGACTGGCCGGCCCTGCTGGCCAGGCGGCTGGAGCAGCGTTGCCCCGGCAGCGTGGTGGTGCTCAACGCCGGCATCAGCGGCAACAAGCTGCTCGACGATGGCCGCAGCCCCAGCGCGCTGGCGCGGCTGGATCGCGACGTGCTGGCGCTGCCCGGCGTGGACCAGGTGATCCTGTTCGAGGGCATCAACGACATCCGCCACAGCGGCCCGCCGGATGCGATTGCCGGCCGCACTGCTGCCGACATGGTGCTGGGCTATCGCCAGATCGTGACCCGGCTGCAGCAACACGGCATCGCCGTAATCGGTGCCACGCTGACCCCGTTCGGCAACTCGGACCGCTACGAGCCGGTGGCGGCGGCCACGCGCCAGACGCTCAACGGGTTCATCCGCGATGGGCAAGCGTTCGATGCGGTGATCGACTTCGACGCCGCGTTGCGCGACCCCGCCAGGCCGGAGTGGCTATCCGCCGCGCTGACCCGCGATTTCCTGCATCCCAACGATGCCGGTTACCAGCGCATGGCCGAATCAGTGGACCTGTCGTTGTTCTGCAAGGCCCGCTGAGGCGGCTTGCCACACGGTGACGCGCCTGCGCCAGGCATGCTGCCACGGCGATACGGCGGCGCGGCCGCATGCACGCTTGCCTGCCTTCAGCTCTGGCGCTTTTTCAGGATGCTGATCTCCCCGGAGGTCTCCAGGATCGCCATGTCGATATCGGCATCGTCGCGGCAATCGGCCTTGCGTTTTGCCACCTCGAAATCGGCGTAGCTGACGTTGTGGCGGACCAGTTCCTTCCAGTAGATCTGCCCGCCACGCGCCAGCAGCGCCGGGGTGCCCTGCACCCAGGTATCGATCCGCCGGCTGCGCGCAGTGGCCATGCCCACCAGCCAGTTCAACACCAGCAAGGTGGCCGCCAGGATCATGCCGCCCAGCAACGAGACGTCTTCGCCGATCAGCGAGTTCTGCACTGCGGTTCCCAGCAGCACGATCAGCAGCACGTCGAATGGCGTGGATTGGCCCAGCGCGCGTTTGCCGGTCAGGCGCGTCAACAGCAGGACCACGCTATAGACCGCAACTGCGCGCAGCACGAACTCCCACCACGGCATGCCCAGGTGCATCATTTCGTAGAAGCGCACGCGTGTTTCCACGTCCAGCATCGTGTGTCCTGACCGGTTTGATCGATGGCGCACGCTAGTGCGCAAACGGTGAAGGGGCCGTGCTGTCGCAGCGTTACCGCGGCGGACCACTCGGCACCCCTCGTGCACCGCAGCACGGCTTTTCGCTAGCGATCCGTTAGCGTCTGGCCTGGACACACGGGGATGGCGGGCATGGGGACTGGAATCACACGTCGCGGGTTGCTGCTGGGTGCCGCGTCGGCAGCGTTGTCGGCACAGCTGCCGGTAGGGTTTGCGTTGCCGCGGCGTGCGGCCGCGGCGCCGGCCTTTATCGATGCGTTGATCGCGCGCATGAGCGTGGAGGAAAAGGCCGGCCAGCTGACGCTGTCCGGTTCGGCGCAGCAGACCGATGCGGCGGCGGCGGCCAATCCGGTCAACACCGTGCCCACCGCCGAGGGCCAGCTTGCCGCCGCGCGTGCCGGGCGGGTGGGCGGTATCTTCAATGGCTCCAATGTGCTGTGGCACCGGCAACTGCAGCAGGCCGCGCTGCAGAGCCGGCTGAAGATTCCGCTGCTGTTCGCCGCCGATGTGATCCACGGGTTCACCACGGTGTTTCCGGTGCCGCTGGCCGAGGCCGCCAGCTTCGAGCCGGCGCTGGCGCAACGCACCGCGCGCGCCGCCGCACTGGAAGCCAGCGCAGTCGGCATCGACTGGACGTTCGCACCGATGGTGGATATCGCACGCGATGCGCGCTGGGGGCGCGGCGTGGAAGGCAGTGGCGAAGACGTGCTGCTTGGCCGGCGGTTTGCGCAGGCACGCGTGCGCGGCTTCCAGGGCGAAGGACTGGATCATGCCGATGCACTGGCCGCCTGCCCCAAGCATTTTGCCGCCTACGGCGCCGCCGAAGCGGGCCTGGACTACAACACCGTCGACATCTCCGAGCGCAGCCTGCGCGAGGTCTATTTCCCGCCGTTCCAGGCCGCGTTCGATGCCGGCGCAGTGACCACGATGGCGGCGTTCAACGAGATCGCCGGCATCCCTGCCACGGCCAATCGCTGGCTGCTGAGCGAGGTGCTGCGCGGCGAGTGGGACTACCGCGGTCTGGTGGTGTCCGACTACACCGGCGATCTGGAGCTGATCGGGCACGGGGTCGCCAGCGATGCGCGCGAGGCAGCCAAGCTGGCGTTCCTGGCCGGTGTGGACATCAGCATGCAGAGCGGGCTGTACCTGCAGCATCTGCCGGCGCTGGTGGCCGCCGGCGAGGTGACCATGGCGCAACTGGATGCCTCGGTACGCCGCGTGCTGCAGTTCAAGGCCGCGCTTGGATTGTTCGACGATCCGTTCCTGCGCATCGTGCCGGCACGCGCACAGGCACGGCAGCGGCGCCCCGAAACACTGGCGCTGGCACGCGAGGCGGCACGCAAATCCATCGTGCTGCTCAAGAACGATGGCGAGCTGCTGCCATTGAAGACACAAGGGCAACGCATCGCGCTGATCGGGCCGATGGCGCGCAACTGGACCGACAGTGCCGGCCCCTGGAGCCTGTTCGGCGGCGACGACAGCGGCAACGACCTGGCCACCGCACTGCGCGCGCGGCTGCGCGACCCGGGCAGCCTGCAGGTGGTGCAAGGCTGCGACTTCGAACATGGCCTGCCCGGCGGCGTGCAGGCGGCCGTCACCGCAGCGGCATCCGCGGATGTGGCGGTACTGGCGATCGGCGAGCCGATGCGCTACTCCGGCGAAGCGCAGTCGCGCAGCGAAATCGTCATTCCCTCCGGGCAGCAATCGCTGCTGGCGGCTGTGGCGGCCACCGGCACGCCGGTGGTGGTGGTGCTCAGCAACGGCCGTGCGCTGGTGATCGATGGCCCGGTACTCAAGGCACCGGCGATCCTGGTCGGCTGGTTCCTGGGCTCGGCATCGGGCGCCGCGCTGGCCGACATCCTGTTCGGCGCGCACGGTCCGTCCGGGCGCCTGCCGGTGAGTTTTCCGCACACCGCCGGGCAGGTGCCCTATAGCTATGCGCACAAGCCCAGCGGCCGTGCCGACCCGCGCCCGGATGCCTTGCAACCGTTCAAGACCCGCTACCGCACCGCGCCCAATGCCGCGTTGTTTCCGTTCGGCCATGGCCTGACCTATGGCCGCATCGAATACGGCGAGCTGCGCCTGAGCGATGCACGGCTGGCGGCGACCGGCAACCTGCGCATCAGCGCGCGCATCCACAACCGCGGCACCCGCGATGCCGAGGAAGTGGCGCAGCTCTACATCCGCGACCGCAGCGCCAGCATCACCCGCCCGGTGCGCGAGCTGAAGGACTTTCGCAAGCTGGCGGTGCCGGCGGGCGGCAGCGCGGTGGCGGAGTTCGTGTTGCGCCGTGAGGACCTGCTGTTTATCGGCCAGGCATTGAAGCCGACGGTAGAGCCTGGCGTATTCGATCTCTGGGTGGCGCCCTCGTCGGAGGCTGAGGGCGTGTCTGCGAGCTTTGAATTGATGGGCTGAGTACGAATCGCGCTCGGAATGGCCCGACCAAGGAGATGGATTTACCGCATGTCCTGCTAGTGGTGAGAGTCCAGCGACTTCGGCTGACCCAGCTTTTGACTGAATTCCAATGCGGCTACGACGTGGCATCCCGGATGTCTTGCCCAGGCGTGGTTGAACAGGTGGGGGTAGATCAGCTGCAGAGCGGCTGATCTGTGACGTTGCTGCAGGGCCCTTGCCCGCCCACCATCGCAGGACACGCCGCAAGTACGTCCATGTAGGCTCTTACGCGGCATCCATGCCGCGTAAGGTCCCGCGACGGTAGGCGGGCAAGGACCAGTCAAGATGGTCGGTGCGCATGGACGCGCCGTGCCTGCCGTACGGCCCTGCGATGCGATGCGATGCGATCAGAGGCAGTACGGTCTGATCGGTTCTCTGCGATGCGAGCAATCTCGCTGCCATGCCGACATCGATTCACTCGTCATCGAAGGCACGTCTGGCCAACACGTTCCCGCCATCGCCACGACGTTCGAAAAGGGTTATTCGCCACGCTTATTCCCCGCGCAGCACCTGCGCCAGGAACGGCGCGGTGCGGCTGCCACGCTGCCGCGCGACAGCCTCCGGCGCACCGGCCACCACGACGGCGCCACCCGCACCGCCCGCGCCCGGCCCCATGTCCAGCACCCAATCGCTGCTGGCGGCCACGCGCATGTCGTGTTCGACCACGATCACCGTATTGCCGGCTTCCACCAGGCCTTGCAGCTGCCGCATCAAGGTATCCACGTCGGCCGGATGCAGGCCGGTGGTCGGCTCGTCCAGCACGTACACGGTGTCGCGTCGCTGCGCGCGTTGCAGTTCGGTCGCCAGCTTGATGCGCTGCGCCTCGCCACCGGACAGTTCGGTGGCCGGCTGGCCAAGCCGCAGGTAGCCCAGCCCCACTTCGCGCAACACCTGCAGCGGGCGCAACACGCTGGCATCGTCGGCAAAGAATGTGGCGGCCTGGTCCACCGTCATCTCCAGCACCTGCGCAATGGTGTGGCCACGCAGCGCGATCTCCAGGGTCTTGGCGTTGTAGCGCGCGCCGTGGCAGGTGGGGCATGGCGCGTAGACGCTGGGCATGAACAGCAATTCCACGTGCACCGAGCCCTCGCCCTCGCAGGTGGCGCAGCGGCCCTTGGCGACATTGAATGAAAACTGCCCCGGGTCGTAACGGCGGCGGCGCGCGGCCGGTGTGGCCGCAAACAACTTGCGCACCGGGTCAAACAGGCCCGTGTAGGTGGCCAGATTGGAGCGTGGCGTGCGGCCGATCGGCTTTTGATCCACACGCACCAGACGCCGCACCTGGTCGAGCCCGCCGACGATCGCGCCGCCCAGCGGCACCTGCGTGCCGCGCTCCAGCGGATCCAGCGCTTCGTCGTCCTCTGCCTGCGCCTGTCCAAGATGGGCGCCGAGCAATTCCACCAACGCCTGGCTCACCAGCGACGACTTGCCCGAGCCGGACACGCCAGTCACCGTGGTGAACACACCCAGCGGCAGGTCCACATCCAGGTCGCGCACATTGTTGCGGGTGATGCCGCGCAGCTGCAGCCAGCCGGTGGCCGCACGCGCGTGGCTGTGCACCTGCGGCGGGGTGCCGAACAGGTAGCGGCGCGTGGACGAGGCTTCCACCTGCTCCAGTCCCGCCGGCGGGCCGCTGTACAGCACCTGCCCGCCGTGCACGCCGGCCGCCGGGCCGACATCGACGATCCAGTCGGCGTGGCGGATCACATCCACCTCGTGTTCGACCACGAATACCGAATTGCCCGCGGCCTTGAGCTGATCCAGCGCGCCCAGCAAGGCCTGCGCATCGGCCGGGTGCAGGCCGGCCGATGGCTCGTCCATCACATACACCACGCCGAACAGCTGCGAGCGGATCTGCGTGGCCAGCCGCAGCCGTTGCAGCTCGCCCGGCGACAGCGTCGGTGTGCTGCGCTCCAGGCTGAGATAACCCAGGCCCAGCGCCTGCACCACGGCGATCCGCGCGCGCAGGTCGGCGGCGATGCGTTGCGCGGCGATCGCCTGCTCGGGATGCGTGTCGGCCTGCCTGCGCTTGTCGTTGCGCTTGCGCTGGCCATCGGCAGCTTCGGCAGCCGGGCGCAGCAAGTCGGCCACCTCGTCCAGCGGCCGCCGCGACAGCTCGCCGATGTCCAGGCCCGCAAACGTCACCGACAGCGCTTCGCGCCGCAGCCGCTTGCCGTCGCACTGCGGGCACTGCGTGCTGATCAGATACTGCGCCGCGCGCTTTTTCATCTGCGCGCTCTGCGTGGTGGCAAAGGTGTGCAGCACATAGCGCCGCGCACTGGTGAAGGTGCCCATGTAGCTGGGCTCCTCCTTGCGGCGCAGCGCGCGCTTGACCTCGTCCAGGCTGTAGCCGGCATACACCGGCACCACCGGTTGCTCGTCGGTGTAGAGGATCCAGTCGCGGGTTTTCTTCGGCAACTTGTGCCACGGCAGATCAACGTCGTGGCCCAGCGTGGTGAGGATGTCGCGCAGGTTCTGGCCATGCCAGGCACCCGGCCAAGCGGCGACCGCGCGATCGCGGATGCTCAGCGTGGGATCCAGCACCATGGTCGCTTCGGTCGCATCGTAGATGCGCCCCAGGCCGTGGCAGGTCGGGCAGGCACCGGCGGGGGTATTGGGCGAAAAGCCGTCGGCGTAGATGATGTCCTGCCCCGGCGGATAGCTGCCCGCACGCGAATACAGCATGCGCAGGGAATTGGAGATGGTGGTGACGCTGCCTACTGACGAGCGCGCACTCGGCGCGCCGCGCGCCTGCTGCAAGGCCACCGCCGGCGGTAGGCCCTCGATGGAATCCACTTCCGGCACGCCGACCTGGTCGATCAGGCGCCGCGCATATGGCGAGATCGAATCCAGGTAGCGCCGCTGCGCTTCGGCGAACACGGTACCGAACGCCAGCGACGACTTGCCCGAACCGGACACACCGGTGAACACCACCAGCGCATCGCGCGGGATGTCCACGTCCACGTTCTTGAGGTTGTGCTCGCGCGCACCGCGCACGCGCACCAGGCCGGAGGATGACGAGATTGGATTGGACATGACCACCAGACCGACATTCGACAACGCACTAGCCTAGCGCGGGACGCATGCAGCCGATGTCAGGGGCAACGGCCAGTGCTGCGGCGCCTGACGCTGATCGCCTTGACATGCGTCAATCCAGGGCCCTGCAGCAAACGCGCAGCGTCGAGAGCGCCCCACCGGTTGCGGGACACGCCGTGAACCCGTCCCTGGGGGCTCGGTGGCGGCATCCATGCCGCCACACGGTCCCGCAACCTGCAAGGGCACCGCACCAGGAAGGACACCGCACCAGGAAGTTAGTCAGCTATTTTATTGAAAGCGTTTCGCTCGGCTTGCGCAGGGAACTGGTCGGACGCACCTAATTCGAACAGCGCACGCCATGCCCTGCTTGTATACCGACCATCTCGACTGGTCCTTGCCCGCTCACCGTCGCGGGACCTTGAGCGGCATGGATGCCGCGCCAGAGCCTACATGGACGTACTTGCGGCGTGTCCCGCGATGGTGGGCGGGCAAGGGCCCTGCAGCCAACGCGCAGCGTCGAGGGCGCGGTGCCCTCACCGCTTGCGGGACACGCCGTGAATCCGTCCCTGGGGGCTCCGTGGCGGCATCCATGCCGCCACACGGTCCCGCAACCGGCAAGGGCACCGCACCAGGAAGGACAACGCAACAGGAAGTTAGTCGGCTATTTTATTGAAAGCGTTTCGCTCGGCTTGCGCAGGGGAACTGGTCGGACGCACCTAATTCGAACAACGCACGCCATGCCCTGCTTGTAACTGCGCATACCGACCATCTCGACTGGTCCTTGCCCGCTCACCGTCGCGGGACCTTGAGCGGCATGGATGCCGCGCCAGAGCCTACATGGACGTACTTGCGGCGTGTCGCGCGATGGTGGGCGGGCAAGGGCCCTGCAGCCAGGCCGCAGCCCTATCACCCAACAATCACGCATTCATTCAAGCTACCTACGCGGCATGGATCCCGCGTAAGCGCCTACAGAGACGTGTTCCGCGATAGCTGGCGGGCAAGGGCCCTGCTGCCAGGTCGCAGATCAGCTGCGTAAAACGCGATCAGCCCAGCGCGTGCGCCGGCACCGGCTGCTCGCCGGTCTCGGCCAAGGCCTGCATGCGTGTCACCACGCCAGTGAACAACCGCGCGGTGGCGGCATCGCGCGTGCGGAAGATCGCTTCCAGCTCGCCGTAATACCACAGCGTGCCGGCGCGCCCGGCGGTGAACACGTTGAAGATGTCCTGGCCCACATCCGGGTTTTCCAGGTCCTGCACGATGGTGCGCGCGTTATAGAGCTTGTCGCAGCCGGACACCAGCAGGGCGCGCTCGGGCGTGTTGCGCAGGTGGTCCAGATAGGCCAGCTTGCGTTCGCGCCAGTCGCGTTTGCGTGCGCTGTCGGTGTTGTCCACCTCGGCCTTGTCTTCGGCGGTGGCATCGGTGCATGCCATCACGATGTCGGCCACCGCATCGCCGAACTGCGCGCGGATCGAAGCTTCATGGCCGCCGCCGCAATCTTCCACCACATCGTGCAGCAGCCCGGCAATGGCCTGTTCTTCGTCGCCGCCGCATTCCAGCACCAGCGTGGACACCCCCAGCAAGTGGCTCAGATACGGAATCTGCGTGCCCTTGCGCACCTGCCCGGCATGGGCGATGCGCGCGTAATCCACGGCCAGGGCGTAACGTTCGGTGAGAGCGGTCATGGGGCGTCCGATGCGAGCGAGGAGGCATTATCGCCGAGCGCGGTGACGCGCCGGGTGAGGATGGCGCGAGGATGCGTGTGCAGACTCAATGACGCGGCGTTGCGGCCGATACCGCTAGGCTCACCCCACGCCGCACGATTGCCCAGCCATGCCCACGCTTCCCGTTTGCAACGCCTGCCGCGACGGCCAGGACTTTCCCACCGCCATCACCATGGCGTTCCAGCCGATCGTGGACGTGTCCACCCGCAGCATCTACGCCGGCGAAGCGCTGGTGCGCGGGGTCAATGGCGAATCGGCCGGCAGCATCCTGGCCGCCGTGGATGAGCGCAACCGCTACGCCTTCGACCAGGCCTGCCGCATCAAGGCGATCGAATGTGCCGCGCAGATCCCGCTGCCGGCCTTGCTGTCGATCAACTTCATGCCCAATGCGGTTTACAACCCCGAACACTGCCTGCGCGCCACGCTCTCGGCCACCGCGCAGTACGGCTGGCCACTGGACGCCATCATCTTCGAGGTCAGCGAACAGGAACACCTGGCCGAGCCGGCGCATCTGCTCGACATCATGCGCACCTACCAGGCACGCGGCCTGAAGACCGCCATCGACGACTTCGGCGCCGGCTATTCCGGACTCGGCCTGCTGGCCGACTTCCAGCCGGACCTGCTCAAGCTGGACATCGCCCTGGTGCGCGGCATCGACGCCGACCGCAGCCGCCAGGCCATCGTCCGCCACACCACCCGCATGTGCGAAGAACTCGGGATCGCCGTCATCGCCGAAGGCATCGAACACCCGGACGAATGCCGCGCCCTGCGCGACATGGGCATCCACCTGCAGCAAGGCTACCTGTTCGCCCGCCCGCAGATCGGCGAACTGCCGCAGGTGCATTGGCCAGACTAGGCGTCAGGCGCGCCACCACGCCAGCGTGTAGCTCCGCTGCGGCCCGGCAGCTGCCGGCGCACGCAGTGTGACGAGGCGTGGAGCCAACGACCTCAGATCGCGCGCACCGAGTGGTAACAGCCGGATGGCCAAGGAATGGAGGAATCGAGCCGCCAAAAGCACTCGCTCTTCCAATTCCCGATTCCCAACTCCCTATTCCCCAGCGCTGGCCAGCTCGGAAGCCGGCACCGGGTTGGCCTGATGTGCCAGGTACTGATGGATCTGCGCGACCACCGCCGCGCCTTCGCCCACCGCCGCGGCCACCCGCTTGACCGAGCCGGCCCGCACATCGCCGATGGCGAACACGCCGGGGCGGTTGGTTTCCAGCGGCAGGCAGGCCGGCACGCCATCCCCACGCGCGTTGCCGGTGACGACGAAACCGCGCTTGTCCATCTCGACACATTGCTGCAGCCAACCGGTGTTGGGGTCGGCGCCGACGAACAGGAACAGATGCCGCAACTCCACCCGCGTGGTCTGCCCGTCGGCGCGCGTGCGCAACACCGCCGCCTGCAGACCACGCTCCGGATCGCCCTCCAGCGCGGACACTTCGGTGCCGGCATGCAGCTGCACGTTCGGCAGCACGGCGATGCGGTCGATCAGATATTGCGACATCGACGATTCCAGCCCTTCGCCGCGAATGATCAGGTGCAGCTCCTTCACCCGCGGTGCCAGGAACGCCACCGCCTGGCCGGCGGAATTGCCGCCGCCCACCAGCGCCACCACCCCGCCCTCGCACAGCCGCGCTTCCACCGGCGAGGCCCAGTACGACACGCCATGGCCTTCGAAACGCTCCAGCCCGTCGATCTCCGGACGCCGGTAACGCGCGCCCGAGGCGATCACCACGGTGCTGGCCAGCAGCTGCTTGCCGTCGGCCAGATCCAGCTTCAGCGCGCCATCGTCGCGCCCGCATTCCAGCGTGCCGGCCTCGATCGGAATCGCCAGCTCGGCGCCGAATTTCAACGCCTGGTTGTAGGCGCGCCCGGCCAGCGCCTGGCCGGAAATACCGGTCGGAAAGCCCAGGTAGTTCTCGATCCGTGCCGAGGCGCCGGCCTGCCCGCCGATGGCGCGCTGGTCCAGCACCAGCACCGACAGGCCTTCGGACGCCGCGTACACCGCCGTCGCCAGGCCGGCCGGGCCGGCACCGACAATCGCCACGTCGTAGCGCTTGTCCGGGTCGATGTCCGGGGTCATGCCCAGGCAATGCGCTGCCTCGGCATCGCTGGGTTGGCGCAGCACCCGCCCGCTGGGGCACACCATCACCGGCAACTCCTGCTCCTGGATGCCGAAGCGCTGCACCAACGCGCGGCCTTCCTCGTTGGAGGCATCGATCACCGTGTTCGGGTACCCGTTGCGGGTCAGAAAGCCCTGCAACCGGGTCAGATGCGGATCGTCCGGCTCGCCGATCAGCACCGAGCCGGAGGCATCGCCTTCGATCAGGCCGACCCGGCGCAGGATCAACGCACGCATCACCACCTCGCCCACTTCGGCCGAGCTGATCATCAGCGCGCGCAGATGCGCGGTGTCGAACGGCAGCGCCAGGCAGCCCTGCGGCCCGGCACGTCCGCCGGCCAGCGACGCGCGCCCGGCGAGTTGACTCACCTCACCGGTGAACTGCCCGGGCGTGTGCGAGGTGACCGGCTTTTCGTTGCCCAGCCCGTCGCGCCGGACCACTTCGATGGCGCCTTCCAGCACCACCCACACCGGCGCGTGCGCATCGCCCACGTCGAAGACGATCTCGCCGGCAGCAAAACGCTGCGCCGGCCCGCTGGCAAAACGCCGCGTGATCGCCAATTGGCCCGAGTCCAGCTCGGGAAACATCTGATGGTGGCGGGTATCGGCCAGGGACATGGAGGGGCGACGCTGAGGGGGGAGTACATGCAAGCATGGCCAGCCGTGAGGGCGATGGCAATCACCCGAATGGGCCATGCCGGGCGCGACAGAGCGCGCATACGCGCGCGGCACGGGTGGGTGCGCCAGTGCGGTGTTCGCGCAGGCACAACGCATCACACAGGTGTCAGCGCATCGCACGCTCACCGGCGGCGATCGGCACGACCAGCCGCAACCGTGCGCGCAGAACGTAACTGACGCAGCCGCTGCGCTGGCCGCCAAGCGAACACGGCCCTGGAGCCGCTGCCGGTACGCAGCGCTCGAACGCTCCGATTGCTCCGATTGCTCCGGTTGCTCCGGTTGCTCCGGTTGCTCCGGTTACTCCTGTTGCTGCTGTTGCTCGGGTTGCTCTGGTTACTCCGCTTGCTCCGCTTGCTCCGCAGCATGCCGACAAACGTGCACCACGCCTTCTCAGCCACGCGCCGGTTGCAGCGGCTCCCAGTGCGGCCCGTGCTGGCCGGCGGCCATGCGCTCGGCCGGGCGCACGCGAAACACCACACTGATGCGCTCGCCCACCGCACGTGCGGTCTTGGCAATGCCGTGCTCGTGGCTCAGTTGCGAGGCATGACTCATCGCCAGCAGGCTCCCGGGCGCCAGTTCCACAGCGATCGCACGCGTGTTGCCGTCCTTTGCGCGCAGCTGCATCCGCCGCGTGGCGCCCAGCGACACCAATGCAATCGGATACGGCGCCAGCAACGTCTGCAGCTTGTCGTGATGCATCGCCACGCTGTCGCGGCCATCGCGATACAGATTCAGGCCCACGGCGTTGTACGGGGCAGGCAACACGGCCTGCACCGCAGCGAGCAGCGCCTGCAGCGGCAGCCCGGGCGGCAGCGGCGCATCCAGCCGATACGAGGCCAGCAGGCGCGGCACCTCGACCACACGGTCGTACATCTCGCGGCGCTGGCTGCGCCAGTCGGTCGCCTGGCGCAGCGCGGCAAAGCACTGCTGCGCCACGGCAGGCGCCAGCAGCTGCGGCCAATAGCGCACGCCGCCTTGCGCATCGTGCAGCAGCTGCACCGGCGCGGTGGGAGCATCGAACAGATCCATCGGGGTGATATGCGGACGGTTTGCGCGATTTCAGCAGCCGGGCGATGCGCTTGCCTGCGACCGGAGCAGTGCTGGTGCACGCTGTCTCGCATCTGCTGCAAGGCCTTGTTGCGTGCATCAGGGCAACCGACCTGCGCACCCGCAGCCTCCGGCGCGCAAGGCTGGCGACCACACGCGTCCAGCGCCCACCGCGGCCCGCGCACGGGTTAGCGAGCTCAACGATGCAGGCATGGACGCCATGCGATCAGGCCCGACAGCTGTGCTACGGTCCGGCGCTGCATCCGCCTGGAACCGTTCGCATGCAGCATCGCTCAATCGCCTTCTCTCCCCTGCGTTGGCTGGCGTTGCTTGCCGCCTGCGTCAGCTTCGCCGGCAGCGCGGCGCCACGCGCGGACGACGCGGGCTTCAGCGCGGTGGACCCGTTCATCGGCACGGGTGGCGAAGGCCACACCTATCCCGGCGCCACGCTGCCGTTCGGCATGGTGCAGCTGAGTCCGGACACGCAGATCAAGCCGCGCAAGGAGGCCTATGGCTGGGCCGCCGGTTACCGTCATGGCGACAGCACGATTGTCGGCTTCTCGCATACGCACTTTTCCGGCTCCGGGCATTCGGACCTGGGCGATGTCCTGCTGATGCCGCAAACCGGCCAGGTCAAGCTCGAACGCGGCGATGTCGCCACACCGGGCAGCGGCTACACCGCGCAGTTCGACCACGCCAGCGAGCAGGCGCAGCCCGGCTACTACGCGGTGACCTTGAAAGACCGCAACATCCGCGCCGAACTCACCGCCAGTGCGCGCGTGGGTGTGCATCGCTACACCTTCCCCAAGGGCACGCCGGCGCATGTACTGGTGGACCTGCGCACCAGCCTGTACGACTACCCCGGCAAGGTGCAGTGGTCGCGGCTGCGCGTACGCGGCGATGGCACCGTGACCGGCTTTCGCGAAACCCGCGGCTGGGCACCCGGCCGCCAGCTGTACTTCGCCATGCGCTTTTCGCGCCCACTCACCGCCACGCAGTTGCACGACACCGAGCAGGACGTCCCGTACAAGGGCTTTCCGCCGCCGGGCGAGAAGAACCCCGCGCAGCGCGCACAGATCGAAGGCCGGCAGCTGGTCGGCGTGTTCGACGTCGCCAACGATGGCACGCCGCTGGTGGTCAAGGTTGCGCTGTCGCCGGTCAGCGAGGCCGGCGCCATCGCCAATCTCGACGCGGAGGTGCCGGGCTTCGATTTCGACCGCGTGCGCGCCGATGCGCGCGCGCAATGGACACAGGCGCTGTCGGCGATCGACGCGCAAGGCACGCCGCAACAACGCACCCAGCTCTACACCGCGCTGTATCACACCCTGCTCGGCCCCACCCTGTTCATGGACAGCGATGGCCAGTACCGCGGGCCGGACAATGCCGTGCATCAGGCGCGTGGCTGGACCAACTACTCCACCTTTTCGCTGTGGGACACCTACCGCGCACTGCATCCGCTGCTGACCCTGGTGCAGCCGCCGCAACGCAGCAGCGACATGGTCAATTCATTGCTCGCCTCGCGCCGCGAGAGCGCCTACGGCATCCTGCCCGTCTGGGCGTTCCACGGCCTGGAAACCTGGTGCATGATCGGCTACCACGCCGTGCCGGTCATCGCCGATGCCTACATGAAAGGCATCGGCGGCTTCGATGCCGACGAAGCGCTCGATGCCATGGTCGCCAGCGCCAACTACGGCCCCTACGACGGTATCGCGCAGTACCGCGAGCTGGGCTACGTGCCCATCGACGAAGAAGGCGAAGCCGCGTCCAAGACGCTGGAATACGCCTTCGACGACTGGACCATCGCGCGCATGGCCGACAAGCTCGGCAAGCCCGCCATCGCCGCAGAATTCAGCAAGCGCGCCGGCAACTGGAAGCACGCCTTCGACCCGGCCACTGGCTACATGCGCGCGCGTACCCGTGCCGGCAACTTCCGCGAACCATTCGATCCATCCACTAGCGGCTACGGCAGCGACTACACCGAAGGCAATGCCTGGCAATACTCCTGGTATGTGCCACAGGACGTCGCCGGGCTTGCCGCCGCACATGGCGGCGACGACAAGCTGCTCGCGCGCCTGGATGCGGTGTTCGATGCCAAGGTCGACCCCAAGGTGTTCGCGCATATGGAAGACATCACCGGCCTGATCGGCTGGTATGCGCACGGCAACGAGCCCAGTCACCATGTCGCCTATCTGTACGCCTACGCCGGCCAGCCCTGGCGCACCCAGGCGCGGCTGACCCAGATCATGGACACCCAATACCACGCCGGCCCCGAAGGCCTGGCTGGCAACGACGACCTCGGCCAGATGTCGGCCTGGTACGTGTTCACCACGCTGGGCTTCTATCCGGTGGCACCGGGCAGCAACCAGTACATCATCGGCCGCCCGTTCCTGCCGCGCGCCACGCTCAAGCTGCCCAATGGCAAGCGCTTCAGCGTGATCGCCGATGGCCTGAGCAAGGCGCGCAGCTACGTCGGCAGCGTCACCCTCAACGGCCAGCCGCTGACCCGCGCCTACCTCACGCATGAAGAAATTCAGGCCGGCGGCGAACTGCGCTTCCGCATGCAGGCCACGCCGAACACGCAATGGGCCACCGATCCGGCGCAGCGGCCGTATTCGATGTCGACGCAGACGCGCTGAGTCAGTAGTGGATGCCCATGCGTAGCCCGCAGGCATCGCGCTCCACCACCGCCGGCAGGCTGCCGGCGGTACCTGCGGCAATGCGCTGCGCGCTCCAGCAGGCCACCAGGGCATCCAGCACATCGTCCGGCTTGGCCAGCGCACGCGGCACGCGCTCCAGCAACGCGGCCACCTGCCTGGCGCCATAGCACTGGCCCAGCAAGGCGGCGCGCTGTTGGTGGCCCGCGCTGCTCTTCTTGCCCGCCGCCAGGCCGTGCCCGCCGGCGAGCACGGCGAACGACACTTCCGGGTGCACCTCGAACACGCGCTCCGCCCACGCCGGATCGGCGCGCAAGGCATCGTCCCAGGCGCGAATCTTCGACAGCAGCGCAAACGACTGCACGCCAAAGCCACGCTGGCCGTCGTGATCCAGCACCCGATGCAACGCAGACGCTTCCACCTGCGTGGGTGCATGCAGCATGCCGCGCAAGGGCGCGGCAAAGATGCTGCATGCGCGGCGCCCACCCACAAAGCGCCGCGCCTGCACATCCGCAGCGCGGGGCGCGTGCTCGCTCAAGCCGATCGGAATGTCCACGCCCAGCACGGCGACGTCCCCAAATGCGCTCGCCACCGCGGCCACCGTGGGGTAGCCAGCAAACTGCAATCCATCGCCGGCCTGCCACACCGCCAGCCAGCCGCTGCCGGCGCCATCGATCCCTACACACTGCATTGCGGTCCTCCCGGTCGCGGCCTGCGTGCACGGCGCAGCAGCACCGCACGCACGCCATCTGCTTGGCGCGTTCACATCATGCACAACATTCGTTCACCCGCACGCATCGCCGTGGTTTCCAGACTGCACTGCATCGGCCGCAGCACGCTGCGGCCCTGCCATCCCCCACTGCAGGAGCCAGCGCATGCCCATCACCAAGAACCAGTACGAAATGCAGAACCCGCTCACCCAGTTTCCGCAGCCCAAGTTCCCCGAGCAGACCCAGGAAGCGCCGGGCACCATCCACGCATTGCAACCCAAGGCCGACCACGGCGAGCAGAGCTACCAGGGCTTTGGCCGCCTGAAGGGCCGCAAGGCGCTGATCACCGGCGCCGACTCGGGCATTGGCCGCGCCACTGCAATCGCCTACGCGCGCGAAGGCGCGGACATCGTGCTCAATTATCTGCCGGAAGAAGAACAGGACGCTGCGGAAGTGGTGAAGTTGATCGAGGCCGAAGGCCGCAAGGCGATCAGCATCCCCGGCGACCTGAAGGACGAAGCGTTCTGCAACGAACTGGTGGCACGCGCGGTCAAGGAGCTCGGTGGGCTGGATCTGCTGGTCAACATCGCCGGCAAGCAGACCGCGATGAAAGACATCGCCGACATCACCACCGAGCAGTTCGACGCCACCTACAAGACCAACGTGTACGCGATGTTCTGGCTGTGCAAGGCGGCCATCCCGCACCTGCCGCCGGGCGCATCCATCATCAACACCGGCTCGATCCAGTCCTACCAGCCCTCACCGACGCTGCTGGACTATGCCTCCACCAAGGCCGCCATCGTCAACTTCACCAAGGGCCTGGCCCAGCAGGTCGCCGACAAGGGCATCCGCGTCAACGCGGTCGCACCCGGCCCGGTGTGGACCCCGCTGCAGCCCAGCGGCGGCCAGCCGCCGGAAAAGATTCCCGAGTTCGGCTCGGAAACCCCGCTCAAGCGTGCCGGCCAGCCGGTGGAAATGGCGCCGCTGTACGTCATCCTGGCCTCGCAGGAATCCAGCTACGTCACCGGCGAAGTGTTCGGCGCCACCGGCGGTTTGTTGCTGTCCTGAGCAGCCCAGAGAACGCGTTTCCAGCCCAGCGCCACCAGGGCCCCGCCGATCGCTGCGTGCGCAGCGATCGGCATTTCTTCGGTGGCATTTCTTCGGTGGCATTTCTTCGGTGGCATTTCTTCGGCGGCGTTTCTTCGGTGGCGTCTTCGGTGGCGTTTCTTCGGCGGGTTTCTTCGGCGGGTTTCTTTGACGGCGTCTCTTCGGTGGCGTTCTTGGTACCGGCAACGGTATCGACGGGTGACGCATCAGTGGGACGTACACGCACGGTGGTCCGACCGGCGACGCAACGCTGGCTACGAGCACTCGTAAGCCCCCTTCTCCCCCGGGAGAAGGTGCCCGAAGGGCGGATGAGGGTACGCAATCTCTACTAAAACTCCGCCCACAGTTCGCGCTTACTGCATCACCACCGTCTGGATCGCATGCGCCGGGATCTCCAACTCACTGGACGCGGCGCCCACATACAGGTTGTAGCGGATCGCCACGTCGCTGGCATTCATCACCACCGTCGCCAGGCTGCCATCGGTATTGAGAAACGACGTCGTTGCCAGATTGCTGCGGCTGCTGGCCGCACTCACCCGCCGCGCACCGGGGCGGATGAACTTGGAAAAGTGGCCGATATACCAATAGCTCGGCGTATAGATCACCTCGCCGGTGCGCGTATCGGCATGCACCGGCGCAAAGCAGTAGTTGCCCACATGGTTCGGCCCGCCATGTTCGTCGAGCAGGATGTTCCAGTCCGTCCAGCCCACCGCCCCATGATTGAGGTCGTTGATGATGGCAGTGCCATAGCGCTCGCCGTTGGGCCAGTACTGCAGCTTTGCCGGGTCGAACTTTTCCACCGCCGCTTCGGTCAGCAACAGCGGCTTGTCCGGGTACGCCTGCGCCACCGCAGACACGTTCTCCACCATCGGCGCGAACCCGGCCCAGGTCTCGTACCAATGGAAGCCCATGCCCCACGCGTAGTTCGCCGCGTCCGGGTCGTCGAAGATCACGTGCGCGCGGTGCAGCATCATGTCGCGGTTGTGATCCCATACGATGATCTTGCGGTCGCCATAGCCCGCCTGCTCCATCGTCGGACCAAGATGATTTTTCAGAAAGTCGCGCTCTTCCTCGGCGGAAAACACCATCGACTCCCAGGTCTGCACCGCCATCGGCTCGTTCTGCAGGCTGATGCCCCAGATCAGGATACCGGCCTTTTCGTAGGCCGCAATGAAGCGCGTGTAGTAGGTGGCCCAGGCCTGCGCATACGCGGGCAGCAGCTTGCCGCCCTTGAGCATGTTGTTGCTGTCTTTCATGAAGGCCGGCGCGCTCCACGGGCTGGCAAATGTCGTCAATGTGCCGCCGGCCGCCGCGATGGCCTGGCGCAGCATCGGAATGCGATAACGCTCATCGTGCCTGACCGAAAAGCTCTTCAGTGCCGCATCGCCTTCCTTGATGTAGGTGTAGCTGCCGCTGCTGAAATCCGAGCTGTGGATGGTGGTACGCGCCAGCGTATAGCCGATGCCCTTTTCCGGGTCGTAATAGGCAGTGAGCAATGCGCGCTGCGCAGGCTTGGGCAGTTTGGCGAAGGTCTCGGCACTGGCATCGGTGATTGCCCCGCCGATGCCCAGCACCTCCTGGAAGCGCCGCTGCGGATTGACGAAGATGGAGTTCTCCTTCTCGGTCAACGCATGTCCGGCCCTGGGCGCATCGACAGTGCTGACACGCATCTGCTGCGTTGCGCCTTGGGCGGAGGTGTAAACGCGTAGTGCACCGACGGGTGCTGCTGGTGCAGCAGCATCCGCAACTGCAGCTTCCACCGTCTTCGATGCGGGCGTGGATGCAGATGCCGTCGATGCCGGCGCCGGAATCGGCGTTGTTGCTGTTGCTGCTGTTGCTACAGATGCCAACACCGTTTCAGTCGCAGCACCCCAAACTCCCAGAACCCCCACCATCGACCACGCAATCGCTCGCTTCACCGTGCACCCTCCCAGGTTGGTGACCAAGCCTAACCGACCAACGCGGCGCAACATCGCGCAACAAACGAGCGCAACCATGCATCCTTCCATCGCCGGACTTTCCCTTCTCCCCTCGGGAGAAGGTGGCCCGAAGGGCCGGATGAGGGTACGTCTGCCAAGAGTGCAACCCGCCCCCTGCAATCAAGGCAACAACCTAAACCCCAACTGGAAAGACAGCCCCACGACTCCAGCAAACGTATCCTCACCCCAACCCTCTCCCGCTGGACAGGGCTTTTGGTCTGCGCGCGGCATTACCGCGACGAGCGTCGATCAGCGGCGCGCTAACCGATCCAGAATCCCAGGCACTTCCAACCCAAGCTCCCGCGCCAAAAACCCCACCGGCCCGATCCGCTTGGCCAACTGCCTGCCCGCCGCCGCATGCACAAACACGCCCCATAGCGCAGCGCCCAACGCATCGCAGCCGCGCGCGGCAAAGCCGGCAATCAATCCCGCCAGGACATCGCCAGACCCGGACGTGCCCAACCCGGATGCCCCCCCGCGATGCATCCACAACGCACCATCCGGCCCGGCAATGAAACTGTCCGCACCCTTGACGATCACCACGCTGCGCAGCTTCTGCGCAAACTTCAGCGCGTACTCCCCCGGCGCCGCTTCCACCGCTGCCTTGTCGTCGCCGGCCAGGGTCGCCATCTCGCCCGCATGCGGCGTCAGCACGAACGGCCGCCCGATCGGCGCACGCAAACCGCGCGACAACGCACCGGCATCCAGCACCAAGGTGCACACCGCCTGCTCGGCAGCGCGCCTGACCATCGCCGTGGTGGTGGCCGACGACGCCATGCCCGGCCCGATCACTGCCGCATCGCAGGCCGCCATCGCCCCATCCAGTGCGCGGTGCCCGCGCACGATCTCGCCCTGGCCGTTCTGCGCCAGCCCCAGCACCAGCGCCTCCGGCACCGCCAAGGCCATGCCCGGCGCCACACTGGCGGCGGTGGCAATCTGCAGCTTGCCGGCACCGGTGCGCAGCGCCGCCTCGCCGGCCAGCAGCACCGCGCCCGGCACGCGCATCGAGCCACCCACGATCAACACGCGCCCACGCTGCTCCTTGTCGCCCCCCGGGGCCGGCAACGGCATCGACCGCAAGGCCGCGGCGGTGAGCATGCGCATGCGCGGGGCGGCCATCAGCGCGCCCCGGCCGGGCGGTCGGACTCGGTGGTCACCGGCTCGTCGGCCAGCTCCGGCGGCACGAACTTGGTACGCAGCAACTCCAGCGATTGCCCATCGGCCGCAGCCGCATACTCGGTGACGCCGCAATTGGGCACATCACCTTCGCGGTCGATGCCCAGGATGGTGGCCTCGTCCATCCGCTCGATCAGGTAGCGGAAGCAGTTGACGATCACCTGATGCCCCACGATCAGCACCCGCGCGCCCACATGGTTGCGCTGCAGGTCGCCCACCACCCCGCGCAGGCGGAAGATCACATCGCACCAGCTCTCGCCACCGGGCGGGCGGAAGTAGAACTTGCCCACCAGCTTGCGCTGCTCGGCCAGCTCCGGAAAGGTCGCAAGAATGCCGGCCGTGGTGTAGCGGTCGAGCACGCCGAATTCCTTCTCGCGCAAACGCTCGTCCACGCTGACCGACTCGGCCGGCTGCCCCAGCGCACGCGCCACCGCGGCGGCGGTCTGGCGCGCACGTATGTAGGTGGAACTCAGGATCAGCGTCGGGCGCTCCTGCTCGGGCAGGCCGGCCATCCACGCTCCCAGCGCCTCGGCCTGGCGCTCGCCAAGGTCCGACAACGGCACATCCGCATCGCGGTGCTCCAGGTCGATCAAGGCCGCCCCGTTGGACTCGGCCAGATCACGCGCCACGTTGCCCGCGCTCTGCCCATGCCGCACCACCCACAACCGCGCCGGCCACTGCGCCGAGACACCGGCTACCGCACTGTTCTCACTCACATGCTTCTCCTGCACAACGTCGACCTCACATGTCGCACAGCCGCCGTGAAAACATGGTCGACCAGCGCATCCGTGACCGGCGTTTCAATACGCACGCGCATCCATGACTGATGTCACAGCAACAAGCGAACGCAACGGACGACGAACGCCGCGCCGCTATACTGCAGCCCCCCACCGACCCGCCGCCCATGTCCAACGTCCTGTTGCTGCGCACGGCAAAAGAGCGCGAAGAACTGCTGCTGGAAGAGGTGCTGGACGCCACCGAGCAGTGCATCGACGCCATCGGCCTGGGCGCCACCAGTTTCGAACTGATCGCCGAGCGCGCCAGGGTCAGCTGCGGCAGCCTGCTGCAACGCTTCGAAGACAAGGACGCGCTGGTGCGCGCACTGCTGGAGCGCAACTACATGCGCGCCATCCGCCAGATGTGGCTGGTGGAACGCCCGGCCAACGTGCACGTGGTGGATTTCATCGCCGGCCTGCTCGAGGAATGGCTGCTGCAGGAAATCAACATCAAGCGCACCCGCATCGACCTGGAACTGCACCTGGCCACCCTGCGCGACCCGGTGCTGGCCGCCTTCATGCGCCGGCAGAGCGCATCGCTGATCGAACACCTCAGCGCCCTGCTCAAGCGCCTGCTCCGCGGCCACGCCGACCCGGCCAGCAGCGAACAGGAATTCCAGGCCCGCGTCTTCGCCGTCGCCGCCATGTGCGGCGGCCTGCATAGCGTGATGACCAGCGGCATGGAACTCAACCGCATGCATCTGCAGCTGATCCTGCGGGAGAGTCTGTCGGGGATTTTGAAGTCTGCGCCGGTGTAGCGTCAGCCACTTTCCGCCTGGTCTTCCAAACTCGCCGGCCACTGCATCTGCTTCAGCGCATGGGTCATCTGATCGGCAAGCAGCTCCAGACAAAACGCCAACTCGTCCATGCAGATGGCTGGCTGCCGCGCCTGCTCTTCGGCCTGCGTGCGTGGCTGCGCCAGACGCGCCAGAAAGCGCATGTGGTCGCGCAGTTGCTGCAAACGGTATTGCGCGCCTTCTGGCAGGTAGTAGCCTGGGTGTGAATGCATATCGCGTACAACGTCCGACATGGCCTGCTCCTCATTCCATGGAATCAACCCGCCCGCCGCAAGGCGACGGACGGGAAGTCGGGAGGCTCGAAACCGCTAACAGCCGGCGGGCTTATTCCCCTTGCGGGTGTTGTATTCACCGCCCTCCCGACGCAGGCATCGCGTCGGTTGCGCCTGCAAAACACGCAGGCACAAAAAACCCACCGGTTTGTCGGAGGTGGGTACCGCTGTTAGCGGAGTTTCGAGGCTCCGTTTAGTAATTTTGCTACCTGTTTGGGTGACGCGTCAAGGTGCTAAGTCAAACCAGAATTTACAGATATGCGGGCACCAAATCAGCCTGATCCGTTACTGCGGTGACGCTCCTTGCTGTAAAGAAGCACCTGGCGACGGAGATCCTTGGTGATACGTCGAATCGAAGACCATATCGGTCAGCCAACGCTTGAAGTTGGGGTTGTCGCTGAACTGCTTGAATAGCTCCGTGTGGTCCGACAGCAGCTCCAGCACCACGCGGTTGAGCGCCTTGTCATGCTCCAGCTTGGCGTTTTGCTTGTCGGAGTTCGCCTGTGCGTTCTGATACGCCTTGTCCTTCGCCACGCGCGCCGGGATTTCCTCGGCGATAACTTTGCGGATCTTGTCCTCGTCTTTCCACTCGATGTTGCCGAACAAGTCGTTGAAGGTTTTGAGGATCGCGGAGAGTTTGTCGATGTCTGCCTCGCCCTTGCCACCACCGCCACCCGGCGGTACTGGCTCGACCGTGGCATCAGCATCGGCCATCGCCATCTTCAATGCCGCTTTGGCCTCCACCCGGTAACTGTCCATGTCAATGGTCTCCAGCACCCCCTTGGAGAGGTCTTCCTCTTTGGGCGCGGGCAGCTTGGGAATGAGGAAGTTCAGGAAGATGGACAGCTTTTCCCACGTCGGGTGGCCGTAGCTCAGGATCGCGGCAAGAAAGCCGTAGCTGCGCACGAACGTCTTGGCTTTACCCTTGAACTTGACCTGATCGTCCTCGCCGAGCTTGTCGGCGTATTCGGCCACGCAAGCATCGAGGATCGGGTCGAGTTTGTCCCGGTCTGCACCGCCTACGTATAGCGCCACCAAGTCTTCCACCTGCTGCCAGCTATATACCTGCTGCCCGTCGAGCTCGGTCTTCAGGTCGTGCAGCTTGTTGGCATCGGTTTCGCCGGTCTGGATGGTAGCGCGGTAGTAGTCCTGGAACGCCGCCTTCACTGCCTCGGCGTTGTCCCCGAAGTCGAGCACGAAAGTGTCGTGCTTTTGCGGGTGCGCGCGATTCAGGCGTGACAACGTCTGTACCGCCAGCACGCCCGCCAACGGCTTGTCCACGTACATCGTGTGCAGCAAGGGCTCATCGAAGCCGGTGACGAACTTGTTGGCAACGATCAGGAAGCGATATGAGTCTTGTTTGAGATTGGCCGGAATGTCCTTGCTCGGAAAGCCGTTGAGATCCGCCTCCGTCTTCTTCTGGCCACCAATCTCAAAGTCACCCGAGTAAGCCACGATGGCCTTGTACGGGCTCTTGATCTGCGTGAGGTAGTCCGACACCTCACGCCAGTAGTCGATGGCCCGCGCGATGCCGTTGCACACGATCATCGCCCGTGCCTTGCCGCCGATCTTCTGCTTGCCGGCGACCTGTGCAATGAAGTGATCGACCATGATCTCAGCCTTGCGGCGGATGGCCTTATCGTGAGATTCGACGTAGTGGCGGATTTTTTTCAGCGCCTTTACCTTGTCGAATTCCGGGTCGTCCTCCACCGTCTTGGCCACTTGGTAGAAGCTGTCGTAGGTGGTGTAGTTTTCCACCACATCGAGGATGAACTTCTCTTGGATTGCCTGCTTGGTGGTATAGGTCAATTCTTCGGGCGAGCGGAACTGCACCTTGTCGCCGACGAGGATCTTCTCGCCGAACAACTCCAGCGTCTTGTTCTTGGGCGTGGCAGTAAACGCGAAGTAGCTGGCGTTGACCAGCAGCTTGCGCGAGGCGATACGCCTCTCGATTTCCGCATTGACCGCATCCTGAGTGCTGTCCTCCTCGAACTCCTCCTCGACAAGCTTGCCGCCGAGGGCTTCGTGCATCCGCGCCGTGGTCTTGCCGCCTTGGCTGGAGTGCGCCTCGTCAATCAGCAGCGCGAAACTCTTGCCGGAGAGGTCGCCTAGTTCATCAAGGATGAACGGAAATTTCTGCACCGTGGTGACGATGATCTTCTTGCCCCGGCGCAGGTAGTCGCGCAGCTCCTGCGCATTGTCAGAGTGGCCGAAGATCGCCGCCACATGGTCGTAACCCTTGATGGTGCGGGCGATCTGCGTGTCCAGCGCGCGCCGGTCAGTGATGACGATGATGGAATCGAACTGCGCCGTCAGCGGGGTGTCCTTGCGGCGCAGCTCAACTAACTGGTGCGCCAGCCAGGCAATCGTGTTGCTCTTGCCGCTGCCTGCCGAATGCTGGATCAAATAACGCTTGCCCACCCCATCGGCATGGGCGCGGCGCAGCAGGGCGCGCACCGTGCGCAACTGGTGGAAGCGCGGAAAGATCTGCTTGCGCTTCTTGCGTTTCTTGCCGCTGGCGTCCGCTTCTTCCTCTTCCACCACCTGCGCGTAACTCTCGATGATGTTGGCCAGCGACTCGCGGGTCAACACCTGCTTCCACAGGTAATCGGTCTTCAGACCATCCGGATTGGGCGGGTTGCCCGCGCCGCTGTTCCAGCCCTGGTTGAACCGCAGGAACCACGAGGCCTTGCCCTGCAGTTCGGTACAGAACGCGGCCTCCGCGTCATCGACCGCGATGTGCGCGACGCAACGGCCCAACTGGAACAGCAGTTCCTGCGGGCTGCGCGTGGTCTGGTACTGGACAATGGCGTCGGCCAGGGTCTGCTTGGTCAGCGAGTTCTTCAACTCGAAGGTCAGCACCGGCAGGCCGTTGATGAAGACGCCCAAGTCCAGTTCATTGCCAGAATCGTTGCTGTAGCGCAGCTGCCGGGTGACGCTGAAGATGTTCTTGCCGAAGGCGTCCGCAGCGGCAGCGTTGCCCGGCGTGGGCAGCAGCTTGTAGAGGTCGATGTGTACCGGCCCGTGGCTCACGCCCTTGCGCAGCACATCCACCACGCCGCGCTTGGTGATCTCGCCCTGTAGCCGGTGCAGAAACTGGGTGCGTTTGATGCCGTCCACCGCCAGTTCCAGCGTGTCCACCACCTTGGGTTGGGTAGCCTGCAGGAAGGCCAGCAACTGGGCCACATCCAGCGCCACGTCGCGGTTGTAGTCGGTGGGCTTGCCCTGCACGTAGCCGTTGTGGGTGGCGGAGAAGTCCGTGGGGGCCAGCGCATGGCGGTACTCGGGCTGCGGCACACCGGTCAGGCCGCGTACCACGCGCGCCTCGAACCAGCGCTCGCTGGTGTCAGTCTTCGCCATCGGCATCCTCCTCTTCGGTCACATCTTCGTTTTCATCGCCGAGCGCGGCCAGGGCCGCGTCGTCCACCACGTCCTCCGGGCCGGGCTGCCAGCCGCGCACGTCCATTTGGCCGGTGACTACATCGGCAATAAGGCGGTCGCGGTATTCGAGGATCACCTTTATCTCGTCGTTGGCTCGTCGGACGGTTTCGTCCAAGCCCTTCGTTTCGATGGAAATGAACGACAGAATGTCTTGTTGCTCATCGACAGGCGGAACGGCCAATCGCACGTTACCAATGAACGTCCAGTCCGCGCGCGGCATCTTCGCGCCTGCCGTGGAACTGTTGATGAGGTCAATGACGCGCTTACAGCGCAATAGCTGCTCAAGATACGCGGGCAGCACCAGCTCCTTGCGCGACCTGAGAACGAGGAACTCACTGACGCACACGCCTGCACGAACAGCGCGCGTTACCTTCGCCAAGTAGGGGCGGAGCTTGCCGAAGAGAACGTCGTCGGTGACAAACCTTCTTACCGTGCTCGCAAACTCGACATCGCCTTCCAGCGGTCTGGCCACGCCCGTCCAGCTTTCGACGTGTTCCAGCGCCAGATAGATTTCGTCGTTTGCCTTCGTCGTGGTCTGGTTCGTAAGGTTATTGGCGAGGAACTTCAAACGCCGCAGCTCCCAATGCTTCGGCGCCTCACCCAGCCATTCGATCCCGGAAGGCTTCAGTTCCACCGATGCATCAAGGCCGCGAGTGACGGCGTGGTCGATGATGCGCAGCTTCTGCTCTGTGAGCAGTTTGATCAGATCCCGTTTGGCTTTGATGAAGCGGGCGATGTGCGCGTCCTGCACGCGCAAATAGGCGATGATCTGGTCTTGCTCAGGGCGCGGGGGTGCAAGCGATGGCATCTGCTTAAAGGATTCCCAATACAGCCGGTTGCGGTCCGCAACGATGCCGCGCGAGAACTTGTTGACCTCCTGCATATAGGCCGCCGTGCGGAACAGGTAGCTGTAGTAGCTGCTGTTGGCCTCGTCGTAGGGTTTCACCACGACATAGGCCGGGCTGACCAGACCATCGACTGGCGCGGGACCAACCGCGCCTTGCCACATCCGCATCATGTTGTAGGCAATGTCGCCCTTGGCTGCGCGTTTGTATTTCTCCTTCTGGCTCATCACCTGCTTGCGCTTCAGGTTTTCCATGTCACGCACACGCACACCGGTGCGCAGCGAAACTTCCAAAATGGGCAGATCGGGAAAGCCCGTCTCGACGCGATGCCCGAAAAGGCGACCATTTCGCAGCACCTGCCAACCCTCTGGCAGCCGAGGAACCCAAGGCAGGCCGGATGCACGATAGTTCGGGTACGCGCTCGCCACCGCCATCACGCGCCCCCCACAATCTTGTGCAGCAACCCTTCGCTCTGCTGCTCAAGCAAGAGGATGTCGGCACGAATTTCTGCCAGCGTGCGCAACGGCGCGGGCTTGTAGAAATAGCGAGCGAACGAAATCTCGTAACCAATCTGGGTCTTGTCCGTGGCGATCCAGGCATCCGACGCATGCGGCAGCACTTCGCGGGCGAAGAAGGCGTCGATGCCGCCCGGTTCCTTCAACGGCACCTGCTCGGTATCGCGCAGCTCGCTGTCGGGTTCGTACTCCACCATGAAGCGATCCTTGCCCATGGTCTCCAGGTACGCGCCATCGAAGCCGGGCTCGAAGAGTTCCCCTGCCTTGAGCTTGCTACGCTTGGCGATGACCGGGGGCGCGGTTTCGTCACGCCAGCTCACCGCCTTGTAGAGAGCCTTCCTCTCCGGCGCACTGAGCTTGTCGCCCTGCGCCTTGCACGCCGCATCGAAGTGGGAGCGGAATTCATTGTGGTCGTCGAACACGGCGCTGCCCAGTGCCTTCTGCGCCCGCTTCGCCACCTCCATCAGCCCCTTGTCGCGCTGCCAGGTCGATGCGTCGAGCAGCTTCTTGCGGCGCTTGGCGGGCACGGCCTTGCGGGCGGCGGGAGCTTCGCCGTCATCGTCGCTGTCTCTGTCTTCGCTGTCGTCGTCTTCGCTGTCGTCGTCTTCGTTCTCGTCCTCGCCCTTCAGCCATGCCTCGATGGCTGGCTTGCGCTTGGCAAACTCGGTGTAGAGCGCCTCACCGTGGGTGGCGTAGATCCCGGCGCGCAGCGCCTCCTCGCCGGTGGCAAACCGCAGGGGCTCGATGCGTTCGTCTGAGAGCTGGCTTTTCAGGCGCAACGGGCGCTCGACGGTGATCTTCCAGTAACCGAAGTCCTGAGTGTCGAACCATTTGGACTGGGCGGCTTCCTCCGCCTCGCCGAGGTAGAGGTCGATGATCCGCTGGATGTCTCCGTCCGAGAGTTCGCAGTTCTTCTTGCCGAGGTTGCGGCGCAGCGGCTGGAACCACTGAGATGCGTCGATCAACTGCACTTTGCCACGCCGCGCTTCGGCCTTCTTGTTAGCCAGTACCCAGATGTAGGTGGCGATGCCAGTGTTATAGAAGATGTTCAGCGGCAGGGCGATGATGGCTTCGAGCCAGTCGTTCTCCAACACCCAGCGGCGGATGTTGCTCTCGCCCTGGCCTGCGTCGCCAGTGAACAGTGCCGAGCCGTTATGCACCAGCGCAATGCGGCTGCCCAGCGGCGTATTGTGTTTCATCTTTTGCAGCTTGTTCACTTGGAACATGAGCTGCCCGTCACTGGAGCGAGTGACGAGCTTGAACTCGGGGTTTCCCGCGTGGCTAACAATGAAACGCGGATCGTTGAATTCTTTCTTTCCGCCCATGCGCTCCAGATCGGTCTTCCAACTCTTGCCGTAGGGCGGGTTGGAGATCATGAAATCAAATTCGCGGCTGCGGAACTGGTCGGCAGACAGGGTGGATTTGTCCGCGCCACCTACGATGTTCTCGGCCTCCGCGCCTTCGCCCTTCAAGAGCAGGTCGGCCTTGCAGATGGCGTAGGTTTCGTCGGTGATCTCCTGCCCGAACAGGTGGATCGACACTTCCTTGCCATGCTGCTCGGCGAGTTCGTGCAGCGCTTCTTCAGCCACGGTGAGCATACCGCCGGTGCCGCAGGAGCCGTCGTAGAGCGAATAAGTGCTGGACTCAATGCGATCGGCCACCGGCAGGAACAGCAGCTTAGCCATGAGCTGCACCACGTCACGCGGGGTGAAGTGTTCGCCTGCCTCTTCGTTGTTGTCTTCGTTGAAGCGGCGGATCAGCTCCTCGAACACCGTGCCCATGCCGTGGTTGTCCAGTGCGGGTAGCCTGATGTGGCCGTCTGCATCCTTCACTGGCAGCGGCGCGAGATTGACCTCGGGGTCGAGGAAGTCGTCTATCAGGTACCCGAGGACGTGAGAATCCACCAGCTTCTGGATCTGGTTGCGGAAAGTGAACTTGGTGAGGATTTCCTGCACGTTGGGCGAGAAGCCGTCCAGATACGCAATGAAGTCATCGCGTAGGCGCTGTCCTGCCGCGCTGGCCTTTAGCTTTGCCAACGTGAATTCAGAAACGTTGTAGAAGGCCTGGCCCGCCGCCATGCGCAGCGCGCCATCCTGCTCGGCCACCTTGTGTTTGTCGAGAAACTTCTTGCGTTCCAGTACCGCGATCTTTTTACTTTCCAGCACGGCGTCCAGCCGCCTTAGCACGGTGAAGGGCAGGATCACGTCGCGGTACTTGCCGCGCACGTAGACGTCGCGCAGCCGGTCGTCAGCAATGTTCCAGATGAAGTCGGAGATCCACTTGATCTGGCTTTGGTCTTGTTGTTTCTTCTGCATCGATAATGTTCTCAGCTCGCCGCAATGCCGGTGGCATTGCCAGTGACGACGGCCAGGCTCCAATGTTCTTCGAGTACGCCAACAAGGCGCTGTTGGCGCTCGGCCAGAAGCGCGGGCGTCCACTCGTTCTCTGATCTGACTTCCTGCGTCAGCACGAAGGGCGAGGCCTTGCCCTTGCCTCTGAAGTAAGCATCCTTCTTCCTAGAAAATTCATAGTTGCTGGCGAAGGAGTTCTTGTTCCTGTCGAGCGGAACCAAATTGGCAAGACGGTGCGTCCACTCGTCTCGTTCATCTTCATCAGGAAACCATCGAAGCCAGTCCGAGTCATCGGGTGGTGTTTGGGGAAGGACATGCTCTAGAGACACGGCGTTTTGCAATTGCACGCCAGGGGCGCGCACCAATGATTCAAGGCGCAAAACCAGTGCCATGCGGGCTTTAGGCAGATTGCGGTAGATGTTGCCATCGAGCGCGACCACGAACTCGCGCTTCTGTTTGTCCGTGAGGGTCAGCGTGTCCAAAGCGGTCAAATCGCCGTTGAATGCAGCAGGCTCGATTTCCTTGGTGAGCGCGGCGTAGGTTTCGATACGCTCATTGATGCCCACCTTGGTGACCAACAGGAAATAGGTGAGGCGCTCTAGTGACGCGAAGAATTCAACCAATAGCTTGGGCCTTTGCCGGAATCGCTTGAAATACACCAGTGCCGGGGGCACCCAGTCCTTGAAGTCCACACGGTTAAGCCAAGACAGATACTCGTTGATCGTCTCTGCGTGCTCGGTAGCCTCAAAGTCAGCGTCACGCACGAAGTCCCACACTTCGGCGTAGGGTTTGATGACCTTGTCGACGAGGTCGATGGGAGCTTTGTACTCGGTGACGTGATCCTGGAATTCTTTGACTAGCGTGGCCCGCTGCTTTTGCTTGGTGTAGATGGTGCGGATGTGGCCAAATAGGTCGCCGAAGGCGTCGCGCCCCAGCGAGCTTTCGATTCGACTCCACTCTTTGGCGTATGAGCGGCTCTTGGCTTCACCTGCCGTCGTGCGGATTAGGCCCAGCACTTGCGCCTTGATGATGTCGATAGGCGCGAGATCGAGACCTCGGTTGTTTAGCACGGAGAAGATGCGGTACGCAGCTTCAAGATCGGGCGTAGAGATGACGACCAGCGAACAGTCGTTGGCGAGAAACTGCCACAGCGCGATCAGGTCGACAGGCAGCAGCGCCTTGGCCTTTGCAAGCAGAAGTAAGGCGTTTTCGCGGTAGCGCAGGCGACTGTCTTCCAGCTTGTCGGTGCTGACGACCAACTGCGCAATGCCACCCGGCTCCTGAATATTGGCGCGAAAGAAGTCAGCATCTTCTTCTCGGGCCGTCAGACGGTATTCGTTTTTCTCGCCGAGGCTGATTTTACCCTTCTTGTAGAGGAAATCGGTGATGTCGTCTGCTGCGTGCGGCATGACTTCACGCAGCACTGCGAACAACATCGTCAGTGTGGACAGACGCTGTTGACCATCGACCACCGATGATTTCGGCTCTCGGTCGCTCTTGATCAGAACGATGCTGCCGAGGAAGTATTGACTGGAGGCGCCCGAGACATGGGCGTCCCGCATGGCGGAGATCAAATCATCGAACAGCTCGCCCGCCTGCTCGGTCGTCCACGCGTACGGCCGCTGATAATCTGGTATTTCGAATTGATAGCTTCCTTCGAAAATTTCTCGGATTAACTTGTCGTGCGCCTCAAGTGTCTTAGCCATACTTTCCTTCAAGTTTTACTTTTTTCAGCAAAAATGGAACTGATTTTTTTGATACGTAACTCGGCTCTTCTCCGATCACTGCAGACCAGTACTCGCTACTCATAGTCATTTGTTCTGTGCTCGGTCAATAACTTGCTTTCAAGCGAGGTGAGTGCTTCCGATGCGTTCAGGCTATGGGCAACGGGCACATCAACTTACCCGTGCGGCGCCTGCTGATATTGGCCATCTACTTCCTCTGTGGCACGACGTTGGCGCTAACGCCGTGCTTAATGATAGTCGTCTTCACGCTGATGCCTGACTGCCAGAACGGTGACGACCTGATCGCTTTCCACCTCAAACAGCAGGACGTAGCCGCTGGCACCGAAACCGATCACCAGCTCCCGCAAGAAGGGGTCCGCCACCCCTGCCTTGCGGCAGCTCAACGGGGCCAGTTCAAGCACGGTGACGCCATCGCGAATGGCCTGCAGCGCGCGCTCGGCCACGGTGAAGTCGCCTTCGGCACGCTGTAGCAGCCAGTCGTAAAGACGCGCGAGATCGTCGCGCGCTTGCTGAGTGAAGCGGACAGAAAATCCCACGCTGGCTTAGCCCTTGCGCACCTTGTCCAGTTGGGACTGCAGCCCGGCCAGCACATCCCTCGCGTCAATGTACCGGTTGGATGCCTTGGCGCTGTCACGCGAGGCCAGCCCGCGCGCAATGAAGGCTTCCTGCTGCTGGCGCTGCTGCACCTGGGCGCGCACGGAGTACTCGACGAAGCTGGACAGCGTCTCACCCTCCTGCAACACGGCTTCGGCCGCTTCGCGCAGCGCCGGGTCTACCCGGAGCGATGGAAGAGATGCGGATTTCATGGCAGGCCCAGCGCGTTGCAATTGCGATGCATCATCGCAAGCGGGCGCCGGTGCTTCAAGGTTTTCTTTGCAGACCTAAGCCGACGATGTCGCATCTACGCTGATGCAATGGTACCTAGACGCTGATGCACGACGCTTGCGCGCTCCGGTTCGGCGACCAATCCCGGCAGCGCGTTCACAAACGCGGGGTTATCCACTAACCCCTCAAACACGTCGGCAACCCAATGCCGAAGATCTGCATGTTCCACGGCAAGCTCTTCCACCAGCTCGGCCCGGCCATCGACGACATTGAGCACGTCCTCCAGGTCGTGACTGGAAAGGAAGTCGCTGTTGCCTCGGGTAACGAAGGCTTCGAGCTTGGTCGCCACGAATGCTGTCGCTGTCACCACGCGGATGGACAGGCGATCGCTCAAGGCCACCACTTGGGCTGTCTCTACCGCATGGGCGTACCAGCGGTTGGAGAAGCCAAGCACGCCGGCATCCACCGGCATCAGGTCGAAGAGGACGCCCGACGCTTGGTGTACCCAGCGGCAGACGACACCGCTCTGCATCTCACGCGCGAAGCCCTGCGACTCCACACGCGCCTCGATACTGCGGAACCGGGCCCAATCAAGATTGACCACCGCATCGACGTCATAGGTGGCGCGGACGCTTTCCGCCAATGGATCCGACACCAGCAGGCCAACGACTGCGCCGCCGAGGAAGACCACCTGGTCGCGAAGTTCGCCCAGTGCATCCGCAATCACCAGCAGATGCGGCAAGTTAGGATCGTCAGACCGCATCGCCAAGCCCCAGCAACTGCTTGAGATAGCGCGCCGCCAGCGCGCGCTCGCGTGCACGCCCGCTACGCAGGGCGTCCTGCAGCGCCAGCAGTTGGTGCAAGGCAGGGTCGGCCAGCGCAGCGTTGGGTGCACCGGCCGACAACGGCGACAAGCTGGGGCCTTTGGCTATGCCCTGCGCGCTTGGCCACACCGGTGCATCCCCAGGGGAACTAGCAATGGCAATCGACAATGGCGGCGCCCCGAAGGCCGTAGGAATGCCACGCCTTAGCGGCCCGATGACGGCAGGAAAGGCGTAACGCACGCCGTGAACCGCAAACTCGTGCAGCGCCGTGCGCACCGTCTCCCACTCGCCGCGGCTTTTTTCCAGCGCTAGGCCGGATGCCACCGCGCGCTTGACGCTGCGATGCACCTGCGAGGCGCTCATGCCCAGCGCTTCTCCAAGGGATGCATACGTCCAGACCTGGCCAGCCTGGGCGACCTGCTTGTACAGCACCACCAGATCCTGGGGCTTCAGTTCCACAGCCAAGCCCGCCTTATTCCATATTCCAGAATATGGAATATCCAGCCAACGAACTATTTTTTCAAGCAGTCTTCACTAAATGCCCTGGCTAAACGAGGGGCTACCGCTCAACGGCGGAAGCCAGCCACGCTCACCCAATTCCCCGCAGCGCCACCCGAAGCGCCTCCCCCGCCAACCGCGCACTCGCCAGCAGACGCTCCAGGCTCTGCCCATGCCGGGCGCTGGCGGACAGCCCGGCCATGGTGGTGCTGACGAAATCCGCCAGCCGGTCTGCGTCGTGCGGGCAGTGTTTGGCGATGTGGGAGCGGATCAGCTCCTGGGCGGCGACATGAAAACCGCAGGCGGCCTCGCGCGCCTGCGCGTCGTTGCTGCGCGTGCCTTCCAGCACCAGGCAGCCGGTGGCGGCGGGGTCTGCGGCGTAGCAGCGTGCGGCCTGCTCCAGTACGTCGGCCAGGGCGTCGGCCAGCGGGCGGTTGGCGTCCAGAAGTTGCGGCAGCGGGATGGCCCCGGTCTGCGCGTAGCGGTCGAGGATGCGCGCATACAGGCCGGCCTTGCTGCCGAAGGCGGCGTAGAAACTGGGCGGGTTGATGCCCAGCGCCTGGGTGAGGTCGGCCACGCTCAGTGCGTCGTAGCCGCGCGCATGAAACAGCTGCTGCGCGGTGGCGACCGCTTGGTCCGGGTCGAACGCCCGCGGCCGGCCGCGGGCCCGGGATGTTTCTGTAGTCATCGTTACAAAATCCTTGACGGCAGACGAAAACTATTATGTATTACTCGCTACATTAATTGCGAGGTGAGTGCATGTCAGCGTTCAAAAATAAGTCGGTGTTGGTGCTAGGTGGCAGCAGGGGAATTGGGGCCGCCATCGTGCGGCGCTTCGTGGCCGAGGGTGCGCGGGTGACGTTTACCTATGCCGGCTCTGCCGAGGCGGCGCAGCGCCTGGCCAGCGACACCGGCAGCACCGCGGTGCTGGCCGACAGCGCCGACCGCGATGCGGTCATCGCCACGGTGCGCCGCAGCGGGCCGCTGGATGTGCTGGTGGTGAACTCCGGCATCGCCTTGTTCGGCGATGCGCTGGACCAGGATCCGGACGCGGTGGACCGGCTGTTCCGCATCAACGTGCACGCGCCCTACCACGCCGCCGTGGAGGCCGCGCGGCAGATGCCGCCCGGCGGGCGGATCATCGTGATCGGCTCGGTCAACGGCGACCGCATGCCGCTGCCCGGCATGGCGTCCTACGCGCTGAGCAAATCCGCGCTGCAAGGGCTGGCGCGCGGGCTGGCCCGCGACTTCGGGCCGCGCGGCATCACCATCAACGTGGTGCAACCGGGCCCGATCGATACCGACGCCAACCCGGAAAACGGGCCGATGAAAGACCTGATGCACAGCTTCATGGCGATCAAGCGCCACGGCCGCGCCGACGAAGTGGCAAGCATGGTGGCCTGGCTGGCCGGCCCGGAAGCGGGCTTTGTGACTGGCGCGATGCACACGATCGACGGTGCGTTTGGAGCATGACGCGGCGACGTCTGCGTTGATGGCACTGCAGCTCGACACGTGCGACCGATGGCGGCAAACGCCCTCCGTCAACACACATGGCGAGCTGCCGTTGCACCGCCAGCATCTTGATTCACCGGCATCTCCTGCCGGCAGCGCGTGATCGCATTCCCATGCCATGCGGCGCATGGCATGGGTCATCGCAGGCCTGGCCCTTGCTGTCGCGCTGATCCCAGGTTGCCTATAGTTGCGGCGAACCCTGCAATGGATTGACCAATGCACATGATGTCATCCGGCCGGTGCCTGGCCCTTGCACTCGCCGTTGCTGTGACCGGCAGTGCTTGTGCACGGACGCCATCACCCGAACAGGAAAGGACTTCCCCCATGCCAGACAACGTCACCACAGGCCGCACCATCAACGGGCACACCTATTCGGACGCTCCGGTTGACGTAAAGCTGGGGCCGAACACCTTCCGCATCCCCGCCAACTACCTGGACAGCCAGATCGCGCCATGGCCGGGCGAAGGCGTCACGCTTGTCATCGAGTGGCCAGGCATGACCCCCCACCCCGCCCGGGGCACGGGCCAACCCGCGTACGAATGATTTCCGGAAAGAAATTTCCGTGTCGATCGACTACATCGACCGCGCACCCATCGAAACATCGCTGGAGAGGCTGTCGTCCAACGAGGCCATCACTGAAGACGGTTCGGTGGAACGCCGAGATCCAAGAGATCGCCTGGACTTACGCATTGCCCAAACCGAGACCATGGGGCTAATGCTATACACCATTGACGAAGCAAAGATGGCAGGGTTTTCGAAAGAATACGAAGCACGCTATGGCAAACCACCAACACGTAACCCCGGCTACGAAGACGACTGGTATGTCGCGCGCGGACCAAAGGGCAACCTGACGACATTTATCAAATGCGACAGCAAGAAGTTTCGAGGAGATGGCGTGCGCCTGGAGGGTGATCAGGTCATCAACGAGGATGGCGCAGTTTCCGCCGGTTGCTTTCATTATTTCTCGGATATCGAGAATAAGCTGTCAATCAGGTTGACCTACAAAAGGGCGTTCCTGAAGGATTGGAAGCGCATGGAAGACGCAGTACGGGATGTACTGGCGCGAACCAAAGTGCAGTAATCCGCCCATTACAGGAGTGAATCATGAGTGGATTGACTAAGAAGGATTTGGCTGTCCTGACCAGCTATGCCAGAGATGGCAACCGCGAACTCTACTGGAACTATCTTTCCCAGTTGCCAGGTGCCGATGGCTACGGAACGTTGGCACTGGGTGTCGTTCGCAATGACAGCTTGCCCGGCCAAGTGGCAAACAGTTATGCGCAGGATTACGCCAGGCAGCGCCACGACAACGGATCGCGCTTTGCCAATGCCGAACTGAGTGAGCGCCAATGGGAGGTCTTCGGGCAGACGCTGGTCAAACAGGATTTGGCGCAGCGGATGCATTGGATGGAACAGCGCCGCCCGGACCTGGCCTTGAACCTTCCTGGCAAGGATGTGATGACTGCACATGATCGAGCATTCGAATTTCACCAGCTCGACCCCAACTGCTGGACACCTCGCGTCCTTTTAGAAGCAGCCGAGCAAAAAAGCGGCCCCCAGAAGCTGGAACAGATCTGGACCAACATGCTCGACAACGAAGCCGCCGGCGCCGCTCGCATCAGTAACACTGGCTACGAGACCTTTGCGCAGATGGGACTGGCGGCCGGCAGCCAGTACCTGGCCAAGCTGGGCACCACCGAGGCGATCCAGATGCTGGAGGGCCGCTCCGCCGTCGACCCCAACGTCATCGGCAGCAACAGCTTCTACGCGATGTACTTCGAGAAAGAACAGAAGTGGGTGAACGTCAGCGCAGGCGGCGGGCATCTGTCCATGCGCGAAGAAACCAATGCCGGCCGTATCGCCGAACTCGATGATGCCCGCGCCGTGCGCCTGGAGCGGCAGCAGAAAGCCACGCAGTTCCACGAAGACGACCCGTACCGCTCCATCACCCGCAGCCCGTTCACGGCGTCGGCCGACGGCCTGCCGGATCGGACGCAGGCGCCCACCAAACTGACCGATATCGGCCCTGACCACCGGGACTACGCACTGCTGCAACAGGTACGTGCGGGTGTAAGCGCGATTGATGCGCAAGCCGGGCGCACGCCGGACGAGAACAGCGAGCATCTCATCGCCAGCGTGATGACCCTCGCCCGCCAGAACAACCTGGAACGGGCCGACCACGTGGTGCTGAGCCAGCAGACCGCCGACAGCCCGGCTGGCCGCAATGTGTTTGTGGTGCAGGGCGAGTTGAACAACCCCGCGCACCTGCGCGCCCACATGCCGACCGATGTGGCTGTGCAGACGCCGGTCGCGCAGTCGCTGCAGCAGCTGGAGGTGGCCAGTAACGATCGCCAGCAGGCGTTGGCGCAGAGCCAGCAGCAGGAAATGGACAACCGGCAGCGTGAGAGCGCGTCGATGCGCATGGGATAAGGCAGCGCTGCTCAGAGCACCCCCCTGTCTACTTCCGGCCGATCTCGATGCATGACGCGCGGCATTGGCCCTACCGGAGCCGGCCAGTGCAGGTCTGCGCACATCCGCGACAACGCAGCGTGCCCCACGATGACAATGCACCGGCGTAACCGCGCCAGCTGCACCCCGGCGCCGCTGGAACTCATGGCAAACCAGCAATCCTCAAACGCCAACGGCCCGGACAAGCCGGGCCGTTGGACGATGCCGCGTTTGGCGTCAGCCGATCAGGCGAACGGGTCCTGCAGCACCATCGTGTGGTCACGATCCGGGCCGGTGGAGACGATGCTGATCGGGCAACCGGCCAGTTCTTCCAGCGCGCGCAGGTAGGCACGTGCGGCCACCGGCAGCTTGTCCCACTCGGTGATGCCATGGGTGTTCTCGGTCCAGCCCGGGAACTCCAGGTACACCGGGGTGCACTCCTCCCAGCCCTGCGCGTCCAGCGGGGCGTATTCGGTGCGCTTGCCGCGGTATTCGTAGGCGATGCAGACCTTGAGCTTTTCCATGCCGTCGAGCACGTCGAGCTTGGTGATGCACAGGCCGGAGATGCCGTTGATGGCCACCGCACGCTTGAGCGCGACGATGTCCATCCAGCCGCAGCGACGCGGGCGGCCGGTGGAGGCGCCGTACTCGGCGCCGCGGTCGCGGATGCCCTGGCCCACTTCGTCGTCCAGCTCGGTCGGGAACGGGCCGCCGCCCACGCGCGTGGCATAGGCCTTGGCGATGCCCAGCACGTAGTCGATGGCGTCGGCGCCCACGCCGGTCCCGGCCAGTGCGCCGCCGACGGTGGTGTTGGAGCTGGTGACGTACGGATAGGTGCCGTGGTCGATGTCCAGCAGCGCGCCCTGCGCGCCTTCGAACAGCACGCGTTTGCCCTGCTTGCGCAGGTCGTGCAGGATGCCGGCCACGTCCGACTTCATCGGCTGCACGTAGTCGCCAAAGGCCAGTGCCTCGTCGAAGGTCTTCTGGAAGTCCACCGCTTCCACGCCCAGGTACTTGGTCAGCACGAAGTTGTGGTAGTCCAGCGCGGTGCGCAGCAGCTCTTCCAGCTGCGGCGGGTAGTGCAGGTCGGCGATGCGGATACCGCGGCGGGCGACCTTGTCTTCGTACGCCGGGCCGATACCGCGGCCGGTGGTGCCGATGGCCTTGCCGCCGGCGGCCTTCTCGCGCGCCTGGTCCAGGGCGATGTGGTACGGCATGATCAGCGGCGCAGCCGGAGAGATCTTCAGGCGCGAGCGCACTTCCACGCCGGCGCCTTCAAGCTCGCTGATCTCCTTGATCAGCGCGGCCGGGGAGATCACCACGCCATTGCCGATCAGGCACAGCGCGTCGTCGCGCAGGATGCCGGACGGAATCAGGTGCAAGACGGTCTTCTTGCCATTGATGACGAGCGTGTGGCCGGCGTTGTGGCCACCCTGGAAGCGGACCACCGCACCGATCTCTTCGGTGAGCAGATCGACGATCTTGCCTTTGCCTTCATCGCCCCACTGGGCACCGAGCACGACAACTGACTGACCCATGACGGGTGAACTCCTGAGTTTTGCTGCGGCCATCGGGGCCGCGGGATGGGACCGGTTCACGGCTGGCGGCGTCGCCTGGCGCGCGGCTCCATCGGGGAGCCTTGCAGCGGCGCGTAAAGCCCTGACACGGAAAAAGCCGAACGAGGTGCCCTGTGTGAGCGTGCCCGGCCGGCTTTTGTGCATTATCCGGGTTTCCGGTGACGTGCACTACCCCCGGCGAACGGCGGATCGGGGGGCTCGTCGGATTGCCGCTGGCCATCGGTTGCGCGGTGCTCCGGGCGCTGCCGGTCCCTGGCCTGGGGAGCATCCCCATGGCGACAATCCCAATGCCCAACGTGGGTCGTAGGAGCACACCCGGGCGCGACAGGCATTACCGGTGAAGCAGTCGCGCCCCGGTGCGCTCCTACGCTGCCCGTTGCGGTCGGAATGGACCACCCACTCAGAGACGCACGATCCACAGCGCGATCGCGCCCAGCACCAGGGTCACACCGCCGATGGCACGCAGTTGGGCCGTGGGCAGGCTGAACAGCTGCTCGACCATCCGCTTCCAGGCGGCGGGCGCGGCGAACAGCAGCAGGCCTTCGATGACGGCGATCAGGCATAACGCGGACAGGAACTCGTGCATCAGCAACACCAGGACAACGTGGGAGCTGCAGTGTGCCCGGTTCGGCAGCCTGCCACGCCTCACCGTAGGAGCGCACCTGGGCGCGACTGGCATTGCCGGTAAAGCAGTCGCGCCCGGGTGCGCTCCTACGAGGATGCCGGGGTTTGGATGCGCATTAATCACCTCTCAAAGCCAGATTGCGTCCCAGAACGGGTAATCGCCCACGCGTCTGACCAGCCCGGCACGGAGGGGATTGGCGATGAGGTAGCGCGCGGCTGCGTGCAGGTCCTCGTCCTTGCGCAACGCGTGGTCGTGGTAGCTGCGACTCCAAACCGGTGCGTGATGCTGGCGCTGATCGTTCACTGCGCGCGCTGCACACGCTTTCATGCGTGAGACCGCGTTGGCCAACCCGGTGGTGCTTCCAAGCTGCAACAACCAATGCACATGATCCGGCATCAATACCCAGGCCAACAGCCTGGCGTCGGAGGGCGTTGCCGCGGTGAACGCGCGGCAGGCCGCTGCGGCCAGCAGAACATCTGCGAACACAGGGCGACGCTGCCATGTCGTGGTGGTCAGCAGGTAAGCGCTGTTGGGCGAAGACTGCCTGCCACGGCGCAGCGCGCGATGCCCGGGAGTGTCGATGTTGGCCATGGCGCGATGCTGACGGCCTTGGACCACGCGAGATATCGGCGGTTGCCGCGTTCTGCGCTAGGGATCCATGTGGCGGCTGACTGTCAAAGGCAATCAGCGGGGTCCGCCGGTAAGGCCCGTCGCGCCCGGGTGCGCTCCTACCGGGTCGAGTCTGGCCAACACGACGGGAGAGGCGCTCCAGGCAGCTGCGGACTCCGGACATGACCATCATCACCATCGCAGTCCACGAACGCCATCTGCCCGATCCATCGGCCCACACGCGCCACGCGTAGGAGCGCACCTGGGCGCGACGGGCACTACCGGTAAAGCGGTCGCGCCCGGGTGCGCTCCTACGGTGGGGGCGCGTCTGTCTGCCCGGCAGTGAGAGGCACATACGACAACGCCCGCGTTAGGCGGGCGTTGTCGTTTCAAGGCATAGCGATCAGCCAGCGATCAACGATCGCTCTTGAGGTATTGCAGGAACGGGTCGTTCTTGTCCAGCACCACCACGCCGTTGCCGTCGGTCATGGAGCCGCGGTACGCCTCCAGGCTGCGATAGAACGCGTAGAACGACGGATCCTTGGCACCGGCCTGGCCGTAGATGCGGGCGGCGTCGGCATCGCCTTCGCCGCGCAGCTTCTGCGCATCGCGCTCGGCGTCGGCCACGATCACGGTGGATTCGCGGTCGGCCTGGGCGCGGATGGTCAGGGCCTGCTCTTCGCCTTCGGCACGCAGCTTGCTGGCTTCCTGCTTGCGCTGGGCGCGCATGCGCTCGTAGACGTCGGTGATCACCTGGCTGTCAGTCGGCAGGTCGATCTGCTTGATGCGCAGGTCGGTGATCTGCATCCCTAAGCCCTTGATGGCGCCGTTGATGCCCTTGAGCTGGTTGGCGATCAATTCGCTGCGGTCGCCGGAGACCAGCTGCTGCAGGGTGCGCGAGTTGATCTGGTTGCGCAGCGAGTCGGTGATGATCGGGGCCAAGCGCGAATTGGCGACCGACTCCTCGCCACCGGTGGCGCGATAGAACGCCCGCACGTCGGAGATGTAGCCGATGGCGAAGAAATCCACGCTGACGTCTTTCTGCTCGGCGGTGAAGTAGCGCGCCGGGGCGGTGTCCAGCACCTGGAAGCGGCGATCGAACACGCGCACCGATTCCACCACCGGGATCTTGAAGTGCAGGCCGGGCTTGAGGTCGGCACGCACCACACGGCCCAGGTTGAGCACCATGGCGGTCTGGTCCTCGCGCACCACGAACACCGAGCCCATCAGGGTCAGCAACACGGCGACGATCAGGCCGATGACTAGCGAATTCTTCATTATTCGGTTCCCTCACGGCCGGTCGGGCGCGGGCCGCGCTCCGGATTGCGGATGCCCTCGCTGCCGCCACTGGTTTGCGGCGGATTCAACAGCACATCCTGCGGCACCATCGACGGCATGCCGCCGTTGCCCGTAGTGGCGCTGTTGCTGCCGGACTTGCTGGCGTCGGCCGGCAGCGGCACATAGATGACCTGGCGGCCATCGCTGCCGATCACCTTGCGGTTCTCCGACAGCACCTTCTGCACGGTTTCCAGCCACAGGCGCTTGCGCGTGACCTCGGGGGCGTTGGCGTACTGCTCCTGCAATAGCGTGAAGCGATCGGCGTCGCCCTCGGCCTTGGAGATCACCGCCTGCTTGTAGCCTTCGGCGCCGGTCCGGGTGCGCGCACCCTGGCCGCGTGCCTCGGGCACCACCTTGGCGGCGTAGGCCTGGGCTTCGTTGATCAGGCGCTCGCGCACCTGCTGGGCGCCGTTGACCTCGTCGAAGGCCGGCTTCACTTCTTCCGGCGGACGCGCGTCCGGCAGGGTCACACCGGTAACGGACAGACCCGTGTTGTAAGCATCCAGTGCCGCCTGCAGGCGGTCCTTGGAGGCGATAGCCAGCGGGCCGCGATTGTTGAGCACGGTATTGAGGTCGGAACGACCCACCTGCTCACGCACGGCGCTTTGCGCGGCCTGCTCCAGCACCAGATCGGCATTGCGCGAGCCGAACAGGTACTTGCGCGGGTCGCTGATCTGGTACTGCACGTTGAGCGAGACGTTGACGATGTTCTCGTCGCGGGTCAGCACCGGCACCTGGTTGCTGAAGGTCTTGATCTCGGTGGCGTTGACCTTGCGCACCGACTCGACCGGCCAGGGCAGCTTGAAGTTCGGGCCGGGCTGCAGGATGCGCGAGAACTGGCCGAAGCGCAGCACCACGCCGCGCTGCTGTTCGCCGATGAGCTGGAAGCTGGAGAACAGCACCATCAGCACCACCGCGACCAGGATCCAGCGCCCCACGCCACCATCGAACAGCTCTTTCAACGGGGCGGGCAGATTGCCCCAGCCACCACCGTTGCCACCGCCACGCGGGCCCCAGGACCTGCGACGGTTGGGGTCCGGGCCGTCTCCGCCCTTGTTGCCGGGTGTGTTCCAGGCCATGCACGCTCCATGATCGAGGGGCTGTGCGGGCCAGTCCCGCAGTGCCGCCGTGTTGTTGATTCGCTGATTCTACTAGATGGGGCAGACCGACCGTTTTGAAAGGCCCCAATTGGTGCGTCCCGGTTTAGCCGCTGGGGTGGATCGAGCCGATGGCCGGGTTCGCAGACGGGGAAGGACACGGTGTCAGCGCGATCTGGGGGCAAGCACCGGGCGCGCGTTCTGGAGTTGGCCAATGGGGATCACGCCGAGACTGGACGCGGACCCGGCCTGCGATGCGCTGCACGATGACGCCGACGACATCGTGCTGCTCGCTGACGCGTGGCCATTGTCAGTCGACCGATCCGGCGTCTGGCCTGGCTGGATAGCCCAGGGTCGCGGTCAGGCCAAGCAACCGCTGCGCTTTGCCGACCCCGGGTTGCGGCGCAGGATGCCGCCGATGGCAGGCGAGCATCGGTGTCCAAACGGCACCGGCGGCGCAGCTGACGTTGGCATCAGCGCTGAGGGGCATGCGGCTGGGGCGATGCTGCGCTGGCACAACGCAGTCCGGAACGCGTCCGCCAACCCTGCTCCCACCCTCGCCGCCGCACTCACGCCATCGGCGGTTCGTCTTTCTGGTTGAACACGCGCTCCATCACTTCCAGCAACTCGTCTTCGGAGAACGGCTTGGTGATGTAGGCGCGTGCACCCTGGCGCATGCCCCACATGCGATCGGTGTCCTGGTCCTTGGTGGTCACCAGGATCACCGGGATGTGCTGGGTGGTCGGCTCGCGCTTGAGCGTGCGGGTGGCCTGGAAGCCGTTGAGGTTGGGCATCACCACATCCATCAACACCAGATCCGGCAGCGAAGACTTGGCCGCTTCCACGCCGGCGGCACCATCGGTTGCAGTGATGGTCTCGTGCCCCAGCTTCTCGACGATGCGCTGAATCCCCAGCAGCTGCGACGGCGAGTCGTCGACGATCAGAATGCGTGCCATGTGTTTCCCCTAGTATGCGCGGCGAGTGTAGTGCGCCGGCCGCGCTTGCGGTAGCTGGGCCAGGCGGTGCGCCCGGCGATGCCGTTACGAGGCGTGATCCGGTGGCGCGGCGCGATCGCCTCAGCCAACACTTACTACGTTGGACAGGACGCAGCTGGATGCAACAACGTCGCAGAAAGCCGCTCGCCGACGTATTACGTGCATGCTGCCCTGCCCTCAATCCCTCATCGTTACGAGGGGGACGAAGGCTCCCTTCTCCCATCGGGAGAAGGGGAAGCGCAGCGCCGGATGAGGGGACGGCGGCGATTCAACCGCGCAGATCGACGTTCACTGGCGCACCACCTGCCTGCCGAACCCTCATCCATTTTCCGCGTCACGCCACGCCGCCTACACCGACTCGCCGAACGCCTTGGCCAGGTTGCGGTAGGCCTTCTTCTGCGCATCGTCGGTGGGGGCCGGGGCCAGGATCTCCAGCTCCACGATCTGGTCGCCCGGGGTGGCGCCCGGCAGGCCGCGGCCGCGCAGGCGCAGCTTGCGGCCGGCGTCGGAGTCGGCCGGCACCTTCAATTCCACCGCCCCGCCCAGGGTCGGCACGCTGATCGTGGTGCCCAGTGCCGCCTGCCAGGGCATGACCTGCAAGGTGTACAGGATGTTGCGCCCGTCCACCTCGAACTGCGGGTGCGCGGCGTATTCGATCTCCAGCAGCAGGTTGCCGCCGCCATTGCCCTGCCCGCTCAGGCGGATCACCTGTCCAGGCTGCACACCCTTGGGCACGCGCACGTCCAGCTGCTTGCCGTTGATGGTGATGCGCACGCTGTCGCCCGCATACACCGCTTCCAACGGCACCGCCAGCTTGGCGCGGGTATCGCCGCGCGCCTGCGGCCCTGCGCCGGCACCAGCCCCCGGGCCGCGCGGACGGCCGCCGCGCTGGCCGGCAAACAGGCTTTCGAAGAAATCGCTGAAGCCGCCACCGGCGCCGCCATTGCCGAACACTTCCTCGAAGTCGTAGCCCTGCCCGCCGCCGTAGCTGGGCGGGGCCTGGAACTCGTCGCCCGGGCGGAAGCCCTGTGCCTTGAGCTGGTCGTAGGCCTTGCGCTTGGCCGGGTCGCGCAGCGCCTCGTAGGCTTCGTTGATGGCCTTGAACTTGTCTTCGGCGCCGGCTTCCTTGCTGACGTCGGGGTGGTACTTGCGCGCGAGCCGGCGGTAGGCGGTCTTGATCTCCGCATCGCCTGCGCTGGGCTCCACGCCCAGCGTTGCGTAGTAATCCTTGAATTCCATCTAATCACCTCTGAAAAAAACGGCCCGCAGCCGAGGCCACGAGCCAGTCATATCGCAGCCGGGCGGGCAACCGCACCTATTCTACGGTGCGGTTGCCGCCGGGAAGCGAAGCAGGCCGCTTCGCTCCAGGTTTTGCGGCCTTACTGCACGGTGCCGCCGCTGGTGTCCTGGCCGGTGCCGACCTGGATGCGGCGCGGGGTGGCCGCCGGGCGCTTGGGGATGCGGATTTCCAGCACGCCGTTATGGCCGGCGGCGGTGATGCCGTCGGGGTCGGCACTGTCGGGCAGCGCGAAGCGGCGGTGGAAGCTGCCGTAACGGCGCTCGATGCGCGAGAAACGCTCGGTCTCGGTGCTGGACTCGCTGTTGCGCTCGCCCTTGATCGACAGGATGCCCTTGTCCATCTGCACCTCGATCTGGCGGGGGTCGATGCCCGGCAGGTCGGCATACAGCACGAAGTGGTTGGGCTCTTCCTTGATGTCCACGCGTGGCACCCACTGCGCGGTCACCACCGCCGATTCGTCGGTGTCGCCGTTGTGCTCGAAGAAACGGTCGAACACGTGCTTGATCTCGTTTTGCAGCGCGTGGGTGGGCCACTGGGGATAACGAACGATGTTCATTGCGAGCCTCCAAAAGGTTGGGTGAGGGGCCGGCTGCCGCGGCGTGCGCACGTTGCGCCGGCCATGTGCGTCAGATAGGCGTGCGGCTGCGGATTTCAAGCGCGTTGACGCGCTTTTCCCCTGCCCCTTTCTAGAATTCGTTCAGCCACAGGAGCCCGCCCCATGACCATCCACGTTGGTGACCGCATTCCCGAAGTCGTGCTCAAGCGCCTGCGTGAGGGCATCGAGGCGGTCGACACCCACAGCCTGTTCGCGGGGCGCAAGGTGCTGCTGTTCGCGGTACCGGGCGCCTTCACCCCGACCTGCTCGGCCAAGCACCTGCCCGGCTATGTGGAGCATTTCGATGAATTCCGTAAACGCGGCATCGAAGTGCTGTGCACCGCGGTCAACGACCCGTTCGTGATGCAGGCCTGGGGCCGCAGCCAGCTGATTCCCGACGGCCTGCACCTGCTGCCCGACGGCAACGCCGAACTGGCCCGCGCGCTGGGCCTGGAGATCGACGCCAGCGGCTCGGGCATGGGCCTGCGCTCGCGCCGCTACGCGCTGTATGCCGACGATGCCGTGGTCAAGGCCTTGTTTGTCGAAGAACCTGGCGAATTCAAGGTGTCTGCCGCCGATTACGTGCTGCAGCACCTGCCCGATTGATGCATTGATTCCCCCCGTCCACTCAGAAGGAAACCGGCCAGCCATGTCTACCCAGCCAGCCAAGCAACTCCCCGGCATCACCGATACCGCCACCTTGCGCAACCGCGCACGCCAGAGCATCGAAGACGGTGCCATCACCGAGAGCTACCACGCCGACCGCGAGGCGGTGATCGACCTGCTCAACACCGCACTGGCCACCGAGTACGTGTGCACCCTGCGCTACTACCGCCACTACTTCATGGCCAAGGGCATGCTTGCCGACGCGGTCAAGGGCGAGTTCCTGGAGCATGCGCAGCAGGAACAGGAACACGCCCACAAGCTTGCCGAGCGCATCGTGCAACTGGGCGGCGAACCGGACCTCAACCCGGACACGCTGACCAAGCGCTCGCATGCCGAATACAAGGAAGGCACCGACCTGCGCGACATGGTCAGGGAGAACCTGATCGCCGAACGCATCGCCATCGACAGCTATCGCGAAATGATCGATTTCATCGGCGACAAGGACACCACCACCAAGCGCATCCTGGAAAGCATTCTGGCCCAGGAAGAAGAGCATGCCGACGAGTTTGCGGACCTGCTGGAAGGCTGGATCGGCGAGTGAGTTGAGCGAGCCGCGTGATTGCAACGTAGCGATGCGTTGCGATCGATGGTGGCGTCGCATCGACAACGACATCGACGTCGACGTCGACGTCGACGTCGAAGACAAGTCGAAGTCGAAGTCGACTCGATGATGCAACAGACAGGGCGCCTAGAGCGCCCTGTCTGTTTTCGTGCCGCCCAAGCGCCGCGTAGGAGCGCACCCGGGCGCGATGGGGCGTTACCGGGAATGCCCCGTCGCGCCCGGGTACGCTCCTACGGGGGTGCCGGCCACCGCACATGCCCGTTACCGATCCGGTCAGCGCAATACGCGAAAGCGCAGCTGTGTCCAGGCACCGTCGCTGGCCATTGCGGTGAGCGTATGCGTGCCGACTTCCGCGAAATCGCGCTGAAATCCCTGGCGTCCGTTGGTCTGTGCGATCCAGCGGCCGTCCAGCAACCAGTCGATGCGCGCGTCGCTGCCCAGCGCACGCAGGTGCAGGCGCACCGGGCGCGATGCGGCGTTGGCACGCGCCAGCGTGGTGCGATCGCTCAGCCCGTCGATCCGCAGCACGCCGCCACCGGTCATGCGTCCATCCGGCAGACAGTCCGCGGCCAGTGGCGGCAATTGCGCGGCCTTGCGCTCGGCCGCACTGAGCCAGGGCGACACCAACGCCGGCCAGCGTGCCACGGCCTGCGGCACGCGCTGATGCGGCTGGCTGCACTCCTGCGACAACCGCTGCCCGCTGCGGGCATCCACGTCGAAATGCAGCTGCCGGCCGTGCCATAGCCGCGCATCGCGTTCGGCAAAGGTGGGCGGTACGGCGCCATCGAGCACGTAGGCGTCGGCGCGGCGTGCGCATTGCGCCGGTGGTGTCTGATCGGCCGTGCCGCCGAGCGGCCAGCAGATGGCCAGCGCCTGCACCGTGGGCGGCATCGGCACCGGCGCGCTGTCGCCGGCGCTGCGGGGCAAGGCGTCGATGACTTCGAACATCAACGGCAACGCGGTGACGGCGCCGTACTGGCCGGGCAGCGGCGTGCCGTCCGGCCGCCCCACCCACACCCCGACCGTGTAGCGGCGCGTGCCGCCGATCGCCCACGCATCGCGGTAGCCGTAGCTGGTGCCGGTCTTCCAGGCCACGCCCGGGCGCGCAGTGGTGTCGAAGGTCCCGCCGCCATACCCGGGGCGCGGATTGCTCTGCAGGATCTCGCGCACGATCCAGGCCGCGCCCGGCGACATCAGCCGGCGCTCGATGCGCGGATCGTCCGGCGTATAGCGCACGCGCCCGGCGATGCCGCCGCGATTGAGCGCCGCAAAGGCACCGACCAACTCCTGCAGCTGCGCACCGGTGCCGCCCAATATCAATGCAAGCGACGGCGTGCTGCCATGTGCGAAACGCAGGCCGATACCGGCATTGGACAGCCGCGCGGCAAACCGCGCCGGGCCGATCCGGTCGAGCAGATCCACCGCCGGCACGTTCAACGACAACCGCAACGCCGTCGCCGCGCTCACCGGGCCATTGAAGGCCGCATCGAAATTGCCGGGCCGGTAGCTGCCAAAGCTCTGCGGGGCATCCACCAACAGGCTTTCGGAATGGATCACCCCATCGTCCAGGGCCATGCCATACAGGAACGGCTTGAGGGTGGACCCGGGCGAGCGCCAGGCCTGCACCATGTCCACATGCCCCAGCCGCTTGCGGTCGCCGAAGCTGGCCGAACCCACATACGCGCGCGCTTCCATGCTGGCGTTGTCCACCACCAGCAAGGCGGCCGAGGTGCGCTCGGGCAGCTGCGAGAAATAGGTGGCCACGCGCTCCTCCAGGGTGCGCTGCAGTTCGACATCCAGCGTCGTGACGATGCGCGCTGCACGCGGTTGCGCGCCGTGCAGCCGCTGCGCGAGCAAGGCCGCATGCAATGGCGGTGTGAGCGAGCGCGTCACCACCGGCTCGATCCGCGCATCGTCCACCTGCGCGCGCGACCACACCCCCAGCTCCACCATGCGATCGAGCACCTTGTCGCGCGCGCGTTGCGCGGCCTCGGGATGGCGATCCGGGCGCAGGCGGCTGGGCGATTGCGGCAATACCGCCAGCAATGCGGCTTCGGCCTGCGACAAGGCCTTGGCCGGCTTGCCCAGATACGCCCAGCTGGCCGCTTCCACGCCTTCGATGGTCCCGCCGTAGGGCGCGCGCTCCAGGTACAGCGTCAGAATCTCGCGCTTGCTCAGGTGCGCTTCCAGCTGCAGCGCGCGCAACAACTGCTTGGCCTTGCCCCAAGGTGTGCGCGTGTGCGGGTCCAGGATGCGCGCCACCTGCATGGTCAGCGTCGAACCGCCGGAGACGATGCGCCCCTGCCCGATCCACTGCCCGCCGGCGCGCAGCAGGCCCCACGGATTGACCCCGGGATGGCGCCAGAACCAACGGTCCTCGTAGTTCAGCAACGCCTGCAGGTACAGCGGCGACACACTCTGAGGGCTGGCCGGATAACGCCACACCCCGTTGCGGTCGGCGAACGCGCGCAGCGGCGTGCCATCGCGTGCCACCACCAGCGTGGAGGTGTCGCGCGACTTGGGCAGTGGCAGTGGGAAGGCCAGGTCCAGCAGCAACACGGCAGACAGCAGTGCTACAGCGCCCCAGCGTAGCCCTGTCAGCCAGCGGCGGCCATGCCGGGCCACACCATCGTCGCCAGCGGCGCGTTCCTGCGTCCGGTCGGTCCTTGCCTGCACGTGCTGCTGCTCATCCATCCTGCCAAGGATGCAGGGCAAAACGCATTTCGGCCACTATCGCGCGGCATGCAGACGTCCTTGCGTGCAAACAGCGGGTGACTATACCGCTGGCGGCGACATCGGCGCAGCGTCCGGGGTTGATGTGGCGCGACCAGATCCGGTTCGCATCGCGCGCCAGCTGCCTGCCGCAATGCAATGGGCGGCCTACTGCTGCTCCAGCGCGGCGCGATAACGCAGCAAGGCTTCCGGCGCGTCGGTCTGGATGATCGACACGCCATCGCGGTACAGGCGGCCCCAGACCTTGTCCGGGTCGCGCACCGCATCGGCGTCGCCACCGTAGCCGGCAATGAAGCCGTCCCACAACGAGTTGACCATCAGCCGCACCCTGTGCGCCTTGCTCACTGCAACCAACGCCGGCAACTGGGCTGGCGACATCCTGGGCAGCTCGAACGCAGCCGGATGTGCGTTGCGTGTCTGCGCAGTGGCAATCGCCGCCAGATCGGCAGTGCCATGTGCGTTGATCAGGATCGGGAAGAAATAGACCTTGTCGAACGGCAGCATCGCGGCCAGTGGCGGCGTGGCGATGCCGGCTTCGGCCTTGACGATCACCTGGTGCTGCATGCCGGCACGGGCAACCGCATCGACCACCTGCACGTAGATCGCGTCCTTGACGTCCAGGTTGAGCAGGATGTGGCCCTTGGAGGCGGCCAGCATCTGCTCCAGCGTGACCACGCGTTGGTCGGTCAGCGGCGCCTGCGCGCCACCTTCGTCGCTGCGCAGCCGCAATTTTTGCAGGTCGGCCAGGGTCAGCTCTGACAGCTTGCCGGTGCCGTCGGTGGTGCGGTCCACGGTGGCGTCGTGCAGCATCACCAGGGTGCCATCGGCGGCGCGGCGCACGTCGGTCTCCATCACGTCGGCGCCGATGGCGATGCAGCGCTCCAGTGCGGCCAGCGAATTCTCCGGTGCGCTGTCCTTGAAACCATGCTCCGGTGCCGGTGCATGGCAGCCGCGATGGGCCACCACCACGATACCGCCGCCGGGATTGGTCAGCCGGGCCTGGATCGCGGCGACGCCGCCAGGTGCTGCGCTGGCAGGGTTGGCAAGTGCCGCGCCCAGCATGGCCGCGACGGCGGCGACAGAACGTAAGGTCATCGAACAACTCCGCTTGTAGGATTAACAGAATGACTGCGCTTTTTTGTCAGGAGGGCGCGGCAGGCAGAGACGGTGCGAGATCTGCCATGCACAGATCTCGCTTGCTCCACGTTGCCCGTACGCTACCGACGTCCGCGCCGCAGTACGTTCGCCGCGCCTAGAGCGTCGGCGTAAAACGCAGGCCGAACCAGTAGGTCGTAGGCACCGAATAACTGTCCTTGAGCAGGTTCTGCCCGGGACCGGTGACGCTGGTGATGCGGCTGTGGGTGAGGTTGCTGACCTGGCCGATCAGGCTGAGCTGCTTGCTGATGGCATAGGTGGCGGTGAAATCCAGCTGCGAACGCGGCGACCAGTACAGATCCTGCCAGTCGATGTTGCTGACGATGGCGCGCAAGGCCTTGCCCTGGCGATTGTAGGCCGCACGCAGCTCTAGCCCGCCGGTGTTGTAGAACAGCGTGGCATTAGCGGTGTAGTCCGGCTGGCCGACCAGGTTGTCGAGCTTGCGCTCGCGCTGGCGCACGTTGCTGCCGCTGCCGACGCTGTAGGGCACATCCAGGCTGCCATCGAGCACCGCAACATTCGCGCTGAAACCGACCCCGCTCAGCCATGGTGCAATCGGCGCCAGGGTGTTGACGATGCCGTTGAATTCCACACCGCGGATGCGCGCCTTGGCAGCATTGGCCGGCGTGCTGATCAGCGCGTTGGCATAGGTGGTGCCGTCGAAGCTGAAGCTGTCGGTGCGCGAGAGCGTAAAGATCTCGTCCTGGATGCGCTTGTCGAACACGGCCGCGGACGCGAACGCGTCGAAATCGCCGGGCAGGCGCCATTCCAGCGACAGATCCAGGTTATTGGACACGCGCGGCTTGATGTCCGGGTTGCCGATGGTGACGGTGACGCCTTGCGCATTCGGGTTGCCGGCATCGGCGGTGTTGACGAAGCCGATCGAAGTGCGCGCCGCATACGCATCGTATGGCGGGCGGCCGAGCGTGCGGCTTGCGCCGGCGCGCAAGTCCAATGCATCGCTCAGGTGGTAGGTCATGATGGCCGAGGGCAGCAGATAATCGTAGTCCGCGTTGGTCGGGTTATCGATATACACATAGCGGTTGGTCGCCGTATCCAGCTGGCGCTGGCGGCCGACCGTGTTGAGCCTGGTGCTGTCGAAATGCAGGCCGCCCTGCACGTTGAAACGTTCGCTGCGATAGCTGACCAGCCCATAGCTGCCGACGGTCTTTTCGGTATGGGTGAAGTTGTCCTGGTTGCTGAAGGCCTGCTGGTCGGTGCTGTTAAACGCGCTCAGCGGCGTGGCAGCCAACGCGCGATTGGCCTTGTCGGGATCGATGGTGATCAGGTTCAGGCCGGCATAGCGCATCGGCGCCCGGCCGGTGCCCGCCACATCGGCCAGGCCCAACGCCGGCGCACTGGTATTGGGCTGGTACTCGACGCGATAGATATCGTAGGACGGTTTATCGGTGGTATACGACACGCCTGCCGCAAAGCCGATGCCCTGGTCGCTCTCGCCCTGGTTGAACCCATAGTCGAGCCGGCCGGTGAGAATGCGGTCGGCGGCGGTGCGTTTGTAGTCCGGGCGCCAGTACGACAGGCTGTAGTTGCCCAGATCGTTATAGGCCTGCGGCGACACGCCGAAGCGCTGGTCGAAGCCGGAGGTGTCGTAGTTGAACGCGTAATCGGGCGTGGCATTGACGGTCACGCCGCTGCCGGTCTGGCCCACCGGTACCGGCGCGGCGCGGGTGATGCCGGTGGCGTACTTGATCATGCGGATCGGCTCGTCGTAGGTCGCATCCGACCACGCCCCGCGCGCGGAGAACTGCTGCCGGTCGGTGGGCCGCCAGATCGTGCCCAGTTGCGCGACCTTGGTGCGCGTGGTGACGATCTGGTTCGAGTAGCCCACTTCGATATCGCCACCGGGGTAGCTGCCGGAGGTGGCGGTCTGGTTGAACACCTGGCCACGGTTGCGCGGGTCGATGATGACCTCGTTGCGCTCCATGTTGTCCTTGAAATAGTAATAGCCCGCCATGGCATAGGCCTCGAGCGCGGCACTGGGATGCACCTCGAACTTGCCGGTGACACCGTAACGGTCGCGCTGGTTCTGCACGTACCAGTACTTGTCCTGCTGCGGCACCGCCCAGCCATTGCCGAGATTGGCGCCGGTCTGCAGCACGCCGGTGTTGTCGTAGAACCCGTAATGCACCGTGTCGGTGGTCATGTGGGTTTCGGTGTAACTGCTCAGCGTCTGGTAGTTGGCCGACAGCGTAAAACCGTACTGCTGCTCGCTGCCGAAGGTGCGGCTGCCGGTGGCGTTCAAACGATAGCCGGGGTCGTCCTGATCACGCGGCTTGCCGACATCGTTGGCGTGGCCGAGTGCGGCTTCGGCGCTGAAGAACGGCTTGCCACCGTTTTCGAATGCGCTGCGTGTCTTGAGGTTGATCGCCCCGCCGGTCGCATTGGGATCCAGGTCGGGCGTGAAGGTCTTGACCACCTGCAACTCGCTGACCATCGATGCCGGCAGCAGATCCAGCCGCACGCCGCGGGTGATCGAGCCGAGCGTGCCGTTTGGCGTGCCGGGCGAGGCGATGGTCAGCCCGTCGATGGTGACGTTGTTGTAGGACGGGCCCAGGCCGCGCAGCACCGGTGTGGCAGCCTCGTCGCGCGGATGCTCGTTGTCGGTGGCCGGCAATACCGACAGGCCGGGCACGCGGCGCAGTGCTTCGACGATGGTGCTGTCGGGCAAGGCGCGCACATCGGTGGCGCTGATCACATCGGTGATGTTGGTCGCCGCGCGCTTGCTTTCCACCGCGGCGGCATTGGCACGGCGCACGCCGGTGACCTGCATGGCGTCGAGCGTTTGCACGCCGGTTTTGCTGGTGGTGGCCGGTGCGTCGGGGTCGGCTGCATCGCCTTGCGACGCTACTGGCGATGTAGCCGATGCAGGGTCTATCGATGCAGCGTCTGTGGAATCTGCAGATGCCTCTACTGACAACGCAGAGCGTTGCTTTGCAGCCGCAACGTCAGCATCGGGCGTGGCAGCCTTGTCATTATTGGCTGTCGCTTCGGACGTGGTTGCCTCTTCATTATTCGCTATAGCTGCGCTCGTTAATGGGCTCGCGGTTGCGCCCCTCGCCGTAGAAGACGCCTCAGCTGAGGCGTCGGCTGGAATCGCCGCACGCTCGCTTGCGTAGGCCTGCAAAGCAGGCGAACAGGCCGCAATGGCCACGGCGAGAACGGACAGGGGCAAACGGTACGAATCGGAGCGCTGCATGGAATCCCGGGATCGCGCAGCAAGGACGCCGCGCCGATGAGAAAGCACGCCACCGTAGCCAGCAAAAATGACCCTTGCGTGTCGCTGGCATCGCATCGAAAAGACAGTGCGCAACGATGTCGCTGGATGCGAAGCAGGCAGTTAGCAGTTCGCGAAAACCTTCTGCGTGACGCGGGAAAGCCCCTCCCCCACCGGGAGAGGGGTTGGGGTGAGGGTACGGGGGAAGCCACCCGGCAGTGAATGACATGAGGCTTCGCACGTACCCTCATCCGCCCCTGCGGGGCCCCTCCTCCCGAGGGGAGAAGGGAGAGTTTCAGTGGCCGCCAGGGATGGCGCGGCCCTACGGCTGCACCACCGTCATCGTCGCTGGCGTGCTGCGCCCCACGCCGCGCAGCTCGGGGCGGTACATGTCTTCCACCAACGATGGCGGCACCGTGTAGGTACCCGGCGTGACGGCGCGCACCAGGTAATACAGCTGCGCCTTGCTGCCCGAGGAGAGCGCCAGCGCGGCCACATAACGGTCGTCGCGGAACTCTTCGTGCTTGACATCGGCGGCGCTGGAACGCTCGCTGATGCCGATGCCGTCCACCACCACATCGGCCCACTGTTTGGCATCGCCGAGATTGAAGTTCTCGATCTCCAGCCCGGCCGGCAACAGGTCGGTCAGCAGTGCGTCGGGCATGTCGCTGTTGGCGGTGATGGCCACGCGCACGATCAACGCCTCGCCTTCCTTCAATGCACGCGGCGTCCACGGTTTGCCGTCGGTGGTGTACCAGCTGCGCTCCACGCTGAGGGTGCGCGTGTCCGGCTCCGGCGCGCTGCGCGGGATGCCGGCCACTTCCAGGCTGGCGTACATCGGGGCCTCGCCCTGCGGCGCGAACTGCACGCCGCGCGCCAAGGCGGCGCTGTCGAAACTGCGCCCGAACAGGCGCGCCGGCGCGATCTGCTGCGTTTCGCCGCCCACGCTCAAGGTGCCGGAGATCTGCTTGCCCTGCCCGACCATCAAGGCCTTGCCCAAGCGCGCCAGAGCCACCTGCTCCTGCGTGCTCAGCCACAGCCAGCCGGTGGCGCGTCGTGCATCCAGCGCACGGCCCAGCGCGACAGCGCGGGTGTCGTACTCGGGCCTGGACAGGCCACGCTCGTGCAGCAGCGCCATCATCAAGGCATCGTCGCGGATCGCGCTGCCGTAATCGGCGAAGTACGACGGGCGTTCGCTGCTGTCCTTGGCAAAACCGGCCTTGATCGCCGCCTGCCCACGCTTGGTGTCGCCCTGCAGCGACAATGCCGCCCCCAGATGCACCAGCGACAGACCGGTCAGCGCCTTGTCGCGCTGGTTGTCGTACAGCGCACGCAGCGTGCCCAGCGGGGCGCGGTTGACGCGTGCCAGCACGTAGCCGGACCAGGCCTGGTTGGCGAACTTCAGGCTATCGCGGCGATCCTGCCCGTAGAACTCGTTGCCGCCGGACAGCAGGTCCTCGCTGAGCCGATTGAGCGCCTTCTGCAGCACGTTGTCGGGCACCGCAAAACCGGCGTCCTTGGCATCGAGCAGGAACTCGGCGATGTACGGGGTCAGGCCCGGATTGACGTAGCCGTCGTCGCCCCACATCGAAAAATGCCCGCTGGCGATCTGCATCGAGGCCAGGCGACCGAACGCGCCTTCCATGCGCTCGCGGCGCTTGGCCGCCTCCAGCCCCTTGGTGCCCAGCGCCCGGGCGGTGGCATCGTCGAGCAGCAGCGCGGCGTAGCCCTTGCTGGTGGTCTGCTCGGCGCAGCCGTACGGGTAGTCCAACGCACCCTGCAGGGCGCTGGCGAACGGAATCGGCGGCAGCGGGCTGACCACCATGCGCGCGGTCACCGAGCCGGCCATCAGGCCATCGGCAAAGCCGCTGTCCAGGCTGATCGGTGCCAGGGGATCGAGCACGCGCGTCTGCGCACGCAACACCTGCGGCCAGCCGGCACGCACCGGCAGGTCGTAGCTGCGGTCGGCCTTGAAGCCGTTGCCGTCCACGCGCACGCGCACCTTGGCCACGCTATAGCCTTCGGTGGCGCTCAGCGGGAAGCTCAGCGTCTGCTTGGCATCCACACCGAGCTTGAGGCTGCGCGCGGCCTCGGCAATGGCCAGTGGGCCGATCCCGTCCACGCGCACGTTGAACTCGCCCGGCTTGCCGGTGAAGTTCTGCACGTCCAGCGTCACCGTGCTGCGGTCACCCGGCGCCATCACGCGCGGCATGCTGGCCTCGGCCAGGATCGGCGCGCGCACCACGGTTTCCATGGACTGATTGCCGAACCGCGTCTCCGAATACACCAATGCCGAGACCCGCAAGGTGCCATTGAAATCCGGCACCGGCAGTTGCACGCGCGCATTGCCCCGGGCATCGAGTTTCACCGAGCCGGAGAACAGGTCCACGGTCTGCACGCGCGCGGTCGGGCGCTTGGCTTGCGGCAAGGCTTCCAGCGCCATGTCGCCACCGAACTTGAGCTTGCCGCTGGCGCCCTCGAAGCTTTCGATCACCCGCCCGTAGATATCGTAGGCATCGGTACCCAGGCGTCGCTGCGCGAAGAACTGCGCATTGGCATCGGGCACCGGGAAGCGGGTGATGTTGAGGATGCCCACGTCCACCGCCGAGATGGTCACGTGCGCCGCCTTGCCGGCCAGCTCCGGCACGCTCACCGTCACCGGCAAGGCCTGCTCGGGGCGCATCTGCTTGGGTGCAGCCAGGCCCACCGCCACACGCCGCGCCTTGCGGTCCATCGGCACATACGCCACGCCCACCGCGCGCGCCGGGGTGATCTTGCTCGGCGCGCTGCCGCCGCGGAACACCAACGCGGTGACGTACACATCGTGGCGTTCCCAGGCCTCGGTGACCGGAATGTCGAACGTGCTCCCCGGCTTGACGTCGATGTCCTGCACGTACAGCAGCTTGTCGCTTTCCACCAGCAACACGCCCTTGCCGGCATGCGGCGGGGTCAGCGTGACGGTGAGCGTGTCGCCGGCGCGGTAGCCGGTCTTGTCCAGCGCCAGCTTGACCTTGTCCGGGCGCGCGTCCAGGCCGCGGTTTTCGTCGTTCCAGCTCCAGCCGGCGCGGAACGGGTAGCGCGTGGTCAGCCCGGTGGCCGGGTCGAACACGTCCAGGCGGTACTCGCCCCACTCCACCGGAAACTCGAGCTTGGCGTTGCCGCCGGCGATGTCGAGCGTGCGCGTGTCCTTGTTCTCGAAGCGACGGGTGAAGTCGTAATCCCAATGGTCGTCGGTGTAGTTCCAGTGGTAGTCGCGCAGCTCGCGCACCAGCGTGGCCTTCAGGCCCTTGGCCGGTTGCGGCTTGCCATCGGCGTCCACGCGGGTGAGTTCGAAGCGTGCGGTGCCATTGGCATCGGTGCCGTCCTTGTCGTCGAACAGGGGGCGCACGCCGACCAGCGCCTTGGCCGGCCACAGCACGCGCTTGACGGTGCGGGTGACGGTGCGCCCGCCGGTCTCGTACACGCTGCCCGAGACCACCGCGGCAATCGTGCTGACCGGCCTGGCTTCGGCCGGCAGCGCGATGTCTTCGCGCAACACGCCGTCGCTGCCGAACGTGGTCTCGATCACGTCCCTGGCTTCGCGCGGCAGCTCCAGCGTGGGGTCGCCGAAGAACCAGCCCGGCAAGGACGCGAGCGGATGCTGCTCGACGCTGACCGCCAGCTTGGCGGTGAAACGGTTGCCGTCGGCCGGCGCGCCGTACAGGTACGCGGCATTGGCGAGCAGCGTGAACGGCTGACCGGCGCTCAGGGTCTTTTGCGTGCTATCCAGGTCCAGCTTCATGCGTTCGGGCAGGAACTCTTCCACGCGCACGCTCATGCCCTGCACGGCGTCCTTGCTGGCCGGATCGGTGCGGAATTCCACCTGCCAGCGACCGGTCGGCGCATCGGCCGGAATCTGCTGGCTGAACTCGAAATAGCCCTGCTCGCCCGGCTGCAGCCGGGTCTCGCGGAAGGTCTTGCCGTCCGGCTGCTTGAGGCGCAGGAATACCGGCTGCGGCTTGGTGGGCTTGCCGTCGTTGTCGCGCAGGATCGCCGACACGCGCATGGTCTCGCCGGGGCGATACAGGTCGCGGCCGGCCCAGGCGAACACGTCGAACCAGGCGCTCTCGCGCCCGGCCACCGCGAATTCGCTCAGGTCCAGCGCCGGCTGGTTGAACGGCAGCACCGAGATATCGGTCTTGCTGCGCGCCACCAGCACGTGGCCGGCATCGAGCGTGTAGTTGAGCAGCGCATTGCCGTTGCCGTCGGTGGCACCCTTGAGGAACAGCTCGCCCTTGGCATCGAGGATGCGCACTTCCACGTTCTTGATTGGCTCGCCGCTCTGCAACGAGGCGGTGTGCACGAACAGCTTGTCCTTGTAGGCGCGCGTATGCAGGCCGATGTCGCTGACGGTGAAGAACGCCGTCTCCTGTTCGTTCTCGAAGCTGCCGGCGCGCTTCATTACCGCAAAGTACAGGCCCGGCTCCTGCAGCTCCTTGATGTCCTGCGTCGGCAGGTAGGTCAGCACGCGCTCGTTCTGCTTGCCGCCGAGAATGAAACGATTGACGTAGACCGGGTCGGCCAACTTGGACAGCGGTTGTTTGTCGTTGTATTCGCTCTCCAGCTCCCAGCTGCCGCGACGGCCGCCGCGCTGGAACTGCTGAAAAAACGCCGGCAGCGATTTCTCGCGCACGCGCAGGAACTCCACGTCCACTTCCGGCACGTTGACCGACACCACCGGCAGGCCGCGGCTTTCGCGCGCCGGCAGCACGCTGCCTTGCGAGGCGAACCCGGCCACCGGCTTGAGCGCGCCGGTGTAGACCTTCTGCTTGAGCGGCTTGCCCAGGCGGCTGCCATCGGCCGCCAGCAGGTTGGCGTCGACCAGCACGGTGTAGTCCTTGGCCGCTTCCACGTACGGGTAGCGCAACGTCTTGCCATCGTCGGACAGCGTCCAGCTGCTGTCGCCGGTGCCGACCTTTTCCTCGAAGCGCACCAGCGCATCGAAGTCCTGGGTGCCGACCAGCGGCCGCGAGAATTCCAGCGCCAGCGACAGCCCGTCGCTGGTCTGGTCGGGATAGGCGCGCGCCAGCGCAAAACCGGTGATCGCCTGCTTGTCGGCCTTGATCGCCTCGCCGCTGGCGGCAGGCAACTGGCCGCTTTCGTTGCGCTTGCACGCCACCGCGCCGATCGCCACGCACAGCAATACCACCCACAGCAACATCCGCCGCGTGCCCGACCACCTCATCCCTGATTCCCTGCTGTCCATTCGCGCTACCCCATGACTGAGGACGCAAGTATAGCGATGCCGTTCACGTCACTCATCGTGGCCATGGCAGCGCAGGGACTTACCGATGGGCGGTGATGATGCGCGGCCGGGCGAGCGTTGCGATGTACTGAACGCCCGACCGACGGCAGGCGCCGTGTTTTTGCTGGCCGGCTTCTTTAGATGCAGTCAAAAGCCTGGTTGGTCGAGTGCGCGGTCCCCTCACCGCTCGCGGGACACGCCATGAATCCGTCCATGGAGGCTCGGTGGCGGCATCCATGCCGCCACACGGTCCCGCAACCGGCGAGGACACCGCACCAGAGAGTTGGTCGGTACTCATCTGAAAGCTGTCTGTCGTGCGGCGCGCATCGGACGTGGAGCCGACGCTTCATGATCGAACAAGACGCATCCAGCACTGCTCTTGCCATGCACACCGACCATCTCGACTGGTCCTTGCCCGCTCACCGTCGCGGGACCCTGAGCGGCATGGATGCCGCGCCGGAGCCTACACGGACGTACTTGCGGCGTGTCCCGCGACGGTGGGCGGGCAAGGGCCCTGCAGCGAAGTTGAAGCACTATCGCTGTAAAGCCGTTTCGTTCTGCGCTCCTAGCGCAACTGCAGCACCGTGCGCATGTACATCTCGATCAACGCCGGCTTGTCCGCGCGCAGGCAGGCCTGCACGTTCGGCGTGCCTGTGCCTTCGCGGGTGTACCCCTGCGCATCGACGTCCAGGTGCAACGGCGTGGTCGGGCACAGTGCGGGGCGCAGCAGCCAGGCCACCGGCACAGCGTCGAACAAGGTCGGCGTGGCGCTGGCCCAGGGCTGGTCGGTGTTGCGCCACTGGTAATACAGCTGGGTGAGCGCATCGGTGAGCCCGTCGCCGTGTGCAAACAGCGCGACGCGCTCGGGCTCTTCCAGCGGAACCTGGGTGGCGTCCAGGGGCAGCAACACGATCGGCACGCCGGCCGCGAACACCCGCTGCGCCGCTGGCACATCGGCCAGGATGTTGTACTCCGCCGCCGGCGCACTGGCCGGCCGATACGCCGACTTGCCATAGCCAACGCGGACCGAGCCGCCCATGGCCACGATGCGCTTGAGCCTGGCAAAGCCGGCCGGGTCGCGCCGCTGCGCCAGTGCCGCGTCGGTCATCGGCCCCAACACCAGCAAGGTCACCTCGCCGGGGTGCAGGCGCGCCTGCTGCAGGATCATCGCCGCCGCATCCGGCAGCTTGCCTGGCGCCTGTCCCCTGGCGGCCCAGCGCGCCTGGCTGAAGGGGATCGCGCTGGTGGTGCGTGCCCCCACCGCCAACGGGATCTCGCTGCGCCCGGCCTGCTGCAACAGGCGCTGCAGCAACTGCGCGCGCAAGCCGGTGTCGCCCCAGGCCGATGCGATGCCCAGCACCCGCAGCTGCGGGCTGCGCAGCAACAACCCCAGCGCAAATGCATCGTCGATGTCGTCGCCGATATCGGTGGAGACCACCAGCAACTCGGTGGATGTGGGTGTTGGCGGCGCCTGCGCTGCGGCCACGGCAGGCGCCTGCCCCCATGCCACTGCCGATGCGCACCACAGCCCCAGCATCCACCACGCGTTTCGCCATCTCTGCTGCATGTATCTGCTCCTGCGACCATAAAAAAACCGCCGGCGTGTTGGCCGGCGGTTCAATCGTGCTACACCACCACGCCGATCAGAAGTTGGCGCGGAACTGCGCACCGACGATGCGCGGGTCGTTGATGAAGCCGGTGAGGTTGTTGAAGTCGATCGCACCGGTCACGCGGATCTGGTTGGTGCAGTTGCGGCAGAACACCGACACCTCGTACGCGCCCGCGCCCCAGTTGTAGCCGATCTTGGCGCCGCCTTCGACCAGCGGCTGGCCGGTGAACTCCTTGGAGTCGTACAGGAAGAAGTTCACTTCGCTGCGGTAGGACCAGTCGGTGTAGAAGAACAGCTCGCCGTCGTTGCCCATCGGGATGCCGTAACGCAGGGTGGCGTTGGCCATCCACTTGGCAGCCTGCGGAAGATCGTTGCCGTCGATGATGGCGTTGCCGGCCGCGTTGAGCGGGTCGGTCACGGTGCAGGTGCGGCACACGCCCACCGACAGCGCAGGGTCGTCGATGCGGGTCCAGTTGTAGGCGCCGCCGGCGGTGACGCGCAGGTTCTGGGTGAGCAGCGCTTCGAAGTCGAACTCGGCACCGCGCGCCTTGGTCTTGTCGGCGTTGAGCAGGCGCACGTCGTTGGAGACGCCGCCCACCGCGGTGAGCTGCTGGTTCTTGACGCGGAAATCGTAGATGTCGAAGCTCAGGCGCGCGCGGTTGTCGAACAGATCCGACTTGATGCCGATCTCGAACGAATCCACCGTCTCCGGCTCGGCCACGGTCAGCGGCGCGGTGCCCGAGGGCACGCCGAAGCTGGCGCCGCGGAAGCCGCGTGCCGCACGGGCGTACACGTTGACGTCGTCGTTGATGGCGAAGGTGGCCGCCAGATCGCCGGTGACCTTGGAGTTGTCGGTCTCGCCGCTGGACGGCTCGACCAGCGTGACGCGATCCAGCGCCAGCACGTCGAAGGTCTTCTTGTCGTAGGTGTAGCGGATGCCGGCGCGCAGGTTCAGGCGATCGGTGGCCGCATAGTTCAACGAGCCGAACGCCGCCCACGAGGTATTGCGCTGGCGGGTCAGCTGGTAGCTGGCCAGATCGCCGCCGCTGAAGGTGTTGTAGGTGTAGTTTTCGCCTTCCACATCGTCGTGGAAGTAGTACAGACCGGCCTGCCAGTTGAGCGGGCCCTCGTACTGCGATTCGGCGCGCAGTTCCTGGCTGTACTGGTCCAGGCTCTTGATGCCGCCGGCGGTTTCCACCGGGAACGGAATCACGCCCGGGCCGGACGGCGGTGCGAATACCGCGCCGAAGCCGCCGTCGATGTCGCCGCGGCTGTAGTACTTGCCGATGCCTTCGTATGCGGTGATCGAGTGCAGCGCGATGTCGCCCAGGTCCCAGGTCAGGTTGGCGCTGCCGCCATAGGTCTGCAGTTCCTGGTTGTTGGCGCCGTCGATGAAGGACTTCTCTTCGTCAAAGCCGTCCACCAGCTGGTTGGTGCCGGGCTGGATGACGTTGGCGCGGAACAGCCGCGCGGTGCCGTCCAGGTGACGCGCATGCGCGTTGAACAAGGCACTGAAATCGTCGCTGGCCTGGTACAGCAGCTGCAGGCGCACGGCCGAATCGGTATAGCCTTCCAGGTCGCGGCCATCGCGGTTTTCCACCCAGTCGTCGCGACGCTGGCCCAGCGTGGACAGACGCGCCGCCCAATGCTCGCCCATGGCGATGCTCAGGCCGCTTTCCAGCGTCATCGTGCCGTAGGTGCCGTAGGACAGGCTGGCGTAGCCGTCGTTGGCGCCAATGGTCGGCTTGACCGAGTTGAACTTGACCACGCCGGCCGGCGTATTGCGGCCGAACAGCGTGCCCTGCGGGCCGCGCAGCACTTCCAGGCCTTCCAGATCGAAGATCGGGAAGCCCTTCAGGAACGCGTTTTCCTGCACCACGTCGTCATAGATCAGCGACACCGGCTGCGAGGCGTAGGTGTTGAAGTCGGTGTTGCCGTAGCCGCGGATGTACACGCGCGGGAACACACGGCCGTTGGACGATTCGATGTTGAGGCTGGGTGCCTTGCCCGCGAGCACGCGGATATCCGAGCCGCTGGTGGAGATGGCATCGAGAAATTCCGGACGCAGCACCGATGCCGAGACCGGCACGTCCTTGGAATCTTCCGAGCGGCGCTCGACCGTGACCTTGACCGCGTCCAGGCGCACGACACCGTCGTCGCTGGGCGCCTGCTGGGCGGCGGCATGAAGCGGAAGAAGGGAAGCGACGGCAACGGCGAGCGCGCTGATCTTGAGCGACCGGCTGGCGGACATGGGAAGACTCCGAATTCGGTTGGCGGAGCGGCCTGATCTGCATGCCGCGTTGCAACAGAATTAACACGATTTACACAAATTTGGCAGAGCGCGTGCGAAAAAGTTTTCCGAATTCGAAAAGGCGTTCGAATTAATGCAACACCCAAGTGCATTTTGTGCGCCGGGGCGTGCCCGGTCATAGCGAACGATCAACCGCCCCCGGCGGCGTCGACCGGCACCCGCACCCAGCCTTCCATCAACACCCGCGCGCTGCGGCTCATCAGCGCCTTGGTGACCCGCCATTGGCCATTGAGCGATTGCGCCTCGGCGCCGACCTGCAGGGTGCCGGACGGATGCCCGAAGCGCACCGCCGTGCGCGTCACGCCGCCGGCGGCCAGATTGACCAGCGTGCCAGGCACAGCCGCGGCTGTCCCGATGGCGACGGCCGCGGTGCCCATCATGGCGTGGTGCAACTTGCCCATCGACAGCGCGCGCACCAGCAGATCGATCTCGGCCGCGCGCACCGGCTTGCCGCTGGACGCGGTGTAATCAGCCGGTGGCGCCACGAAGGCCACCTTCGGGGTGTGCTGCCGCGTGGCTGCCTCTTCCACCTTCGCAATCAAACCCATCCGCAACGCGCCGTGCGCGCGCAAGGTCTCGAACATTGTCAGTGCACGCGGGTCGCCATTGATCGCCTCCTGCAGCTCGGTGCTGGTGTAGCCCAGGTCGCGTGCATTGACGAAGATGGTCGGAATGCCGGCATTGATCAGCGTCGCGGCGATCGTGCCCAGGCCGGGAACCTCCAGCTGATCGATCAGCCTGCCGGTGGGAAACATCGCGCCGCCCTCGCTTTCGGCAGCGTCGGCCGGGTCGAGGAATTCCAGCTGCACCTCGGCGGCCGGAAAGGTCACCCCATCCAGTTCGAAGTGGCCGGTTTCCTGCACCTGACCATCGGTCATCGGCACATGCGCCACGATGGTCTTGCCGATATTGGCCTGCCAGATCCGCACCGTCGCCACACCATCGCGCGGTACCCGCGCGGCATCGACCAGGCCATTGGCAATCGCAAACGGCCCCACCGCCGCCGACAGGTTGCCGCAGTTGCCGCTCCAGTCCACGAACGCGCTGTCGATGGATACCTGCCCGAACAGGTAGTCCACATCGTGCCCGGCGCGCGCACTGGCCGACACGATCACGCCCTTGCTGGTGCTGGAGGTCGCCCCACCCATGCCGTCGATCTGCTTGCCGTACGGGTCGGGACTGCCGACCACCCGCAGCAACAACGCATCGCGCGCAGGCCCGGGCAATTGGGCGGCAGCGGGCAGGTCCTGCAAGCGAAAGAACACACCCTTGCTGGTGCCGCCGCGCATGTAGGTGGCCGGGATGCGGAGTTGGGAGAGAGGGGTCATGGGCTTGGTGTATCTCGGTTGATCGTGATCGCGGCGAAGACGCATCGACTGCGGCGCTGCCGGAGAGTTGAGGCAAAACTCGCGTCGAACCGCTCAGGCGTCGCCGCTCATCCACGCAGGAATGTCGCGCTGCATCTGCAGCACACGCCAGATGACGATGTCCGTGTCGCGTTCGATGTAGAAAATCAAATAGGGAAACCCCTTCAGTGGCCACACCCGCAGGTCCTGCAGCTTCAACAGCACCGCATGTCGGCTGGAACCGACACCCGGGTGCTGCATCAGCATCTTGACCGCCGACTCCAGCGCGTCGGCAAACGCCAGTTCCAGCGCGAGCCCGGCTTGTTCGCCATACCACGCAGCGGCTTCGTCGACGTCGCGCAGCGCCAACGGGCGCCAGCGCGCCGGCTTCACTTGCTGGCAGCGCGTGCCTGCGCGCGCTCACGCATCTTGTCGAAAAAATCAGGCTCCATTGCCACGGCCGGCCCGGAGTTGGCCCCATCCAGCAGCAACCCACGCAGCTGTTCCACATCGCGTTGCTTACGGATCAGTTCGCGTAGGTACTCACTGCTGGACCCGTAGGCATGCTCCTGAACTTGCTGATCGACGAACTGCTTGAGCTCGTCGGGCAAAGAGATATTCATCGTGGCCATACGACCTCCTGATGGCAAAGATTGCCAAAGTGTGCGCGCCTGCACGGGTGAGTGCAAGCGCGCGACCTGGCGTCCTCGGGCGTGGAAGCCATCAGACTGCCGAGGCCTCAAGAAAATCCTGCGCAAACCGTTGCAATACGCCGCCCGCCTCGTAGATCGACACTTCTTCGGCGGTATCCAGCCGGCAGGTCACCGGCACCTGCAACTGCTCGCCATTACGCCGATGGATCGACAGCGTCAGCGTGGCACCCGGCGTGCGCTCGCCGACCACATCGAAGGTTTCGCTGCCGTCGATGCCCAGCGTCTTGCGATCACTGCCCGGCTTGAACTCCAGCGGCAACACGCCCATGCCGATCAGGTTGGTGCGGTGAATCCGCTCGAAGCCTTCGGCCACGATCACCTCCACGCCGGCCAGACGCACGCCCTTGGCGGCCCAGTCGCGCGAGGAGCCCTGGCCGTAATCGGCACCGGCAATGATGATCAGCGGCTGCTTGCGCGTCATGTAGGTTTCGATCGCCTCCCACATGCGCAGCACCTGCCCTTCCGGTTCCAGCCGCGCCAGCGAGCCTGCCTTGACCTGTCCGTCGACCACCGCCATTTCGTTGACCAGCTTGGGGTTGGCGAAGGTGGCGCGCTGCGCGGTGAGGTGGTCGCCGCGATGGGTGGCGTAGGAATTGAAGTCTTCCTCCGGCACGCCCATCTGCGCCAGATATTCGCCGGCCGCGCTGCCGGCCAGGATTGCATTCGACGGCGACAGATGATCGGTGGTGATGTTGTCGCCCAGCACCGCCAGCGGGCGCAGTCCGCGCAAACTGCGTGCACCGGCGAGCGCGCCTTCCCAATACGGCGGGCGACGGATGTAGGTACTGGTTGGCCGCCAGTCGTACAACGGACTGACGCGGATGCCCTGCCCCACGCTGCGCTTGAACATCGGATCGTAGACGCTGCGGAAATGTTCCGGCTTGACGCTGCGCGCCACCACCGCGTCGATCTCCGCATCGCTTGGCCATAGATCCTTGAGCGTCACTGCCACGCCTTCGGCGTCGATGCCCAGCACATCCTTTTCGATATCGAAGCGCACTGTCCCGGCGATGGCATAGGCGATCACCAACGGTGGCGATGCCAGGAACGCCTGCTTGGCGTAGGGATGGATGCGCCCGTCGAAATTGCGGTTGCCCGACAGCACCGCTGTCGCGTACAGATCGCGGTCGATGATCTCCTGCTGGATCGCAGGATCCAGTGCGCCACTCATGCCGTTGCAGGTGGTGCAGGCAAACGCGACGATGCCGAAGCCCAGTTGTTCCAGCTCGCTCAACAGGCCGGCGTCTTCCAGATACAACTGCACCGCCTTGGAGCCCGGCGCCAGCGAACTCTTGACCCACGGCTTGCGGGTCAGTCCACGCGCGTTCGCGTTGCGCGCCAGCAAGCCGGCGGCAATGACATTGCGCGGGTTGGAGGTATTGGTGCACGAGGTGATCGCGGCGATGATCACCGCGCCATCGGGCATCTGCCCCGGCACATCGTCCCAGATACCGGCAATGCCGCGCTCGGCCAGCGCGCTGGTGGCCACGCGCTTGTGCGGATTGGACGGGCCGGCCATGTTGCGCACCACGCTCGACAGGTCGAACTGCAGCACGCGCTCGTAGTGCGCGGTGACCAGGTCGTCCGCCCACAGGCCGGTCTGGCGGGCGTAGGTGTCCACCAACGCAATCTGCGTCTCCTCGCGCCCGGTCAGACGCAGGTAGTCCAGCGTCTGCTGGTCGATATAGAACATCGCCGCGGTGGCACCGAACTCCGGCGTCATATTGGAAATGGTCGCGCGGTCGCCGATGGTCAGCGCGCTGGCGCCGGCTCCATAAAACTCGAGATAGGCACCGACCACACGTTGCTGGCGCAGGAATTCGGTCAACGCCAGCACGATGTCGGTGGCGGTGATGCCGGGCGCCGGCCGGCCCAGCAATTCCACGCCGATGATGTCGGGCAGGCGCATCCACGAGGCACGGCCCAGCATCACGTTCTCCGCTTCCAGCCCCCCCACACCAACCGCGATCACACCCAGCGCATCCACATGCGGGGTGTGGCTGTCGGTACCCACGCAGGTATCGGGAAACGCCACGCCGTCGAGCGTGTAGATCACCGGCGACATCTTCTCCAGATTGATCTGATGCATGATGCCGTTGCCCGGCGGAATCACTTCCATGTTCTCGAACGCGCGCTTGGTCCACTCGATGAAGTGGAAGCGGTCGGCGTTGCGGCGATCTTCCACGCTGCGGTTCTTGGCGAAGGCCTGCTTGTCGAAGCCGGCGTATTCCACTGCCAGCGAGTGATCGACGATCAATTGCACCGGCACCACCGGGTTGACCTGCGCCGGATCGCCTCCCTGCTCGGCGATTGCATCGCGCAGTCCGGCCAGGTCGACCAGCGCGGTCTGCCCCAGGATGTCGTGACAGACCACACGCGCCGGAAACCAGGGAAAATCCAGGTCGCGCCTGCGCTCGATCAACTGGCGCAGGTAGGCCTCCAGCATCTCTGGCTGCGCACGCCGCACCAGGTTTTCGGCATGCACGCGCGCGGTATACGGCAACGTTGCGTAGGCGCCGGGTTGCAGCGCATCCACGGCGGCGCGTGCATCGAAATAGTCCAACGAGGTGCCCGGCAAGGGCTTGCGGTACTGGCTGTTCATGGCTGGCGATATCACAAAGCGGGCGGGGTCTGCTGTTGCTGTTGCTGTTGCTGTTGCTGGTGCTGGTGCTGGTGCTGGTGCTGTTGCTGGTGCTGTTGCTGGTGCTCGTATTGCTAGTCACCACCTGCTGCTCGCCACTCTCCCTTCTCCCGCAACGCGGGAGAAGGTGCCCGAAGGGCGGATGAGGGCCGCTCGCAGGCAGCAGCTTTCAGGAGCGCTGATCCAGCGGCACGAACACCTGATCCTCTGGACCCGTGTAATTCGCAGAAGGCCGAATGATCTTGCCGTCCATGCGTTGCTCGATGACGTGCGCGCTCCAGCCAGCCGTACGCGCCAGCACGAACAGCGGCGTAAACATCGCCGTCGGCACGCCCATCATGTGGTAGCTGACCGCACTGAACCAGTCCAGGTTCGGGAACATCTTCTTGATGTCCCACATCACGCTCTCCAGGCGCTCGGCGATGTCGTACATCTTGCGGCTTCCCTGTGCCTCGGAAAGCTCGCGCGCCACCTCCTTGATCACCTTGTTGCGCGGGTCGGACACGGTATAGACCGGATGCCCGAAGCCGATCACCACTTCCTTGCGCTCCACACGCGCCTTGATGTCGGCCTCGGCCTCGTCCGGCGTGTCGTAGCGCTTTTGCACCTCGAAGGCCACTTCGTTGGCGCCGCCATGCTTGGGCCCGCGCAGTGCGCCGATGCCACCGGCGATGGCGCTGTACATGTCGCTGCCGGTGCCGGCAATGACGCGGCTCGCAAACGTCGACGCGTTGAACTCGTGCTCGGCGTACAGGATCAGGCTGGTGTGCATCGCACGCACCCACGCGTCCTTCGGCGCAAACCCGTGCAACAGGTGCAGGAAGTGCCCGCCGATCGAGTCGTCGTCGGTTTCCACCTCGATGCGCTTGCCGTTGTGGCTGTAGTGATACCAGTACAGCAGCATCGACCCCAGCGAGGCCATCAGCTTGTCGGCGATATCGCGCGCGCCAGGATGATTGTGGTCGTCCTTTTCCGGCTGCAGGCAGCCCAGCACCGACACGCCGGTGCGCATCACATCCATCGGATGCGACGACGGCGGCAGCTGTTCCAGCGCCGTCTTCACTGCCGCCGGCACGCCGCGCAGCGAACGCAGCTTGGCCTTGTAGCCGCGCAATTCGCCACTATTGGGCAACTTGCCATGCACCAGCAGATAGGCGATTTCCTCGAACTCGCTGGTGGTGGCCAGGTCCAGGATGTCGTAGCCGCGGTAATGCAGGTCGTTGCCGCTGCGCCCCACCGTGCACAGCGCGGTGTTGCCCGCAGCGGTGCCGGACAGGGCGACGGATTTCTTCGGCTTGAAGCCGGGATTGACGGTGTCGTTCATGCGATGCGCTCCCAAACGGTGTCGTGTTGCGGTGTCACGGATGAAATGGCCGAACCTGCACGCAGCAAGGCGCGATCATGCGCCTTTGCGTGCAAACAAGCCGTCCAGGCGCTGCTCGTAGTCGTGGTAGCCGATGCGCTCGTACAGCTCTTCACGCGTCTGCATGGTGTCCAGCACGGCCTGCTGATGCCCATCGCGCCGGATGGCGGTGTAAACCGCTTCGGCCGCCTTGTTGGCCGCACGGAACGCAGACAGCGGAAACAGCTGGATCGCCACGCCGGCCTGCGCGAGCTGGTCGCGCGTGAACAGCGGCGTCTTGCCGAATTCGGTGATGTTGGCCAGCACCGGCACGCGCACCGCATCGACAAACCGCGTGTAGGTCTCCAGGTCGTACGCGGCCTCGGCAAAGATGCCGTCGGCACCGGCCTCAACGCAGGCGATCGCACGCTCGATCGCCGCATCCACGCCTTCCATCTGGATCGCATCGGTGCGTGCGATCAAGAAGAACGCCGCATCGGTCTTGGCATCGGCCGCCGCCTTGACCCGGTCGACCATCTCGGCCTGGCTGACGATCTCCTTGCCCGGCCGATGCCCGCAACGCTTGGCACCGACCTGGTCTTCGATATGGCAGCCGGCCGCGCCGGCCTTGATCAGCGACTTGATGGTGCGCTCGATATTGAACGCGCTCGGCCCGAAGCCGGTATCCACGTCCACCAGCAGCGGCAGCGCGCAGACATCGGTGATGCGGCGCACGTCGATCAGCACGTCTTCCAGCGTATTGATGCCCAGGTCCGGCAACCCCAGCGAACCGGCCGCCACACCACCGCCAGACAGGTAGATGGCCTGATAGCCGGCGCGCTGCGCCAGCAGCGCGTGGTTGGCATTGATCGCGCCGATCACCTGCAGCGGCGATTCGGCGGCCAGCGCGGCGCGGAAGCGCGTGCCGGCGGAAGCAGTGGGCGAGGACGTCATGGTGGTTCCTGGGGTGGGATGCGGGATAGAGCGCAAATGGCATGCCAACGCCAAGCCATTGATTCGACTGGACCAGCCAGCGCCGAATGTTGCAATACTGCAACGCGCCAAGCACGATGCAACATCACTGCAACGCGACACCACCGATGCGCAGCCCCCGATTTATCGAGCCGACGGAGACCTCTGGCCCCGTCATCTGGACCGTCAGCGTCTCTCGCCTGACCGGCCTGCTGGCCGACGTCATCCCCGAGTTCGACCAGCGCGCGCGCATCGAGCAGGTCAACCTCGGCTTTGCCGAGGCGGTGGAGGTCATCGGCCAGCGCCTGCGCCGCGAGCGCTGCGACGTGCTGGTCGCCGGCGGCTCCAATGCCGCCTATCTGCGCAGCCGGCTCGCACTGCCACTGGCACCGATCCAGGCCACCGGATTCGATCTGATGGAAGCGCTGGCGCGCGCACGCCGCATCGCACCGCGCATCGGCGTGGTCACCCATGCCACCGACGTGCCCTCATTCCGCGCGTTTCAGGACAGCTTCGACCTGGACATCGAACACCGTCGCTTCGTCACCGCCGAGGACGCGCGCGACTGCATCGCCGACCTGCGTGCCAGCGGCACCCAGGTCATCGTCGGCACCGGCATGGCGATCGATTTCGCCGAGCAGGCCGGCTTGCCCGGGGTGCTGCTGTACTCGGCAGATTCGGTCCGCCTGGCACTCGAGCACGCCATCGCGCTGGGGAGCGCACCCGGCAACGATCACTCCGCCAGCCGCACCGTCACGCGCCGGGTACGGCGCACCGACGCATTGCTGGGCGACGATGCTGCAATCACACAGGTGCGCGAGCTGGTGCAGCTGTACGCCCCACATCCGGGCACCGTGCTGATCAGCGGCGAGACCGGCACCGGCAAGGAACTGGTCGCACGCCAGTTGCATGCCGGCAGCCGCCGGCGTGGCCGCTTCGTCGCCATCAACTGCGGCGCCATCAGCGAGTCGTTGCTGGAGGCGGAATTGTTCGGCTACAGCGACGGCGCCTTTACCGGCGCACGCCGCGGCGGCCATGTCGGCCTGATCGAAGCCGCGCAGGACGGCACGCTGTTTCTCGACGAAATCGGCGAACTGCCGATGCCGCTGCAGACACGCCTGCTACGCGTGCTGGAAGAGCGCGAAGTGCTGCGGGTTGGCGCCACCCTGCCGGTCGCCGTGGACGTGCGCGTGGTCGCCGCCAGCCTGCAACCGCTGCAGGCACTGGTCGAGCAAGGACGCTTCCGCCGCGACCTCTTCTATCGCCTGGCAGCGCTACGCATCGCCCTGCCGCCACTGCGCAACCGCCCCGACGAGATCGCCTTGTTGCTGGCACATTACTTCCAGCACCTCGGCGGCATGCCTTCCCCGCTGTCATCGACAGCACTGCAGCGGCTGCAACAGCACGCATGGCCGGGCAACGTGCGCGAATTACGCAATCTGGTCGAGCGCCTGTGCATTCATTGGAAGGCACAACCGCGCCACAGCCTTGACCTGGATCAACTGGAACGCTGGGCACCTGAGCTGTTCGAGATGCGCATTGGCGATGGCGATGGCGCAGCAGCACCTGGGCACACCGATCTTGCGAGCTCGCGCCTGCAACTCACCGCAGCGGCCGTTCGCGCAGCGCTCGATCGCGCAAACGGCAATCGCGCCCTCGCCGCACAGGCACTGGGCGTCTCGCGCACGACGTTGTGGCGCTGGATGCAGGCACACGCAGCGGCATCGCGGGATTGAGATACAGGCCTCGCCTGGCCGGGCTGCAGGCGTAGACCTGTTTCGCGAATCTTTACAACGCCAGCCGCGCACTCGGCGGCAACAGGTCACGCGCCGCGTTCCACACGCCAGGGGTGCTGCCCCATTGGTGATGTGATCACACGCAGCGCCGCTACCCAGCACCCGCCCATTGAACGAGTGCGCAGCGATCACTTGACCCGCGTGTACTCGGTATCGCCCGTACTCAGGTGCCCGGTCGCCTGGTCGATCGCATAGTTGACGGTGCCATCGGCGCCGGACACCTGCAGCACGCCCTTGTTCAAGATCGCCGGATGATTCTTCGTCCTGACGCCGCCGCCGAGCCGCTCCGGCGTGGTATCGCGAATGATGAAGCTCTCGCCGTTGTGCTCGATGCTGAGCACGTTCTTCTCCGACGTCGTGTTGACCCACCTGCCCACGTACTGCTCGCCCACATCGCGTGCACAGCCGGCCAGCAACGCCATCGCAACCAGAGCACTTCCAAGCAGCGCCTTCATCGCCACTCCTTCTTCAACGCGGGGGACTGCAGGATGGCGATTCGTTCCTGCGCCTGCAACAAGCAGGCACAACCGGATGAACAGGCCTGTCAGCGACTTGAACAAGTCGTTGGGATCAACGGGCTCTGCACCCCACTCGCGCGGATAGCGGCGACACCTGCGTTTTGACGGCATCGGCTGTGGTCCACATCACTTCAACCGAGCCAGACGCCCAAGGCGGTTGCAGGAGCGCTTTCAGGACAACAAAAAAGCCGGCGCATGGCCGGCTCTTCTTCTCGCGTTGAAACCCTGCTGCTGCTGGATTTCGATGGTGGGCGGTACAAGGTTCGAACTTGTGACCCTTGCCGTGTGAAGGCAATGCTCTACCGCTGAGCTAACCGCCCGGTGACGCGAGCCGCACATTATAGGGCAGCTGCGGCGATCGTCAACAGGTTCATCGGCGACGGCGGCAATGCGCTCGAAAACGCCGCATTCCGGTGGCTGGGCGTGGCGCCATGATTCCCTGGCGCGACGCTGTGGCAATCGATTCGGCGCCGTCAGATTCCCGATACGCCCGTCGATGCCCCGCGCCAGACAACGGCGATCACGCGCGCGGCCGCAGCGCGCCGCATCACATTGTGTGCGTCGGCTTGTCGGAGGTCGTCAATCCCGCCAGCAGCGTCTCGATCTTGTTGCGCACGCTCTCGCCTTCCTGGCCGTCCGGGAACTGCACGCCGATGCCGGCGGCGCGGTTGCCCTGCGCACCGGCCGGGGTGGTCCAGATGACCTTGCCGGCAACCGGCAGGCGTTCGCTGGAGTCCGGCAGGGTCAGCAGCAGGAAGACCTCGTCGCCGAGCATGTAGCGCTTGGGCGTGGGCACGAAGATGCCGCCACCTTTCACGAACGGCATGTAGGCACTGTAGAGCGCCGGCTTGTCCTTCAACGCCAGCGACAAAATGCCCTGGCGTGCATTCATTGCACTCATCGAGTTCCCCTAGAACGTGCCGGACGCTCTCCCTCGCGCCAGGCCAGCAACAATTCCGTCACCGCCAGATCGGCGCGGACGGTGGTGCGCAGCAGGTCGCGGGTGCGATTGGCGGCGTCGAACCAGGTCGCCAGCTTGTGCAACCGCGATGGATCGGTCAAGCCGGCCGATGCCTGTGCCAGCGCAAGGTCCGCCGCGTGGCGCAGCCGTTGGTCGGCCTGGCCGTCGTTGGTCCAGCGCTGCGCAACCTCCACTGCGCCGGCGCGCCCGGCGGCGATCTGTTCCAGGTCCTGCGCCACCGCGCGCCGCACCGCCAGGCCATCCTCGCGCAGCCACTGCGCCGCAAGCCCCGGATGACCGCGCGCGGCATCCAGCGCTTCCTGCGCAGCCCGCTCGTCGACGCCCTGCGACAGCAGCCAGGCCAGCGCCTCGTGCGCGGGCGGCAGCTTGAATTCCAGGCGCTGGCAGCGGCTGCGGATGGTCGCCGGCAAGCGTGCCGGCTGCGCGCTGATCAGCCACAGGTAGCGCCCCGGCGAGGGTTCTTCCAGCGTCTTGAGCAGCGCGTTACAGGCAGCGCGATTGATCGCATCGGCCGGATCGACGATCACGATCTGGGCGATGCCGTACTGCGGGGTCAACGAGAGCTTTTGCGAAATCTCGCGCACCTGCTCGATCACGATCTCGGTGCGCAGCTTGTCGCCGGTGCGGTTGGGAATGAACGAGATCAGCTGCAGATCCGGGTGGGTCCCGGCGGCGATCAGCTGCCGGCTGCGCTGCGCCAGCGCCGGGTCCGGCGCGCTGGCCAGCACGTGCTCGGCCAGCGCCAGGGCCACCGCACGCTTGCCCAGGCCATCCGGCCCGCAGATCAGCAAGCCGTGGCCAAGCCGGCCGGCGTCCAGCGCCGCCAGCGTCTGGTCGTAGGCGCGCTGCTGCCAGGGCGAAAATGCAGTGGTCATGGAGTGGGCTCCGGTTGCGGCAGGCGGCGACGCTGCAGGTACCGCGCCACCGCCGCGTTGTGTTCGGCCAGGGTGGCCGAGAACACGTGCGCGCCCGTGCCGTCGCCGACCGCCACGAAGTACAAGGCATTCCCCGGTGCCGGACGCACTGCCGCCAGCAAGGCCTCGCGGCCGGGCATGGCGATCGGGGTCGGGGTCAGGCCGGTGCGTGTGTAGGTGTTGTACGGCGTATCGGTGGTCAGGTCGCGGCGGCGGATGTTGCCGTCGTAGCTGCTGCCGATGCCGTAGATCACGGTGGGGTCGGTCTGCAGCTTCATGCCCAGCTGCAGGCGGCGCAGGAACACGCCAGCAATCAGCGGACGCTCCGCACCCAGCGCGGTTTCCTTTTCGATGATGGAGGCCAGGATCAACGCCTGTTCCGGCGAGCTGAGCGGCAGATCGGCAGCGCGCTGCGCCCAGGCCTGTGCCAGCGCTTTGTCCATGGCGAGGTGAGCGCGCTTGAGCACGTCCAGATCGCTGTCGCCGCGCTGGTAGAGATAGGTTTCCGGCAGAAAGCGCCCTTCCGGGTGCTGGTTGGCAAAACCCAGCCGCGCCATCACTGCCGCATCGTCCAGCGCTTCGATGGATTGCTGCAGCGGCGTGGCGGTGGCGATCGCGGCGCGCAGCTGGCGGAAGTTCCAGCCTTCCACGATCGTGAAGCGGTACTGGATCACCCGGCCCTGGCGCATGCGTTCGAGCAGCTCGCGCGGCGACAGCGCCGGGGCCAGCGCGTATTCGCCCACCTTGAGCTTGCCGGCCGCATCGACCTGGCGCGCGAGCAGCTGCCATTCCAGATCGGCGCCCTGTGCCACGCCGGCGGCGCGCAACTTGCGCAGCGTGGTCTTGAGCGAATCGCCGGGCGCGATCACCACGCTGGGCGCACTCGCGCTCACCGGCGTCTGGGCAAAGTGCAGGTAATGCCGCCACGCCACCACCGCCGCAATCGCCAGCAGCGCTGCAAGCAACAGCGCCGTGCCCAGCACGGCCAGACATCCACGTTTGCCAGTCACCGCCACACGCACCTCGTCATTGCCCCAGCGCCGCGCAGGATACCGCGCGCCGGTGATGTCCCGTTGAAGCGCTCATGCCTGGTCGAAGGCGCGCAGCACGCCGCGCGCCTTGGCGCGGGTTTCGTCCAGTTCGCGCTGCGGGTCCGAATCCACCACGATCCCGGCGCCGGTGCGGAAATGCACCTGGTCCCCGGCCACCTCGGCGGTGCGGATCAGGATGTTCAGATCCATGTCGCCGTCGCGATTGAGCCAGCCGAATGCGCCGGTATAGGCGCCACGCGCGGTGCCTTCGAGCTCGGCGATGATCTGCATGCAGCGCACCTTCGGGCACCCGGTGATGGTGCCGCCGGGAAATACCGCGGCAACCACCTCGCCCGGGGTGACGTCGGGGCGCAGACGGCCACGCACGTTGCTGACGATATGGTGCACATGCGCGTAGCTTTCCACGCCCATCAGCTCGTCCACCTCCACCGTGCCCGGTGCGCAGATGCGCCCCAGGTCGTTGCGTTCCAGGTCGATCAGCATGACGTGCTCGGCGCGCTCCTTCGGATGGCCGACCAGCTCGCGGATACGTGCGGCATCGTCGTCGCCGGCAAAGCGCGCGCGGGTGCCGGCGATCGGGCGCGTCTGCACCACATCGCCCTGCACCGACACCAGCCGCTCCGGCGAGGAACTCACCACCGCGCGGCCTGCCGCGACGAACAGGCCGGCAAACGGGGCGGGATTGGCCGCGCGCAGGCGCGCATGCAACGCCGCCGGATCGACCGCAGCGGCGAACGCCGCATGCCAGGCGCGCGAAATATTGGCCTGGAACACGTCGCCGGCGCGCAGATAAGCGAGCACACGCTCCACGGCAGCGGTAAAGCGCTCCGGCGCATCTTCTTCGACAGCCACCGGCCCGGCCCACGCTGGCAACGGCGGCAGCGCGGCGCAGGCGGCGATGTCCTCGACGATGCGGGTCAGCAGATCTGCACGGCCCGGCTCGGCCAGCGCGATGCAGCGGCCCTGCACCCGATCGCGCAGCACCGCGGCCGGCGCGCGCAGCGCCAGCGCGCTCGGCAAGCCATCGCTGCGCGTGGGTAGCTGCAGAATCGGTTCAACCTGCGCGGCCAGCTCGTAATCCAGCAGCACCGCCCAGCCACCGCGAAACGGCCACGGGCTGGCCGCAGCGTGCGGCAGGCGCTCGGCCTGCCAGGCCGCATCCAGTGCCTGCAGAAATCCGCCGTCCAGCACCCGTCCATCGCCGTCGCGCGTGCGCCCGTCGGCATCCAGCCGCAGGCTTGCGCCGTCTGCCAGCAACAACACATCCCAGCGGCCGTGGGCGGTGCCGGAAGCAGTGGATTCGAGCAGTGCCGGATAGCGCTGCGGCGCCAGCCGATGCAGCGCCAGCAGGTCGATGTCCGCGTGCAGGGGTCTGGTGAGCGTCATCGGCCTGGTGTGGCGTGGGGTGCTAAGACGCGCCACCCTGCAATGGAGGCAGGGCACGCATGATGAGAGGGATCAGGTCGCGCAGCGAGGTTTGGCAGCGCCACTGTCCGGCTGTGTGGCGGGCGGAATCCCATGCGTCGTGTACCGCGAGACATCGCTCGCGGTACACACGCACAGTGATCTCAGATGCGCTTGAACACCAGCGTGCCGTTGGTGCCGCCGAAGCCGAAGCCGTTGGACATCACCGCGTCCACCTGCACTTCGCGCGCCACGTTCGGCACGTAATCCAGGTCGCAGCCTTCGCTGGGCTCTTCCAGGTTGATGGTCGGCGGAATGATGCCGGTGTGCAGCGCCATCACCGAGAAGATCGCTTCCACGCCGCCAGCCGCACCGAGCAGATGGCCGGTCATCGACTTGGTCGAGCTGACCATGGTCTTGTAGGCGTGGTCGCCCAGCGCGCGCTTCATCGCCAGGGTTTCGGCCAGATCGCCCAACGGCGTGGAGGTGCCGTGCGCATTGAGGTAGCCGATCTGCTCGGGATTGAGCTTGGCATCGCGCATTGCCGCGGCCATGCTGCGCGCCGCGCCCTCGCCGTCTTCGCTGGGCGCCGTCATGTGGAAGGCGTCGGAGCTGGCGCCAAAGCCGACCAGTTCTGCATAGATGCGCGCGCCACGCGCCTTGGCATGTTCGTATTCTTCCAGCACCAGCACGCCGGCACCGTCGCCCAGCACGAAGCCGTCGCGCTGCTTGTCCCACGGACGCGATGCAGCGGTGGGGTCGTCGTTGCGGGTGGACATCGCCTTCATTGCGCAAAAGCCGCCCACCGAACTCGGCGAGGAGCCGCGCTCGGCGCCACCGGCCAGCATCACATCGGCGTCGCCGTGCTGGATCATGCGCATCGCGGTGCCGATCGAATGGTTGGAGGTGGCGCAGGCCGACACCGCCGAGAAGGTCGGACCCTTGAGGCCCTTGATCAGGCTCACCTGGCCCGGCAGCATGTTGATGATGGTGCTGGGCACATAGAACGGCGAAATCTTGCGCGCGCCGCCCTCGTGGAATTTGATGGTCTGCTCTTCGATACCGAGCAGCCCGCCGATGCCGGAGCCGAGAATGGCGCCAACGCGTTCGGCATTGCTTTCGTCGATTTCCAGGCCGGAATCGTCCAGCGCCATGAACGAGGCGCCGACGCCGTAATGGATGAACGAATCCATCTTCTTGACGTCCTTGGCGGACACGAACAGCGTGGGATCGAAATTCTTGATCTCGCCGGCAATCTTGGTGGTGAACTGCGAGGCATCGATCTGCGTGATCGGGCCGATGCCTGAGCGCCCGTGGATGATTCCATCCCAGCTGGTGGCCAGATCATTGCCCAGCGGCGACACCATGCCCATGCCGGTAACGACAACACGACGACTCATTGCAGATCTCCTCACCACGGAACGGACGGTGCTTGCGGTTTGCGGATGACGCTTGAAAAACACAGGGCCGCATCAGCGGCCCCATGGAATGTCTGACGCAGCAACGGCTTGACGCACGCCGCCGCAGTCAGGAACAACGCATCAGCTCTTGACGTGAGCCTTGACGTAGTCGATCGCCTGCTGGACCGAGGTGATCTTCTCAGCCTCTTCGTCCGGGATCTCGCACTCGAACTCTTCTTCCAGCGCCATCACCAGCTCGACGGTGTCCAGCGAGTCGGCACCCAGGTCATCGACGAACGATGCGCTGGTGGTGACTTCCTCTTCCTTGACGCCGAGTTGTTCGACGACGATTTTCTTGACGCGTTCTTCGATGGTGCTCATTGGGGATATCGCTCCAGATGGAGTAGTGGTGGTACGAAAAAAACGCCATCGCCGCTGCGATGGCCGCGTTGGATAGTGTAGTGGAAGCGACCGAGCCTTGCATTGCATCACAAGTCCCCGCCAATCAGCCACTTAGCGCCTCCCGGCGCCGCACGCTCACGGCATGTACATGCCGCCGTTGACGTGCAGGGTCTCACCGGTGATGTAGCCGGCACTCGGGCCGGCCAGGAACGCCACCGCGTTGGCGATGTCGTCCGGCTGGCCCAGGTGGCCGAGCGCGATCTGCTGCAGCAAGGCGGCCTTGGCCTCGTCCGGCAGCGCCTTGGTCATGTCGGTATCGATGAAGCCGGGCGCCACCACATTCACGGTGACCCCGCGCGAGCCGATCTCCTTGGCCAGCGACTTGGAAAACGCAATGATGCCGGCCTTGGCCGCGGCGTAGTTGGTCTGGCCGGGATTGCCGGTCACGCCCACCACCGAGGCGATGTTGACGATACGGCCCTTGCGCGCCTTCATCATGCCGCGCATCACCGCCTTGGAGGTGCGGAACACGCTGGTCAGATTGGTGTCGATGATCGCCTGCCAGTCGTCGTCCTTCATCCGCATCAACAGGTTGTCACGGGTGATGCCGGCGTTGTTGACCAGGATCGAGATCGCGCCGAACTCCTTGCCGATCGCATCGATCAGGCCATCGACCGCCGCAGCGTCGGTGACATCGAGCTCACGGCCGTGGCCGCCTTCGGCAGCCAGGCGCTCGCCGATCGCCGCAGCGCCGGAGGCCGAGGTCGCAGTGCCGATCACGGTGGCGCCCTGGGCGGCCAGCGTCGCGGCGATGGCCGCGCCGATCCCGCGACTGGCACCGGTGACGAGGGCGATCTCGCCCTGCAGAGGCTTGCTCATGAATGCTGTTCCTCGAGTGGGAAGCGCGCGACCGCAGCCGCGAGCGGTGAGGGCTGCCGGCAGGACCGGCAGGTGCGTCGAATCAGTGGGTCCACGCCTCGAGCGCGCCGGCATAATCGGCAGGCGTGGCCAGCGGACGGGCGTCCAGGCGCTTGTCGATACGCTTGATCAGCCCGCTCAGCACCTTGCCGGGGCCGCATTCGGCGATCCGGCTGATGCCCTGGGCGGCCAATGCCTGCACGCAGCCGGTCCATTGCACCGGCAGGTACAACTGCTCGGCCAGCGCCTGGCGAATCGCCTCGCTGCCGGTGTGCACGCGTGCATCGACGTTCTGCACCACCGGAATCTGCGGGGCGTGCCAGCTCAGGCCGGCCATCGCTTCGGCGAGCTGGTTGGCCGCATCGCGCATCAACGGGGTGTGCGAGGGCACGCTCACCGCCAGCTTGACCGCCTTGCGTACGCCGCGTTCGGCCAGCAAGGCCAGCGCGCGGTCCACCGCCGCCGCATCGCCACCGATCACGATCTGACCGGGCGAATTGAAATTGGCCGGCACCACCACCTGGCTGCCTGCCGCCTCGGCACAGACTTCCTGCACCAGCGCATCCTCGGCGCCCAGTACCGCCGCCATTGCGCCGACACCGGCCGGCGCGGCGGCCTGCATGAACTGGCCGCGCAGCCGGACCAGGTGCGCGCCGTCGTGCAGCGACAGCGCGCCGGCAGCGACCAGCGCGGTGTATTCGCCCAGGCTGTGCCCGGCCAGGACCGCCGGGCGCTGCCCGCGCTGCGCATTCCACAGCCGCCAGACCGCTACACCCGCAGCCAGCAGGGCCGGCTGAGTGTATTCGGTGCGGTTGAGCATCTCTTCCGGGCCGCCCTGGGACAGGGCCCACAGGTCGACGCCGGCGCCATCGGAGGCTTCGGCAAATGTTTCGCGGATCTGCGGGTGCAGTTCGGACAGTTCGGCCAGCATCCCTAAGGACTGCGAGCCCTGGCCGGGAAACACGAAGGCGAGAGTGGATTCGGTCACGCGTTGCTGCCTACAAAAATCGAGCCGGGATGATACGTGCGAAATCGTCCCGGCGTCTGTACTGCCGCGTATGCAAGCCCCGCCAGCGGGGCCGCCGGCACGCCTACAGCAAGGCGTTGAGCAGATCCATGTCGCCATCGGCCAGCCAGTCCACGCACATCACCAGCACCAGCAAGACGCCGAGCGAGGTTGCCGGGTGGATGGCCAGGATGGCACGCGCCAGCGCCCCGGCAGAGCGGCCCAGGCGGCCGGTGAGCTGCGCAAACCGCTGCAATCGCCCGGTCACCACATGCGCATGCGCCGCCACCGCCGGGCCGGCCGCATCGAAGGCGCACGTCATCAACCGCTGCAGCACCGCGCGGCGGCCGCGGTAGTACTTGGCCACCCCGTAGCCGAACACCAGCCAGTCGCGCGCCTGGGCCTGCGCCAGGTCCATCACTTCCAGCGGGTCTTCCTCGAAATCGATGAAGCCGACCGCCTGCCCGTCGAAGGTCATGTTGCGCGGAAGCGGTTGGCCGAAATAGGCGCCATCGCGATGGGCATCGGCAATGGCCGCCACCGCCAGCGCAATCAGCCGGTCGCGCTCGGGCGCATCGGCCTCGCGCAGGCAGCTGGCAAAGGAACGCCCGTTGTCGCTGAGCACCAGGGCCGCCTGTCCGCAACCGACCACGCGCGGCACATTGACCGCTTGCGCCTGCAGCTCGCCAAGCCGGCGTGCCTCCAGATCGCGCGCAGCATCGCCGCCACGGTGCGGCGGTGGACGCAAGGCATCCAGGCCCCAGCGGCGGGCAACGAAGTTGAGTGCTCCAAGCGAGACCGCGCGGCTGTGGCGGCGGTACTGCTTCAGCCAGACGCGCTGTCCGGCGATGACGATGGGTTCTGCCATGACGGGTCCGTCCCTGACGCTGTCAGGCAGCGCCGGCGGACGCGGCGCTGCCTACCGGACTCAGTAGCGCAGCAGCGCCGAGCCCCAGGTAAATCCGCCACCGAATGCTTCCAGCAGCAGCAATTGACCACGCTGCACGCGGCCGGACCGCACCGCTTCGTCCAGCGCCAGCGGCACCGAGGCCGAGGAGGTATTGCCGTGGCGGTCCACGGTGACGACCACCTGCTCCATCGGCAGATCCAGCCGCTTGGCGGTGGCCTCGATGATGCGCAGGTTGGCCTGATGCGGGATCAGCCAGTCCAGGTCGTGCTTGTCGTAGCCATTGGCGGCCAGGGCCTCGTCGACCACCGAATCCAGGGCCTTGACTGCGTACTTGAACACGTCGTTGCCCTTCATCAGCAACGCGCCGCCGCCGTTCTTGCCCTCGCCGAAGCCCACCGATACGCCAACCGGATCCCACAGCAGTTCCTTCTTGCTGCCGTCGGCATGCAGATGGGTGCTGAGGATGCCGGTTTCTTCGTCGGCCTTGAGCACGACCGCGCCAGCGCCGTCGCCGAACAGCACGCAGGTGGTGCGATCGGTCCAGTCGACGATGCGGGTCAGGGTTTCTGCGCCCACCACCAACACGGTCTTGGCATCGCCACTGCGCACGAACTTGTCGGCCACGCTGAGCGCATAGACAAAGCCCGAGCACGCCGCGTTGACGTCGAAGGCACCGCAGCCGACATTGCCCAGCCGCGCCTGCAGCAGGCAGGCAGTGGACGGGAAAATCAGGTCTGGGGTGGTGGTGCCGACAACGATCAAGTCGATCTCGTCGGCGGTCACGCCGGCCGCTTCCATCGCCTTCAGCGAGGCGAAATACGCCAGGTCGCTGGTGGTCTGGTCGTCGGCGACGATGTGACGCTCACGGATACCAGTGCGCGAGAAGATCCATTCATCGCTGGTGTCGACGATCTTGGACATGTCGTCGTTGGTCAACACCTTTTCGGGCAAATAGCTACCCGTGCCCGCGATTCTGGAATAGATCCGCTTGCTCATACTGTTCCCTGTTGCAAGAGCCGCGGTGATCGGCGGCTCCGGAAGAAGCGAGGGTCACCCGGCGGCGTCGAACGCGCCGGGTGCCACGAATCAATCTTCTTGGACGGCCGACGACTTGGTCGCAATCACCTTCTTGCCGCGGTAGTAACCGTCAGCGGTGATGTGGTGGCGCAGATGGATCTCGCCGCTGGTCGGATCGGTCGACAGCTGCTTGGCGGTCAGGGCATCGTGCGAACGACGCTGGCCGCGACGCGACGGGGTAACTCGGGATTTCTGCACAGCCATGGGATTGCTCCAACTTAAGTTCGATAACTTGTCTGTCGAGTCGAACTGGACGCTTCACGCCCGCGCCGACCTGTCTTTCCGCCCTTCACAGCGGCGGTTACTGTTTTTTGAACGCTGCCAGCGCCGCGAACGGACTGGCCTTGTCTTGCTCTTCCTGGGTCGGAACCCACTCGGCCTCGACGGCCTCGCTGCCCGGCGCCATCGGCACCACCGGGATCGACAGGACCAGCTCGTCCTCGACCAGGTCTGCAGCCCGCAGCATGCCATCTTCCGGCACCAGCAAGGCTTCGTACTCGGCCGGCAACGCCGCTTCGTCGGCTTCGTCACGGATCAAACCAAGACGCTGCCTGATTTGCACCGGATACAGAAAACGCTGCAGGCTGCGCTGGCAGGCCAGCGGAAGCTCGACATCGACACTGAGCTCGACGTAGGCGACCTTCAACAGGCTGTCCTGATCGAACTGGAGCGAGTAGACACACTCGCCCTCGGTATCGACCAGGCTGCCTTGCAGGCGGGTCATCGCAGAGAGCGGGATGCGGCCATCGAAGCGCCTGCGCGCTGCGACCATCCGCCAAGCATCCAGCATTTCGGGTACGTTCGCGGACATAAGCCGCAGAATGTTAAAGATCCGCCGACGCCCTGTCAAATGCCCCTATTCACGCACATGGCGCGGCGCCAAGGCTGGCAGACTTCCCTACCCGTCCGACGCAGCGCCCCATGATGCCACGCCTGATTCTTGCCTCCACCTCAGTCTATCGGCGCGAGCTGCTTGGCCGGCTGCGACTGGACTTCACCACCGCCCGGCCGGAGGTCGACGAGCAGGCGCACCCCGGGGAGGCCCCGGACGTGCTGGCCAGCCGGCTGGCCGCGGAAAAGGCGGCGGCGGTGGCCGCGCAGGCGCCCGACGCCTGGGTGATCGGTTCGGACCAGGTCGCCGATCTGGACGGCCAGGCCCTGGGCAAACCGGGCACGCTGGAGCGGGCCCATGCGCAGCTGACGGCGATGTCCGGCCACGTGGTGCGCTTCCATACGGCAGTGAGCCTGGTCGGCCCTGGCCGCACCACGCACGCGCTGGACCTGACCGAGGTGCAGCTGCGCCCGCTGACGCGCGCCGAAATCGATCGCTACCTGGCCGCCGAGCCCGCACTGGATTGCGCCGGCAGCTTCAAGTGCGAGGGCTTCGGCATCAGCCTGTTCGACGCCATTCGCTCGCAGGACCCCACCGCCTTGGTCGGCCTGCCGCTGATCGCGCTGGCGCGGCTGCTAAGGCAGGCGGGGTTCGAGATTCCGTAGGAGTTGCATTGCGGCCGAGCGTGGAGGCCGCACACGGAAAGATCGGGCAGCAGCAAAAATCCCGAGTCCCCAGTCCCGGCATCCATGCAAGCGGATTCGGCCGCATACGGCCTTAATCGGGCCGAGCCAGCGGGCAGAACTGATACGGATAGTCGGCCTGCCCCACATGCGAGGACAGCGTGCGGCAGCGCGCAGGGTCCAGCGTCAGCCCGTACGCGGCCAGGCGCTGCTGCGCGGCCTCGCGCACGGCACGGTCTGCAGCGGCGATGTCCGCCGCCCTGCCCTTGGCAATGTTGAGTACGCAGCGGCCCGGCTGAGATGCATCCAGCTCGGCGCGCAGGCCGCGCGCGATCAACCAGCGCAGGTGCGTGCATTGCGGTTGCACGCTCCACCCCAGCTGCTGCGCCCAGCGATTCATCCGGTCGACCCGCAGTTGCTGCTTGTCGCGCGCCGCGCCCAACATGGCGTATAGCTGCGGCCGCTCGGCAATCAGCGTGCGCACGCGCTGCCGGTACTGGTCGGTCTCGGCGATATTCGTCGCCACACCGATATACCGCGCCTGCCGCGGAAGCAGCGGCACCCGCCAGGATTGCGGCTCGTCGCCGACCAGCAACACCGTGGAGGCGGCAGGTTCGCCCATCGCCGGTTGCTGCACCTGGAAGCTGTCGCGGGCCCAGGCTTCATGCCCCCAATCTTTCCACCCGACCACCGCGACCAGGGCGCATAGCCCGATCAACCAGGCCGCCTTGCGATCGGCGCGTGTGGCGAATGCGTGCCGACACACGATCCAGAGCACCAAGGGCGCAAGCAGCTCCAGCACCACCAGATAGCGATGAATGCTGAAAATGGCCTGCCACAGCGCGTAAGCAACGCTGAAGAACATCAGCAGGACCATGGCCGAGCGATCCAGCCCAACCTGCCGTACGGGCCGGCGCAGCACGCCGCGTCCTGCAGCGACCAGCGTCACCGCATACAGCACCGCCCAACCGGCTTGCACCAGACCGAGATCACCGATCCGCTGCGGCTTGAAGGTAAACAGCAGCGGCCAGATCAGCTGCTCGCCGAGATTACGCGGCAACCACCGCACATCGGCGATCGACACCGGCTGCGCCAGCGGCGATTTGAAGACTCCGTTGAACTGCGGAAACAGCGGATTGCCCAGGTGTTGCCAGACCTGCCAATACCAGGGCCCGGCTATCAGCACCAACACCAGCACCGCAACGCCGGCCAGCACGCCGAGGCCCAGCACGCGCGAGCGCATCCGCTCGCCATCGCAAAGGACCGCCGGCACCAACGCCAACGCGTAGAGCGCATTGGTGAGCTTGAGCGAGACGGCCAGACCCATCAGTGCGCCAGCGATGGCCCATCGATGCACAGCGTGCGCACCGTGCCGCGCACGCGCTTGCGCTGACAACACCAGCGCCAACGCTGCCAGCACAGGGATCGCACTGGCGGTATCGCCCATGGTGCCGCCAAGTTCGGACAGAAACACCGCGCTGCACATGCCGGCCACTGCTAGCAGCGGCGCCCACTGCGCGCGCCGCGCTTGCCCGGCCAGTACGCGCCATGCCACTGCCGCCACCGGAACGAACACCAGCGCATGCAAGCCGCCCAGCAGCAGCCCGACCACCGGCCCGGGAAGCTGCAGCATCAGCCAGGCATGCAGGGCATCGAGCAATGGGCTGAAGTAACTCTGCATCTGCGCCGACGCCAGATCCACGCCCAGCCGATCATGTGCCCAGGCATCGCCAATATAGAGGTGGTAGTTGCGCAGGTCCCAGTTGGCGTCCTGGCCCAGCCCAAGCGAGAGCAGCGCACCCAGCAGCACGACCGCCGTCACCGCTGCGGCGATCTGGCGTGGCGAATGAAAGCCGAACTGGCGATCGGCCCAACCCAACAGCCGCTGTCGCCGGCCCACCGGTGTCGATGTCGCGATGGCTGCCATCAGCGGGCAGCTACAGGCGCACGCGGCGCCACGAGAATGGCGACGCCCGGCTCGGCCAGATACGCCAGATGCTTGGCCTCGACGCGTCCGCGCGTGACCGTGTCCAGGATCAGCCCGCACGCCAGCAGCAGGAAACCCAGCAGCATCAGCGCCACGCACAGGATCGCCGTGGGGAACCGCGGCACCAGTCCGGTCTGGAAATAAGTCTCGAACAACGGAATCGCCAGCACGATCGACAACGTGGCGCTAAGCACAAAGCCGATGGAGAAGAACAACAACGGCCGCTCGGCCTTGAACAGCTTGGCGATGGTGGTGAGGATGCGCCAGCCGTCGCGCCAGGTGTTCAACTTGCTTTGCGAGCCTTCCGGGCGCACGCCGTAGGCGGTTTCGACCTCGGCCACCGGCATGCGCAACTGCAATGCGTGCACGGCCAGTTCGGTTTCGGTTTCGAATCCGTGCGCATGCGCAGCGAAGGATTTGACGTAGCGCCGGGAGAACACGCGATAGCCGGACAGCATGTCGTCGAAGCTGCGACCGAACAGCAGCCCCGCGCAACGCGTCAGCAACACGTTGCCGACGCGATGACCGGGCCGATACGCGGCCTGCTGCTGATCGCGCCGCGCCCCGACCACCATGTCCAGGCGCTCGTCGATCAGCTTGCGCACCAGCACCGGTGCGGCAGCCGCATCGTACGTCGCATCGCCATCGACCAGCACGTAGATGTCGGCCTCCACATCGGCGAAGCCACGCCGCACCACATTGCCCTTGCCCTGCAATGCCACGCGATTGACCTGCGCGCCCGCCGCCGCCGCGACTGTCGCGGTGGCATCGCTGGAATTGTTGTCCAGCACATGGATCGCCGCGGCCGGCAAGGCAGCAGCAAACGCGCCGACCACCGAGGCGACCGTGGCCGCCTCGTTATGGCAGGGCACCAGCACGGCGATTCGGATCCCGGGCACAGGCACGGGAGGGACAACAGTCATGGCATCGGTCATTGCGTGATCTAAGGTGTGGAAATGGTAATGGGCTGTTCCCACCAGTCCTCGACGCTGCCGTCGTGGCCGTGCAGGCGCAGTCCCAGCCAATGCGTGCCCGGCGGCAGCGCATGCGTGTCGAAGGTGGCGCTGAAACCGACATTGGGATGCTGCGGGTCGGTGGAGATCTTCCAGTACGGGCGCACATCCAGCAGCGTGCCGTACTCGGCCTGCGCGACCGGACGCCCGTCCAGCAGCAGCTCCACGTTCGACAGGCCGACGCCGTCCTTGAATGCCCAGCCACGCACCTGCACCTGCCCGGACACGTGCACGTCCGGCAGCGGCGTATCGATCCAGGCCATCGCCGGGGCGATGCACGGCCCGGGCCGGCGCTGCGCCGGCAGCGCGAACAGCAGGAAGCGCTGGTAGCCGTGATCGGTGGACACCACGGTGGGCGGCGGCAGCGGCCCGACCATGTCGCAGATGGCGTGATAGCGCTTCAGCAGGTCGCGATAACGCTGATCGCTGGGCGAGAGCACCAGCAGCCGCGGCCCGTTGCGCGTGCCGTCACTGAGCAGCCCCCATTGCAACAACTGCGCGCTGCGCCCGTGCTTGTCGTTCAACTCTGCACGCAGCACCTCGACATTGGCATCGTGCAACTGGAAGCCCAGCTCGGCACCGACCTTGAAATTTTCCGCCAGCACGCGCGTACCCGGCGGCATCTGCGCCAGCCGGGTCTTGACCGCGCGCGCCAGGTCCTGCCACCCGGCGAAGTTGCGCGGATAGTATTTTTCGCCGGCCGCATGCGCGCGAAGCGACGGCACCGACACCGCCAGGTAGTAGCCATACGCCCCCAGGGTGCCGAGCAGCGCGATCACCCAGACTGCGCGACGCAGCGTATGCGGCCAACGCATCAGGATCACCGGCACCGCAACCAGCAAGGCCAGGTAGCCCGGCAGCGGCCAGTGGAAACTGATCCGCTCGGCATCGCTGAAGAAACCGAGCACGAAGATCGCCACCGTCGAAATCCCGCCCAGCAGGCCGAAATAGCGCCATTGCGCCCGCGAACCACCGCCGGCGCGCGTGCCGGCCAGACCGACCTTGAGCATCGCCCAGGCCAGCGGCGGTGTCACCAGCACTGCCTGTATCAGCAAGAACCACAGCCCGGTGACCTGGAAACGCCACGGATGCCGGTCGACCAGCTGGAAGCGCAGTCCGGCCTCGTCGTGCTCTGTATTCCAGAACAGCAGCGGCAGCCAGCTCACCGCGCCCACCGTCAGCGCCATCCAGATGCGCGGGTCGCGCATGACCGCGCGCCCCTGCGGGATGCACAGCAGCGCGATGCAGCCCACCCCGATCACCCCGGCAAAACGGTAGTGACTGAGCGCGCCGATCACCAGGCCGATGGCGAGCTCGAGCGCACTGGTGGCATCGACCTCGCGCAGCAGCCGCGCACCGGCATCCATGCACAGCACCGCCGCCAGCGCCATCGGCACATCCGGCACCGCCAGGATGCCCAGCGTGGCCGACAGCGGCATCAGCAAGGTCAGGCTGCCGGCCTGCCAGCCCAGCGTGGAGCCGAACCAGCGCGTGGCGATATGCGCGATCAACCAGGGAATCAGCGCGGAAATGGCCAGAAACGGCAGGCGCAGGGCCAGCAGGTGATGCCCGCCCAGTTCCACGCCCAGCCGCGTCAGCCAGGCCGTCATGCCCGGCAGATCCGAATACGCGGCGGCCAGATGCTGGCCTTCCTGCCAGTAGAACGCCTCGTCGACGAACAGCGGCAGCCGCGCGGCGATCAACAGCTTGACGGCCGTCGCCAGTGTCCACAGGATCACGAAGGTGCGATGTGCGCGTTGGTCCCCCTGCATTGCCCTATGCACTCTTCTTCCACCTACGGAATTGTGATGTCGATACCGCCGCGTTCCACGGAAATGCTAACCGATGCGCTGCGCCAATCGCTGCGGCGCGCACAAGACCAGGTCAATTCGCTGCTGTTGGGCAAGGCGCAGGAAGTGCGTCTGGCGTTCGTGGCGCTGCTGTCCGGCGGCCATCTGCTGATCGAGGATCTGCCCGGCCTGGGCAAGACCACCCTCGCCCACGCGATGGCCTCCAGCCTGGGGCTGGGCTTCCAGCGCGTGCAGTTCACCTCCGACCTGCTGCCGGCAGACGTACTGGGCGTGTCGGTCTACGACGCCGCCTCACGCCAGTTCCAGTTCCATCCGGGCCCGGTGTTCACCAACGTGCTGCTGGCCGATGAAATCAATCGCGCCCCGCCACGCACGCAAAGCTCGCTGCTGGAGGCCATGGCCGAACAGCAGGTCACGCTCGATGGCGTCACCCATGCGTTGCCGGAGCCGTTCTTCGTGATCGCCACGCAGAACCCGGTTGATCTGTCCGGCACCTTCCCGCTGCCGGATTCGCAACTGGATCGCTTCCTGCTGCGGCTCAGCCTGGGCTATCCCAGCGCCGATGCCGAGCGCGCGCTGCTGTCGGGCGTGGACCGGCGCGAATTGATCGCCCAGGCGGCGCCGCAGCTCAGCGACACCGACGTGGTGGCGCTGCGCACGGTGGTGGGCCAGATCCATACCAGTGATGCACTGATCGGCTATGTGCAGGCCTTGCTGCTGCGCAGCCGCCAGCACGCCGGGGTGCGCGTGGGGCTGTCGCCGCGTGCCGGCATCGCGCTGCTGCGTGCGGCCAAGGCCTATGCGCTGCTGCTCGGGCGTGAGCACGTGCTGCCGGAAGACGTGCAGGCGCTGTTCGTGGCCGTGGCCGGGCACCGGCTGGTGCCGGAGGCCGAATCCTCGTCGGGGCCAGCGCTGGCCAAGGCGCTGCTGCACAGCGTGCCGGTGGACTGATCCCGGTGCGTGCGCACGTGCGCGGCATCGGCCGCCGACTCAGCCTGCTGGCGCGCCCGCGGGGCGCGGAGGCCTTGCCGATCGTGCTGGACCGGCGGCGCATCTACGTGCTGCCGACGCGCTTCGGGCTGTTCGTCACCGCCTTGCTGCTGGCAATGCTGCTGGGCGCGTTGAACTACAACAACAACCCGGCCCTGCTGCTGGCCCTGTTGCTGGCCACCGCCGGGATTGCCAGCAGCATCATGGCGCACCTGCAGCTGTCGGCGCTGCGCATCGAGGCGGTCTCGGCCGAACCGGTGGTCGCCGGCGAGCCATTGCGCATGCGGGTGTCGCTGGCACGTCGCGACACCCGCGCACGGCGTGGGCTGCGCCTGGATCATCTGGACAGCAGCGGCTTCTGTGCGTTGCTCGCGCACGACATGGCCGAGGTCGACCTGCTGGTGCCCACCGAACGGCGCGGCTGGCAGGACATCGAACGCATCCGCCTGTCCAGCACCCAGCCACTGGGGCTGGTGCGCGCCTGGTCATGGGTCTGGCCGGAAACGCCACTGCTGGCCTATCCCAGGCCCGAAGAACAGGGGCCGGCATTGCCCGAGGGCGCCGGTTCGCCCAACCAGACCCGCCTGCACCCGCAAGGCGAGGAGTTGCACCAGCTGCGCCCGTATCGCGCCGGCGATGCGCCACGCACGATTTCCTGGAAGCACTCGGCGCGCCGCGACAGCCTGCTGGTGCGCGAGTACGAGCAACCCCTGGGCATCGAAGTCACGCTGGACTGGCGCACGCTCAACGCGCTGCCGTACGAGCGCCGCATTGCGCGGCTGGCGCGCTGGGTCAACCTGGCCGAACGCGACGGGCGGCGCTACCGCCTGCTGCTGCCGGGCCAGCCGCCGCTGGGGCCCGCACAAGGCAGCTCCCACCACCACCTGTGTCTGCGCGCCCTGGCCCTGCTTCCCCATGACTGAGCCGTCCGTCCCGATCACCCAGGCCAGCCGCGGCTGGGTGCTGGTCACCAGCTGGCTGGCACTGGCGCCATTGCTGCTGCAGCTGCCTGGCCTGCTCGCCGGCACCATTGCCGCGGCCGCCGTGCTGGTCGGCGTGCTGAGCTGGCGCGCCACCCTGACGGCACCGGTGCGGGTGTTGCTGGTGGTGGCGATGCTGGGCGCGGTGTACTGGCAGATCGGCATGCGCTTCGGCCGCGACACCGGTTGCGCGGTACTGGCGTCGATGCTGGCGATCAAGGCCTCCGAGCTGCGCACCCTGCGCGATGCGCGCAGCCTGCTCGGCTTTGCGTTGTTCGCCCCGTTCGCGGCGTTTCTGCTCGACCAGGGGCCGGCGACGATGGGGCTGGCACTGCTGGCGGTGGTGAGCGCACTGCTGAGCATGCAACGGCTGGCCGACGAGGAACACCGCACCGCCACGCCTGGGCTGCGGCTGCAATTGCGCGGCATCGGCAAGCTGGTCGCCATCGGTGTGCCGCTGGCGCTGGCCACGTTCTGGCTGCTGCCGCGCCTGAGCTCCCCGCTGTGGGGCGTGCCCGAGCGCGCGCTGTCGCGGCCCGGCCTGTCGGACACCATGTCGCCGGGTGAATGGATCGACCTGATGGCCGACGACAGCCCGGCGCTGCGCGTGCAGTTCACCGGCACGGCGCCACCGCCGCAACAACGCTACTGGCGCGGGCCGGTGATGTGGGACTTCGACGGCCGCACCTGGCAGCGCGCGCGCTGGACCGGTCGCAGCCAACCCGCGCCAGTCACCGCCGGGCCGCGGAGCTACCGCTATCGCCTGGATTACGAGCCCACCGACCGTCGCCAACTGGTGTCGCTGGACCTGCCCACGCAGGCGGTGGCCAATGCCGATCTGTCGCCCGACTACGAACTGTTCGCACGGCGGCCATTGAGTGCACTGACCCGCTGGGAGCTGCAGTCGGCACCACCGGCCCGCTTCGACACCGACCTGCCCGACCCGCTGCGCAAGCGCGCGCTCGCGCTGCCGCCGGGTTTCAATCCACGCACGCTCACGCTGGCACGGCAATGGCGCAGCGAGGCCGGCAGCAACGACGATGCCGTGGTGCAGCGGGCGCTGCAGTGGATCACCCGCGAGTTCGCCTACACCCTGGACACCCCGCTGCTCGGCCGCAACAGCGTGGATGAATTCCTGTTCCAGCAGAAGGCCGGTTTCTGCGAGCACTTCAGCTCTTCGTTCGTGGTGCTGATGCGCGCGGCCGGCATCCCGGCGCGCGTGGTCACCGGCTATGCCGGCGGCACCTACAACGGCTTCGGCAATTACTGGGTGGTGCGGCGCATGGATGCGCATGCCTGGACCGAGGTCTGGCTGGCCGGGCGCGGCTGGGTGCGGGTGGACCCCACCGCTGCAGTGGCACCGGAACGCATCTACGACACGCTGGAAGACCGCGTGCAGGTCGGGGCGGGCAACAATTTCGCCCAGCTCGGCATGTGGGCCAGCCTCGGTCAGGTCAGCGACCTGCTGCGCCGGGGCTGGAACGACCTGGTGCTGTCCTTCGATGCGGACCGCCAGCAACGGCTGTTGCAGCCGTTCGGCATCGATCGCCTGGACACCTCGCAACTGGCCGCCATCTTCGGCATCTTCGCGGTCAGCGCACTTGCATGGATGGGCTGGCTGCTGGCGCGCGGCGAGCGTGAGCGCGACCCGCTACTGCGCGCCTGGCATCGCCTGGGCCGCCGCTACGGCAAGCTCGGCCTGGCCCGCGAACCGCACGAACCGGCCATCGCCTGGGCGCAGCGTGTCGCCCGTTCACACCCGAATCCGGCATTGTTGGCGCTCAGCCAACGTTTCGCTGCCGCGCGCTACGCTGGCGCTGATTCGGACAGCGCCTCACTCCTCAAAGATCTGCAGCAGCATCGCCCGCGAACCGGAGCTTCCTCATGAGTACCCGCTTTCTCCTTCCCATTGTCGCCGTGCTCGGGCTCGCCGCCTGTGCCACCGCGCCCAAGCCGCTGCAGGGGCAGTTCCCTACGGTCAGTCCGAGCGATTCCACCGCCAGCGCCCAGGTCGGCACGTCGGTGCGCTGGGGCGGCAAGATCATCCAGACCAAACCCGGCCAGGGCCAGACCTGCTTCGAGCTGATCTCGCGCCCGCTCAATGCCAGCGGCCGCCCGGACCGCAATGCGGTGGACGCCAGCGATGGTCGCTTCCTGGCGTGCCGTTCGGGCTTCTACGATCCGGCCGTGTTCGAGCCGGGCCGCGAAGTGACCTTCATCGGCAAGATCGAAGGGTATGAAACCACCAAGATCGGCGAGTACGACTACAAGCTGCCCAAGGTCAATGCCGACGTGGTCTATCTGTGGCCGGTCGTGCGCGAAGTGGACGTGGTGCCGGCCTACCCGTACGGCCCGTGGGGCGACCCGTGGGGTCCGCGCTGGGGCGGTGGCTGGGGCTGGGGCCGCGGCTGGTGGTAACCGGCTGCTGAGTCAGTGACACGCAAAAACGCCGCTCCCAGGGAGCGGCGTTTTTGCGTGTGCGTCTCGGCTGCTCGAACAGGCGCATGCGCTCGCTCGCGCAACGAGGTCAGGGCGTGCCGAAACGTCCCAGCGGCGCACCGGCCAGCAGATGCAGGTGGATATGGAACACGGTCTGGCCGGCATGCTCGCGACAGTTCATCACGATGCGATAGCCGTCCTGCGCCAGTCCCTGCGCGCGGGCATATGACGCTGCGGCGAGTGCGAGCTTGCCCACCAGCACCGCCTGCTCGGGCGGCACATCGTCCAGCGTGGGAATGGCGTGCTGTTTGGGAATGAACAGCACATGCACCGGCGCCTGCGGTGCGATGTCCTGAAAGCCCAGCACCTCCTCGTCTTCATAGACGATGCTGGCCGGGATTTCGCGACGAATGATCTTGCCGAAGATGGTGTCGGACATGGTGGGAATGGGGAATGGGGAATCGCAAGAGCTTACCGCGTGCGCTACTGTTTTCGCTTTTCCAATTCCCGATTCCCCACTCCCGATTCCCGGCGCTCAAAGCACCTCACTGCGGGTGCCAAAGGCATGCGACAAGGTGCCGCGATCCACGTATTCCAGCTCGCCCCCCAGCGGCATGCCCTGCGCGAGACGACTTGGACGCACCGCATGCTGGCGGGCCAGCTGCGCCAGGTAATGCGCGGTCGCCTCGCCTTCCACGGTGGCATTGGTGGCGATGATCATTTCGGTGACTTCACCGGCAGCCAGACGCTCGCCGAGCCGGTCCAGCCCCAGCTCGCGCGGGCCGATGCCGTCCAGCGGCGACAGCCGGCCCTGCAGGATGAAGTACAGCCCGCGGTAGCCGGTGGCGTGTTCGATCGCCAGGCGATCGGCCGGCGATTCCACCACGCACAGCTGCTGCCGGTCGCGACTGCTGCTGGCACAGATCGCGCAGATCTCCGACTCGGTGAAGTCGCGGCATTGCACACAATGGCCGACCTTCTCCACCGCATTGGCCAACGCGGCAGCCAGCCGACGCCCACCCTCGCGCTCGCGTTCGAGCACGTGGTAGGCCATGCGCTGCGCCGATTTCTGGCCCACACCCGGCAACACCCGGAAGGCCTCGATCAGTTGTTCGAGAAGAGAGGACATTGGGTTGGGAATCGGGAATCGGGATTGGGGAATCGCAAAAGCCAAAGACAATCTCGCTCTTACGATTCCCGATTCCCCACTCCCGATTCCCCGCCTCTCAGAACGGCAACTTCATGCCCGGCGGCAGCTGCATGCCGGCGGTGGCCGAGCCCATGCGGTCCTTGGACTCGGCGTCGATCTTGTTGGAGGCGTCGTTGAAGGCGGCGGCGATCAGGTCCTCGGCCATTTCCTGGTCGGAGAGGATGCTCGGGTCGATGCGGACCTTGCGGCACTCCTTGGCGCCGGTCAGGGTCACGCTGACCATACCGCCGCCGGCGGTGCCGGTGACTTCCAGCTTGGCCAGTTCTTCCTGGGCGCGCTGCAGGTTTTCCTGCATCTTCTGCGCCTGCTGCATCAATTGGGCAATGTTCCCACGCATGTGTCGTTACTCGTCGTAAGGGCGGATGGAATCGGGGACGACCCGCGCGCCTTGCTGCTGGATCAGCTGCTGCACATTCGGGTCGTTCATGAATGCTGTTTCGGCCGCGCTCTGGCGCTCGCCTTTCTGGCGATTGGCCCGCTCGTGCAGGGTCTCGACATCGGCGTTGCCGGTTTCGATGACGATGCGCGGCGTGTTTCCCAACTCGGGCGCGAGTGCCTGCGCAAGGTTGGCGATGGAACGCTCGGAATTGAGGTATTCGAAGCCCGGCGCCAGCGCCAGACGCAGTAGGCCGTCGCGATGGCCGAGGAAGGCGGCATTGGCAGCGAGCTGTCGCGAGGGACCGTTCAGGCCACTGCGGGTAACCAGCTCCAGCCACTGCTCGGCGTCGGCGATGCGGCCGTCGTCGAGCAGGACCGACGGCTCGGTTGCCGGCGCCGGCACGGAGGGCGCAGCTGCCGGTGGCATCTGCAGCACCGGCGCTGCAGGTGCTGGAGCCACGGCGGCGGCAGGAACTGCCACGGCAGCGTCGGGCGCAACCGCAGCGGGCAATGCCGTATCGGCTGGCACGGGTGGCGCCATTGCCGCTTCCGGCGCGGGCGCACGCGCCGCTGCGGGGACGGGGGCAGCGTTGGCGCGCACCGGGGCATCGTCCATTGCCCAAGGCGGCGTGTCGTCGCTGCGCGCGGGAGCTGTGGATGGACGGCTGTCGGTCGCTGCTTCCACAGCGGGCAATACCACGACGGGGGCTGGCGCAGCAGTGGCCGGGGCCGGTGCGACGACCGCAGCCACGGCAGCAGGTACGGCTTCCTTCAACCCTGCCGGCTGTCCCACGGCTGCAGGCGCAGGCGCGGCTGCCACCGGTGCGGCGGCCTGCACGCCAGTTGCCGCAGAACGCGCGTGACCGCCGGCATTGGCACCACGTCCATCGTCACTGCCGCCAGCCGGCACCGCCGCCGCAGGGCGGAAGGCCAGCATGCGCAGCACCGCCATCTCGAACCCGGCGCGCGGACTCGGCGCCAGATACAGATCGCGGCGGCCGTTGAGCGCCATCTGGTACCACAGCTGCACCACTTCCGGACGCAGCTGCGCGGCATAGGCGGTCGGGTCGATGCCATCGCCGACAAAGGCCACCGACGGCACCAACTGCTGCACCTGGATGCGGTGCAAGGCCTCGGCCAGCGCCTCCAGCACGCCGCTCCAGTCGGGCGAGAATTCGGCCAGCGCCGCAACCACCTGCATCAGGCGCGCGCCATCGCCATCGGCCAGCGACTGCAGCATCGCCCCGACCTGGGTGCGATCGACCGTGCCGAGCATGGTGCGTACCACCTCCTCGCGCAGTGCGCCGCCGGCATAGGCAATGGCCTGGTCGAGCAGCGACAGGCCATCGCGCAGCGAGCCGTCGGCGGCCTTGGACAGCTGCACGATCGCCGACGGATCCGACTCGATCTGCTCGGCGGCCAGGATCCGGGTCATCTGGCCCTGGATCTGGTCCTCGTCCAGCCGCTTGAGGTTGAACTGCAGGCAGCGCGACAGCACGGTCACCGGCAGCTTCTGCGGATCGGTGGTGGCCAGCAGGAACTTCACGTGCTCCGGCGGCTCTTCCAGCGTCTTCAGCAGCGCATTGAACGCCGCCTTGGAGAGCATGTGCACTTCGTCGATCAGATAGACCTTGAACTTGCCGCGCGAGGGCATGTACTGCGCGTTCTCGATCACCTCGCGCACATCGTCCACGCCGGTGTTGGACGCGGCGTCGATTTCCAGCAGGTCGATATAGCGGCCGGCGTCGATATCCAGACAGGCCGGGCACTGACCGCACGGATCGGCACTGGTGCCGGTCTCGCAGTTCAGCGATTTGGCGAAAATGCGCGCAATCGTGGTCTTGCCCACGCCGCGGGTGCCGGTGAACAAGAACGCGTGGTGCACCCGCCCACTGTCGAGCGCGTTACTGAGCGCGCGGACCACGTGTTCCTGGCCTACGAGTTCGGCAAAACGCTTCGGGCGCCACTTGCGGGCGAGAACGAGATAAGACATCGGGCAACCAGCTTCCTCTGAACCGATATTGTGCCACGGCGCGTCAAGTGGGTCGTTCAGCGGCCGTCGTGCCCGCCGCCTCCCGGACCGGCGGACCTCCGCAGCAGGGTCGGTGACCGGCCAGACAGCCGCGCTGGCAGCGTCGTGCCGACCCGGCGGATCACTTACCTTGTTAATGGCGCCCGCGGCGGCTAGAATCCCGCTCCTGCCGACGACCCAGTCGCATGGCAGGTACGGAGAGGTGTCCGAGTGGTTGAAGGAGCACGCCTGGAAAGTGTGTAAGCGTCTAAACCGCGCTTCGGGGGTTCGAATCCCCCTCTCTCCGCCAGTTTCATGATCCTGCAACGCGGTTGCATGATCCAGGGCCGCGCCAGTGGCCCACGTCTTATGGTGGCCCCGTCGGTCCCTCGCGACGCTAGATCGAAAATCCCGCCAGGGCCGGAAGGCAGCAACGGTATCGATTGATGCGGGCGCCGAGGTCAACCGGCGGGGACACCACCCTAACTCCCTGGGTCCCCGCAGCGCTTGAGTTGCGAGCGTCTACTGCGCCTGCGATTCCGGATGCAGCCAGCCCGCGTCGCCTTCAAGATAATGCTCGTGCTTCCAGATCGGCACGCGCGCCTTGACCTCGTCGATGATGAAGCGGCAGGCATCGAATGCGGCGCCGCGATGCGCCGCGCTGACCCCGACCCACACCGCCATGTCGCCGATGCGCAACTCGCCCACGCGGTGCACGCAGTAGGCGTTGACGATGGCAAACCGGTGCATCGCCTCGTCGAGCACGCGCTGGCCTTCGGCCTGGGCAAGTGCGGCATAGGCTTCGTAGCGCAGCCCGGCCACGCTGCGGCCTTCATTGTGATTGCGTACCCAGCCTTCGAAACTGGCGAACGCGCCGGCGTGCGGGTGCTCCAGCGCGGCGCGCAAGCTGTCGACCGGCAATGGCACATCGGACAGCGCGAAGAGGGCGGTTGTCTGCTCGCTCATGCTCAACCTCCCGACACCGGCGGAATAAATACGATTTCACTGCCATCGCGCACGCCATCCTCCCAGCGCGCGAATGCGCCATCCACCGCCACGCGCAGCTGCGCCGGCGTCCAGCGCAGGCCGTGACGCGTCTCGAGTTCGGCATACAGCGCGCGCAGGTCCTGCGCCGCTGATTGCACCTGCTCGCTGGCAATGCCCGCCGCCTCACGCAGGCTGGCGAAATACAGCACCGTCACCGTGGCGCTCATTGTCTTGCTCCGATATCGCGCTTGCCGCCGCGCTTGGACACCAACTTGGTCGGGCCGATGCTCATGCTGTGCGACAACGCCTTGCACATGTCATAGACCGTCAAGGCCGCCACGCTGGCACCGGTGAGCGCTTCCATTTCCACGCCGGTGCGATGCACGCAACGCACTGTGCAATGGATGTCCAGCACCTGCTCGCCCTCCCAGTCGATCTCGAAGCGGCACGCGTCGATCGGCAATGGATGGCAGAACGGAATCAACTCGTGGGTGCGCTTGACCGCCATGGTGCCGGCGATCACCGCCGTTTCGACGATGCCGCCCTTGGCGCTGCGCAAGCCATTGGCGCGCAGCTGCGCGGCGACAGCGGCCGGAAAACGCACCCGGCTCTGGGCGGTGGCGCTGCGCGCGGTGACCGCCTTGTCCGAGACATCCACCATCGTGGGCAGTCCGGAAGCGTCCAGGTGGGTCAGGCGTGCGGAACGGGAGTTTGCGGGCATGGGAAACGACACGATGACAGGCGCTCAGGATGCGGCATTCTCGGTGAACGCGGCGCCTCGATAGAACCGCATTCCCTACCCGCCGATCAAAAACATTTCGACCGGCTTGCCGCGCCGTGGCGTCGATGCACGCACTTCGCTGTAGCGATCGCCACGCACGCTCCAGCGCGCGCGCAGATGCTCGGACAGTCCATGCTCGCCCTCGGCCAAGGCCGGCTTGAGGTCATGTCCCTGGCTGGCGAACAGGCAGGTATACAACTGCCCATCGGCCGACACGCGTGCACGCTGGCAATCGCCGCAGAATGGCACGCTGACCGAACTGACAAAACCCACCTCGCCCGCGCCATCGGCAAATGCATGCCGCTGCGCCACTTCGCCGGTGTAATTGGCATCCAGCGGCACCAGCGGCCAGCGCGCGTGGATACGCGCGTGCAGTTGCGCGGAGGTCACCACCGCATCGGCCGTCCAGCCATTGCAGCTGCCCACATCCATGAACTCGATGAAGCGCAGCACGTGGCCGCTGCCACGGAAGTGCTCCACCAGGGGCAGCACCTGATCTTCGTTGACGCCGCGCTGCACCACGCAGTTGATCTTCAGGCGCTGGAAGCCGGCCTGCTCGGCGGCGGCGATGCCGGCCAGCACCTGCGCAATCTCGCCGCGGTTGCCACTCATGCGCCTGAACAGCTCCGGCTCCAGGGCGTCCATGCTCACGGTGATGCGGCGCAGCCCGGCCTGGCGCAGCGCCACCGCCTGCCGCGCGAGCAAGGTGCCATTGGTGGTGAGCGCCAGATCCTCGATGCCCTCGATGGTGGTCAGGCGCGCAATCAGGGTGGGCAGATCGCGGCGCAACAGCGGCTCGCCGCCGGTCAGGCGCACCTTGGTGACCCCGACCGCGACGAAGGCACGCACCAGCGTTTCCAGCTGGTCGAAACTCAGGCGCTGCTGCGCATCGAAGCCGTAATCGTCGGGCACGCGGTCGGCCGGCATGCAGTAGCCGCAACGGAAGTTGCACGCCTCGATGACCGACAGGCGCAGATCGCGCAGTGGCCTGCCGTAGCGGTCCTGCATCGGCGCGGCGGTCAGGTTCGGCAACAGCAAGGCCGCCATCAGGGCACCATGGCGGCAGTCGGCTCCGCCAGCGGCAGATGTTGGCCGGGCACGGCCACGCGATGGCCGCGTGCGCGCAGCACGTCGCCGTCGGCGTCACTGGCGTAGTGGTACAGCAGCATGCGGCTCAACAGGTCCTGCGGGTATTCCCGCTCCAAATCATCCACCCCAGTATGCGACGGGTTGCCGTGAACGCCGCAGTCATGCGCGATGAGCTCGCTGTCATCAGCGTAGCGGGCCAGGATCTCCGGGATCGGCCGGGTGTCGCCGCTCCAGACCAGGGCCCCCTTCAGCCGCAGCCCGTAGGCGGTCTCCGGCCAATGGTGGCGCGCCGGGAACACCTCCAGCCGCACCCCGTCGTGCCAGAACGCCTCGCCGACCGGTACCAGCTGGAACGCGTCCCAGAAGTTCGCACCGCCCTCGGCCAGCACGTTCGGGTAGTCGGCGATCCGCCGCTGCAGCAACGGCACCACCGGCGCCGGCACGTACAGGCGTGTGCGCCCGCGGCGTTGGGAGAAATAGCTGTCCACGAACAGCCGTTCCAGCCCGCCCACGTGGTCCAGATGCACGTGGGTGATGAACACCGCCTGCGGCAGATGACCATAATGGGCCTGATAAGCGGTGAGCCCTTCGCTGCCGCAGTCGATGGTCAGCCACGGCGCGCCGGCGCGCTCGATGGTGGCCATCGGCGAACCAAGCGCGACCGCCGACGCATTGCCGACCCCCTGCACACGCAACGCCCAGTTCATCAGTAGCCCCGGCCCCAGGCCAGTTCGTAAGCGCGATGCAGGCGCTCGTAATCCTTGTCGACCTCTTCGCGGCTGCGGCTGCCGCGCAACTTCAGCAGCGAGCGGTGCAGGCGCTTGAGATTGCGTTCGCGCCAGCGCGTGGCCGGAATCCGCAACACACCACGGTCGAAATCGATCAGCCAGCCATGCCCGCCGGCATCGAACAGGATGTTGTGCGCGTTGAGGTCGGCATGATCCAGGCCGGCACGATGAAAGCGCGCAATCAGCCGCCCGGTCTCTTCCCACGGCGCACCGCGCCCGGCCACCTGCGCGTGATCAGCAAGCGAACGTACGTTCTCCAGGCGTTCCATCAACAAGGCAGCGCGATAGCTCAGCCCTTCGCGCAGGTAGCAGGCCGCCAACGGACGCGGCACCGGCAACTTGCGCTGGACCAGTTCGCGCATCAGCCGGAATTCGGCAAAGCTGCGCGTGCGTCCCGCTCCCTTCCACAGATAGTGATCGCGACTCACGCGCGCGGCCATGCCGCCGCGCAGGTACTGCCGCAACACGCTACGACCGAACGGCGCATCCACGAACCAGGCCCCACCCCGCCCGCCTTCGTCGACCGGCCGTGCCCTGTCACCCCAGCGTTGCGGCGAAAACAGCCCGGCATCGGCTTGCCGCAGCCGTTCGCGGTCGAACAGAATGGCGCCGTAGCCGCGGCCTTCGCGGTACGGCGTCAGCGCTTCAGTGGCGTCGAAAGCAACCATCCATCGAGTCTAACAACACCATGGCTTCTACGCCCGCTTCGTTATGCCTGCTGCGCCTGTCCGCCCTGGGTGACGTCACCCATGTGGTGCCGCTGGTGCGCACCTTGCAGGCGGGATTTCCGGCAAGCCAGCTGCATTGGATCATCGACAAGGCCGGGTTGAAATTGCTCGACGGCCTGCCCGGCGTGCAGTTCCACGCCTACGACAAGCGCACCGGCGTGGCCGGCATGCGCGCGCTACGCCAGTCGCTGGCGCCATTGGGCCGCTTCGATGCGCTGCTGCAGATGCAGGTGGCCTTCCGCGCCAACGTGCTGTCGGCCTTCGTGCCGGCGCAACGACGGATCGGCTATGACCGCAGCCGTTCCAAGGACCTGCACGGCCTGTTCGTCAACGAGCGCATCGCCGACCGCCCCGGCATCCACGTGCTCGACGCCATCGGCAGCTTCGCCCAGCCGCTCGGCCTGACCCAGCGCCAGGTGCGCTGGGATCTGCCGGTTCCCGACGAGGACCATCACTGGGCACGCGCACAATGGGACGACGACGGCCGCCCGGTGCTGATGATTTCGCCGTGCTCAAGCCACGCACGCCGCAACTGGTATCCCGACCGGCATGCCGCGCTGGCCGACCATGCCGCAGCCCAGGGCTGGCGGGTCGTGCTGTGCGGTGGCCGCAGTGAGCTGGAACGCAGCACCGCCGATGCCATCGTCGCGGCCACGCGCGCGCCGGTGCTGGACCTGGTCGGCAAGGACACGCTCAAGCAACTCCCCGCCCTGCTCGCCCGCGCCGATCTGGTGGTCACCCCCGATTCCGGGCCGATGCACATCGCAAACGCGATGGGCACCAAGGTGCTGGGCCTGCATGCGGCCAGCAATCCACTGCGCAGCGGCCCGTATTCGGACGTGCGCTATTGCGTGGACCGGTACGACGCGGCCGCCCGCAAGTACCTGGGCAAGCCGGCCGACCAGCTGAAATGGGGCACCAAGATCGAGTTCGACGAGGTGATGGCCCTGATCACCGTGGACGATGCGATCGCCGCATTCGAGCGTTATCGTGGTGATCATCCGCGCTGAAGGCCGGCGGCGGATCGTCGCCGGAACGGGGAGTCAATCGCTGCCGGACGGTCCGCGCCGCGGCCCGTTTGCCCGGAACAGCCGGCAAACAACGGCGAAACCCCGACCCGGCACGCGCGGCAACCAATCATTGCGGTACCCGATGACGTACACCCTGGCGGCACGCCAGGGTGCGCGGCTCACGGACCGGCCGCCGTCATGCCTCCGGTCACGCAGGCCCGCGATCAGCGGCCATCAGGCACCGGTGGCGCGATAGTCCTGGTACGACTTCTCTTCCACATACGACGAACCCAGCGCCAGGTTGATCTCTTTCTTGATGCGCGCGCGCTCGTCGTTTTCGATATAGACGCTGCGCGCCAGCTGTACGAAGCCGTCGTCGAAGCTCTGCGCCTGCTCCTTGAGCCGGATGTCGTCCTCGATCACCCATAGCCGCTCGTTGACGGCCTTGAGCGCGGCACGCAGGCGCACGATGTCGTGGCCGGCGGCCGGATGCGCCATCCAGCTGGTCTCCAGCGCGGACAGCTCGCTGCGCACATTGGCCAGCTTGGCGGGGTCGCGCATGCGCTCGGACTTGATCTGCAGGATCGCGATCTTGTCGAGCAGCTCGCCAAAGGACACGGGTACCAGGATCTCGGACATGACAGGCCTCCAACGGATATCGGGCGATTGTAGCCAGCGCAGCAGCGCGCGGCGGCGACACATAAACAAAAGCCCCCTTGCGGGGGCTGATGCGAATCTGGCGGAGAGGGGGGGATTCACTCGGCACTGCGTGCCTTCGCCCTGCGGGCGGCTTCGCCGTGCAGACAGCGATGCTGTCTGTCGAACCCGGGGCTTCTCACCCCCCAATGACGCCGGCGAAACGCACGCGGCACTGGCACAACTGCTCGCCTCAATCTGGCGGAGAGGGGGGGATTCGAACCCCCGAGGCGCTATAAACGCCTGCCTGATTTCGAGTCAGGTACATTCAACCGCTCTGCCACCTCTCCAGATGGTCCCCAGTGTCCCGGGGCCGTGCATCATACGGGCACGGGCGCCAGGCCACAAGCGGCCCGGGCCGGCATCGCCGGCACGATCGCGGCTCCGGGCGTGAACCCGCCCTGCGGCATCGGCGATCGGCGTGTTGCTGCTGGCCGGCCGCCCCGCGATGATGGTCACGCACCTCCTCTCTTTGGCGACCCGCCCCCATGCTCGAATTCGGACACCTTACCCATGTCGGCCTGCGCCGTGACCTCAATGAGGACACGTACTACGGCGACAGCGAATTGGGGCTGTGGCTGGTGGCCGACGGCATGGGCGGGCACGCCTGCGGCGAAGTGGCCAGCGCGCTGGCGCGCGAAACCATCGTGCGCGAGGTGCGCGCCGGCACCCCGCTGGCGCAGGCGGTACGCATCGCCGACGAAGAGATCATCAAGACCTCGCGCCGCTGCAACGACACCTTGCCGATGGGCACCACGGTCGTCGCTGCGCGCGTACTCGGCCAGCGCTTCGAAGTGGCCTGGGTCGGCGACAGCCGTGCGTACCTGTGGCGCGACGGGCGGCTGGCGCAACTGAGCCAGGACCATAGCTATGTGCAGGAACTCATCGCCCAGGGCACCCTGACCAGCGAGCAGGCGCGTGCACATCCGCATCGCAACGTGGTGACCCAGGCGCTGGGCGTCACCGATCCGGTCCACCTCAATGTCGCCACCATGCAGGGCGAACTCAAATCCGGCATGCAGCTGCTGCTGTGCAGCGACGGCCTCACCGAAGAAGTCGACGACGCCGCGATCGCCGCAACCCTGTCGCAGGCCGATTGCAGCGCCCAGGAGTGTGTCGAGTGCCTGGTCGCCGCCGCGCTCGATGGCGGCGGCTCGGACAACATCACCGCGATATTGGTGCGCAGCTACTGAAAACGGCCAACGAAGCTTAGCGAGCGCTGGCAGGCGGTGAGCACGGGAGTTTCGTCGGCCGCACCTTGTGCAATGCAGACAAATGCCTGGTCGGTCTAGGGCGCGACGTCCTCACCGCCTGCGGGCCACGCCGTGAATCTAATCCCAAAAACTCCCTGGCGGCATCCATGCCGCCAAGGGTCCCGGAACCGCCGGGAGCACTGCACCAGAGCATGAGTGGGCTGCCTGGTCGAATACCCTGCACACCGACCATCTCGACCGGTCCTTGCCCGCCCACCGTCGCGGGACCTTACGCGGCATGGATGCCGCGTAAGAGCCTCCATGGATGGATTCACGGCGTGTCCCGCGATGGTGGGCGGGCAAGGGCCCCTCGGCAAAGCCGCAGATCACCGGCCTGCAGCGAAGAGCAACATCATCCCGCTCCGCACTAGACCAGAGAGACATCAGCTTCGTTGGCAGAGCCAGGCACGGACATCAAACCCGCGCGGTAGCCATTCCGGGCGCGTATTTCGCGGCCTCGCCGGGCACCAACTGCGCACTGCACTCCCACCACATCGCCCGCCGCGCGACAGCAGGACACCAGTTGCCGAAAGCCGCACTACCCGGCAGCAGCCACCTCTTCGACCGGCGCATCCCACAACGCGCGCCCGGCCTTCTTGCGCAAGTACGCTAGGCGCGCCTCGTGCGCCTGCGACTCGGAGGCGGTCACCACCACCCGTGCGCGCGGCAACAGCAGCGCCGGATCGAAGGTGATCATGCCCTCGCCATGCTCGCTGCGCTGGCCGGTATCGGCGCTGGCGAAGCCGATTTCTTCCTGGCCCGAGGTCAGCGCGATATACACATCGGCCAGGATCTGCGCATCGAGCAAGGCGCCGTGCAACTGGCGATGCGAGTTGTCCACGCCCAGGCGCTTGCACAAGGCATCCAGCGAGTTGCGCTGCCCCGGATAGCGCTCGCGCGCCATCATCAGGGTATCCACCACAGTGGTGCGATCGACGATACGGCCGTAGTTGTCGCCCAGCAGCGACAGCTCGTTGTCCAGGAATCCCAGATCGAACGCGGCGTTGTGGATGATCAGCTCCGCGCCGTCGATGTAGGCCAGGAACTCCTCGACCACATCGGCAAACAGCGGCTTGTCGGCCAGGAACTCCAGGGTCAACCCGGTCACTTCCTGCGCACCGGGTTCGAAGTCGCAATCTGGCTTCAGGTAGCGATGGAAATTGTTGCCGCTCGGGCGCCGCTCCAGCAGCTCCACCGCACCGATTTCGACGACGCGGTTGCCCTTGCGCCATTCCAGGCCGGTGGTTTCGGTATCGAGAATGATCTGACGCATGAATCCTCTTGCTTACGCGGTTGCGCTGCCACCGCGCTGGGCGATGGCCTGATTGCGGGCGAGCACGTCGACGCGCTCGTTGTCCGGGTCGCCATTGTGGCCTTTCACCCAACGCCAATCGATGCGGTGACGTTGCGTGGCCGCATGCAGCCGCTCCCACAGTTCACGGTTCTTGACCGGGTCGCCGCCGGCCGTCTTCCAGCCGCGGCGCACCCAGCCGGCCATCCACTCGGTAATGCCCTGGCGCACGTATTGCGAGTCGGTATGCAGCACGATCTGGCACGGCTCGGTGAGCGTCTCCAGCGCCATGATCGCCGCCATCAATTCCATGCGGTTGTTGGTGGAGGTGGCTTCGCCGCCGGACAGTTCCTTCTCGCGGCCGTTGTAACGCAACAAGGCCGCCCAACCGCCCGGCCCGGGATTGCCGAGGCAGGAGCCGTCGGTATGCACTTCAATGGATTTCATCAGGTTCTGGTGTTTGGAAAGTGGTCGGTAGTCAGATCGTGGCCACGGGCTGCGGCCAGCGCGAGGGCATCGCGATCGGGGTCGGCCCGATCGACGCTGCGGCACGCTTTTCCACTTCGAGCAGATACACCGCGCGCCAGGGTGCGCCATCGATGTCGGCCGCGCCACGCCCGGTGCGCCAGATCGGTCCCAGATAGCGCTCGGTCTGCACGCATTGCAAGCCCGCACGCTGCGCCAGCAACCGCCAGCGATCCGGCCGCAACGCCACCGGACCACGCCGTGCCCAGCGAAAGCGGTACGGGCTCAGCGGATTGAGCGCGAACAGCCATAGACGCCCGCCCGGCATCAGCAACCGCTCGCATTCGGCCAGGAAGTCCGCCGCGCCGCCCACCACCGCATGCTGCACCACGATGGCCTGCAGGCTTTCGGTCGGCAACGGAAACGGCATGGCGCAACATGCGTCGCCGACAAAGCGGCCAGCGCTGCGAGACAGCCGCAGCCCGCGCCCCTGCAGGACCTCGCGCGGCGGCAACTCGGTGGTCGGCGTCAGCCACAGCCAGGGCTGCGACGGGCGCGTCTGCAGCGCTGCAAGCGCCAATCGGCGCTCCAACTGGAGCAGGCTGCGCCCTGCACCTGTTTCAAACCAGGATGAGACGCCAGCTTGACGGGAGAATGGCGTGACAGGCATGGTCCCAATTCTATGCGACTGACCGCCCTGCCCGCATTCGACGACAACTACATCTGGGCGCTGGTCGCCACCGATGGCCGCGCGGTCATCGTCGATCCCGGCCAGGCCGAGCCGGTGTTCGCCGCCGCAGAGCGCGAAGGCTTCCGTCCCAGCGCGGTCCTGTTGACCCACCATCATGCCGACCATATCGGCGGCGTGGCAGCGCTGCAGCAGCGTTGGCCGGACCTTGCGCTGTACGGCCCGGCCGACGAACGCATTCCCGCAGACGCCCACCGCGTGGGCCAGGGCGAGCGCTTGAACCTGCTTGGCATCCATTTCGATGTGCTGGACGTGCCGGGCCATACCCGCAGCCACATCGCCTTCGTCACCGACCGCCATCTGTTCAGCGGTGATACCCTGTTCAGCCTAGGCTGTGGGCGGATGTTCGAAGGTACCGCTCCTCAGATGTTCGACGCGTTACAGCGCCTGGCCTCCCTGCCCGGCGAAACGCTTGTGTGTTGCGGCCACGAATACACGTTGGCCAACGCGACCTTTGCGCTGCACGTCGATCCCACCAACGCTGCCTTGCAGCGCCGTCAACAGGAAGCCCAGGCCATGCGTCAAGCAGCCCGTCCTACCCTGCCGATTTCGCTCAAGAGTGAACTGGCCACCAATCCTTTCCTACGCACCAGCAGTCCTGAAATCCGTGCCGCAGTAGCATCGCGTGCAGCCGGCGCACTTTCCTCTGAAGTTGACGTTTTCGCCGAACTTCGGCGCTGGAAAGACGAATTTCGCGCATGAGGCGCCTGCTTCTGGCAGTGCTGGCCGCATCGGCGGTCATAGCACCTGCAGCCGCATCGTCCAACGACGCAAGCCGCCTCCCCCCCGCACAGAGCTCGATCACCCAGACCGTCGCACCCGAGGTGCGCAATGGCCGGGAGATCTTTTCCTCGTTTCTGGACGGCCGCGCCGACCCTGGCTGCGACAGCGCGCATAGCGATACGCGCTGGGAACAACACTTCTCGCGTGCGCCGGCCCGTCTGGCCGACGACGCGCAGGATGTGTTGCCGCTGTTCGGCTACGTGGTCGATGAACTGCGCGAAGCGGACATGCCGACCGAATTTGCGCTGATTCCGTTCGTCGAAAGCGGTTATCGCCCGGGAGCGCGCAACGGCAGCGGCCCCGCCGGCCTCTGGCAATTCATCGCCACCACTGCCCGCAACCACCATGTCCCGGTCGGCGCGCAGTACGACGGTCGCCTCTCGGCAGTGGATTCCACCACGGCGGCGGTGCGCTATCTCAAGACGCTGTATGGCATGTTCGGTGGCGATTGGCGCCTGGCCCTGATGGCCTACAACGCCGGCGAGTATCGCGTGCTGCAGGCCATGCGCAGTGCCGGCATGAACGCGCAGAATGCCCGCCCGTCCGAGTTGCCCGGCATGTCCAAGGTCACCTACGAGTATGTGGAAAAGCTGCACGCACTGGCCTGTGTGCTCGACCACGCACAGCAGCAAGGCAATCTGCTGAGCTCGCTCGACCGCCCGGTGCCGGTACTCACCGAACACGCATTGCCGGCCGGCACCAGCCTCAACGCCTTTGCGGGACAACGCGCCATCGAGCCGCAACTGCTGGCCCGCCTGAATCCGGCGCTGGCCAGCGCGCGCGCCGCACCGCGCGGCGTGCACGTGCTCGCCCCGATCGCACCCGCACAGCCGGGCGCGACAGGCACTGTGGTCGCATCCGCTGAAACGGACAGCCTTGCCGACCACAGCGCTGACGCTCCCACGGTCGTTGCCACCGCAGCGACGAGGGCATCCAGGTCGCAAGCGCGTACCACGCATACGGTGCGCAATGGCGAATCCGCCTGGGCCATCGCGCGTCGCTACGGCGTCACCGTCACCACCCTGCTCACCAGCAATGGCCTGGACAAGCGCGCCGTGCTGAAGCCCGGCATGGTGTTGTCGTTCGACGACGCACGCTGACGCGAGCGGCCTGCCTCCCGCGCCGCTGACGGCTACTCCTCCAGCGACGCCGCTGCATTCGACATTGCGCACGCGGAAGACTCATGCCGCGCTACCCGGACGGAGACTGGATGCGAACCGAGCCTCTGACACTTGCCCGTCGCTTGCGTGGCCGCAGCGACGCCTGGCGGATAGAAAACCCGGACGGGATCGAGAGCGGGCATGCTCGCGGTCGACTGCTCCGTCATCGCCGCAAGCCCAGATAGCCGTTGATTGCGCGCCTGCAGTGCCAGTTACCAACCCCACGCAGGTAGTCTTCCGCCACGGCGCCAACTGCGCAAACCGACCCCGGCAGTTCCTGGTCTGGCAGATCAGCACACTGAATCACGCACGTCGTCGCGGCTGCCACCCGCAGTCCCGACCTGGCCAGCGCGCACGTCCGGCAGACATGCAGCCAACCGGTAACGCTGCGCAGAACCTGCGCTCGGTTGCCGCCATGCGCCCGCCACCCCGCTCCATGCGCCCCCGGGCGCGCAGTCACGCCGGCAGCCGGATGACGCAGCACCCCCGCATGGAAAGCGGGCAGCGACCTGCGGCATCGGCCAAAGAAAAAGCCCGGTCACCCGGGCTCTTTCTCCTCCAGTCCAAGAGCAGCTGTTACAGCTGCGCCTCTTCGATCTGAATCTTGTAGCGCTTGCGCATTTCCTTGACGTAGGCCTGCGCCGCGTTGTTGCCGTCGATCTGGCTCAGCTGCTCGCGCAGCATGGTCTGCTGCTCGGCCGGCATCTGCTTCAGATCGCCCGGAGTCGCCTTGCTGATGACGAAGACCGCAAAGCGCCCGCCATCCAGTTCCACCTTGCCCACCGACGGCTTGCCTTCGCTCGGACGCGGCGCGCTGAAGATTGCGCGGTTTGCCGCCGGCGTCGGAATCGGCGCAGTGCGCGGCAAGCCCGGGATCGGCTGCACCTGCAACTTTTCGCTCGCGGCCAGCGCCTGCAGGGTCTCGCCTTTCTGCACCCGTGCCAGCAAGGCATCGGCAGCCGCCGCGGCCGCCTTTTTGGTGCGGTCCGCATGGACCGCCGCGATCACCTTGTCGCGCACCTTGTCCAGCGGCAAGGCCGCCTCGGCGGTGTGGTTGGTCACGCGCAACACCACGCTGTGGTTTGGCGCGATGGTGATCGGATCACTCACCGTGCCGTCCTGTACCAGTGTCTCGGAAAATGCCGCGCGCAGCACCGCCGGGTTGGCAGCGATACCACTGGCATCGGCGCGCGAGAACGGGCCCAGCGTCTGCACCGGCAGACCGACCTGCTTGGCTGCAGGCTCCAGCGCGGTGGGATTCTTGTAGACCTGATCCACCAGCTTGCCGCTCACATCCGCAAACGCCTTGTCGGCATCGGCCTTGAGCTGCTCGGCGGCGAGCTGGTCGCGCACCTGCTCGAACGACTTGCCCTGGCCGCCCTTGACCTCGCGCAGCTGGATCACGTGGTAGCCGAACTCGCTCTTGATCGGGCCGACCACCTCGCCAGCCTTCATCGCGAACAAGGCATCTTCGAACGGCTTGACCATCGTGCCCTTCTCGACCCATCCCAGGTCGCCACCGGCACCCTTGGAACCGGGGTCCTGCGAATTGGCCTTGGCCAACGCGGCGAAATCGGCACCCGGCTGCTTGGCTTGTGCGGCCAACTTGGCCGCCTTTTCCTCAGCGGCCTTCTGCGCGGCGGGATCGCTGCCGGCGCTGATCAGGATGTGCGATGCCAGACGCTGATCCGGCTCCACAAAGCGTGCCTTCTCTTCGTCGTAGCGCTTGCGCAGCGTCGCCTCGTCGGCGGCAGTTGCCGGCGGCAACTTGGCGGCATCGAGCTCGACATACTCGATCGTCACCGTCTCCGGCTGACGGAAATCCTGGGCATGCCCGTCGTACCACTGCTTGATCTGCGCATCACTGACCGGGGCGGTATCGGTGGCCGGCGGCGGCAGCATCGCCAGTTGCACGTCACGCGTTTCGCCCATGAGCTTGAGCAGGCGCTCGAACTCGGCCTTGGTCGCAAAGCCCGACTCGGCAATCGCCTGCGGAATCACCGACTGCTGCAAGCTGTCGCGCACCAGTGCGTCGAACTGCGCCGGCGTGCGCGGCGGCGTGCCTTGCGCAAGGGCCGCGCGGTACTGGTCGGGGCTGAACTTGCCATCGACCTGGAACGCCTGAATGCCGGCGATGTAATCGCGTACCGTCGCATCGCCGATCACGATGCCGGCATCTTCGGCGCCCAGACGCACGACTTGCTCGTCGACCAGCTGGTCGAGCACCTGCAACTTGTTCTCGCGGGATTCGAACGTGCGCGGATCGAATTTCTCGCCCTGGCGCTGCCGCTCCTGCATGCGCGCCTGCTCGAAGCGTGCGCGGAAATCCTGCGTACTGATTTCATGGTGCTGCCACAGCAGCGACACCGGCCACCAGGACGGTGCCGATTTCCACCATGTCGGTGGTGCCTGTACCTTGGCCACGTTATTGGCGCCAATGCCGCCGAGGTAGCTGTTGTCGATGACGAACAGGAACGGAATCATCAGCAACCCCAGGATGGCGGTAGCGATCCAGCCTGACGTCTTGTCGCGAAGTTTCTGCAGCATTGGCAAATCACGGCCTGTGGGCGAGCCGCGCAGTGTAACGCGCCTGACGCCGGGCACCCAGCCCAATCCCGCACTGCACCGGGTTCGGCATGGCTTTCGATGCGTAATGACCGCCATGGCCGCAAAAAAAAGCCCCCGGCATGACGCCGGGGGCCTTGTATAACTGGCGGAGCGGACGGGACTCGAACCCGCGACCTCCGGCGTGACAGGCCAGCATTCTAACCAGCTGAACTACCGCTCCGCTTTAAACTTGGACTTCTGCTTCTTCACCGCAACCGCATTGCGAATGCGGTGAAGAAGACGAAGCCCCCAATCGCTCAGGGGCTTCGGTGTAACTGGCGGAGCGGACGGGACTCGAACCCGCGACCTCCGGCGTGACAGGCCAGCATTCTAACCAGCTGAACTACCGCTCCGCGCTTGAAACAGTTGCCTGGTGCTTAATGGTGGGTGCTGAGGGTTTCGAACCCCCGACCCTCTCCGTGTAAGGGAGACGCTCTACCGCTGAGCTAAGCACCCTAGCGAGTCGATTAGTTTACTGCATCCTTCAGGGCTTTGCCAGCCTTGAACGCAGGATTCTTCGAAGCAGCGATCTTGATGCTGTCGCCGGTCTTCGGATTGCGGCCGGTACGCTCAGCGCGCGCGCGGACCTGGAAGGTGCCAAAGCCAACGAGGGTGACGGCATCGCCCTTCTTCAGCGCCTTGGTGATTTCGCTCACAACCGCGTCAACAGCACGGCCGGCCTCAGCCTTGGAGATGTCAGCGGCAGCGGCAACGCCATCGATCAATTCGGTTTTATTCATTCTTGAAACTCCCTTTGCGGCAGATGCCGCGGAATCGACAATCGGCGCTCTTGCCGTTAGCGAAGAACCCGACACAAGTGGTATCGCGTGACGCATCACAATTTGCCGCGCCCACGAGTCGTGCATTTATACCAGCGCCCCCAACCGCACGCAAGCCAAAACCCAATAACGACGCGGGTTTTGGCTTGTTTCGCCTGGGTTTAGACAAGCGGTTTTAGTGCTTGACGCGGGCACCCGGAGTAGTGCGTGACTTGCCGCGAACCGCAACCCGCGAGGCGGTCTTGCGGACCTTTTCCTTGCTCGCCTTCTTCGGTGCCAACGGACGCTCCAATGCAAGGTCCAGCACTTCGTCGATCCACTTGACCGGCACGATCTCCAGGTCACGCGTGACGTTGGCCGGGATGTCGGCAAGATCCTTGCGGTTCTCGTCGGGGATCAGCACGGTGCGGATGCCGCCGCGCAACGCGGCCAGCAACTTCTCCTTCAAGCCGCCGATGGCCGACACGCGACCGCGCAAGGTGATCTCGCCGGTCATCGCCACATCGGCGCGGATCGGCACCTTGGTCAACACCGACACCAGCGAGGTCACCATCGCAATACCGGCGCTCGGGCCGTCCTTCGGCGTCGCGCCATCGGGCACGTGCACATGCACGTCCTGCTTTTGCAGGAAATCCACATCGATGCCCAGGCGCTCGGCGCGCGAACGCACCACCGACAGCGCAGCCGATGCCGATTCCTTCATGACGTTGCCAAGCTGACCGGTCAGGATCAGGTTGCCCTTGCCCGGCACCAGCGTGGACTCGACCTGCAGCAGTTCGCCGCCGACCTCGGTCCAGGCCAGGCCGGTCACCAGGCCGATTTCGTTCTCCTCTTCGGCACGGCCGAAATCGAAGCGACGCACACCCAGGTACTTGTCGAGGTTCTTCGCATTGACCGTGACCAGCGCCTTGGGCGTGCCCTTCTTGGCAGGCACCTTCTTGGCAACGAGCTGCGGACCGGCAAGGGCGATTTCCTTGACCACCTTGCGGCAGATCTTGGCCACTTCGCGCTCGAGGTTACGCACACCGGATTCGCGTGTGTAGTAACGCACGATGTCCTGGATCGCATCGCTGCCGATCTCGATCTCTTCCGGCTTCAGGCCGTTGGCCTTGATCTGCTTGGGCACCAGGTAGCGCATGGCGATGTTGAGCTTCTCATCCTCGGTGTAACCGGGGATGCGGATGACTTCCATGCGGTCCAGCAACGGCCCCGGAATATTGAGCGAGTTGGAGGTGGCGACGAACATCACCTCCGACAGGTCCAGGTCCACTTCCAGGTAGTGGTCGTTGAAGGAGTTGTTCTGTTCCGGATCAAGCACCTCCAGCAGCGCCGAGGACGGATCGCCACGGAAATCCATCGACATCTTGTCGATCTCGTCGAGCAGGAACAGCGGGTTCTTGCTGCCGACCTTGTTGAGGTTCTGCACCAGGCGGCCGGGCATCGAACCGACGTAGGTCCGGCGATGGCCACGGATCTCGGCCTCGTCGCGGATACCGCCCAGGCTCATGCGTACAAACTTGCGGTTGGTCGCCTTGGCGATCGACTGGCCCAGCGAGGTCTTGCCCACGCCCGGCGGCCCGACCAGGCACAGGATCGGCCCCTTCATCTGCTTCACGCGCGACTGCACCGCCAGGTACTCGAGGATGCGCTCCTTGACCTTGTCCAGGCCATAGTGGTCGGCATCCAGCGTGTCCTCGGCGACCTTCAGGTCCTTGCGAACCTTGGTGCGCTTCTTCCACGGCACCCCCAACAGCCAGTCCAGATAGTTGCGCACCACGGCCGCTTCGGCAGACATCGGCGACATCTGCTTGAGCTTGTTGAGCTCGGCCTTGGCCTTGGTCTCGACCGGCTTGGGCATGCCCGCCTCGGCGATCTTGCGCGCCAATTCTTCCAGCTCGCCCGGCGCATCGTCCAGATCGCCCAGCTCCTTCTGGATCGCCTTCATCTGCTCGTTGAGGTAGTACTCGCGCTGGCTCTTCTCCATCTGCGACTTGACGCGGCCGCGGATGCGCTTTTCCAGCTGCTGCACATCGATCTCGCCGTCCACCAGCCCGACCAGCAACTCCAGCCGCTCGCCGATCTCGGTGATTTCCAGCAGGCGCTGCTTGTCGGCCAGGCGCACGCCGATGTGCGCGGCGATGGTGTCGGCCAGACGGCCCGGCTCGTCGATACCGGCCAGGGTCTGCAGCAACTCCGGCGGCAGCTTGCGATTGGTCTTGACGTACTGCTCGAACAGCGACATCAGCGAACGCGCAATGGCCTCCACTTCGCGCGGCTCACGCGCGTCGCTGGCTTCGATTTCGATGCCCTGACCCTGCAGCGCGCCATCCAGCTCGACGACCTTGTCGACAGTGACCCGCGACAGGCCTTCGACCAGCACCTTGATGGTGCCGTCGGGCAGCTTGAGCAACTGCAGCACCTGCGCGAGCGTGCCGACGGTATACAGGTCGCTGGCGGCCGGGTCGTCGGTTTCGGCCGACTTCTGCGCGACCAGCAGGATGCGCTTGTCCGCTTCCATGGCTTTTTCCAGCGCGCGCATCGACTTGTCACGGCCGACGAACAGCGGAATCACCATGTGCGGAAACACCACCACGTCGCGTAGCGGCAACACCGGCAGATCGAGAACTTCTGATTGGGACTGGGCCATGGGGCGCTCCGCAGGAATGGGGGTTTTGGGGCGTAAAAAAAGCCGATGGCCCCGTTATGGGGCCATCGGCGAGGTGTTGCAAGTAGCGTTCGGAAACCCTTTATCCGCGAGCGAGGCCGGGGCCCGGCGAAGCGGCCTCAGGGACTCAATCGCCGGACGCTGCCTTGGCCGGAGCCGGCTGCGCCTGGTAGATCAGGTACGGCTCGGATTTGTGTTCGATCACCGACTCGTCCACCACCACCTTGCTGACATTTTCCTGCGAGGGAAGCTCGTACATCGTGTCCAGCAGCACCGATTCGACGATGGTGCGCAGACCACGCGCGCCGGTCTTGCGCTTGAGCGCCTTCTTGGCGATCGCAGACAGGGCGTCCGGGCGGAACTCCAGTTCCACGCCTTCCATGTCGAACAACTTCTTGAACTGCTTGGTGATGGCGTTCTTCGGCTCGGTCAAGATCTTGATCAGCGCCGGCTCGTCCAGTTCCTCGAGCGTGGCGACCACCGGCAGGCGACCGACGAACTCGGGAATCAGGCCGAACTTGATCAGATCTTCCGGCTCGACCTCGGCCAGGATCTTGCCGACTTCCTGCTTGCGCTCGCTGCTCTTGACCTTGGCACCGAAGCCAATACCGCCGGCATCGTTGGAGCGCTGCTGAATCACCTTGTCCAGTCCGGCGAATGCACCGCCGCAGATGAACAGGATGTTCTTGGTGTCGACCTGCAGGAATTCCTGCTGCGGATGCTTGCGGCCGCCCTGCGGCGGTACCGAGGCCACCGTGCCTTCGATCAGCTTCAACAGCGCCTGCTGCACGCCTTCGCCGGACACGTCGCGGGTGATCGACGGGTTTTCGCTCTTGCGCGAGATCTTGTCGATTTCGTCGATGTAGACAATGCCCTGCTGGGCCTTTTCGACATCGTAATCGCACTTCTGCAGCAGCTTCTGGATGATGTTTTCCACGTCCTCGCCGACATAACCGGCTTCGGTCAGCGTGGTGGCATCGGCGATCGTGAACGGCACATTGAGCAGCCGCGCCAGCGTTTCGGCCAGCAGCGTCTTGCCCGAACCGGTCGGGCCGACCAGCAGGATGTTGGATTTCGCCAGCTCGACGTCATCGTTGCGGCTGCGGCTCTCGATACGCTTGTAGTGGTTGTACACCGCCACGGCGAGCGTGCGCTTGGCGCGCAACTGCCCGATCACGTACTGATCCAGCACCTCGAGGATCTCGCGCGGCTTGGGCAGGCTGGAACGTGCCGACTGCGCCTTCTCTTCGAGTTCCTCGCGGATGATGTCGTTGCACAGCTCCACGCACTCATCGCAGATGAATACGCTGGGACCGGCAATCAGCTTGCGGACCTCATGCTGACTCTTACCGCAGAACGAGCAGTAGAGAATCTTGTTGCTGTCGCCGGAACGACCTTGGCGGTCTTCGCTCATGCTTCTGTTACCCAGTTACCCCACCCGATGCACGGGGGTTCGATTTCGAGAATAGCACAGGGTCGGGAGGACATCCGCCCAGCCCGACCCTGCCGGTTTTTCCTGCAATTTCAGCAATCTGGCGATCAAGACGGCTGGATCGACTCTTCCGGACGGCGTTCCAGCACCTGGTCGACCAAGCCATAGGCCTGCGCATCGACCGCACTCTTGAAGTTGTCGCGCTCGGTGTCGCGCGCAATGGTCTCCAGGGACTGGCCGGTGTGCTTGGCCAGGATCTCGTTCAGGCGCGAACGCAAGGTCAGGATCTCGCGCGCGTGGATGTCGATATCGGTGGCCTGGCCCTGGAAGCCACCCAGCGGCTGGTGGATCATCACGCGCGAATTCGGCAGCGCATAGCGCTTGCCGGCCGCACCCGATGCCAGCAGCAGCGCGCCCATCGAGGCGGCCTGGCCGACGCAGATGGTGCTCACGTCCGGCTTGATGTATTGCATGGTGTCGTAGATCGCCATGCCGGCAGTGACCACGCCGCCTGGCGAGTTGATGTAGATGCTGATGTCCTTTTCCGGGTTGTCGGCTTCCAGGAACAGCAACTGGGCCACGATCACGTTGGCCATGTGGTCGTCGATCGGACCGACCAGGAAGATCAGACGCTCCTTCAGCAGACGCGAGTAGATGTCATACGCACGCTCGCCGCGGCTGGTCTGTTCGACCACCATCGGCACCAGGTTCAGGGCTTTGGTCACAATGCTCATCAGTCTTCCTGTAGTGGCAGCGGCGTGCGCCGATGCCCGGGTTTGACATCCGCATCCCAGCCATCGGGATGCGGGTTGGTGTCACGCGGTCGCTTACCTTAGACCCGAATGGCGTCCTGGAACGACAGCGACTGCTCGGTGTGCTGGGCGCGCTCGGCGATCCAGTCGATCACCTGCTCTTCCATGACACGGCTCTGCAGTCCACTCATCAGTTGGGGGTCGTTGCGGTACATCTCAATGACCTGTTCCGGCTCTTCGTAGGTCGAGGCGATCAGACGCAGCGTTTCGCTGACGCGCTTGGATTCCAGGCGCAGCTCGTTGCGACGGGCCACCTCGCCCACCAGCAGACCGACCAGCACGCGCTTGGCCGCCGCATCCATGAACCCCTGATGGGCATCGGCGGGGATCTCGCCCGGGTCGCGGCCGCTGCGGCGGACCTGCTCGACCTGCTGTGCCAGCATCGAACGGGCTTCGTTCTCGACCAGACGCGGCGGCATCTCCACGTGCGCATAGGCGGCGATCAGCTGCTCGCCCACTTCGCGACGCAGGCGGTTCATCAGCGCGCCCTTGAGCTCGCGCTCCAGGTTGGTGCGGATATCGGCGCGGAACTGCTCGGCATCGCCACTCTTCACGCCGAAGCTCTTGATGAACTCCTTGTCCACCACCGGCAGCACCGGCTCGGAGACCTCGACCGCCTTGACGTGCACCTGCACGGTCTTGCCGGCCAGCTGGGGCACGCGCCACTCGGCCGGGAAGTCGATGGTCAGGGTCTTGTCTTCGCCCTTGGCCAGACCTTCCAGGCCCTTTTCGATCTGGTCGAACATCACGCCCGAGCCCAGCACGCTGCTGCCGGTCTCCACGCCTTCGGCGGGCAGACGCTCGTCGCCGGCCTGCGACCAGGTCTCCAGCGCCACCAGATCACCGACCTGCGCGCCGCGCTCGACCGGGTTCCAGGTGCGGCGCTGCAGGCGCAGGTTCTCGATCATCTGGTCGATGTCGGCATCGGTCACCTCGGCGGTATGACGCACCACCGACAGCTTGGCCACGTCGATGTCGCCGAATTCCGGCACCACTTCGAAGGTGGCGACGAAGTCGAAATCGCTCTCGCCCTGGTCGATGCGCGGATTGCCGGCCAGGCGCAGCGAATGCTCGCGGACTGCCGAGTCGAAGGTCTCACGCAGCAGGCCTTCCATCGCCTCGGCACGCACCTGCTGACCGAAGCGCTGCTCGATGACCTTGGTGGGCACCTTGCCCGGGCGGAAACCCTTGATGCGCGTGGTGCGCGCGAGTTCGCGCAGGCGGCCACCGACATGCGTCTCCAGGCGCTCCTGCGGCAGGGTGAAGGTCAGGCGGCGTTCCAGATTGCCGGTGGATTCGATCGATGCTTGCATGTTGACTCCTGCCACCGACTGCACAAGCGTCGGCACGAGATGGAAGATGCGGGTTGACGGATGGCGAGAAAGCCGCCGAGCCTTGTAGTTTCGCCGATAATGGCGGCCGCTGCCAGCGGAATACGCGTCACCGCAACGCGCAAGGCAGAGGCGCCAGGCCTATGGCTGAAAGCGGCCGGACGACGCACGGCCGCACTGCATGGTGCGAAAGGGGGGACTCGAACCCCCACGCCTTGCGGCGTCAGAACCTAAATCTGGTGCGTCTACCAATTCCGCCACTTTCGCGATGCTGCAGTTGCCCGGCCATTGTTGCAGGGATGCCGGCAAAGAAAAAGCATCGCGGGCGTAATGATGCCGCCCATTGGCCGCGAATGGATGCCGCCTGCCGGTGCGGGCAAACTGACCCCAGCCGATGCCCCACCCGGCGCGCCGACGGTAAACGCATTCATCATGCGAGGCATCACCTGCGCGCGCCCTGGTTCGCTCCGCTAGCGTTGGGTAAAGCTGAGATTAGCTAAAATTCCGTTAACACCTGAGAGGCAGTCATCGCGATGAGAGATCGGTATCGGCAAATCGTGGCGCTGTCCCGCGATTGCATCAAGGAGATCGACCTCGACGGGCGGATTACCGCGATCAACGTCAATGGCCTGACCGAATTGGGTGCCAGCCACCAGGATCAGCTGATCGCGCGGCCATGGCGCGAGCTGTGGCCACCGGAGGCGGCCGAGCTGGTGGACGCGGCGATCGCCGGCTCCCGCGCCGGTTCGATCCAGGAGTTCGAAGCTGCCAGCGTGAACTTCGCCGGCGTGCGCCAGATCTGGCAGGTCGTCACCAGCCCGCTGTTCGATGCGCTTGGCAAGGTCGAAGCGATCCTGGCCGTGAGCAAGAACATCTCCGACCGCCGAGCGCTGGAGATCGCCTTCCGCACGCTGGATTCGACCCTGGCGGCAGAGCGCGCGTTCTCCAACGGCGCGCTGCGGCTGGCACGCGCGCGCGAACATTCGCTGTCGACCGAGCTGCACAGCCTGCGCGACCTGCAAGAGCGCATCGAAGGCGATCTGGACATCGCGCGCGCCGCGCAAGGCGCTGCCGAAAAGATTTCCGAGCAGGCGCAAAAAGGCGAAGCGGTGGGACAGCTGCTCGCCGGCGTCGTGCACGATTTGAACAACGTCCTGCAGGCCGCCACCTCGGCCATCGACCTGGTGGTACAGCGCGCCAGGATCGACGCGCACGACGCCAAGCTGTTGGGCGTGGCCGATGCGGCGCTTCAACATGGCTCGGTCATGGCCCAGCGTCTGGTCGGCTTTTCCCGGCAGTACCCGTATAGCCCGGAATCGGTGGATCTGGCCGCCCTGACCGAACAGCTCGGCCCATTGCTTGAACAGGTGATCGGCGCAGACCTGCACCTGCAGCTGCGCACCGCCGAAGGCGGATGCTGCGCCATGGTCGATCGCCACACGGTGGAACGCGCCATCTTGAACCTGGTGATCAACTCCCGCGATGCCTGCCGACGGGGCGACGTCATCCGCGTGGAGACCGGCGACACCGTGGTCGCCGAGGAACAGGCCAACCTGGCCAGGCCGGCCGGGCACTACGTCACCATTGCCGTGGCCGACAACGGGCATGGCATGGATGCACACGTGCAGGCGCATCTGTTCGAAGCGTATTTCACCACCAAGGATGCCGACAAAGGCGCGGGCCTGGGGCTGGCACAGGTGTACAGCGCGGTCTGCCAGGCGGGCGGCTTTGTCGAAGTGACCTCGGCGCCCGGCCAGGGCGCGTGTTTTACGCTGGCATTTCCGCGCATGCAGCAAAGCCAGCCGCCCGCGCCCGCTGCATTGCCGTAAGGCGACCACGGCTGCCGTTGCCCGCAGCTGCCTTGCGCATCGCAGCGCATCACCAGCAGGCGTATCGAAAGCGCCGTCCGACGCAACAGGGAACGTCTTCCTGCGCATCCTGGGGAGCGCTGGCGGCCTATCCCCCGGCCCGGGGAGACACTGTCAGGCGCGACCACATCAGCCAGACGATCGCGGCGCAGGCACTGCCTGCCGCCAGCCCGCACTGCAGCAGCGTCAGCATCACCGCGCGATCGGACAGCCACGACCAGCCACCGATGATCGCCAGCAGCAGCACCATCACGCCGGCCGAGAGCAGACCGCTCGAAGCACCGATGCCGATGTGGAACACGGGGTTGGGCCGGCGCGCGCGGTACAGCCAGGCGCAGGTGCGCGCGCATAGCCATCCCGCGGCAGCACAGGCAATCACCGGCAGCACCAGCGCATACGACCAGGCGACGATCGGCAACACGGTCTGCAGATCGAGCCGGCTCCACCGCGCCAGGCCCAGCAGCCCACCCAGCGGGGGACCGACGATCGCGAAGACGCCGATCTGGCCCAGGATGGAATGCCGCATTACTTCAGACACATCAGTCCTCATTCGCCTGCGTTCATCCGGGCGGGGACGGCCATCGGTGGCGATTGCGCACCTGACGCAGGCAATCCATCGCGCCGGGCCGGGAGGGCCACTGCGGTTGCGCGGCCACCGACCGGGACGACGACAACGCTGCAGCCAATCCCTGCACCATCGCTTTCCTCAGCACAAAAAGAAAAGCACCTAGGCTGCTGCCTAAGTGCTTTTGTTTGGTGGGCCGTCAAGGATTCGAACCTTGGACCTATTGATTAAGAGTCAACTGCTCTACCAACTGAGCTAACGGCCCTGAAACTGGTCGCACATTGTATGCGCGTTTTTGCCTCGTTGCAACACCCGCGATGCATCGGGTCCAACTTTTCCTGCAATCAGTGGGGTGGCTGAGGGGACTCGAACCCCCGACATCTGGAATCACAATCCAGTACTCTAACCAGCTGAGCTACAGCCACCACTGAAACCTACTTCCTACCGCACCGCCGATGGCGCGCCCGACAGGACTCGAACCTGTAACCGCCGGCTTAGAAGGCCGGTGCTCTATCCGGTTGAGCTACGGGCGCCCGGACCGAACTTCGCATTCCCACGCCGTCAAGAGCTCGGAATGGTCGGGGTAGAGGGATTCGAACCCCCGACATCCTGCTCCCAAAGCAGGCGCGCTACCAGACTGCGCTATACCCCGGCGGGACCTTTCAATCCCGAAGGCTGGAAAGGTCGGCTATTTTGGGAATGATTGGCCTTGCTGTCAATCACTCTGTGTAAATTGGACGATCCGGTATCCTCACACCCATTGCTCGCCAAGTCGGCAGGCACCTACATTCATGGAGAATACGCATGCGTAGCGGCAATCCCGCCCTTCGGGAATCCACCTTCCTCGACCTGGGCTCCGGCGCGGTGGTCACGCGCGACGGTCAGGCGATGACCCTCAACGGTACCGTCAACAAGACCGGCCTGCTATTGCTGATGGCGGTACTCACTGCCGCCTTCGCCTGGTCGCAATCGATCGGCGCCGATGGCATGCCGCTACCGGCAGCACGCCTGTACATGATCGCCGGCGCGATCGGCGGACTGGTATTCGCACTGGCGACCAGCTTCAAGCCGACCTGGGCCCCGGTCACCGCGCCGCTGTATGCGCTGGTGGAAGGCTTCTTCCTGGGTTCGATCTCGGCGGTGTACGAGGCGCGTTTCAACGGCATCGTGTTCCAGGCGGTGTTGCTGACCTTCGGCACGATGTTCGCGCTGCTGTTCGCCTACCGCAGCGGCATGATCAAGGCCACCGAGAACTTCAAGCTGGGCGTGGTGGCGGCCACCGGCGGCATTGCGCTGGTGTATCTGGCGACCATCGTGCTGGGCTTTTTCGGCGTGCGCATTCCCTTCATCCACGACTCTGGCCTGATCGGGATCGGCTTCAGCCTGTTCGTGGTCGTGGTGGCCGCGCTGAACCTGGTGCTGGACTTCGACTTCATCGAAAGCGGCGTCGAACACGGCGCGCCCAAGCACATGGAGTGGTATGGCGCGTTCGGCCTGATGGTCACGCTGGTGTGGCTGTACATCGAGTTCCTGCGCTTGCTGTCGAAGCTGCAGTCGCGTAACTGAGTGGAAAATCGGGAATCGGGACTGGGGAATCGCAACAGCGACCCCTTCGCCTGATGGCGTGACACTGGCTTCAAGCAACCCGCTTCCAGCAAAAAGAAAGGGCGCCGTCGGCGCCCTTTCTCTTGTGCGACCTACCGGCGCGCTCAGAGGCGGCTGGCGATGGCCTTGGCGAAGCCCATGGTGTTGCCGGTGCCGCCCAGGTCGGGGGTCAGCGCATCCTTGGCTTCCAGGGTGGCCACGATCGCTTCGCGCAGGCGCTCGGCGTTCTGCGGCTGACCGATGTGGTCCAGCATCTGCGCGGCACCCAGCAGCAGTGCGCACGGGTTGGCCTTGCCCTGCCCTGCGATGTCCGGCGCCGAGCCGTGCACGGCTTCGAAGATCGCCGCGTCCACACCGATGTTGGCGCCCGGGGCCAGGCCCAGGCCGCCGACCAGGCCGGCACACAGGTCGGAGATGATGTCGCCAAACAGGTTGGTGGTCACGATGATGTCGAACTGCTCCGGACGCATCACCAGCTGCATGCAGGTGTTGTCGACGATCATTTCCTGGAACTCGATTTCCGGGTACTGCGCGGCCACGTCGCGTGCCACCTTCAGGAACAGGCCCGAGGTCGACTTGATGATGTTGGCCTTGTGCACCGCGGTGACCTTCTTGCGGCCGGTGGCGCGCGCCAGGTCGAAGGCGTAGCGCACGATGCGCTCGGAGCCCTTGCGGGTGACGCGGGCGCCGGAGAACGCGGTCTCGCCATCCTCGGACACGGTCTGGCCTTCGCTCAGGTAGGCGCCTTCGGTATTCTCGCGCACCGTGATCAGGTCCACGCCATCGGCGAAACGCGACTTGGTGTTGGGGAACGACTTGGCCGGACGCACGTTGGCATACAGGTCGAACTTGCGACGCATGGCCACGTTGATCGAGCTGAAGCCTTCGCCGACCGGCGTGGTCAGCGGGCTCTTCAGGGCCACCTTGTTCTTGGTGATCGAGGCCAGGGTGGACTCGGGCAGCAGATCGCCGTGCTTTTCCAGCGCGACCAGGCCAGCGTCGGCGTACTCGTAGGTCAGGCCAGCCTGCAGCGCGTCGAGCACGAACAGCGTGGCATCCATGATCTCCGGGCCAATACCGTCGCCGCGGATGACCGTGATTGTCTGCGTCATAACGTTGGGTTTCCGAACTTGAAGGGGGGAGCGCCAGCCGCAATACCCGGCAGAGCGGCGCAAGGAGGTTTCACAGGCAATTATGCCCGATGCCGGTGAAGGCGCCCAAACCGACCTTGGTCTAAGAGCGGCCCGGATGACTGCTGCAGAAACCCGGTGCAGTCAGTGGCATCAGACAACCGCAGTGCGCGCCCGCAGCCTCCAGGCGCACCAGGACTCAGCGTGTGGAGGCGCTCTGGACGCACCGCCCCAGCCTACGGCCGGCACCGGACAACCAGAGCGCACAAAGTCAGTGCCGCCGACTAGGGCAGCAAGCGCGCGCCCGCTTTTACGAATCCCGAATCACCACTCCCGACTCCCGCTCGACACATCAATCGTGCGCGTGCTGCGCCGGTGCCTGGGCGCCGCCCTCGAGCTGGTCGAGGAAATCCACCGCGCGACGCAGATGCGGGATGACGATGGAGCCGCCAACCACCAGGCCGACCGAGAAGGTCTCGAAGAACTCTTCGCGGGTCACGCCGGCTTCCTTGCACTGGGCGACGTGGTAGCTGATGCAGTCGTCGCAGCGCAGCACCATCGAGGCGACCAGACCGAGCAGCTCCTTGGTCTTCACGTCCAGCGCGCCGGCCTGGTAGGTCTGGGTGTCCAGCGCAAAGAACCGGCGCACCACCTGGTTGGGCTCGGCCAGGATGCGCTGGTTCATGCGCTGGCGAAATTCGGTGAACTCGCGCAGACGGTCGTCGCTGCTGCCGTCATGCTCACTCATGCCTGGCCGCCTGCAGTGCCGGCCAGCAACGGTTCGAGCTTGCCGGCCCGGTGCATGGCCATCATGTCGTCGTAGCCGCCCACATGGACGTCGCCGACGAAGATCTGCGGCACGCTGGTGCGCTTGGCCAGCGCGACCATCTTGTTGCGCTCGGCCGGGTCCAGGTCGATGCGCACCTCGGTCCAGGTCCGGCCCTTGCTCTTGAGGAAGTTCTTGGCCGCCACGCAGTACGGGCAGATCGCAGAGGAATACAGGGTGATCTGCGGGCCGGCGGCCGCATCCTGCACATTGGGGTCTTGGCTCACGGGAAACTCCGCGGTTGGTCTGAGGTCTGACAATGGTACCGGGCGACTGGAATTTCCATGTCGTCACCGCAACACTGTGGATTAACCGATGATTCACGCCATCGCGCCGTGCTGCCCGCATGCTCCGCGCATTACCTGGGAGTTCCACTTGCGCCTGCTACCGCTCGCCACTGCCCTCACGCTGGCCGTTGCCATGGGCGTGGCACCCGCGCAGGAAAACCGCCTGCCCGACATCGGCTCGTCCGCCGGCGAGCTGCTGACCCCGGCGCGCCAGGCCGAGTACGGCAAGATGATGCTGGCCGAGTTGCGCAACTACGACTACGTGCTGGACGACCCGCTGATCACCGACTGGCTGCAGACCATGGGGACCCGGCTTGGCGCCAACAGCGACCAGCCGCAGCAGCCGTTTACGTTCTTCATGCTGCGCGACCGCCAGATCAACGCCTTCGCCACGCTGGGCGGCTATATCGCGGTCAATGCGGGGCTGGTGTTGACCGCCGAGCGCGAGGACGAAGTGGCCGCGGTGCTGTCGCACGAAATCGCCCACGTCACCCAGCAGCACGTGCTGCGTGGGGTGGAGCGGGCCCAGCGCGACCAGATCCCGATCCTGCTGGGCATGCTGGCAGCGGTGGTCGCCGCGCAACAGGCCGGCGGCAATTCCAAGGGCGATGCCACCATGGCCGGCATCACCAGCGCGATGGGCCTGATGCAGCAACGCCAGATCGACTACACCCGCTCCAACGAATCGGAGGCCGACCGGCTGGGTATCCGCACGCTAGTGCGCAGCGGCTACGACGTGGATGCAATGGCCGGCTTCTTCGAACGCATGTCGGTGGCAATGCGCGCCAACGAGGGCGGCTACAGCGCGCCCGACTTCCTGCAGACCCACCCGGTCACGGTCACGCGCATCAGCGAGGCCAAGGCGCGCGCCGAACAGATGAAGAAGAACACCGTGGTGCTGACCACCTCGGTACCGGGCGGAACGCGCCAGGAACGGGTGGACCCGGCCGACCCGTCGCTGTCTGAACCGCTGAGCCGCAACGGCAACGCGATCCTTCCGTATGCGCTGCGGCTGCCGGTGGATGCACTGAGCCGCGGCGACGACCAGCAGAACTTCGACTGGGCCAAGGAGCGCCTGCGCGTGCTCAGTGCGACCACGCCGGATGCGGCGATCCGCGAATACGAGACCCTGCGTCGCAGCAACAAGCACGGCCTGACCGATGCCCAGCGCTACGGCCTGGCGCTGGCGCGCCTGCGCAATAGCGGCGGCCGGCCGAGCGAACCGGTGGCCGAACTGACCAGCCTGCTGGAGGCGCATCCGGATAATTTATGGCTGACGCTGGGCCTGAGCGAAGCGCAGGCGCGGGTGGGCCAGCGCGAGGTGGCCAATGCCCGCTTCGACGCACTGCTCAAGCAACTGCCGAACAACCGCGCGGTGGCGCTGACCTACGCCGGCGCGCTCAACGAGCAGGCCAGCAAGGAGTCCGGCCAGCGCGCGCGTCAGGTGCTGGAGCCGCTGCTGCATCGCAGTAGCGAGGATGCCTTGTTGCAACAGACCTACGCACGCGCCTGCGAGCTGTCCGGCGACCATCTGCGCGCCAGCGAGGCCTATGCCGAATCTGCGTATCTGAACGGACGCCCGGAACAGGCGCTGATCCAGCTGGAAGCGCTGAAGAAGAAAGATCTCGACTATGTGACACGGGCTCGGGTGGATGCGCGCATCGCGGCGATCACCCCGAGCGTGCTGGAACTGCGCCGGCAAGGGATTCGCGACCCGGATCTGTCGACCCGCTAGTGCTTGTGACGGTTGGCACAACGGTCATCCCGGCGTGCGCCGGGCGTCCCGCACTGCGCCCGCCACCGGTGCAGGCCGCTATTGCCGAGGGCCTGGTCACCGCGCATGTCACATTAGAGTCACAAAACCGTAGTCTACTGGCGATCACCAAAGCCAGACGGTAAGCCCCGCGTGCAAAAACGCATTCTGATCGTCGATGACGAACCCGCGATTCGCGACATGGTGGCGTTCGCGCTGCGCAAAGGCGAGTTCGAACCCATCCATGCCGGCGATGCCCGCGAGGCGCAGACCGCCATTGCCGACCGTGTGCCGGACCTGATCCTGCTGGACTGGATGCTGCCGGGCACCAGCGGGCTGGATCTGGCGCGGCGCTGGCGCAAGGAACAGCTGACCCGCGAGATTCCGATCATCATGCTGACCGCGCGCGGCGAAGAGAACGACCGCGTCGGTGGCCTGGAAGCCGGGGTCGACGATTACGTGGTCAAGCCATTCTCGGCGCGCGAGTTGCTGGCGCGCATCCGTGCGGTGATGCGCCGCACCCGCGAGGACGACGAGGACGGCAGCGTGTCGGTGGGCCGCCTGCGCATCGACGGCGCCGCGCACCGGGTGTTTGCCGGCGACGCGCCGGTGCCGATCGGCCCGACCGAATACCGCCTGCTGCACTTTTTCATGACACATCCCGAGCGCGTGTACACGCGCACCCAGCTGCTGGATCATGTCTGGGGCGGCAGCGTGTACGTGGAAGAGCGCACCATCGACGTGCATATCCGCCGCCTGCGCAAGACGCTGGAACCGTTCGGCCTGGAAAACATGGTGCAGACCGTGCGTGGCTCGGGCTACCGTTTCTCTTCGGCAACCTAGTGGTTGCCGCACAGCCGGCCGGCCACGCAGGCCAGCCGGCTCGCACGCCCATCTGACGCCCGGTGGTAACGCCTTCCATGCCTCGACATATCCGTTCCGCCTGGCTCAAGACGCTCGGCACCCTCGCGCTGTTGCTGGGCGCTGCCGTGCTGGTCGGCGTGCTGATCGAGCATGTGTGGATGGCGCTGACGCTGACCGCCCTGGGCGTGCTGGCCTGGCATTACTGGCGGCTGCGCCAGGTGCTGCGTCGCCTGACCGCCCGGCAGCGCGCCGAACCCGCCGCCGGGATCGGGGCCTGGAACGAACTGGACCGCCTGCTGTATCGCAGCCAGGCCGAGATGCGCGGGCGCAAGCGTCGCCTGATCGAAATGCTGCGAACTTATCGCGCCGCCGCACAGGCGCTGCCGGATGCGGTGGTGGTGGTGGATCGCAACAGCCAGCGCGTGCAGTGGTTCAACCGGGCCGCGGGCGGACTGCTCGGCCTGCATCATCCGGGCGACATGGGCGTGTCGGTGGTGGAGCGGCTGCAGCCGTTGCCGCTGGCGCACTGGCTGGCGGCCGGCCGCAATGCCGAACCCATGCTCGACGCCGCCTCGCCGGTGGATCCGGACCTGCGCCTGAACCTGCGCCTGATTCCCTACTCCGACGATTACTGGCTGCTGGTGGCGCGCGATGTCAGCAAGCTGCTGCGGCTGGAGCAGGTACGCCGCGACTTCGTGGCCAACGTCTCGCACGAACTGCGTACGCCATTGACGGTGGTGCATGGCTACCTGGACATGCTCGACCCGGAAGACTTTCCCGATGCCGGCCCGATGCTGGCCGAGATGCGCAAGCAGTCGCAGCGCATGGCGCAGCTGGTCGAGGACCTGCTGACGCTGTCGCGGCTGGAATCGCAGGAAGAACTCGGCGAGGAGCACGTGGCGATGGCGCCGATGCTGTCAACCCTGCGTCGCGAGGCCGAAGCGCACAGCCAGGGTCGCCACACGGTGCATGTGCTGGACGAGGCCGGCGTGGACCTGCTCGGCTCCAACAAGGAACTGCATAGCGCCTTCTCCAACCTGGTCACCAATGCGGTGCGCTACACGCCCGGCGGTGGCACGGTGACGATCCGCTTCGTGCGCGAGGGCGATGGCGCAGCCCTGGCGGTACGCGACACCGGCTACGGCATTCCCGCCTCGCACCTGCCACGCATCACCGAGCGCTTTTATCGCGTGTCCAGCAGCCGCTCGCGCGAGAGCGGCGGCACCGGGCTGGGGCTGTCGATCGTCAAGCACATCCTGGGACTGCACCAGGCGCGCCTGGAAATCGAAAGCGAAGTCGGACGCGGCAGCGAATTCTCATGTCATTTTGTCGCTGCGCGCGTCGTACAGCGCGATCAGTCCCTGCCACTGTCACGTTCGGCGTGATATGTAAGGGGTGCGCGCCGCAACGCGGTGCGATGCCCGCGCGCCGGACGCGCTGCATTGCCTGCGCTGCGACCGGCGCGCTGTCACGCCGCACACCATCTCCGTCTTGATGACCGATTCCATGGGCCACGCCAAACACTTGCACGACATCACCCCTTCCGAAGACGTCGCCACCGATCCGCTGCGCGATCCGTCGCTGTACATCAACCGGGAACTGTCGCAGCTGGACTTCAACTTCCGGGTGCTGGCACAGGCGATGGACGACCAGGTGCCGTTGCTGGAACGGCTGCGCTTCCTGTGCATTTCCTGCACCAATCTGGATGAGTTCTTCGAAATCCGCGCGGCCACCGTGCGGCATGCGCAGGAATTCGGCCTGCCGCCGGCACCGGACGGGTTAAGCCCGACGGCCATCCTCAACGCGGTGCACGACCGCGCGGCCAAACTGGTCGAGCAGCAGTACCACGTGTGGAACGAGGTGCTGCGCCCGGCGATGGAGACGGCCGGCGTGGCGGTACTTGGGCGCTCGACCTGGAATTCGCGTCAGAAACGCTGGCTACGGGCCTACTTCCGCAACGAGATCATGCCGGTGCTGTCGCCGCTGGGTCTGGACCCGGCGCATCCGTTTCCCAAGATCCTCAACAAGACATTGAACATCGTGGTGGTGCTGGAGGGCCAGGACGCATTCGGGCGCGCCGGTCATCTGGCCATCGTGCGTGCGCCGCGGTCGTTGCCGCGCATCATCCAGCTGCCGGCGAGCCTGTCGCCGGAGGGCGCGCAGAGCTTCGTGTTCCTGTCCTCGGTGCTGTCCGAGTTCGTCGACGAGCTGTTCCCGGGCATGCAGGTCAAGGGCTCGTATCAGTTCCGCGTCACCCGCAACTCCGAACTGGTGGTGGACGAGGAAGAAGTCGAGAACCTGGCGTTGGCCTTGCGCGACGAACTGGTCACGCGCGGCTACCGCCCGGCGGTGCGCCTGGAGATCGCGCACGACTGCCCGGCACCGATCATGCGCACCTTGCTGCAGAACTTCGGCCTGAACGAAAACGCGGTGTATCGCATTGTCGGGCCGGTCAATCTGAGCCGCGTCATCCAGGTCTACGACCTGGTGCAGCGCCCCGAACTGAAATATCCGTTGTTCAATCCGCGCACCTTGCGCGACACCGACGGCATCTTCCAGATCGTCAGCAAGGGCGATGTGCTGTTGCACCACCCCTTCGATGCGTTCACCGCGGTACTGGACGTGATCCGTCAGGCCGCGGTCGACCCGAACGTGCTGGCGATCAAGCAGACGCTGTACCGCACCGGCAAGGACTCGTTGATCGTCGATGCGCTGATCCTGGCTGCGCGCAACGGCAAGGACGTCACGGTGGTGGTGGAGCTGCGCGCGCGCTTCGACGAAGAGGCCAACCTGGGCCTGGCCGACAAGCTGCAGGAAGCCGGCGTGCAGGTGGTGTACGGCGTGGTCGGCTTCAAGACGCACGCCAAGATGCTGCTGATCGTGCGCCGCGAGGGACGCAAGCTCAAACGCTATGTGCACCTGGGCACCGGCAACTACCACAGCGGCACCGCGCGCCTGTACACCGACATCAGCCTGATCACGGCGGATGTGGAAATCGGCAACGATGTGCACATGCTGTTCCAGCAATTGTCCGGGCTCGCGCCGCGCATGAAACTGGAGCAATTGCTGCAGTCGCCCTTTACCCTGCATGCCGGCGTGTTGAAGCGGATCGAGCGCGAAACGCGGCTGGCCCGCAACGGCCGCCCGGGCCGCATCATCGCCAAGATGAATGCCCTCAACGAGCCGCAGGTGGTGCGCGCGCTGTATACCGCCTCGCAGGCCGGTGTGCAGATCGACCTGATCGTGCGCGGCGCGTGCACGCTGCGGCCGGGCGTGCCCGGCGTCTCCGACAATATCCGCGTGCGCTCGATCGTGGGGCGCTTCCTGGAACATAGCCGCGTGTACTGGTTCGGCAACGATGGCGCGGCAGAGCTGTACTGCGCCAGCGCCGACTGGCTGGAACGCAACCTGCTGCGCCGCGTGGAGACCTGCTTCCCGATCCTGGATCCGGATCTGGCCAAGCGCGTCTACCGCGAAGTGCTGCAGAACTACCTGGACGACAACGTCAACGCCTGGGAACTGGATGCCGAAGGCGTCTATCACAAGCGCGTCCCCGGCCCTGGCGAGCCGGCACATTCGGCGCAGATGACCTTGCTCGAGCGGATCTGAAGGGGCGCGGGCGCGGCCCCTCACGGGGCCAACGGCCCATCGGCTACCATGCGCCCATGCCAATGCCCTCCCCCACGATCCCGCCCCTGCGCGATGGCGATTTCCTTGCCGCCATCGACTTAGGGTCCAACAGCTTCCACATGGTCATTGCGCGCTACCTGATGGGTCAGCTGCGTGTGGTCGATCGCCTGCGCGAAACCGTGCGCATGGCCGACGGCCTGGATGGCAAAGGTGGCATCTCCAACGAAGCGCGCCAGCGCGCGCTCGAATGTCTGGCGCGTTTCGGCCAGCGTATCCGCGAAGTACCATCGTTGCGCGTGCGCGCGCTGGCCACCAACACGGTGCGCCAGCTGCGCTCGCCGCAGGCGTTTCTGATGCCGGCCGAAACCGCGCTCGGGCATGCGATCGAAGTGGTCAGCGGACGCGAGGAAGCGCGCCTGATCTATCTCGGCGTTGCGCATGCGCAACCGCCCAAGCCCGATCAACGCCGGCTGGTGATCGATATCGGCGGCGGCTCGACCGAGTTCATCATCGGCCGCGGGTTCCAGACCCTGGAACGCGAGTCCCTGCAGGCCGGCTGCATCGCCAGCACGCGGCGCTTCTTTCCCGGCGGCAAGCTGTCGAAGAAGAAATGGAAGGATGCGCTGACCGAGATCGGCGCCGAGTTCCAGCAGTTCGCCAATCAGTACAAGGCGCTGGGCTGGCACGAGGCGATCGGCTCGTCGGGCACGCACAAGGCCATCGGCGAGATCTGTGCGGCGATGAAGCTCACCAAGGGCGCGATCACTGCCGAGGCGCTGCCGGCGCTGCGCGACGAACTGCTCAAGGCCAAGCGCATCGAGGACATCCAGTTGCCCGGCCTGGCTGCCGAACGTCGGCCGATCATCGCCGGCGGCATTCTGGTGCTGGAAGCGGCGTTCCAGGCCCTGGGGCTGGAAAAGCTGATGGTCAGCAAGGCGGCGATGCGCGAAGGCATCCTCTACGACATGCTCGGACGCGGCGGCGAAAACGACCCGCGCGACAGCTCGGTGGCCTCGCTGGTGCAGCGTTACGGCATCGACGAAGTGCAGGCGCAGCGCGTGGAGGCCACGGCCTGCCGCCTGTTCGACCAGGTCTGCGAATCCTGGCAGCTGGATGGCGACGACGCGCAGGTGTTGCGCCGCGCCGCCCGCCTGCACGAGCTGGGGCTGATCATCGCGCACAGCCAGTATCACGTGCACGGCAGCTACATCCTGGAGCACTCGGATATCGCCGGTTTCTCGCGGCAGGAGCAGCAGGTACTGGCATCGCTGGTGCGCACGCATCGGCGCAATGTGCCCAAGACCGCGTTCGATGCGCTGCCGGATCGGTTGCTGCTGCCAACCCGACGCAAGGCCGCACTGCTGCGGCTGGCGGTGCTGCTGCATCGCGCGCACGAATCCGACCCGATTCCGACCCTGGAACTCACCGCCGATGACACCCGCCTGTCATTGATCCTGTCGCAAAGCTGGATCGACTCGCGCCCGCTGCTGCGTGCCGACCTGATCGGCGAAGTCGAAAGCATGGCCGGGCTGGGGATTGCGTTCAAACCGTTTGTGACCTGAGGCCTGCGGCCTCAGGCGGGAATCGGGAATGGGGATTCGGGAATAGTCGACCACGGAGCTCTGAGAAGTTCTGACTGGTGGCGATTGCGCTAAACGAGTGCAGCACGCTGCCTTTGCGATTCCCCATTCCCCATTCCCCATTCCCCATTCCCGGCTCCACTGTCACCGCCGCGACTTGTGGGCGCAACATCCATGCCATCGCCCTCCCGGAAGCTAGCGAAAACCGGAGAACGGGCATGCGCTACGCGATCGTTACCGAAACCTATCCCCCCGAAGTCAACGGTGTTGCGCTGACCGTGCACGGGCTGGAGACCGGCCTGCGCGCACGCGGACACCAGGTGGACGTGGTACGTCCACGGCAGAGCGGCGATACGGATGCGGCCACGGCCCTGCTGGTGCGCGGTGCATCGCTGCCGCGCTATCCGGGACTGAAATTCGGGCTACCGGCAACACAACGCCTCGTGCGTCATTGGCAGATCACGCAACCGGATGCGGTCTATGTGGCCACGGAAGGCCCCTTGGGCTGGTCGGCGATGCGTGCGGCACGCCGACTGGGCATCCCGGTCGCCACCGGCTTCCACACGCGTTTCGACGAGTACCTGCCCGACTACGGTGCCGCCTGGCTGCAGGGCACCGCGTTGCGCTGGATGCGCCGCTTCCATAATCAGGCCGAGGCCACGCTGGTGCCCACGCGCGAGCTGCAGCAGTTCCTGCGCGACGGCGGCTTCGAGCGGGTGCAACTGCTGGCGCGCGCGGTGGACAGCCAGCAGTTCGATCCGGCCCGGCGCGATCCGGCCCTGCGTGCCGAATGGGGCATCGAAGGCGAAGGCTTCGCGGCGATCTACGTCGGACGCATCGCCAATGAAAAGAATCTGCCGTTGGCGATCCGCGCCTTCCGCAAGTTGCAGCAGATCCGCCCGAAGGCGCGCTTCGTCTGGGTCGGCGATGGCCCGGCACGCGAAAAGATCGCGCATGAAAATCCGGACTTCCTCTTCTGCGGCGTCCAGCGCGGCGCGGCGTTGGCACGCCACTTCGCCAGCGGCGATCTGTTCCTGTTCCCCAGCCGCAGCGAGACCTTCGGCAACGTGACCCTGGAGGCAATGGCCAGCGGTGTGGCCACGGTCGCCTTCGACTACGGCGCCGCGCGCGAGTATCTGCGCAACGGCCACAGCGGTGCGGCTGTGGAGAACGACGAGGCGTTCATCCAGGCCGCCGTCGTACTCACCGAGGACGATGCGCTGCGCCGGCGCCTGGGGGCTGCGGCCGCACAGGCGATGAAGAAACTGCATCCGGACACGGTGGTGTCCGACTTCGAGGCCTTGCTGATGGGCATCACCGCGACACGGGGGCGTTATGTCGGCAACGCGGCTTGAGCTCCTGCGCGGTCACGAAGCGCGCTGGTGCCGGCGCGCCAATCACTGGTGCCGGCGCCACCCGGTGCGGCGTGCATTCGCCACCATCAGCCGGCTCGGCGATGGGGTGTTCTGGTACAGCCTGATGGGTTTGCTGGTGCTGGCCGACGGCATGGACGGCGTGCGTGCATCTGCGCACATGGCCGCCACCGGCGTGCTCGCGCTGAGCTTGTACAAGTCGCTCAAACGCTGGACGCGTCGGCCGCGCCCATATGCGGCCGACGTGCGTATCCGCGCCTGGGTGGCACCGCTGGACGAGTTCAGCTTTCCGTCCGGCCACACCTTGCACGCGGTGTCCTTCAGCATTGTGGCGGTGGCCTACTACCCGTGGCTGGCACCGGTGCTAGTGCCGTTTTCGGCCGGCGTGGCGCTGTCGCGCGTGGTGCTGGGCCTGCACTATCCCAGCGATGTGCTGGCTGCCACGGCGATCGGCGTGGTGCTGGCCAGTCTGTCGCTGTGGGGAGTGCCGGCACTGCTCGGCTAAAGCGTGATATCTGCCATCACCGCGCTTGCCTGACCAAGCCGAGGCCCCTCGTCGCCCAGCCGGCCGTTCACCCGGCGCTCGCGCCGCGATGCAACGCTCCACCGATTCCCGATTCCCGATTCTCGATTCCCCACCCCCGATTCTCCATTCCCGATTCCCGTCCCGCGCTGCCGCCGTACAATGGCGCAATGACGACCCTGTTCATTTCCGACCTGCACCTGGATCCGGCCCGGCCGGCGATCACCGAGCTGTTTCTGGACTTCCTGCGCACGCAGGTGCCGGGCAGCGACGCGCTCTACATCCTCGGCGATCTGTTCGAAGCCTGGATCGGCGATGACACGCCATCGACCGCTGCCGATGCGGTGGCCGTGGCGCTGCATGCGGTGGCCGATAGCGGCGTGCCGGTGTTCTTCATGCCGGGCAATCGCGACTTCCTGGTGGGCGAGGCATACGCGCAACGCGCCGGCTTCCGCATCCTGCCCGATCCCACGGTGGTCGACTTGTACGGACACCCGACCCTGCTGATGCATGGCGACCTGCTGTGTACCGACGACACCGCCTACCAGGCGTTCCGTGCACAGACGCGCGATCCGGTCTTCCAGGCGCAGTTCCTGGCGCAGCCGCTGGCCGCGCGGGTCGCCTTCGCGCAGCAGGCACGCGCTGCCAGCCAGGCGCGTCATGCAGAACTCAAGCAAGGCGACCAGTCGCGCTTCGAGACCGTCACCGATGTCACCCCGGCCGAGGTGGAAACCACCTTCGTGCGGTATGGCCTGGACCGTCTGATCCATGGCCATACCCATCGCCCTGCGATCCATACCCTGCAGGCCGGCGGCCAGACCTGCACCCGCATCGTGCTGGGCGACTGGTACGAACAAGGCTCGGTGCTGCATGTGGATGCCGACGGCGTTTCACTGGAGCAGCTGACACTTTGACGTAGCTGACCGCAGCTAGCGAGCAGCCGCAGCGGGCGCAGGCCGCTCGCCCGGAAGCACAGTGCGGGCGAGATACGATGGGCATCGGCCGTTCCGTCTGCAGGCGCGCGCTGTGGTTTCGACATCTGGCCTGCGCACGCTCGACGTGCTGCTAGCCGCGCAGGAACCGCAGCTGGACGCGCTGCCGGTAAGCCCGATCGCGCCAGATGCTGTTACGCAGCAGCACAGTCCATGCAGCATCCCAAGGCATCACTGCATGCTGCGCGCATGCTCGGCGTAGTCGACGAAGTCGGCGTTGACCACGTCGTACCAGAGCACCGTGCCATCGGCCTGCACGCGGAAACGATCGCGCACCGGGTTGGTCTGCGGGTCGCCGGGGCACTCGTTGCCATGCCGCTCGCGCACTGCGAAGTCGAACGCATCCGCTGCAGGCTCAGCGTCGTCTTCGTCGACGATGCTGATGCAGTTGTCCGGATAGAAATGGTCAGCCTGCAGCCGGGTCTCCAGCACATCCAGCGCACGGGCGCGGGCATCGTTGCCGGTCGGCGCGGCCGGCGCGGACACGGCCGGTGTGGGTGGCGCAGGGGCTGGGTCGGCAGGTTGCTGTTTGCAGCCGGCAACTGCCAGCGCGGCCAGGCACAGCGCCGCGTAACGCAGGGACTTGGACATGGGTGCTCCGCTCCGCAGGACACGCCGGCGACAACCGGCAGTGCCTCTAGTCTGCGCGATCACTGCGCCTGCGTGTAGCTGCAAAGGCCCGGCACCTGCGGTGCCGGGCCGACAGCGGAACGCGACGCGTGGTCCTCAGCGGAAGCCGGCGATGGTGGCCTTGGTATTGACCAGCACGCGCTGATTGTCGGCGGTGCTGGCATTGCCCATCGGCACGCCGTTGTAGCTGATGTTGGGGTTGGACCAGTAGTTCAGGCGCGGGCAGCCGCTGCTGCAGTCGTAGGCCATGATGGTGCGCCAGCTGTTGCCGTAGCGATAACCATGCCCGTAGGCGTACGGCGAGGTGCTCGGGTCGTTGGTGGCGTCATGACGGGCGCTCTGCAGATGGCCGATTTCATGCGCGAAACTGTAATAGCCGGTGGCGCAATCCCAGTACACCGAGGCGAACGCGGTCGCGGCGGTAGAGCCGATCCCCGATGCCAGGCCGCAGTAGCTGCTGTTGTTCAACACGATCACGCCCACATCGGCGGTGTAGGTGTTGCGGCTGGTGTGGATGCTGTCCATGTAACCATCGTTGGTCACGCGGAAGCGCTGCAGGTCGGTGGTGAAATTGCCGGTTTCGCTGTAGCTGGTGGTCTCGTAACGCGCCAGTTGCAGGGTGATGCCGACATTGCTGTTGATGTAGCCCTGGTTGGCCTCGGCCACTGCCAGTTGCACCAGCGACTGCATGTTGCCGCCGTAGGCGGTCACCGCCTGATTGGTCGCCACCACCAGCACGCGGATGGTCGCCGGGCTGCCCGACGATGCGGCGGCCGCGGTGACGCGCCCGTCGCTGGGCATGTCGATCTTCGGCAACAGGCTGTATTCGGCCGGGTGCTCCTGCGGCAAGCGGCTTTCCTCCACCTGCACCAGGACGTGGCGGCCATCGGCGAGCGGGCGCAGCCGATACAGCTTGCCGGCGTAGCGGATGGTGCCGGTGACGGTATCGCCGCTGCGCACCAGGATGGCCGAGTTCAGCGGATCCACCCCAGACAGCGTGCGTGCGCGGGTCCCGGCGCGCGGGCCGAGGTTGCCGTACCACACGCTATCGCCGCCTTCCAGGGCATCGACCTTGGCCTGGGTGGCGGTGATGGTCTGGCCGTCCAACTGCAGCTCCAGCAGCTTTTCCGAGGCGGTGACCGCACCGGCGTCGAGCTGGACCACCTGCGCGTTGGCCGTGGACGGTGCGCTGAGCAGGCGCTGCAACGAGGGTTCGGCAGTGGCGGTGGCGGCCGCGCTGCGGCTCAACGCCGGGCCCGATTGATACAGCGGCTTGCCGGCAGCGGCGGCCGAACCGGCCAGGCACATGGCGATCAGACCCACCGTGGTGCACATCGACTTCGACTTCATCGTCTCTCTCTCCTTAGACATGGAAGTAACGGATGTGAAACACCGGGCCCCTGCCCCCGGGACGCCATTAAGGCGCGCCGTGCCGTCCGGATTGCAAGTTGTTACAAAAGAAAATTACGTTTTTGTGATGTCTACCGTTGAATGGATGCGATTCCGGCGGCTGCATGGAAGGACCCAGCGCACAGTCCGGCAGTCGAAGGCGCATTGCGACGCACGTCGCCTGCGGCATCCGGCGACATCGAGTCCGCGTGACTGCCGGGGGCGACCGGTGGCGGCACGCACTGATGCGGCGCGTTGCGCGCGTTCCGCACGCAGTGCGCCCGGTGCTGCATGCACGACACGGCGGGCACGTTTCAGCAGCGCGGCAACGGTACTGGCCGATTCGATCTGCCCGCCTACGGCGCTCGAGCAAGCGTGCAACTACGGCCCACGCCTCCCACCACCGGCTGCTCAGCCGGCCTGCTCCACCAGATCGGCCAGTTCGTCCTCGTCGAAGCCGGCAAGCAGCCGCGCCTGCAGATTGAACGGCCCGTGCAGGTAACCGCCGGCGTACTCATGCAGCAGCGCCTTGAAGCGCGCGCGCGGCTCGATGCCGGCCTGCGCGCAATACCAGCGGTACCAGCGCGAGCCGGCCGCCACGTGCGCCACTTCCTCGCGCAGGATGGTGTCCAGCACCTCGGCAGTGGCGGTATCGCCGAGCGAACGCAGTTTGACGATCATCGCCGGCGTCACATCCAGCCCGCGCGCTTCCAGCACGCGCGGCACCAGCGCCATGCGCGCCAGGCCGTCGTGCGCGGTTTTCTCGCACATTTCCCACAGGCCGTTGTGCGCAGCGAAGTCGCCGTAGTCGTGGTCATGTGCGTGCAACCGCGCGCGCAGCAGCATGAAGTGGCGCGATTCGTCATCGGCCACACCAACCCAGTCGGCATAGAACGCCTCCGGCAGCCCACGGAAGCGATACACCGCATCCCAGGCCAGATCGATGGCATTGAGCTCGATATGCGCGATGGCGTGGATAAAGGCGGCGCGCCCTTCCAGGCTGCCCAGCCCACGCCGCGGCACCTGCCGCGGATGCACCAGCACCGGCCTGGCAGGCCGGCCCGGCATGCGGATCGGCTGCGGTGGCGCTGCCTGCGGCGATGGCAGCGGCAAGCTGCCGGCGCGGAACGCGGCCGCATGCCGCTGCGTCAATGCGACCTTCTCCAGCGGATCGGCCGCCTGCAGGCAGGCATGTGCGGCTTGCAGAAGATCCATCGTGTCCATCACTCCGTCTTTGCGATAAACCGCAGGGCCGACAACACCGGCAGTTGGCGCTTCACGCTGCAGCGCGATCGCTACCCCGACGCCGCCATCGCAGGTTCGGTCTGCGCACATCCACAGCGGCTGGCGACACTGCCGCACCACCGCAGCGCACGCCATGTCGCGCCCGGCTGCAGCCAGCTGGCGCGATCACCACGCAGCCGGTCGGCATGGCACAGGGACGCCATGCCATGCCTGGGGAGCGCCGGCCTGCAGCGCTAGCGCAGACCCTTACGCGCGGCGACGCTTCTTGGCATCGTCCGAGCGCAGCTGCTGGATGCGTTCGAAATAGCCCGGCTCGATGCCGGTGATGTATTCGCCGTTGAAGCACGAGGAATCGAACTGCTGGATGTCCGGGTTGCCTTCGCGCACCGCCACTTCCAGGTCTTCCAGATCCTGGTAGATCAGCCAGTCGCAGCCGAGGAATTCCTGGATTTCCAGCTCGCTGCGGCCATGCGCGATCAGCTCTTCGGCCGCCGGCATGTCGATGCCGTAGATATTGGGGTAACGCACCGGCGGCGCGGCCGAGGCCAGATACACCTTGCGTGCACCGGCGTCGCGCGCCATCTGCACGATCTGCCGGCTGGTGGTGCCGCGCACGATCGAATCGTCGACCAGCAGCACCACGCGGTTGCGGAATTCCAGGTGGATCGGATTGAGCTTGCGACGCACCGATTTCTGCCGCTCGCCCTGCCCCGGCATGATGAAGGTCCGGCCCACGTAGCGATTCTTGACGAAGCCCTCGCGGTACTTCACCCCAAGCACGTTGGACATCTCCAGCGCCACATCGCGCGAGGTGTCCGGGATCGGAATGATGGTGTCGATATCGTGATCCGGGCGCAGCCGCAGGATCTTCTCGCCCAGCTTCAGGCCCATGCGCATGCGCGCCTTGTGCACCGAGATGTTGTCGATCATCGAATCCGGGCGCGCGAAGTACACATACTCGAAGATGCACGGCGCGTTGACGGTCGGCGCGGCGCAGACTTCCGAAAACAGCTCACCGCGCGCGGTGATCACCATCGCCTCGCCGGGGCGCAGGTCGCGCACACGCTGGTAGCCGAGGATGTCCAGCGCGGCCGATTCGGAGGAGACGATGTATTCGGTGCCTTCGGCGTGCTCGCGCTTGCCCAGCACCAGCGGACGGATGCCGTGCGGGTCGCGGAAGGCCACCAGTCCCAGGCCCAGCACCACGCTAACCACCGCGTAGCCGCCCTTGCAGCGGCGGTGCACGCCGGCCACCGCGCGGATCGCCGCCTCGGGGGTGAGCATGCGCTGCGCGTCCAGCTCGTAGGCGAACACGTTCAGCAGCACTTCGCTGTCCGAATCGGTGTTGATGTTGCGGCGGTCGGCCTCGAACACCTGCTGGCGCAAGGCCTCGGTGTTGATCAGGTTGCCGTTGTGCGCCAGCGCGATGCCGTAGGGCGAGTTGACGTAGAACGGCTGCGCTTCGTCCATGCCTTCCGAGCCTGCGGTCGGATAGCGGCAATGCGCGATGCCAACACGGCCTTCCAGCACCGCCATCTTCTTTTCGTCGAAGACATCGCGCACCAGCCCGTTGGCCTTTTGCACGCGCAGGCGCGTGCCGTCTGCGGTGGCGATGCCTGCGGCGTCCTGCCCACGATGCTGCAGGACGGTCAGGCCGTCATACAGCTGCCCGGCGACGTTCTGGTTGCCGACAATACCGACGATGCCACACATGGTGCGCGTTCTCCGCTACGGCTTGCGCCGTTACTGTGAAGGGGGCCGTGCCTGGCCTTGGGGCTCGACCCGAGCCGGGTCGCTTTCTCCGCCGCGAACCTGCGCCGGATCGATATTGGCCGGCATCGCCTGCGCCGGATTGCGTCCGTCGCTGGCAGCTTTGCCGGGTTGTCCAAGCGCACGCGTGATGGTGTCACTCAGACCGGACCCGGACAGCGCCTTGCCCAGGTCCGTATTATCGCCTGCCGAGGGCAACTTCCCCAACTCCGTTGGCAGGTTGCCGAGTTCCATCGATGGCATGTCCATCGACGGCATCCGCCAGGCCGGCAGTTGCGCCCGCATCCAGCTCGCGCCCGGCGACAGCATCGGCATCAGCATCGACTGGCGCCAGGCCGGCTCGCGCGGCAGCGGCGTGAAGCTCATCAGCAGCACCAGCACGCTGGCCAGAAAGCCGCCGCGTACCAGGCCCAGGCCGAAGCCGAGCATGCGGTCCATCCCGCCCAGGCGCACCGCGTCCACGCCGGCGCGGATCACCATGCCGATCACCGCCACGGTGATCAGCACGCCGACGAACACCATCGCATAGCCGCCGAACGACTCGGTGGCCGACGGATGCTTGCCATCGGCAATCCAGCGCGCGGCCGGCCCGCCGAACTGGAACGTCGCCCAGCCGGCCAGCAACCACGACAGCGTGCCGACCACGATGGCGACAAACCCGCGCAGCAGGCCCAACAGGGCCGACACCAGGATGATGACGCCCAGCACCATGTCGATCATTGCCCACTTCTCCGCGCGGCGCGCACGCCGCTGGTCCAACCTGGCTCGGTGTTCATTGCGCTCCCCTCCATGGGTGTGAGGCGATCAGGAAATCCGCTCGCCGCTGGCGATACCACGCGAAACGGTGACCCGGCGTGCTGCGGGCGAGCCGCACCACGCAGCGAACCACCCGACTGCCGATCCTCGGCACTGACCGCGCCCGCCCGACGGCGGCGCAGTGGCTTACGGATGCGGACGCACCATGCCGGAAATGCCGACCTTGGCCGCCACCTGCGCGCGCAGCTGTTCGGCATCGCCGCGATTGGCGACCGGGCCGACGCGCACGCGGTTGAGCGCGCCCTTGTCGGTGCGCACCTGTTCGACGAAGGCGCTGAAGCCGGCGGCGCGCACGCGGTCGCGCAAGGCGTCGGCGTCTTCGGCCCGCCCGAAGGCGCCCAGCTGCACCGCAAAGCCGACCGAGCTGGCTGCAGGCGCTGCCGGCGCGGCGGGCGCCGCGACGACCGGCTTGGCCGGCTCGGGCTTGGCTGGCTCCGTTTTCGCCACCTCCGGCTTGGCCGGGGCAGGCTTGGGCGCTTCGGCCAGCTTGGGCGCGGTGGCCACCGGCTTGGCCGGCTCCGGCGGCAGGCTTTCGGTCTTGGTCGAAGCGGTCGTGCCGGCGGCGGCCACGCTGCTGGTCGGCTTGGCGGCCGTCGCGGGCGCCGGCGTGCTGGCTGCCGGCGCCGGCGCGGCGGCGTTGGCATCCAGCGTCACCACCTGGGCGTTGACATCGCTGCGCACCTTCACCGCCTGCAGGCGCGCCGCTTCGGCCTGGGCCTGATCGACATACGGCCCCACGCGCACGCGCCAGGCCGGGCGGCCGTTGATCTGGATCTTCTCGCTGAAGCCGGGCAGTTGCGCCTGCTTGAGCCGCGCCAGTACCGCGTCGGCATCGGCGCTGGTGGCGTAGGCACCGAAGTTGACCGCGTAGTTGCCGGCCGCCACCTCGGGTGCCGATGGCGTACTGGCCGGGTTGGCCAGATCGGCTGCATCGGGGTTGTCCTGCACCGCGGCCGGCGCGGTGGCGGCACCGCGCATGCCCAGCGCGCCACCGGCCGGCGCATCGCCCGGGGTGACCAGCGGCAATTCGCGGGTCTCGAACTCGCCATTGGCCGGTGCGGCAGGTGCCTCCAGCGGCACGTCGGCCACGCCGCTCGACGGCGCAGGGCCCTTGACCAGCATCGGCAGGAAGATCACGGCGAGCGCCACCAGGACGATGGCGCCAATCAGTCGCTGTTTCAGAGCAGTATCCACGTAGAGAGACGAAAGGCGGCGTGGCGGGGTGCCGCGGCGATTATAAGGCCGCAGCCGGGCTACCGCCCCGGGTGGACTGAACGAAGTGCGTTTAGCGCGTCGGCAACGGTATGAAACGAGCCGAACACCAGCACCCGATCGCCGGGGGCGGCCTGCGCCAGCACTGCGCCCAATGCGCCCGCCACATCGCCGTGACATACCGCCTGCGCTGCCGCACTGCCCTGCAGACGGGCCTGCAAGGCCTGCGCCGACTGCCCACGCGCGCCGTCCAGCCCGGCCAGGGTCCAGTGGTCGACCTGCGTGGCCACCGCCTCCACCACGCCTAGCACGTCCTTGTCCGCCAGTGCGGCGTAGATGGCATGCGTGCTGCCCGTGTGCGCCTGCGCGCCCAGTGCATCGGCCAGCGCGCGCGCGGCCTGCGGGTTGTGGCCGACGTCCAGCAGCACCTGCACGCCATCGACGTCACAGCGCTGCAATCGCCCGACCACCTGCGCGCTGGAAATTCCCTGCGCCCACGCGGCATCGGGCAGCGCTTCCGGCAAGGCCTGCAGCGCGGCAATTGCCGCGGCCGCATTGGCCAGCTGCACCGGGGCGTGCAGGGCCGGCATCGGCAGCTCCAGCGTCACCGCGACATCGCGCCAGCGCCACTGCGGCGCTTCCGGATGCTGCGCCTCGATCGGCTCGAAGAAATAATCGCTGCCGGCGCGGATCGCGTTGGCGCCCAGCTGGTAGGCACGCCGCAGTACGCTCGATGGCGGGTCGATTTCGCCCAGCACCACCGGCTTCCACGCGCGGATGATGCCGGCCTTCTCGGCGCCGATCGCTTCGCGCTCATCGCCCAGCCAATCGGTATGGTCGATATCCACGGTGGTGATCACCGCCACATCCGAATCGACGATATTGACTGCATCCAGGCGCCCGCCCAGGCCGATTTCCAGCACCGCCAGGTCCAGCGCGGAGCGCTGCAGCAGCCACAGCGCCGCCAGCGTGCCGTATTCGAAATAGGTCAGCGTGGTGTCGCCGCGCACTGCCTCGACCGCCGCAAATGCCTCGACCAGCGCGGCATCGCTCGCATCAACGCCATCGATGCGCACACGCTCGTTGTAGCGCAGCAGATGCGGCGAGGTGTAGCTGCCCACCTTCCAGCCGGCGGCGCGCCCGATCGCCTCGATGAAGGCCACGGTGGACCCCTTGCCATTGGTGCCACCGACCACGATGACGTGCCTGGCAGGCGCGGCAAGCTGCAGACGTGCCGCCACCTCGCGCACGCGCTCCAAGCCCATGGCAATGGTGCTTGGATGCTGCTGCTCGATATAGACGAGCCAGTCGGAGAGGGAGTCGGTTGCGTTCACGGCGGGGACTGCGCAGGAAGAACCGCATTATCGCGAATTTTCAGGCCCTCACGTAGTCGGACAAACGACGCCATCTTGCCCAGGCGCATGCGCCTGTCGTTGCCGACTCCAATTGTCTGTGTCGGACGTCCCGATCACCGGGCGTCTTCGATCGCTGCAACCCGCATTCCCAACAGCGAGCGCTGACCGGTCAACACCACGGTCACCTGCTGATCGAGATGCCGACGATAGAGCGCCTCGCTGACGCACAGATGGCCGGGAAACCGATTTTCCAGCGGCCCGCCACGCAATCGGTATTTGCACGAACGCCCGCTTTGAAAGTACTCGACCTGCATCACATGCGTTTCCTTGAAATCGACACCGGCCATCCGCGTGTACACCCACGGCGCTCCCAGAGCCAGTACGAGCCAGCACAGAAATCCCAACAGCGGCGGCGCCAGGCAGATCGCCAGAACCGTGTTCAGCGGCCGCGTACCGAAGACCGCCTTCCATCCCCCGATGCGATAGGCCGGCGCAAAGATCAGCACCGTCAATGCGCCTCCCAGCAGCACCATCGGCGCTACCCAGTTCCGACCCGAAAGAAACGGTGCGGGAATGAAGTCGGAAAACACCCCTAGCGCCAACAGGCCGCACACACTGCCCAAGACAACGTACCGAAGCACCTTGGGCCAGTTGGCGATGATCCCGGGATGACGCGCCACAGCGTGTCCTGCATGCTTGCCAGGCGTTGCCTTACAGCGCCCGATGCTTGGCTTCACCAAAGAACGGCGTGTGGTGCGCGCAGTCGTTCAGGCGCACCACTTCCAGGTGATCCACGTCCTCGCCTTCGAGCAGGTTGAGCGTGGTCGGCGCCTGGCGGAAGGTCCACAGCCGGGACAGCGGCAGGCCCAGGATCTTGCACAGGATCACGCGGTTGACCGCATCGTGCGCGACCACCAGCAAGGTGTCGGCCGCGCCCAGGCCATCGGCCGCGCGCGCCAGGCCGCGCCAGCTGCGGTCCAGCACCTGACGCAGGGATTCGCCGCCGGGCATCAGCACGGTATCGGGCTCGTCGCGCCAGGCGCGCAGACGTGCCGGATCCTTGTCGTTGATCTCGCTGGCCAGCAGGCCCTCCCATTCGCCGTGGGCGATTTCCTGCAGGTCTGCATCGGTCTGCAGCAGGTTTTCGCGCGCGCTGCCCAGCGCCAGCCTGGCGGTGGCCTGCGCGCGTGACAGCGGCGAGGCCACCGCGCGGGTGATCTCCAACGACTGCAGACGCGCGCCGAGCGCGGCGGCCTGGCCTTCGCCGACCGGCGACAGCGGGATATCGATCTGGCCCTGGTAGCGGCCTTCGGCGTTCCACGGCGTCTCGCCGTGACGGGCAAGCAGGATGCGCATGCGCGAGAGATTCCTTGGGGGAAGGGGCCGGCTCGCCGCAGCGAAACGGGAGCGCATGATAACCCCTCCCGCTGCGGTGCCGGCCGCCCGCGTCAGCGCAGGTCGGGTTGCTGCAGCGGTGGCGGTGCCGGGGGCCACTTCCGTCATGACCCAGCGCAACCACCGCGATCCACGGCGACGATGCGAGTCATCGCCGGATCGGAGATCCTGCTGCCGCTCACCGACTTCCAGTTGCCATCAAAGGCCGGCACAACCAGCCTGCCCTGCGCGGCCATCGCCGGCGAAACCACGACACCGGCTCAGGCGCGCCCGAATGCCGGATCACTGCGGCTGGGCCTGCCGGTTTCCAGATGCCCGGCCAGCCGGCGGCGGAACGCGGTTCCGGGCTGTTCCAGCACGACGTCGTACCAGTGATCACTGGCTGCAAGCGCCAGCCGCACGGTCTGGCGCTGACCTGCGGCCAGGTGCATCGACCGTACGGCCGGGTCTGCATAGTCCAGCGCGCGCAGCTGCAGCGTGCACGGTTGCCGCCCGGCGTTGCCGATGTCCAGCACCAGCATCTCGCCGTCCTGCCGCGCCTCCAACCACGGCGCTGCCGGTTGCGTCCCGGCTGCAGCGAGGTCGCCGGCAAATTCGCGCAGGAAACCATTGGGCCCATGCACGCTCAGCGCATAGGCGCCGTTGTGCGCAGCGCCGACCGGCACATCGTCCAGCTGGGTGCCGGGCAACACGGTGTAGTACCACGGGCCGCCGCTTGCAGCGCTGGTGTAGACATTGAACGCGGCCGCCGCAGCGCCGCTGTTGACGAACTGCAGTTGCACGCCACCTTCGCCCTGCACGCGCGCGTGCACCTGCAAGGCGTACGGCAATGCACGTGCCGGACGTTGTCCCGGCTCCTGTCGCGGCATGCTGGCCCTGGTCGGCGGCACCGGTAGCGGCTTGTCGCGCACCGCGGCGGTGCGCGCGCGGTAGTCGTTGACCGACGGCAGTGCGCTCACTGCCGAATCGTCCGGCTTGCGGAAATCGAACACGCTGGTCAGATCGCCACTGACCGCCCGGCGCCACGGGCTGATGTTGGGTTCGGCCACGCCGAAGCGGCGTTCCAGCAACCGCAGTACCGAGGTGTGATCGAACACCTGCGAATTGACCCAGCCGCCGCGCGTCCAGGGCGAGATCACCAGCATCGGCACGCGGATGCCCAAGCCCATCGGCACGCCGGCGTAGACCTCCCCGCGCGTGTCGACATTGCTGCGCCCCATGCGCGCATCCAACGCCGGCAACGCTGCGGGCACGTGATCGAAGAAGCCGTCGTTCTCGTCGTAGTTGATGATCAACGCGGTCTTGGCCCACACCTGTGGGTTGGCGGTGAGCGCATCGATCAGGCGCGCCACCAGCGACTCGCCATAGGCCGGCGGCGCTTCCGGATGTTCGCAGTACGCGGTGGGCGGCACGATCCAGGACACCTGCGGCAAGCGGTTGGCCTGCACGTCGGCGGCGATCGCGGCGATGAGATGCTCGGCCTGCGTGGTGGCGGCGTTGTCGGCGGTGGAACCGGGCACGCAGGCACGCGCACGCCGATAGCGTTCGTCGTCGGGGTGCAGATCACGATAGTGCGAAAAATACGCCAGCGAGTTGCAGCCGAAGTTGTCGTACTCCTGGTACACGCGCCAATCCACGCCTGCGGCCTGCAGGCGCTGCGCGTAGGTGGTCCAGTCCATCGCCGCATACCCGGGCTTGTCGCGTGCCATGTCGGCGGTCCAGTTGCCGTCGTCGGCGTTGGTCACCACCTGCGCGCCGAGATTGCCCACGCTGGTGCCGCTGGTGCCGGTGAACAGATACATGCGATTGGGATTGGTCGGCCCGTGCAACGAACAGAAATACCCGTCGCAGATGGTGAAGGCATCGGCCAGTGCGTGGTAGTACGGGATGTCGTGACGCTGGAAATACCCCATCGTCAATTCGCCCTTGTACGGCACCCAGGCGTCGTACTCGGCCCAGCGCGCCGGGTCCTGCCCGTGGCCGGCTTTCCAGGAGTGATCCAGGCTCTTGATCAACGGCGCGGACGTGTTTTGCGAATCGAAGGCGAACGGCAGCAGGCGGCGCCCATCCGCGGCCGGCTGGCTCCAGACCGGGTGGCCGTCGCGCAGCTGCAACGGACGCGGATCGCCGAACCCACGCACGCCACGCAGCGCGCCGAAGTAATGGTCGAACGAGCGATTCTCCTGCATCAGGATCACCACGTGCTCGATGTCGCGCAGTGTGCCGGTGCGCGAGTTGGCCGGCAGCGCGAGTGCGCGGCCGATCGAGGACGGCAGGGCGCCGGCGGCGGTCAGCGCGGCGACGCGCTTGAGGAAATCGCGGCGCGAGGGGGAAGACGTCATGGCTACGGGACCTGCGAGAAATACGTGTACATGCCGCGCACTGCGGCCGGGTAGGACACGTATAGCGGTCAAGCACGACAGTTTTGCGACAGCCACCGTCATCAATGTTTCATACGTCGTTGACACCCTGCGTCGCGAAACGCCGGTCTTGCACCGTGCGTCGCCCTCAGCCGTGCTTGAACAGGATTCCCCCATGACTTCCGCTCGTCGCTTTCATGTCACTCCGCTGGCGCTTGCCCTGGCCGCGCTGCTTCCGGTCATCGCATCTGCGGCCACACCGGTTGCCGTTGCAGGGGCGCCGGTAGCCGATGCCCCGGCCACCGTGGCCGATGCCGCCGCCAATGCCACCCAGCTGGACGCGATCAATGTGGTGTCGCAAGGCAGCACCCGCCAGGTCCAGCGCATCAGCCGGCAGGACATCGAGCAGCTGACACCGGGCAGCAGCGCCTTCAAGGCGGTGGAAAAATTGCCGGGCGTGCAGTTCCAGTCGGCCGATCCGTTCGGCACCTACGAGTGGTCCACGCAGGTCACCCTGCATGGCTTCGACCAGAGCCGGCTGGGCTACACGCTCGATGGCATTCCGCTCGGCAACATGAGCTACGGCGTCACCAACGGCCTGCACATCACCCGCGCCATCATTTCGGAGAACCTCGGCTCGGTGGAGATCGCGCAAGGCGCCGGTGCGCTCGGGACTGCGTCCAACACCAACCTCGGCGGCACCATGCAGTTCTACTCGGCCGATCCACAGACCACGCCCGGCCTGCGCCTGGTGCAGACGGTCGGCAGCGATGCCACGCGGCGCACCTTCATGCGTGGCGACACCGGCGACCGCAATGGCCTGTCGGCGTATCTGTCCTACGCCAATGCCAGCACCGACAAGTGGAAAGGCTTCGGCGACCAGCAATCCGAGCAGGCCAACCTCAAGACCGTCTACCAGTGGGGCGATGGCAACCGTCTGAGCCTGTTCGTGGATACCTCGCGGCGCAAGGAATACGACTACATGGACCTGTCGTTGACCAGCCAGCGCGCGCTGGGCTGGGACCACGACTATCTGCAGCCGGATTGGGCCACCGCGGTGCAGATGGCACGTGCATATCAAACCACCGGTGCCACCAGCGGCGTGGCCAACGGCTATCCGCAATCGCTGGCCGGACTTCCCGACGATTACAGCTGGCTCGACGCCAGTTACTACGCCGGTGGTGGCCTGCGCCGCGACAACCTGGCCGGTTTGTCGGGCACGTTCGTGTTCGGCGGCGCCACGCTGGATGCCACCGGCTACTACCACGGCAATCGAGGCGAAGGTCAGTGGGTGACGCCGTATGTACCGACCTCTGCGCAGGTTCCGCTGTCGATGCGCACCACCGACTACGGCCTGGATCGTTACGGCGGCACCAGCGCATTGAAATGGGCGTGGGGCAACCACGATCTGGAAGTGGGCCTGTGGGCGGAAAACGCACGTACCACGCAGCAGCGCAACTACTTCGCGCTCGGCAACGAGGGCTATACCTCGCTGTACAACGTGTACGAAGTGCAGACGCCGTTCCGCCGCGATTTCCTGCAGCGCTACACCACCCAGACCCGCATGCTGTACCTGCAGGACAGCGTGCGCCTGCTCGACGACCGCCTGACCATCAACTACGGTGCAAAGGCGCTCAGCACCACCACGCGTGCGCAGTCCCTGGTGCCGACCACCGCGCTGGCACAGGGCCGCATCCGCGCCGAAGACAATTTCCTGCCGCAGGTTGGCGTGAACTACAAGCTGGACGAGCGCCAGGACATCTACGCCTCCTACAGCAAGAACATCGCCGCATTCGGCTTCACCCCGTTCGGCACCTCGCAGGCGGCGTTCGACCGCAGCCGCTCCACGCTGGAGCCGGAAGAATCGCAGACCGTGCAGGTGGGTTACCGCGTGCAGGATGCGCAGTTCCAGCTGTCGGCCGACGCCTACTTCACCAAGTTCTCCAACCGCTTGTTGACCACCTCGCCATGTAGCGCGGTGCAGACCTGCGCGGCGATCCTGAGCAATGTGGGTGCCGTGCATAGCGCAGGTGCGGATCTGGCCTTGATGTGGCGTCCGATGGAAGGCCTGAGCTGGTTGAATTCGCTGTCGTGGAATCGCTCGCGCTACCAGGACGATTACCTCAACAACGGCGTGGTCGCCACCTCCGGCAAGGACGTGGTCGGCATCCCTGCGTTGATGTTCTCCTCCAGCGCCAGCTACCAACTCGGCAACCTGCGCCTGGATCTGGACGGCAAGTATGTCGACAAGCGCTACATCACCTTCCTCAACGATTCGCAGGTGCCCTCGTACTGGCTGTTCAATGCGGGCGCGCGTTACGACTTCGGTCGCGTGGGCGGGGTGGCCGATGTGGCGTTGGCGCTCAACATCACCAACCTCACCGACAAGCGCTATTTCGCCAGCACCGGCACCAACGGCTACGTGGCCTCCGATCCGCAGGGCTACAACCAGACCATGGTGGTCGGCGCGCCGCGCCAGTACTTCATGAGCCTGGATGTGAAGTTCTAAGCAGCTTTGCACCACCTAAGGCGCCCTCATCCGGCGCTATGCGCCACCTTCTCCCGCATGCGGGAGAAGGCATGCCGACACTCCCCGATACCTCGATCAGGTCGGCAAGTTACTTTTCCGGGCCTTCACGCCTGCTCGGCCGCTCCGTATCTCGGCCTCATCTGCTTGTTGTCTCCCCCAGCTTTTCCTTCTGTTTTTCCTGATTCTCTTCTGTCTTCCCCGCTTTTCCTTTCTGCCTTCCCTGCGTGTCTGCCCTCCCTGCATGGACACCGACGCATTCACGCAAGGCGTCGATCGCATCGGCCCGCTGCGGTGCCCCTTCCTGCACTGCAACTTGCCTGCTTGTTGACTTACGTGCTTGCTGGCTTCCCTGCGCCTCGAATTCCTTACTTGTTGCCTCCCTGCTTCTCGAATTCCCCGCTTCTCGAATTCCCTGTTTGTTGCGTTGCCTGTTTCTCGACTTCCCCGCCCTTCCCCCGCTTGCGGGGGAAGGTGCCCGAAGGGCGGATGGGGGCAACCGCCCCGCAACAAACACATGCTGTCTGCCAACCAACCCAGCGCCACCGCTGCCCCCGACCGCACGGGGACCATTGCTGTTGCACCGCCACATGCACTCACCGCGCGCCGCATATAATCGCCGCCTTACTTTCACTCAGCAGGTCCCGCCAGATGGCGCAGACGATGAAGGCGCTGGTCAAGCGCGAAGCAAACAAGGGCATCTGGCTGGAACAGGTCGCCGTTCCCAGCCCTGGCCCCAACGAGGTGCTGATCAAGCTGGAAAAGACCGCGATCTGCGGCACCGACCTGCATATCTACCTGTGGGACGAGTGGAGCCAGCGCACCATCACCCCCGGCCTGACCATCGGCCATGAGTTCGTCGGCCGCGTGGCCGAGCTCGGTTCGGCGGTAACCGGCTACCAGGTCGGCCAGCGCGTGTCGGCCGAAGGCCACGTCGTCTGCGGACATTGCCGCAACTGCCGCGGCGGCCGCCCGCACCTGTGCCCCAACACGGTCGGCATCGGCGTCAACGTCAACGGTGCCTTCGCCGAGTACATGGTGATGCCGGCCAGCAACCTGTGGCCGATCCCCGACCAGATTCCCTCCGAGCTGGCCGCGTTCTTCGACCCCTACGGCAACGCCGCGCACTGCGCGCTGGAGTTCGATGTCATCGGCGAGGACGTGCTGATCACCGGCGCCGGTCCGATCGGCATCATCGCCGCCGGCATCTGCAAGCACATCGGTGCGCGCAATGTGGTGGTCACCGACGTCAACGACTTCCGCCTCAAGCTGGCCGCCGACATGGGCGCCACGCGCGTGGTCAACGTGTCCAAGACCTCGCTCAAGGACGTCATGGCCGACCTGCACATGGAAGGCTTCGACGTGGGCCTGGAAATGAGCGGCAACCCGCGCGCCTTCAACGACATGCTCGACTGCATGTACCACGGCGGCAAGATCGCCATGCTCGGCATCATGCCGCGCGGCGCCGGTTGCGACTGGGACAAGATCATCTTCAAGGGCCTCACCGTGCAGGGCATCTACGGCCGCAAGATGTACGAGACCTGGTACAAGATGACGCAACTGGTGCTGTCGGGCTTCCCGCTGCACAAGGTGCTGACCCACCAGTTGCCGATCGACGACTTCCAGAAGGGCTTCGACCTGATGGAAGAAGGCAAGGCCGGCAAGGTCGTGTTGAGCTGGAACTGACCGGCCAATACGTTTCAACGCAAAAGGCGCCGCGAGGCGCCTTTTGCATGTCCGTTTTCAGAGCGCAGGCAACGCAAGCAAAGCTTAGTGGGTCGAGGGCGCGGCGGCCTCACTGCACCAATAAGTTAGTTGGTGCTCAGGTAAAAAAACACGCTTATTGCTAGGCGGTGAGACGCCCAGAGTTCCATAGATTGCTTGTTGGCAGTCCGCCCGTTGCTCAGCGCGCGACGGGAAAATTGTCGGACGCAAGGTGATCCGGACGATGCACGCCATGGTCTGCTTGCAACCACGCACCGACCATCTCAACTGGTCCTTGCCCGCTCACCGTCGCGGGACCTTACGCGGCATGGATGCCGCGTAAGAGCCTACAGGGACGTACTTGCGGCGTGTCCTGCGATGGTCGGCGGGCAAGGGCCCTGCAGCCAGGCAGCAGATCAGCGGCTCTGCATCTGCAAGTGATCCATCCGCACGTTGCAATCACTTAAAGACAAGACAAACGCAATTTGAGTCTTGGGGTCTTTCAACTTCAGGGCACCTAGGAGTCCGAGCATCGACTCTTCCCGCCTCATCACCACATAGCCAGATCGTCAAAACCGCTGTTCAGGCAATTGCCCTCACGGCCAGGTGACTGTCGCAGTCGCCACCAGATGGTTCTGCGAATTCTGCCGCCCGAAGCCGAATTCCGCCGCTTCGCTGGTGTCGTAATAGCCCACGCTCAGACCCAATGGACCGAACACCTTGCCGACATTCACGCCAAAGTCGTTGTAGTCGTGGTCCACCTGGCTCAGCGAGGAGGTATAGACGCTGTGCCCCGCATGCGCGCCGAAGGTGAAGTCGTGTGGCAGCGACCAGTTGGCATCCAGCGCGTAGTAGTAGCCATCGGTCTTGGTGCCATAGAGATCGTTGGTATAGGCAACGGTAAGGCTATAGGTCTTCAGGAACGTGGTCTTGGTGATCAGCTCGGCGTAATTGGACGCGCCCGCTCCCAGATACTGGTAGCGATTGACCATCACATCGAAATTGAAGTTGGTGCCCAGGTCGGTGTTGTAGCCGACAAAACCATCCACTTCCCAATCCGGGTCGCCGGCACCGTAGTCGACGTTGGAGGTCCAGGTGCCGATGTACAGGCCGAACGGCGTCTTGTAGGTGAGCCCGGCCTGGAAGGCGGGCTCCTCATTGGTCTGCGAAATACCGCGGAACAGGTAGTCGCTGGTCACCGCAAAAGTACCGCTAAAGGGGGAAGCGGAGGCTTCTTCGTCCTGCGCCTGTGCCAACGGCGCGACACCAAGCAGCAGCAACGACAGACAACACGCGAGCGAGGACGGCTTCATGGACATCTCCTGGAGCGATGGGCGGTCGGATTGCGCGAGGCGGGACTGCCATGCCTTATTAGTCCAACCGTCATTGCAGCGCAACAGACAAGTCGCGCTCGCTTGACCTGGCGCACAAGCTTGAGAGCAGATGACGCCGGTCAGGGTTCTGTCTCATCGACCGCCCGCGCGGAATCTTGATGGGCCGGGAGTGGAGATTGGAGATTGGGGATTGGGGATTAGCAGGGATTCGCTTCGCTTTTGCGAATTCCCAATTCCCAATCCCGAAATCCCGAATCCCGGCCCAAATCAGACCGGAAACACACCGTAATGCCGCGCTGCCAGCCGCAGCTGCTGCCCAGGCTGGAAGCTGCCCGCCGATGCCGGCAGCTCCACTTCCACCTCGTTGCCTGCCGGCTCCAGCGTGGCGCGCAGCCGCAGACGCGCCCCGCTGCGCTGCGACCAGGCCACCGTGGCCGGCCAGCCGGCATCGTCCGGCACCAGATCTTCCGGCCGCACGTAGACTTCTACCGGGCCGGCCGCCAACGCGGCATTGGCTGCCGGCAAGGCATGCCCGGCGACCTGGATCTGGCCTTGCGCCAGCACTCCCGGAATGCGGTTCACCGCGCCCACGAACGAATACACGAACGGCGAGGCCGGCTTGTCGTAGATCATCGCCGGCGTGTCGAGCTGCTCGATGCGGCCGCGATTGAGGATCGCCACCCGGTCGGCCAGCTCCAGCGCTTCTTCCTGGTCGTGGGTGACGAACACCGTGGTCAGGCCGGTGCGCTCGTGCAGCTCGCGCAGCCAGCGGCGCAGGTCGCGGCGCACCTGCGCATCCAGCGCACCGAAGGGCTCGTCCAGCAGCAACACGCGCGGCTCGATCGCCAGTGCACGCGCCAGCGCCACGCGCTGCCGCTGGCCGCCGGACAGCTGGGTGGGATAGCGGTGCTCGAGGCCCTGCAACTGCACCAGCGCCAGCAACTCTTCCACGCGTGCGCGGATGCGTGCTTCGGCCCAGCGCTCGGCGCCGCGCCGCACCCGCAGGCCGAAGGCGATGTTCTCGAACACGTCCATATGCTTGAACAGTGCATAGTGCTGGAACACGAAACCGACCCGGCGCGACTGCACGCTCATGCGGGTGGCGTCTTCGTCGCCGAACAGCACCTGGCCGCCATCGGCATGCTCCAGCCCGGCCATGATCCGCAGCAAGGTGGTCTTGCCGGAGCCGGACGGCCCCAGCAAGGCCAGCAACTCACCCTGACGCACGTCCAGGGTGATGTCGTCCAGCGCGGTGAACGTGTCGAACTGCTTGCGCAGGCGGTGGATGCGGATGCCCATGTTCACCTCAATGTCGGTGGTTGGCGGCGAGCGAATCGCCGTGCCGCCATTCCAGGTACGTCTTCAGCGCCAGCGTCAGCAGCGCAGTCAATGCCAGCAACGAGGCACACGCAAACGCGGCGCTGTAGGCGTATTCGTTGTAGAGGATTTCCACGTGCAGGGGCAGCGTGTTGGTGCGCCCGCGGATATGCCCGGACACCACCGACACCGCACCGAACTCGCCCATCGCGCGCGCCGCGCACAGCAACACGCCATACATCAGGCCCCAGCGGATGTTGGGCAGGGTCACCCGCCAGAACATCTGCCAACCATTCGCGCCCAGGCTCAGTGCGGCCAGCTCCTCGTCGCTGCCCTGCTGCTCCATCAGCGGCATCAGCTCGCGCGCGATGAACGGGAAAGTGACAAACGTCGTCGCCAGCACGATGCCGGGCAGCGCAAACACGATGCGCGGCAACTGGACCAGCAACTCGCCAAAAAACGGCAGCTGCAGCCGCCAGCCTTCGTCGATCAACGGCCATGCCCAGCCGCTGCGGCCGAAGATCAGCACGAAGATCAGGCCGGCCACCACCGGCGATACCGAAAACGGCAGGTCGATCAGGCTGATCAGCAAGCGCTTGCCGGGGAACCGGTGCTTGCTGACAGCCCACGCTGCCGCCACGCCGAACACCAGGTTCAGCGGCAGCACGATGGCAGTGACGATCAGGGTCAGCTTGATCGCCGACAGCGCATCCGGGTCGACGATCGCACGCAGGAAGGTCTCCCAGCCGCCGCGCAGCGCCTCGGCGAACACCAGCACCAGCGGCAGCAGCAGAAACGCCAGCAGGAACAGCAGCGCACCCACAATCATCAGCCACTGCACCCAACGCGGCTCGTTGGTGGCCGAGTCGGTGATCCGGCGCGCCTGTTCGGTCATCTGGCGGGTCTGCACCATGGCGGGCAGCGGCGAGACAGCATCGTTCATGCAGTCCTCCGTTGATAGCGCAGCAGGCGTGCCTGCAGCGTATTGACCACCAGCAGGATCACGAACGACAGCAGCAGCATCGCCGCGGCAATGGCGGTGGCGCCGGCGTAGTCGAATTCCTCCAGCCGGATGGTGATCAGCAACGGCGCGATCTCGGTGGAATTGGGCAGGTTGCCGGCGATGAAGATCACCGAACCGTACTCACCCACGCCGCGCGCGAATGCCAGCGCGAACCCGGTCAGGACCGCCGGCCAGAGCCCCGGCAGCACCACCCGCCACACGGTCTGCCAGCGCGATGCGCCCAACGTGGCGGCGGCCGCTTCCAGTTCGCGCTCGCTCTCGGCCAGCACCGGCTGTACCACCCGCACCACGAACGGCAACCCCACGAACACCAGTGCCAGCACGATGCCCAGCTGGGTGTAGGCCACCTTGATGCCGACCGCTTCCAGCCAGCGCCCGACCCAGCCGTTGCCGCCGTACAAGGCGGTCAGCGCGATGCCGGCCACCGCGGTCGGCAACGCGAACGGCAGGTCGATCACCGCATCGAACAGGCGCTTGCCCGGAAAGTTGTAGCGCACAAACACCCAGGCCACCCAGGTGCCCATCACCGCATTGAAGGCGCCGGCCGCAAACGCGGTGCCGAAGCTCACCCGCAACGCCGACAGCACGCGCGGCTCGCTCCACACCCGCCACAGGCCGTCCCAGCCCAATCCGCTGGTCTTGATGAAGATGCCCAGCAGCGGGATCAGCACGATCAGTCCCAGCCAGGTCAGCGTGATTCCAAGACTCAAGCCCAGCCCGGGCATGACGCGTCGGCGCGGTGCCGGCGCTGGGTGGGGTGCAACCGACATCTGCATCGCCTACTTTTTTGCCTGGATCTGGTCGAACACGCCACCGTCGGCGAAGTGTTCCTGCTGCGCCTTGTCCCACGACCCGAACGCGTCCTGGATGGTCACCAGCTTGATGTCCGGGAACCGTGCCAGATCGGCGGGATCGGCAAATTCCGGGTGGCGTGGGCGATAGAAATGCTTGGCCGCCAGCTTCTGCCCTTCCGGCGCATACAGGTAGCGTAGATACGCCTCGGCCACATCGCGGGTGCCGTGCTTGTCGACGTTCTTGTCGACCAGCGCCACCGACGGCTCGGCCAGGATCGACAGCTTCGGCACCACGATCTCGAACTTGTCCTTGCCCAGCTCCTCGCGCGCCAGCAGTGCCTCGTTTTCCCAGGCCAGCAGCACATCGCCGATGCCACGCTGCACGAACGTGGTGGTGGCGCCGCGCGCGCCGGTATCGAGCACCGGGACGTTGCGGAACAACGCCTGCATGTAGCGCATGATGCGCTCGCGGTCGCCCTTGAAGATGTGGTCGGCGTATGCCCAGGCAGCCAGGTAGTTCCAGCGCGCGCCGCCGGAGGTCTTGGGGTTGGGCGTCACCACCGCCACGCCCGAGCGCAGCAGGTCCGGCCAATCGTGGATGTTCTTCGGGTTGCCCTTGCGCACCAGGAACACGATCGTCGAGGTGTACGGCGCGCTGTTGTCGGGCAGGCGCTTCTCCCAGTCGCTGTCGATCAGCTTGGCCTTTTCGGCGATCGCGTCGACGTCGTAAGCCAGTGCCAGCGTCACCACGTCGGCTTCGATGCCATCGATCACCGCGCGCGCCTGTTTGCCGGAGCCGCCGTGCGAGGTCTCCACCGTGACGGTGTCCTGCGGATGCTGCTGCTTCCACTGCGCGGCAAAGGCGCTGTTGTAGTCGCGGTAGAACTCGCGGGTGGGGTCGTAACTGACATTGAGCAAGCCGATGTCGCGCGCGCCCGCCTGGCCGGCCAGGACCAGCAGGCTGCACAACACGGTCGATACAAGACGGAAGCGGGGGTGGGTCACAGCAATCTCCAAACCGTTGGGGCGCAGCTGAACAGCAAGCATGCCATGCTGCGCAGCGGCACGCAGGCGGTGAAATGACATCAAGGCCGCGCCTTATGCCGATTTTGCATGACGTAGTGGTATGCCACCGTGATCGTTAAAATCATGCGTCTCTTGCCACTGCGATCGCCATGACCAACGCTCCCGCCGCGCTGACCGCCCATTACGCCGCCGAACTGGACACCATCCAGGCCCAGGGCTTGTTCAAGTCCGAGCGCATCATCACCGGCCCGCAGTCGGCCCGGATCACCCTGGCCGATGGCCGCAGCGTACTCAACTTCTGCGCCAACAACTATCTGGGTCTGGCCGACCACCCGGACATCATCCAGGCCGCCAAGGACGCGCTGGACACGCACGGTTTCGGCATGGCCTCGGTGCGCTTCATCTGCGGCACCCAGGATCTGCACAAGCAGCTCGAGCGCACCATCGCCGACTTTTTCGGTACCGAGGACACCATCCTCTACGCCGCCTGTTTCGATGCCAACGGTGGCCTGTTCGAACCGCTGCTCGGCGAAGCCGACGCGATCATCTCCGATGCGCTCAACCACGCTTCCATCATCGACGGCGTGCGCCTGTGCAAGGCCAAGCGCTTCCGCTACGCCAATTGCGACATGGCCGATCTGGAAGCGCAGCTGCAGGCCGCCGATGCGGCTGGCTGCAAGACCAAGCTGATCACCAGCGACGGCGTGTTCTCGATGGACGGCTTCATCGCCCCGCTCGACGAGATCACCGCCCTCGCCCGCAAATACAACGCGCTGGTGCATATCGACGAATGCCATGCCACCGGCTTTCTTGGCGCCACCGGCCGCGGCTCGGCCGAGGTCAAGGGCGTGCTGGACCGGATCGACATCATCACCGGCACGCTGGGCAAGGCGATGGGCGGTGCGTTGGGCGGCTTCACCACCGCCAGGCGCGAAGTCATCGAACTGCTGCGCCAGCGCTCGCGCCCGTATCTGTTCTCCAACTCGTTGCCGCCGCATGTGGTGGCCGCCGGCATCAAGGCCTTCGAGATGCTGGAAGCCGCCGGCGAGCTGCGCACGCAACTGGTCGACAACACCCGCTATTTCCGCGAGCGCATGACCGCCGCCGGCTTCGACCTCAAGCCCGGCGTGCATCCGATCAGCCCGGTGATGCTCTACGACGCACCGCTGGCGCAGAAGTTCGCCGAGCGCCTGCTGGAAGAAGGCATCTACGCAATCGGCTTCTTCTTCCCGGTGGTGCCCAAGGGGCAGGCGCGCATCCGCACCCAGATCAGTGCCGCGCATACCCGCGCGCAGCTGGATCAGGCGATCGACGCGTTCATCAAGATCGGCCGCGAACTCGACGTCATCAAGGACTGATGCGCACGGTACTGCGCCAACGGCTGCTGCTGGCGGCGCAGACCGATACGCAGGCGCAGCTGCTGGACGGCAACTGGGAAACCCGTTGCCTGCATTGCCGTCGGCGCCTGCAGCTGCGCGCCGATGGCGAACCGCTCGGGCACACCACGCTGGAACACGTGGTCCCGCAGGCCTGGTTTGGCCGTCGCGCGGCGGCAGCGCTATGCGCGCTGGTCGACGACGATGCCAATGCAGCGCGTAATCTCGCCCTGGCCTGTGCCAGCTGCAACCACGCCAAGGGCCGTCGCCACGATGCCAACGGTGCCGGCGACGCCCGCGCCGTGGAGGTGGTCAGCGCCTTGCTCAGCGCGCGCCTGGTGCGTTGGCGGGAGCCGCCGTCAGCGCGCTGACTTCCTCCGGACTGAGCATCCGCCACGCCCCCTTGCCCAACTCGCCCATCGCCAGCGAGCCGATTGCAACCCGCACCAACCGCAGCACGCCGATCTCCACCGCCGCCAGCAAGCGGCGAATCTGCCGATTGCGACCTTCGTCCAGCACGATCTCCAGCCACGCATTGCGCTCGCCTTCGCGCAGCACGCCGACCCGCCTGGCGCGCAGCAGCACGCCCTCGCCGTCCGGGTCGGGATCGACCACGCCGGCCTGCAGCTGCGCCAGTTGCGCAGCGCTCGGGCGGCAATCGATCTGCACGTGATAGGTCTTGTCCGGCCCGGTCGCCGGGTCGGTCACGGCCGCTGCCCATTGCGGGTCGTTGCTGAAGAGCAGCATGCCTTCGCTGGCCTTGTCCAATCGCCCGACCGGGGCGATCCACGGCAGGCCGGCGCCATCGAAGCAGCGATACACCGTGTCCCTGCCCTGCTCGTCGCGCACAGTGGTGACCACGCCGCGCGGCTTGTTGAGCATCAGGTAGCAGCGCGCCGGCCCGGACAACGGGTGTCCGTCGATGCGGATGCTGGACTGCTGGTCGGCACGGACCGGATATTCGGGATCGTGCACCACGCGTGCCGCCACGCTGACCCGCCCTGCAGCGATCCAGCGCGCAGCTTCAGTACGCGAACACACGCCCAGTTTGGACAGCACGCGCGCCAGCCCGTGGCGCGGCGCGCTGGTCGCCGTGGTCATGCCGGAGGCGCGTGACGCGCCCGCCGGACCACGCGTGCGCTGCCGGGACGTCGCCGGCGCAGGCCGCCGGGTCATGCCGTCCCGACCGCGCTGCTTACTTGTTTTCGACCGACTTGGCGTCGGCCGCGGGCGTTGCGGTTGCCGCAGCAGCCGGCGCCGGCGCAGCCACCGGACGCGCCTTGACCACGCGCACGCCGCGCGCCTTCATCCAGGCGTCGAATTCTTCGGCGGTCATGCGCTTGCCGTTCTGGCTCATGTCAAAGCGCCACGGCGTGTTGTCGAATGCGGTGGTGGCCTTGTAGGCGGCCGGATCGTTCGGATTGACGGTGCCGCCGGGCGGAATGACCTTGGCGAGGTCCTGGCAGCCTTCCACGCGCAGACGCAGCAACACGCGGTCCACCGACTGCTCGGTGGTGTACGGCTGTGCCAGCACGCCAGTGGGCATGCCCAGCTGCACGCTACGGGTGTAGAACTCGGCGGCCGCCGGCGCGATGACGGTGGCGGGCAACGGCAACGGCTGGGACACCGTGCTGCCGGCACAGTTCGGAGCGGCGTAGGCGGCGGGAATCAGGGCGAGACAGAGCAATCCAGCCGTAGCGGTACGCAGCATCGGGTTCTTCCAGTATGAGTGTGGTGTTGACGCGGCGAGTGTAGGCAGCGATGAACGCTGTTTCAACCGGAAGCGTGCCTGGATGGCAACGCAGACAGGATTTGCACTGTCCGGGTACAGATTTCCGGTTCCCACAAAGACAAAACCCGGCGCAAGGCCGGGTTTTGTATGCAACAGCTAGCGGTCCAATTAGTTCTGGACGTTCAGCTCGGTACGACGGTTCTTCGCACGGCCTTCCGGATTGTCGGAACCATCCGGGTTGGCGTTCGGAGCAATCGGACGGCTCTCGCCGTAGCCGATCGGACCAACCAGACGCGACGCATCGACGCCGTTCTTGGTCAGGTAGTCGTACACGGTGGTCGCACGACGCTCGGACAGCTTCTGGTTGTACGCGTCGGTACCCTTCGAGTCGGTGTGACCGGCAACCTCGACCTTCAGGTCGGGGTAACGCTTCAGGATCTCGGTCGCTTCGCTCAGGATCGAGACGGCGTCCGGACGCAGGGTCGACTTGTTGAAGTCGAAGTTCACGCCCTTCAGGTCGATCGACACAGGCACCGGGCAACCGTCCGGACCGATGGTCTGGCCAGGCTGCGAAGCCGGGCACTTGTCGTCGCAGTTGTTGACGCCGTCACCGTCGTCATCCAGGTCTGCGCAGCTCGGGGCAACCGGAGCCGGAGCCGGCGGCGGAGCGGTCGACGGAGCCGGTCCCAGCGGGATCACGACGCCGACCGAAGCCAGCACGTCGCCGAACCAGTCTTCCTGCGGAGCAGCAACGCTCTGGTCGTTGAAGTCAGCGCGGTAGGCCAACTCGGCACGCACGGCGACGCGCTTGTCGAAGGTGGTCTGCAGACCGACACCAGCCTTGGCGGCAAAGTTGCCGTCCTTCTGCTGGCCCGGCGAAACCGGGTTCGGGGTCGCGTCGAACTCTTCTTCCGAACGCTGGTAGCCCAGACCGAACAGCAGGTAGGGGTTCCAGCCGCGGCCTTCCTGGATGAAGTGGCGACGCAGGTCGAACGAGATGCCGTACTGGCTCCAGTTCTGGTCCTGGTTGGCATCGAAGTTCGGGTTCTGATAGTTCAGCTCGCCGTCGATCGACCAGTTCGGGCTAACGAACTTGCCCAGACCCAGGGTGACGAACGGGGCGTCATTGGTCAGACGATCGCTGTCCTGGAAGTTGAAGCCAGCGCTACCGGTCAGGTACCAACGGTCATCGAACTCCTGCGCGGAAGCAGCCTGGGCAACCGCCAGACCGCCGAGCAACGCGGCAGTGAGAATTTTCTTGTTCATGTGTATACAGCTCCTTCTTTGGGAGATAAAACCGATAGAGGCGTTGTTCTTGGTAAAGATGCTCGTCACATCCAGAGCCATCGGGGCGCAGATTAAGCCGGCTTCAGTGAAGATCGCGTTAACGGTCATATAACATGTGAAAGCAATCACCAGGGCCGGCGATCCCTTTCAATACTACGTATACAGTTTCATGAAGGGAAGGACCGCGCACGCAGTTTGCACATCCCGGCTGCATGAACCGCAGCCCAATTAAGCCAGTTGAATACGCTGGCGGATCCAGCCTTCCGGCCCGCTGCGCACTGATGCGTCAACCACATTGGTGAACGCCAGGCCCCGTCCGAGCTGAATTGTCGGGTCGGTGGTTGCGGCGCGACGGCGACACAACGCACCCTGAACTCCCCACCTGGAGCGACCCGATGAAAGCTGTCGTCATCACCCGTCACCTGCCGATCGACGATCCCGCCGCATTGCTTGACATGGAACTTCCAGCCCCGTCAGCCCCGTCGGGGTATGACTTATTGGTGCGTGTCGAGGCGATCTCGGTCAATCCGGTCGACACCAAGGTGCGCGCGCCCAAGCCGCAGACACTGGATGCGCCGAAGATCCTGGGCTACGACGCGGCCGGCGTGGTCGAAGCGGTGGGGCCCGATGTCACCGCGTTCGCAGTCGGCGACGAAGTGTATTACGCGGGCGACATCGGGCGACCGGGCAGCAATGCGCAATATCAGCTGGTCGATGCGCGCATCGCCGGCTGCAAGCCCACCTCGCTCAGCTTCGCCCAGGCCGCGGCTCTGCCGCTGACCACCTTGACCGCATGGGAGCTGCTGTTCCAGCGCATGCCGTTCTCTTTCGACGGCGCCCGCAATCGCGGCAAGCACCTGCTGATCATCGGTGGCGCGGGCGGCGTGGGCTCGATCGCGATCCAGCTGGCGCGGCATGCCGGCTTCAGCGTGATCGCCACCGCCTCGCGGCCGGAGACCATCGAATGGACGCGGCAGATGGGCGCCCAGCATGTGATCGACCATCACCAGCCGCTGCTAACGCAGTTGCAGGCGCTGGGAATGCAGAGCGTGGACGCCGCCCTCAACCTGGCCGACACCGATCGCTACTGGCAGCAGCTGGGCGAGATCCTGGCGCCGCAGGGGCATGTGGGCCTGATCGTGGAGCCGCGCGGCCCGCTGTCGATCGGCGATCCCTACAAGGCCAAGTGCATCGGCATCCACTGGGAACTGATGTTCACCCGCGCCCGCTACGCAACCGAGGACATGGTCGAGCAACACCGCATCCTCAACCGCGCCGCCAGCCTGATCGATGCGGGCGAGTTGCGTACCACCCACACCGAAACGCTGTCGCCGATCAATGCGCAGCACTTGCGCGAGGCGCATCGGCGCCTGGAAAGCGGCAGCACGATCGGCAAGCTGGTGCTGGCGGGTTGGTGATCGGCCTGCGCGCTTGAGTTCGGCTGTTGCGTGGTGCGCGGGCCGGTTGGCTTGCACATTAGAAGGCGGCAGGGCCACGGCGCGCGCAGGTGAATCAGCAGCAATGCGGGACCGGCATCCGGATCGCAGGCAGCGTTGCAGCTGTGGCATCTGCGCACTCGCAGCCATGTGAGTAGCAGTGCGCGCAAGGCAATCTGTTCCGCAGCAACACGCGGATGGATCGACCTTGCTCTATAGAGAGTCGCCATTGCGGCCATGGCGACCCGCGTGACGCGTCGGATGCGGCTGCCGATCAGGGGCCGTTGATCGGGAAGCCGGCAAGCCGGATCGACCGCCAGGCCTCCCAGACGGTCTCATCCAGCAAGCGGGATCGCACCAGGGACGTGCCGCGCTGCCAACGGGTACGCGGCCTGCTGCGGACGCCACCCGCCCTGTCCTGCCCCTGCCCCAGGCGGCCGACTGCACCCGCTGTGCGCGTCAGGACTTGCCGCCACGCCCGTTTGCCGGCATCGTGCGCACTCCGTACGCCAGCGTATCCACACCATGTCGCCCGCCACCGGCCCGTCCGTCTCGCCCTATCCGCACCTGTTCACACCGCTCGATCTGGGTTTCACGCAACTGCGCAACCGCGTGCTGATGGGCTCGATGCACACCGGCCTGGAAGACCGTGCGCGCGATTTCCCCAGATTGGCCGCGTATTTCGCCGAGCGTGCCGCCGGCGGTGTCGGGTTGATCGTCACCGGCGGGTTTTCGCCGAACGTGGTGGGCTGGCTCAAGCCGTTCGGCGGCAAGCTGTCGTGGCCGTGGGAGGTGCGCCCGCATCGTCAGGTCACCCAGGCGGTGCATGCACACGGCGCCAAGATCTGCCTGCAGCTGCTGCACGCGGGGCGCTACGCCTATCACCCGCTGTCGGTGGCCCCGTCCCGGCTCAAGGCGCCGATCAACCCGTTCACTCCACGCGCGCTCTCGGCACGTGCGGTGGATCGGCAGATCGCAGCCTACGCGCGTGCGGCGCGGCTGGCGCGCGACGCCGGCTACGACGGCGTGGAGGTGATGGGATCGGAAGGCTACCTGATCAACGAATTCACCGCTGCGCGCACCAACCAGCGCAGCGATGCCTGGGGTGGCGATGCGGTGAAACGCATGCGCTTTGCGGTGGAGATCGTGCAACGCATCCGCGACGCCTGCGGGCCGGACTTCATCATCATCTACCGGCTGTCGCTGGTGGACCTGGTCGACGGCGGCAACCAGTGGCAGGACATCCTGACCCAGGCGCAGGCGATCGAAGCGGCAGGCGCGACCATCATCAATTCCGGCATCGGCTGGCACGAGGCACGCATTCCGACCATTGCCACGTCGGTCCCACGTGCGGCGTTTGCCGGCGTGACCGCCAAGCTCAGGCCGCACTTGCACATCCCGGTGGTGGCGACCAACCGCATCAACATGCCGGAGGTAGCCGAACGCATCCTCGCCGACGGCGCGGCCGACATGGTGTCGCTGGCGCGCCCGCTGCTGGCCGATCCGCAGTGGGCCAACAAGGCCCGCGCCGGCCAGTCGCAGGCCATCAATACCTGCATCGCCTGCAACCAGGCCTGCCTGGATCATGTGTTCGACAACAAGCTGGCGAGTTGCCTGGTCAACCCACGCGCAGCGCACGAAACCGAACTGATCTACGCACCGACCCCTGACCCCAAGCGCATTGCGGTGGTGGGTGCCGGCCCGGCCGGTCTGGCCTGCGCCACGGTGGCGGCCGAGCGCGGCCACCGCGTCACCCTGTTCGATGCAGGCGATGCAATCGGTGGGCAATTCAACGTCGCCAGGCGCATCCCGGGCAAGGAAGAATTCACCGAGACGCTGCGTTACTTCGGTCACCGCATCGACGCGACCGGGGTGCAGTTGCATCTGAATACCCGCGTGCAAGCGGCCGATCTGAAGGACTTCGACGAGATCGTGCTGGCCACCGGCATCGAGCCGCGCAAGGTGGATTTCCCCGGCGCCGATCACCCGATGGTCGTGAGCTATCTGGACGTGGTGCTGGGCCGTCATGTGGCTGCCGAGAAAGTCGCGATCATCGGGGCCGGCGGGATCGGCTTCGATGTGGGCGAATTTCTCGTGCACACAGGGCAATCGCCGTCGCTGGACCCGGCGCGCTGGATGGCCGAATGGGGCGTGGACCCCAGCTTCGAGACCCCCGGCGCATTGGCCAAGCCGCAGCCCGAGCCCCACGCCCGCCAGGTCTGGCTGCTGCAGCGCAGCCCCGGCAAACCCGGCGCGCGCCTGGGCAAGACCACCGGCTGGATCCACCGTGCCACGCTCAAGGCCAAGGGCGTCAAGATGCTCGGCGGTGTGGAGTATCTGGGTGTGGACGACGCCGGCCTGCGGATCCGCGTGGAAGGTAACGAGCAACTGCTCGATGTCGGCACGGTGGTGGTCTGCGCCGGGCAGGAACCACGCCGCGACCTGCTTGCCGCGCTGCAGGCGGATGGCCGGCAACCGCATCTGATCGGCGGCGCGGATGTTGCCGCCGAACTGGATGCCAAGCGTGCGATCAATCAGGCCTGCCGCTTGGCGGCGACCCTGTAACGCGCGTTTGGCAGCGCGCTGAAAGGCCACGGCGGCCTGCTCACGGCGCCACTCGAACATGTGTACGAGCGCGGGTGTGCGCCGGATGGGCGCACCGTCACCGCTGCGGGTGGCAGCGGCAGGGCGATGACCGGTCTGTGCGTCAGATGCCGCCTCAGGGTTCTCTAGCGAGGTCGGATGCGCGTATCGGGGTGGACTCCGACGCCGTTGGCGATCGCGCCAGACGGTACAAGCGCCTCTGATTGGCGCGGCACCGGTAGATTCTTTTTCCTGTCGTGCAGCTCGGCTATAAACCGGCGATGCGCTCCACCCTGACTGCACCGCCCCACATGCTGCCGCCGGCAGCATTGCGGGCCTATGTTGCGGCGCATTTCGGCAAAAGCCTGCTGTGGTACACCGGCGAGTTGCTGCTGATTTTTGCGTTGACCGAATACGTTGGATTGAGCGCGGTGGCGGCTGGCGCGTCGGTCGCCGGCGGATTGGTGATCAGTGCAGTGATGGGCATGGTCGCCGCGCGACGCTGGAGTGCCCACGCCAGCCTGGCCTGGGCCGGGCGTTCGCAATGGCGTGGCATTGCGTTGGCAGCCCTCGCCCTGGCACTGGTGTTCGTGACGCCAGCGCTTCCTGCCGGTGCCAGGCTGATCAGCGTGTTGCTGCTCAGCCTGCCCTTCCGCGCGGCCTATGCGATCGGCGACGTGGCACAGAACACCTTGTTGGGGTTGGGCCACTGGCCCTGGCGCGGTGCGCGCGGCGTCAGTGCGCTGCGCCTGATCGGCAGCGGTCTGGCCGCGCTATCGGTCAGCGCAGCGATCGGCCTGGTGCTGAAGGCTGGGGCATATGCCGGCGCATCGACAGCGTTGATGGTCGTCGCGCTGGTCAGCAGCATCGCACTGCTGTCGGCATGGTGGTTACGCAACACGCTGCAGCCTTACGCGCACGCAGTTGCCGCCGCTCCGTTACCGCCAGCCACGTCGGAGTGGCAGCGCAATCAGTTGCTGCCCGTGGCGGTCATCGCAGCACTGGCGTTGGCGTTGCCGACGTTCACCAAATTGGCGCCGTATCTGGCGCAATCGCGCATCGGCTCGGCCGGATGGGGCAGCGCGGTGTTGATTGCGTACGCGTTGGGCAGCGTCTGCATACAGCCCTTGGCAGCGCGTTGGCCGACCGTGGCGCTGCGTCGATTGGGCCTGAGTGGAGTTGCACTGTCCGGGCTGGGATTGATCTTTGCCATCGCCATGGCTCGACACTGCGTGCTGGATGCCGGCCTGGCCTTCGGCATGGGTGTGGCGGCGGGAAGCGCCGGGCAATGGGTCTGGGCGCGCCACGCAGAACTCGCCTCGCGCCATGGCCCCGCACGGCAGGCCCGCGCCTGTGCCGCACTCACTGCGACAGCCCAACTCGCACTGGCGGCCGGCAGTGGCGTGATCGGACTGCTGCTGAACGTCTCCGGCTATCCGCATGGGCACGCTGCGCAGCTGGCGTGGGCGATGGCCCTGGGGCCGATACTCTGCGGCGTGTCATGCATGCTGATCGCCTGGATCGGCAGCGCGTTGGCGATGTCTGAAAAACGCAGACCTGTTGCAACGGTGCTGCCAACGAGTCAGGCATGAAATCTCGATCAGGCCACAACGACGTAACGCGTACGCGCAAGGTGCTGTGCCGACCGCAATCACGTGCTTCGGCGATCGCCATGCACGTCTGCACGCTTGCAGGTTCTGTAGGTTCTGCAGGTTCTGCAGGTTCTTTTTTTTCATCAAGTCGAACTTGATGCGCGTGGTTCAACGTGCCTAGTTCTTCTGGAAATAAACAGTGCGCGTACGCAAGGCGGCAGTAAGCGCACGATGCAATCGCAATGTCGTCAACGACGATGCGCCGCTGCCACCGTCAAGAAATCGTGCGACGGGGTCTGGCGATTTCGGCGGCATCTCTGAGTGCTGCCACTGCAGCGCATCCTTGCGTGATGCAGGTGCAGGCGTGGCGAGCGACCTGGGGATGCGATGCGACAGCAATAGCTGTCATGACGCGTCGCGGATACCCACCCCCATCAATTCGCATCGAACACGCTACCGCCTCCTCTGGCTCTAGGGACTGCAACACAGGGTTGTACGCTGCATGCGCAAGCGCAAGCGCACGATGCATGATCCCGGCAGCACGGCATCCGCACTGACAGTTCTTTCCTGCACCCTGCGTTCGCATGTGGATGTCCAACCGCTGCTGCGGCAAGACGCCGGCGTACAAGCACATTCATCAGTGACGATGATGTGTAGCGCACCATGCCGACGGCACTGCATGCGTGGCCTGCACATGAGGCGTTGCGTGTCGCAAACAACGCGCAGACGCGCAACACTGCATGCGCATTGCGCCGATGTTGATTGCCACATCCGCTGTCGCCACCACGATGCGACGCACACGACGGATTCAGCGCGCTGTCGTGCTCGAGCCAAGCGGTAGATGTAGCAAGCACTCACACGCGTCAACCCCGCCTATTCAGCCGCGATTCTGTGATCGACGCCTACCTTGCGCCAACTTTTTGACCCACCGCATTTGGTGGGCACCTCCGGTAGATCCTTGTTTCGCCGGAGACCGGGCGACCCGTGGCAGGCCGCCTCCCCATGACGCCAAGCCCTCTGTACTGGTGCATCCACCTTGGATGCTCTGCGGATCGGCCCATACGGAGCAAGGAGTTCTATGAAACTGGTTTGGATACTTTGGCTGTCGCAATTGTTGCCTCAGCCAGCTGCAGATTCGTTGTGCTTGAGCACCACCGTGTACCTGGAAGCGCGTGATCAGACCTTGCGCGGCCAGCAAGCCGTCGCGGAAGTTGCGTTGCGTCGTCTGGACAGCGGTTTGTGGGGCGATTCGATGTGTCAGGTGGTCACCGCGCGCAAGCAGTTCGCGCCCACCATCGTGGCCCCGGGAACGCAGCTGAAAAATGACGATGCCTGGAACAAGGCGCTGCATGTGGCGCTGGCTGCAGAGCGCAACTGGGCGCTACCGGTGGGTCAGCGCAAGGAAATCGTGCCGGGCGCCAGCCACTTTGCCGCAAGCGCGATCGCCAGCCCGAGCTGGCGCAATGCATACCAGGTGGCCACCATCGGCGACCACACGTTCTATCGCGTGCAGAAGCTGCGTCCGCGCACCGCATCCTGACGTCACCCACGCACTCACGCGTTGCCGCTAAGCTTGCGTCTTCGTCTTTGTGCGGGAATTCTCATGAAGCTGTACACCAAGCCGGGCGCGTGTTCGCTGGCAGATCACATCGTGCTGCGTTGGTCGGGGCTGCCCTTCGAGCTGGAAGTGGTCGACGCCGCCACGATGAAGTCGCCCGGGTATCTGCGCCTCAATCCAGCCGGTGCGGTGCCGTTGCTGGTCGTCGACGACTGGGCGCTGACGCAGAACGCGGCCATTCTGAACTACATCGCCGACGTCGCACCGCTCACCGGGCTGTCCGGCGATGGCAGCGCGCGCAGCCGTGCGGAAATCAATCGCTGGATCGCCTTCGCCAATGCCGATGTGCATCCGACCTTCAAGCCGATTTTCGGCAGCACCGCCTATCTGCAGGCCGAGGCGCTGATTGCGCGCAGCCATGACGACGCACGCAACAAGCTGCGCGCCCTGTACGAACGTGTCGACGCGCATCTGCAGGGGCGCAACTGGCTGGCCGGCGACACCCACACCGGCGCCGATGCGTATCTGTTCGTGACGCTGCGATGGGCGCAGAAGGCGGGCGTGGACCTGAGCGGGCTAAGCGCCGTGGCTGCTTTCGTGCAGCGCATGCTCGACGATGCCGATGTGCAGGCCGCGCTAAAGGCCGAAGGCCTGGCCTGAGCCGAGCGTACCGCGTGATGTGATCGATGCGGCGGCAACGCGTATCGCATCGGCCTTGCAGGATCGATGGGCGTGATGGCGCGCTTCCCGCGCCACCGACCGGCGCATGTAACGCAACGCATCACGGAAGCGACGCATAAAAAAACGCCGGGCAGTGCCCGGCGTTCTTCATGTACTGCCAAGCCGGGAAACTCAGCCCAGCAGATGCGACACGCCGCTGCGCTCTTCTTCCAGCTCGGCCAGGGTCTTGTCGATGTACTTCTGGCTGAAGTCGTCGATCGGCAGATCCTTGACCAGGGTGTACTCGCCGTTTTCGGTGGTGACCGGGAAGCCGAAGATCACGCCTTCCGGAATGCCGTAGGAGCCGTCGGACGGCACGCCCATCGTCACCCACTTGCCATTGCTGCCCAGCACCCAGTCACGCACGTGATCGATGGCGGCATTGGCGGCCGACGCTGCCGAGGACAGGCCGCGCGCTTCGATGATCGCCGCGCCGCGCTTGCCAACGGTCGGAATGAAGGTGGACGCATTCCATTCCTGGTCGTTGATCGCATCACCGATGGACGCACCATCGGCGGTGGCGAAACGGTAGTCCGGATACATGGTCGGGCTGTGGTTGCCCCACACCACCAGCTTCTCGATGCCGCCGACCGGCTTGCCGAGCTTCTGCGACAGCTGGCTGAGCGCACGGTTGTGGTCCAGACGCAGCATGGCGGTGAAGTTCTTCGGGTTCAGATCCGGCGCCGACTTCATTGCGATGTAGGCATTGGTGTTGGCCGGGTTGCCGACCACCAGCACCTTGACGTCACGCTTGGCCACCTTGTTCAACGCCGCGCCCTGCGCGGTGAAGATCTTGGCGTTCTCCAGCAGCAGGTCCTTGCGCTCCATGCCCGGGCCGCGCGGGCGCGCACCGACCAGCAGGGCGACATCGATGTCCTTGAACGCCACTTCGGCGTCGTCGGTGCCGACCACACCGGCCAGCAACGGGAATGCGCAGTCTTCCAGCTCCATGATCACGCCCTTGAGCGCGGCCTGGGCCTTTTCATTGGACAGTTCCAGCAATTGCAGGATCACCGGCTGATCCTTGCCCAGCATTTCGCCGGAGGCGATGCGGAACAGCAGGGCATAGCCGATCTGGCCGGCAGCGCCGGTCACGGCAACACGAACAGGTGCTTTCATGGGGAGTTTCCTCTGCTAAAAAACATGGGTGGAGGTGCACGCTGGCGTGGCGCGAGGCCTGGCGGCGCGCAGTGACAGACGAACGGCCGCACACGGCGGCCGTTCGGGAAAAGCCGTCAGGCGGCGAGGATCTTGTTCCACTCCGCGACGCGGTCGGCCTTGGCGGCCAGCACGGCGTCGGTATCGCCTTCGATCGTCACCTTGTTGATCACATCGCCCTGGGCGACGGCATCGACCACGTCCAGGCCCTGGGTGACCTTGCCGAACACGGTGTGCTTGCCGTCCAGCCACGGGGTGGCGGTGTGGGTGATGAAGAACTGGCTGCCGTTGGTGTTGGGGCCGGCATTGGCCATGGACAGCACGCCACGCTCGTGGCCGACGCCGTTGTTGGCTTCATCCTCGAACCGGTAGCCCGGGCCGCCGCGGCCGGAACCTTCCGGGCAGCCGCCCTGGATCATGAAGTCGGCGATGACGCGGTGGAAGCTCAGGCCGTCGTAGAAGCCGCGCTGGACCAGGTTGACGAAGTTGGCGACGGTCAGCGGGGCCTTGTCGGCGAACAGCTCGACCACGATCGGGCCGCGGGTGGTGTCGAAATGGGCGATCAGGGACATGGAAATCCTTGCAGGTTTCAGGGTGTATGACAGCCCATTAGAATACACCCGGCCGTGCAGGCGACCGTGCAGGTTGGACCATCGTCGGGGGTCTCACGGCAAGCTGAATGGGCGTTTTGGACCGCTCGACGGCCGAACGCAACGGCACGGCAACGAAACCGCTATAATGTCGGGCTTACCTCATCTCAAGACTGGCGCCAGACAGGGGCCCTTTCCGCATGTCTATCGAAAAACTCCGCAATATCGCCATCGTCGCGCACGTCGACCACGGCAAGACCACCCTCGTCGACTGCCTGCTGAAGCAGTCCGGCACCCTGTCCGAGCGCACCGTGCTGGCTGAGCGCGTGATGGACAGCAACGACCAGGAAAAGGAGCGTGGCATCACGATCCTGGCCAAGAACACGGCCATCACCTGGAACGGCAACCGCATCAACATCGTCGACACCCCGGGACACGCCGACTTCGGTGGCGAGGTCGAGCGCGTGCTGTCGATGGTGGACTCGGTGCTGATCCTGGTCGACGCGATGGACGGCCCGATGCCGCAGACCCGCTTCGTGACCCAGAAGGCGTTTGCGATGGGCTTCAAGCCGATCGTGGTGGTCAACAAGATCGACCGTCCCGGCGCACGCCCGGACTGGGTGATCGACCAGGTGTTCGACCTGTTCGACAAGCTCGGCGCCACCGATGAGCAGCTGGACTTCCCGATCGTCTACACCTCGGCCCTGAACGGCTACGCCAGCCTGGATTCGAGCGTGCGCGACGGCGACATGACCCCGCTGTACGAAGCGATCATGCAGCACGTGTCGGCACCGGACGTGGATCCGGACGGCCCGTTCCAGATGCGCATCAGCCAGCTGGACTACAACAACTTCGTCGGCGTGATCGGCATTGGCCGCATCCAGCGCGGCGTGCTGAAGAAGAACATGCCGGTCAGCGTGATCGACCGCGAAGGCAAGAAGCGCCAGGGCAAGGTGCTGCAGGTGCTGGGCTTTTTGGGCCTGGAGCGCATCGAGCAGGACACCGCCGAGGCCGGCGACATCGTCGCCATCTCCGGCGTGGCCGAGCTGACCATTTCCGACACCGTGTGCGCGCTCGACGCGCCGGAAGCGTTGCCGGCGCTGACCGTGGACGAGCCCACCATCTCGATGACCTTCCAGGTCAACAACTCGCCGTTCGCCGGCAACAAGGACCTGTCCGGCGGCAAGTTCCTGACCAGCCGCCAGCTGCGCGACCGTCTGGACCGCGAGAAGGTGCACAACGTGGCACTGAAGGTCGAGGAAGGCTCCGACGCCGACAAGTTCCTGGTCTCCGGCCGTGGCGAGCTGCATCTGTCGGTGCTGATCGAGAACATGCGTCGTGAAGGCTACGAGCTGGCCGTGTCGCGTCCGGAAGTGATCATCAAGGAGATCGACGGCAAGCAGATGGAGCCGATCGAACAGCTCGTGGTGGACATCGAAGAACAGCACCAGGGCGGCGTGATGGAAAAGCTGGGCACCCGCAAGGGCCAGCTGAAGAACATGGAGCCGGACGGCAAGGGCCGCGTGCGCCTGGATTACATGATCCCGGCGCGTGGCCTGATCGGCTTCCAGAACGAGTTCCGCACCCTGACCCAGGGCTCGGGCCTGCTGTTCCACGTGTTTGACCATTACGGTCCGAAGGAACAGGGCGCCATCGCCAAGCGCCAGAACGGTGTGATGATCGCCAATGCCGCCGGCGCCACCCCCGCCTATGCGCTGGGGCCGTTGGAAGAGCGTGGCCGCCTGTTCGCTGCAGAAGGCGACAACGTGTACGAAGGTCAGCTGATCGGCATCCACTCCAAGGACAACGATCTGACCGTCAATGCGATCAAGACCAAGCCGCTGACCAACATGCGCGCCTCGGGCAAGGACGATGCGATCAAGCTGACCCCGGCGATCAAGTACACGCTGGAACAGGCGCTGGACTTCATCGAGGACGACGAGCTGGTCGAAGTCACCCCGAAGGAAATCCGCCTGCGCAAGAAGTTCCTCACCGAAAGCGACCGCAAGCGCGCTGGCCGTTCCGGCTAAGCACGACCGGTCCATCATCGTGCGCAACACGCCCTACAGCCCGGATCCGCGCGCGCATCCGGGACTGCATGTGATCGCCTTGCTGGAGACGGTCAAGGGGGCGCTTGCGCTGTTGGCGGCGACGGGCCTGGAAATTCTGGGCCCGCTCCCGCTGCAGAACGCGGTCAGCACGCTGATCCGCCGCTTCAATCTGGATCCCGACCACGGCGCACTGCCGTCGTTGCTCAAGACCATCAGCCCCGACGCCGTCCATCTGGCCGCAGCCGCAATGCTGGCCTACGGCCTGCTGCACGTCGTGGAAGCCTGGGGTCTGTGGCGTGCCAAGGCCTGGGCGTCGCTGCTGGGCTGCCTGTCGGCGGCCATCTATCTGCCTTTCGATATCTACGCCATCGTCCGCCATCCCGGCTGGACTGCCTGGGGCGTGCTGGCAATCAATCTGATCGTGGTCGGCGTGCTGGCACGCGACCTGATCAAGCGCCGGCGGCGCTGACGCACCCTGCCCGTCTGCGGGCACCTCATACACGTTGTCACCCCGACGCAGCGCCGTTAGCCTGCAAACAGTCCTCCGGGGAAGACCACCCATGCGATCTACCACCTTGTCCTTCGCGCTACTGCTGGCGCTGTGCGGCTGTGCGCATGCCGACGACGGCCTGGCGCCTGCCGGTGCCCATGCAGCCGCTGCCAGGCAAGACACTCTGAGCGATGCCGACGTCGTTGGCCTGCAGGCACGCATGGCGTCCGGCAAGACCAGCAGCCTGGATCTGACCCGCGCATACCTGCGCCGCGTGGCGACCATCGATCGCGCCGGCCCCACCCTCAATTCGGTGATCGAACTCAACCCGCAAGCCGAAGCCGACGCACGCGCACTGGACGCCGAACGCCGCGCCGGCCATGTGCGCGGGCCCCTGCACGGCATTCCGGTGTTGCTCAAGGACAACATCGATGCGCTGCCGATGGTCAACAGCGCCGGTTCGCTGGCGCTTGCCGATTTCAGGCCAGGCCGCGACGCCTTTGTGGTGCAACGCCTGCGCACGGCCGGCGCAGTGATCCTGGGCAAGACCAATCTGAGCGAATGGGCCAATTTCCGCTCCACCAAGTCGAGTTCCGGCTGGAGTGCACGCGGTGGTCTGACCCGCAACCCTTACGCGCTGGATCGCAACCCCTGCGGCTCCAGCGCCGGCACCGGCGCGGCGATCGCCGCCAGCCTGGCCACCGTCGGTATCGGCACCGAGACCGACGGCAGCATCACCTGCCCGGCCTCGGTGAACGGTCTGGTCGGGCTCAAGCCGACCGTGGGCCTGGTCAGCCGCGATGGCATCATTCCGATCTCGGCCAGCCAGGACACTGCCGGCCCGATGACGCGCAGCGTCGCCGATGCTGCCGCCGTGCTGCAGGCGATCGCCGCGCCCGACCCGCAGGATCCGGCCACGCGCACTGCGCCTGCGCCCACCCCGAACTACCTGGCACACCTCAAGCCCGATGGCCTGCGCGGCGCGCGCCTGGGCCTGCTGCGCAATCCTCTGCGCGAGGATCCCGCGATCGCCGCCGCCTTGGACCGCGCCGTGCAGACCCTGCGCGCGGCCGGTGCCACCGTGATCGAAACCCGCCTGGTGACCGATGGCCAGTGGGATGCTGCCGAACAGACGGTCTTGCTGGTCGAGTTCAAGGCCGGCCTGAACGCGTATCTGCGCAGCCGCCCCGCCCCGGTGTCGAGCCTGGAACAGGTGATCGCCTTCAACCGCAGCCACGCGCAGCGCGAGATGCCCTACTTCGGGCAGGAACTGTTCGAGCAGGCACAGGCCGCGCCCGGGCTCGACGATGCCGCGTATCTCACCGCCCGCGCCACGGCCAAACGGCTGGCCGGGCCGGAAGGCATCGATGCCGCGTTGCAGGCCGATCGCCTGGATGCGCTGATCGTGCCCACCACCGGTGCCGCCTGGGTCACCGACCTGGTCAAGGGCGACACCTTTCCCGGTGCCGGCTACGGTGCGGCCGCGGTGGCTGGTTATCCCAGCCTGAGCGTGCCGATGGGCCAGACCCAGGGCCTGCCGCTGGGCCTGTTGTTCATGGGCAGCGCCTGGAGCGAGCCACGCCTGATCGAACTGGCCTACGCGTACGAGCAGCGCAGCAAGGCGCGGTTTGCGCCCAGCTACGCGCTGGCGGCACCAGGCGCGTCACCGGCAGCACCGCCTGCAGCTACACCGTAGTCGCAGGCTCGCCGTCTTCGGCACCGGGCGAGCGCACGCTCTCCGGGGCGATCGGCGCGGCGGCGCGCAGGGGTGGCTTTTCCTGCGCGGCGATTTCGGCACGGATTCTCGGCAAGGCGTACGGGTGCTCGCGGGTCAGGAAGTCGATCATGCGCTCGCGGCTGATGCAGCGCAGGTCGAACGCATCGCCGGAATTGCGCGCACTCACCAGCAGACGCACCTGGATCGTGCTCTCGCTGGTTTCGGTCACCTGGGTCACGCAGACCCGCCCATCCCAGAGCGGCTCGCTCTTGCAGATGCGCTCCAGCTCGGCACGCACCGCCGCGATCGGGGTGCGGTAGTCCAGCCACAGGAATGCGGTGCCGAGCAGGTCGGCACTGCTGCGTGTCCAGTTCTGGAACGGGTTTTCGATGAACCAGGTGAGCGGCACCACCATCCGTCGCTCGTCCCAGATCCGCACCACCACGTACGAGCTGCCGATTTCCTCGATGCGTCCCCATTCGCCTTCCACGATCACCACATCGTCCAGCCGGATCGGCTGGGTCAGAGCGATCTGCAGGCCGGCGATCAGGTTGCCGAACACCGGCTTGGCCGCGATACCGGCCACCAGCCCGATGATGCCGGCCGAGGCCAGCAGCGTCTTGCCGATCTGGCGCACCTGTTCGAAGCCAAGCAGCACCACCGAGATGCCGAGCAGGATCACCGCGCCCATCACCACCCGGCTCAGCACGCGTGTCTGGGTCTGGATGCGCCGGGCGGTGAGGTTGTCGGACACCTCGATCGGATTGCTGCGCAGGATCGCCATCTCGCCAGCGGCGACCGCACGCACGAACAACCAGGTCACGCAACCGACGATGCCGACGTGCAGCAGGTGCTGTACCGCTGCCAGCGTCTTGCCGGCCAGTGGCGTCGCTTCGGTGGCGATGCCCAGAAACAGCAGCGGCAGGATGAAGGCAGCCGGCAGCGTGACCACGCGGATGATGCGTGCGCGGCGGTAGTCGCGGCCCTGCATGCGGCGAAACAGCCACAGCATCAGCGACCAGGTGACGATGCCCGCCAGCAGCGAGGCACCAAGCGGGATTGCGTATTCGCGGATGACGTTCCAATCGGCAGTCAAACCGTTCCTCCTGTGGGGGGAAAGAGGGATGGCTGCAACAGCATGCCGCACGCGGCATGAGCATCACGTCATGCGCACGGCGGCCTCACCCGCCCAGCGGCTGCGCCGCCACCTGCTGTTGCTTGCGCACGATTGCCATTGCGATTTCCAGCGACTGCTCGTAGTTCAGGCGTGGATCCACGCTGGACCGGTAGGCGCGTTCCAGATCGCGCTCGGTCAACTCGCGCGCGCCACCGGTACATTCGGTGACATCTTCGCCGGTGAGTTCCAGATGCACCCCGCCCAGCCGCGTCCCGGCTGCCGCGTGCAGATCGAACGACAACTCGACCTCGCTGCGGATATTGTCGAAACGGCGTGTCTTGTAGCCATTGCCGGTGCTTTCGGTATTGCCGTGCATCGCATCGCACACCCACAACACCCGACGCCCGTCGCGCCGGACCGCCTCCAGCAGCGGCGGCAACTTTTCGGCGATCTGCGCCGCCCCTATGCGGTGGATGAAGCTCAGGCGGCCAGGTTCGTCTTCCGGATTGAGCACATCGATCAGACGCAGCAGCTGATCCGGCTGCACCGACGGCCCCACCTTGATTGCAATCGGGTTGCGTACCCCACGCAGATATTCCACATGCGCGCCATCCAGCGCGGCGGTGCGCATGCCGATCCACGGGTAATGCGTGCTCAGGTTGAACCAGCCCCACTGACGCGGCACCTGGCGGGTCAGGCCCTCCTCGTACGGCAGCAGCAACGCCTCGTGCGAGGTGTAGAAGTCGATGCGATTGAGGTTGTAGACCTCGGCGCCGGACAGGGTTTCCATGAAGCGCACCGCATCGCCGATCGACGCCACCATCTTCTGGTAGTCCGCAGCCAGCGGCGAATAGCCCACCCAGTCCAGATTCCAGTATTCGGGATGGTGCAGGTCGGCAAAGCCGCCGTCGATCAGGGCGCGCACGAAATTCATCGTCATCGCCGAGCGCGAATGCGCGGTGATCATGCGCTGCGGATCCGGCACGCGAGCCGCTTCGGTGAAGGCGGGTGCGTTGATCACATCGCCGCGGTAGCTCGGCAAGGTCACCCCATCGCGGGTCTCGGTATCGGCCGAGCGCGGCTTGGCGTACTGCCCGGCAAAGCGCCCGACCCGCACCACCGGCAGGTGCAGGCCGTGCACCAGCACCAGGCTCATTTGCAGCAGCACCTTCAGGCGATTGGAGATCGTGCCCGATTCGCAATCGCTGAAATTTTCGGCGCAATCTCCGCCCTGCAGCAGGAAGCGCTTGCCCTCCTGCGCCTCGGCCAGCTGGCGCTTGAGCGCGAAGATTTCCCAGGAGGTCACCAGCGGCGGCAACTGCCGCAACTCACCCAGGGTGTGCTCCAACGCAACGGCATCCGGGTACACCGGCATCTGCAGCGCCGGCCGCTGCCGCCAACTCTGCGGCGACCACTGGTCTGCCTGGTTGACGGACGAATGAGGGGAAGCGGACATCGTGAACTCCAGAAAGCGTGGGCGCCGGCCAGTGCCGGAACGGAACGATCAGAACAGTTTGCGCGGACCACGCTGCCTGAACCCGGCATACAGCGCCCACAGTGCCAGGCCCACGAACCAGAGCATGCTCCACATCGGCATGCTCAGGCCCAGGAAGCGCCAATCGATGTTGCCGCAGTCGCCGGTGCCGGTCAGTACCGTGCGGAACACTTCGAACGGCCCCATCGTCTCGCTCAGGAAGCTCAACGGCGGCCCGCACGACGACATCATGTCCTTGGGCCGGATCTGCACCCAGACATGCCGCGCCGCGATGCCCATGCCCACACCGGCAGCGAGGAAACCCAGTACGCCATAGACCTTACGCGTGCCCGCGGCGCGCGGCCCATGCAACGCGCCCAGCAGAAACAACACCGCCAGCGCCGCAAAGGCGATCCGCTGGAAGATGCAGAGCGGGCATGGCTCCAGACCAAGATGCAGCTGCACATAGATCGCATAGGCAAGCAATCCTGCGCATCCAAGAAAGCCCAGCAAAAACTGCGCCCGGAAACCCCAACGAAATGGATTCATCGCTACCGCTTGCCTAGGACCGAATGTCCGATTATCAGCCATCGCCGCCGCGGTGACCACGGATGCCTGCATCGGGCAGGTTGCAGCGCGAAGTCCCGTCCAGCCATGCCTATCGCCCGCCACGCGCCACCCTGCATGCTGGCGATGCAGCCCTGACGCAGCCACCGTCGCAGCAGGCTGCTTGGCGATGGTTGACCCCTGCAGGTCGCTGCACTGCATTGCGGCTGTGACATCGACGCCAAGGCGACAGACCCGGCTCGGGGCCTGCAATGAAAAAGCCCGGCGCTAGCCGGGCTTTTCAAGATCCTTGCGAAGGGCGAACCGATTACTCGGCCACTTCCTCGGCGACGACCGGACGGTCGACCAGCTCGACATACGCCATCGGCGCATTGTCACCGGCACGGAAGCCGGCCTTCAGGATGCGCAGGTAGCCGCCGGGACGGGTCGCATAACGCGGGCCCAGTTCGACGAACAGCTTGCCCACGGCTTCCTTGTCGCGCAGGCGGGCAAACGCCAGACGACGGTTGGCAACGCCATCGACCTTGCCGATGGTGATCAGCGGCTCGGCGACGCGACGCAGTTCCTTGGCCTTCGGCAAGGTGGTCTTGATCAGCTCGTGCTTGAACAGCGAGGCGGCCATATTGCGGAACATGGCTTCGCGGTGCGCGCTGGTGCGGTTGAACTTACGGCCGGATTTCTGGTGACGCATGAGTGTGATTTCCTAAGGAATGTTGAGACTGCTTTGAGAGACGTTGTCGCCATCCTGGCGCTGTTGAATGGACTGCGGTTGGTCCGAGCCGGCCGTCCTTCGACCGGATGTCACCGCGGGCTTTGGCCCGTCGATGTAAAAACAGCATGGGCGCCCGAAGACGCCCATGCGGGTGATGCATTAACCAAGCATGCCGTGCTGGGCGACACCGGCCGGCGGCCAGTTCTCCAGCTTCATGCCCAGTGCAAGGCCGCGCTGTGCCAGCACTTCCTTGATTTCGGTCAGCGACTTCTTGCCAAGATTCGGGGTCTTGAGCAGTTCCACTTCGGTCTTCTGGATCAGATCGCCGATGTAGTAGATGCTCTCGGCCTTCAGGCAGTTGGCCGAACGCACGGTCAGCTCGAGGTCGTCGATCGGGCGCAGCAGCACCGGATCCACGCCGCTGGCAGCCGGCTTGGCCGCACCGCGATCGCGGTGGGTGAAATCGCCGAACACCGACAGCTGATCGCTGAGGATGTCGGCGGCGGTGCGCACGGCTTCCTCGGCATCGATGGTGCCGTTGGTCTCGATATCGATCACCAGCTTGTCGAGGTCGGTGCGCTGTTCAACGCGCGCAGCTTCCACGGCATAGGCAACGCGACGCACCGGCGAGAACGACGCATCCAGCATCAGACGACCGATGGTGCGGGTCTCTTCGTCCGGACGACGACGCGCAGCAGCCGGCTGATAGCCGAAACCACGCTCGATCTTCAGGCGCATGTTCAGCGCCGTGTCCTTGGTCAGGTGGCAGATCACGTGGTCGCCGTTGATGATCTCGACGTTGTGATCGGTCCTGATGTCGGCCGCAGTGACCGTACCCGGACCCTGCTTGGACAACGACAGCGTCGCGCTGTCGCCACTATGCATACGAATCGCCACGTCTTTCAGGTTGAGCAGGACGTCAAGCACGTCTTCCTGCAGCCCTTCGACCGTGGTGTACTCGTGCAGCACGCCGTCGATCTCGACCTCGGTGATCGCAAAACCCGGGATCGACGACAACAGCACACGACGCAGGGCATTGCCCAGCGTGTGCCCGTAACCGCGCTCCAAGGGCTCGATCACGACCTTTGCGCGATTGTCGGTAAGACGTTCGATCTGCGGACCACGGGGGCGCAGAACCTGGTTGGCGGTAACCGTCATGTTGCGGGGTCTCCTGCGAACCTCCGGCGGTGCCGGAGGCTCTCCAATGTGAATTACTTCGAATACAACTCGACGATCAGCGCTTCGTTGATATCCGAAGGCAGGTCAGCGCGATCCGGAACGGCCTTGAACACGCCGCTGAACTTCTTCGAATCGACTTCGACCCACGACGGCGTCATGTCGTGCTGCTCAGCCACGGTCAGGGCTTCCTGCACGCGGAGCTGCTTCTGTGCCTTTTCCGACAACGTGATCGCATCGCCAGCCTTGATCTGGTACGACGCCAGATTCACCGACTTGCCATTGACCAGCACGCCACGGTGCGACACCAGCTGGCGCGCGGCCGGACGGGTGACGGCAAAGCCCATGCGGTAGCAGACGTTGTCCAGACGGGTTTCCAGCAACTGCAGCAGGTTCTCGCCGGTGTTGCCCTTCTTGGTCGAGGCCTTCTTGTAGTAGTTGCGGAACTGACGCTCCAGCAACCCGTAGATGCGCTTGACCTTCTGCTTTTCACGCAGCTGGGTAGCGTAGTCGGAGAGCTTGCCTTTGCGAGCCGCGCCGTGTTGGCCGGGCTTCTGCTCAAGCTTGCACTTGGAGTCCAGCGCACGCGCCGGGCTCTTGAGGGAAAGATCGGCGCCTTCGCGGCGGGCGAGCTTACAGGTAGGACCGATATAACGAGCCATTTCTTATCGCTCCCTTTAGACGCGACGCTTCTTCGGCGGACGGCACCCGTTGTGCGGGATTGGCGTCACGTCGATGATGTTGGTGATCTTGTAGCCCACGTTGTTCAACGAACGCACGGCCGACTCACGGCCCGGACCCGGACCCTTGATACGTACTTCCAGCGACTTCACGCCGTAGTCGAGCGCAGCGCGGCCAGCCTTTTCGGCGGCAACCTGAGCAGCGAACGGGGTCGACTTGCGCGAACCACGGAAGCCGGCGCCGCCGGACGTAGCCCACGACAGCGCATTGCCCTGGCGATCGGTGATGGTGACGATGGTGTTGTTGAACGAAGCGTGGACGTGGGCGACGCCGTCAGTGATGACGCGCTTGATCTTCTTCTTCGTTTTCTTTTCTGCTGGCTTTGCCATGATCTATCCCTTACTTCCTGATCGCCTTGCGCGGACCCTTGCGGGTGCGGGCGTTGGTACGGGTGCGCTGACCACGCAGCGGGAGACCACGGCGATGACGCAGACCGCGATAGCAGCCCAGGTCCATCAGTCGCTTGATCGCGATACCGATTTCGCGGCGCAGGTCGCCTTCGACGACATACTTGCCGACTTCGGCGCGCAGGCGCTCGATTTCGGGTTCGGACAGATCACGAATCTTCGTGGTCGAGGTAACGCCTGCGGATTCGCAGAGCTTCTTCGAACGGGTACGGCCGATGCCGTAGATGCTTTGCAACCCGACCCAGACGTGCTTCTGGGCTGGCAGGTTGACGCCTGCAATACGCGCCATGACGCGATTCTCCAACTGAGTGATGGCCCGACAGCGCCCAGGCGCCATCCGGCAGGATGGATCAAAAGTGAACTCGGAATTGTAGCAAGGCCTCGGATTGCTTTGAAGCCCGTGGAACCAAAAGTTCCATGGACCCGGCGTGGGGAGTGTGCCCTCGCTCCGGCGCCGGACGATGTTGATCCAGAAAACTTCTCCGAATCGCCTGTACTACTCCCGCACAGGACCACCTCGTCACACCCGCGCGCGAGACGTCGCGCGAGCCGCCCTTCTGATCGGAAGATTGTGGCCCGGGAACCAGGCCGTCTTCACGCAATGAAGATCTAGTGTACCACCTAACCGCCCGCGAGACTTAACTGCGCGCCAGACCGCCGCGCGAGCCACCCTTGAGGTTGGCCTTCTTCAGCAGGCTCTCGTACTGATGCGACATCAGATGCGCCTGGATCTGCGCAATGAAGTCCATCACCACCACCACGGCGATCAGCAACGACGTACCACCGAAGTGGAACGAGGTGCCCAGCTGCGTGCGCATGATTTCCGGCAGCAGGCAGACGATCACCAGGTACAACGAACCCGCTGCGGTCAGACGTGTCAGCACGCCGTCCACATAATCCGCCGTCGCCTTGCCAGGGCGGATGCCCGGAATCAGCGCGCCCGACTTCTTGAGGTTGTCGGCGGTTTCCTGCGAGTTGAACACCAGCGCGGTGTAGAAGAACGCAAAGCCGATGATCAGTGCCGCAAACACCAGCATGTGCACCGGCTCGCCCGGCCCGAGCGCATTGGCGATCTTCTGCAGCCAGGAGCCCACGCCGCTGCCGGACGCCGCCTGACCGGACCACATCGACAGCGTCGCCGGGAAGGCGAGGATGCTGGAGGCGAAGATCGGCGGAATCACGCCTGCCATATTGAGCTTCAGCGGCAGGAACGAGGTCTGGTTCATGTACGCATTGCGACCGCCCTGGCGGCGCGCGTAGTTGACCGTGATACGTCGCTGCCCGCGTTCGACGAACACCACAAACAGCGTGAAGGCCAGAATGGTGATGACGATCAGAAGCAGTGAAATGAAGCTCAGATTGCCTTCGCGGAAGGCCTCGACGGTCTGGATCGCCGCCGACGGAAGACCCGCCACGATGCCGGCGAAGATGATCAGCGACACGCCGTTGCCGATGCCACGCTCGGTGACCTGCTCGCCCACCCACATCAGGAAGATGGTGCCGGCGGTCAGCGCGATCACTGCGGTGAGCACGAAGCCCATGCCCGGCGCATACACCACCGGAGCACCACCGGGCGCGGTCTGATTCTGCAGTGCCAGCGCGATACTACCGCCCTGCACCACTGCCAGAAGCACCGCACCGATACGCGAATACTGGGTGATCTTGCGTCGGCCGGATTCGCCTTCCTTCTGCATCGCCTTGAGGGCGGGAAAGATGTGCGTGGCCAACTGGATCACGATCGATGCCGAGATGTACGGCATCACGTTCAACGCGAAAATACTGAAACGGTGCAGGGCGCCGCCCGAGAACATGTTGAACATGTCCACGATGCCGCCGCCCTGCGCCTGCATCAACGAAAGCATGGCATCGGGATTCACGCCAGGCACCGGCACATAGCAGCCGATGCGATAGACGATCAATGCCCCGAGGACGAACAGCAGCCGCTGGCGAAGTTCCGTGAACTTGCCGAGCCCGCCACCGAGGTTACCAATGCCAGCCTGCGCCATCTGCCGATTACTCCTCTACGCTGCCGCCGGCAGCTTCGATTGCTGCCTTGGCGCCTGCACTTGCAGCCACGCCCTTCAGCACGAACTTCTTGCTCAGCTCGCCCTTCAGCACGATCTTCGCCTTCTTGGCGCGGCTCGGGACCAGATTGGCCGCACGCAGCGCTGCAAAGTCGATCTCACCGGCTTCCAGCTTGTCCAGCTGGTAGGACAACACTTCGGCACTGTCACGCGCCATCTTGGAACGGAAACCGATCTTCGGCAGACGGCGCTGCATCGGGGTCTGGCCGCCTTCGAAGCCGGCCTTGATCTTGCCGCCGCCCTTGCGCGCGAACGAACCCTTGTGGCCGCGGCCACAGGTCTTGCCAAGGCCGGAGCCGATGCCACGGCCGACGCGGGTGCGCTCGGTGCGGGCGCCGTCGGCGGGCTTGAGGTCATTAAGATGCAAAGTCATGGGATTAGTCCTCAACCTTGACGAGGTAGTGAACGGTGTTGATCAGGCCGCGAACCTGCGGGCTGTCCTTCAGTTCACGCACATCGTTGAGCTTATTCAGGCCCAACGCACGCACCGACAGGCGGTGACGCGACTGGGTTCCACGCAGGCCACGCACCAGGCGCACCGTCACGGTCTTGTTGGTGTCCTTAGCCATGGTTGAGCTCCTCCACCTTCTTGCCGCGCTTGGCCGCAACACGCGCCGGCGACTGCACTTCCGACAGACCCTTCAGGGTTGCACGGACCAGGTTGATCGGGTTACGCGAACCAACCGCCTTGGCCAGCACGTTCTTGACGCCAACCGCTTCCAGCACAGCGCGCATGGCGCCGCCGGCGATGACGCCCGTACCTTCCGAGGCCGGCTGCATGTAGACGCGTGCTGCGCCATGGCCGGACTTGACGGCATGCCACAAGGTACCGTTGTTCAGATCGACGGTGGCCAGGTTCTTGCGCGCCTGTTCCATCGACTTCTGGATGGCGACCGGCACTTCGCGCGCCTTGCCATACCCGAAACCGACCTTGCCCAGACCATCGCCGACCACGGTCAGCGCGGTGAAGGTGAACTGGCGACCGCCCTTGACCGTCTTGCTGACGCGATTGACCGCGACCAGCTTTTCGATCATGCCATCGTCGACTTTCTCTTCGCGGTTACGGTCGCGATCACGACCCCGCGGTGCACGTTCTTCTGCCATCTTGATTCCTTGATTGATTGAGTATGTACGGCTCGAAGCCGCTTATGGTTGTGAAATCACGCGGTGTTCCCGGCTCCGTTGCAAAAGAACGGGACGGTCCGGCATCTCCCTGCCGGCGGTATCGCGGACGTGACCGATGGCCACGTCCGCAGCAGTGCTTAGAACTGCAGGCCGCCTTCGCGAGCTGCATCGGCCAGCGCCTTGATACGGCCATGGTAGCGGTAGCCCGAGCGGTCGAACGCGACCTTCTCGATGCCCGCAGCCTTGGCGCGCTCGGCGATCAGCTTGCCGACCTTGACGGCCGCATCGCTGTTCTTGCCGTTCTTCAGGCCTTCCTTGACGTCGGCCTGCAGGGTGTTCGCCGCGGCGATCACCTTGGAACCGTCGGCGGTGAAGACCTGCGCATACAGATGCTGGCCGGTGCGCAGCACCGACAGGCGAGCGACGCCCAGCTCACGGATGTGCGAACGGGTGGACTTGGCGCGACGCAGACGGGCGATGTTCTTGTTGATGCTCATGATATTTATCCTACGGAAGCTGAAGGAAGCAGGCTTTTGCATCGGAAGTCCGGCCATGGATGGCCGGGCTCCTAGCAGAGGGACCTGCGTTACGCCTTCTTGGCTTCCTTGCGAATGATGACTTCACCGGCGTACTTCACACCCTTGCCCTTGTAGGGCTCCGGCGGACGGAAACCGCGAATCTTGGCGGCGACTTCGCCGACGCGCTGCTTGTCGGCGCCCTGGACCACGATCTCGGTCTGGGTCGGGGTCGACAGCGTGATGCCTTCCGGCGCCACGAACACCAGCGGATGCGAGAAACCGAGCGCCAGGCTCAGATCCTTGCCCTGCATGGCGGCGCGGTAACCGACGCCGACCAGCTCGAGCTTACGCTCGAAGCCTTCGGACACACCCTTGACCATGTTGGCCAGGATGGCGCGCACGGTACCGGTGATGGCGATCTGCGACGGGTCATTGGCCGACAGCGTGGCAACGTCGCCGTCGATGGCGATTTCGACGCCAGTCGGCTTCGGCAGGGTCAGGGTGCCCTTCGGACCCTTGACGCTGACCAGCTCGGGCTGGACGTTGAGTTCAACACCCTTCGGAAGGGAAACAGGCTTCTTGGCTACACGGGACATGATCGATTCCTTCCCTTAGGCCACGAAGCACAGGACTTCACCACCAACGCCGGCTTCGCGAGCCTGCGCATCGGTCATGATGCCCTTCGACGTGGAGATGATGGCGATACCCAGGCCACCCAGGACCTTGGGCAGCTCGGTCTTGCCGCGGTACTGGCGCAGACCCGAGCGCGAGAAACGCTTCAGGGTCTCGATGACCGGACGGCCTTCGAAATACTTCAGCACGATTTCCAGCTCCGACTTGTTGTTCTCGGTCGCTGTCACGCGTAGGTCTGTGATGTAACCCTCGTCCTTCAGGACCTGGGCGATCGCAACCTTGATCTTGGACGACGGCAATTTCACCGTCTGCTTACCAACCGCGGCCGCATTCTTGATGCGTACCAGCAGGTCGGCGATGGGATCAGTCATGCTCATATGAGTACCTTTGAGTGCACCGATATCCGCTTTCGCGAAAATCTTGTGTTTTCCTGGGGATGGGCCAGGACCCTTTACGCCATGCCGCGCCCATGCGGGCAAGACAGAAGCGGAAGTATACGACAAAAGAGCCCGACTTGCGTCGGACTCCCCTGTTGAACAGAACGATCCTGTTCAAGCCGGCCGCGAACGGCCGGCAATGCTGTTACCAGCTTGCCTTGCGCAGGCCCGGAACGTCACCGTTCATCGTGGCCTTGCGCAGCATGTTGCGACCCAGACCGAACTTGCGGTAGACACCGCGCGGACGGCCGGACAGCTCGCAACGGTTGCGGTGGCGGCTCGGCGACGAATCGCGCGGCAGCTTCTGCAACTTGGTCGACGCATCGATCTTCTCTTCGTAGGACGCATCCTGACTGGAGAGGATCTTCTTCAGCGCATCACGCTTGCCGGCGAATTTCTTCGCCAGCTTTGCACGCTTGATGTCGCGGTGGATCATGGAGGTCTTTGCCATTTCGGATGTCCTCGACGGTCAGTTACGGAACGGGAACTTGAACGCTGCCAGCAGCGCCTTCGCTTCCGCATCCGTCTTGGCGGTGGTGGTGATGGCGATATCCATACCGCGAATCGCGTCGACGGCGTCGAAGTCGATTTCCGGGAAGATGATCTGTTCCTTCACACCCATGTTGAAGTTGCCACGACCGTCAAAGGAGCGACCGGAAACACCACGGAAGTCGCGCACGCGCGGCAGCGAGATGTTGATCAGACGATCCAGAAACTCGTACATCTTGGCGCGACGCAAGGTGGTCTTGCAGCCGATCGGCCAACCGTCACGAATCTTGAACGATGCGACCGAAACGCGCGACTTGGTGACCACCGGCTTCTGGCCGGAGATCTTGGACATGTCGGCGACCGCATTTTCCAGAATCTTCTTGTTGGTAGCCGCCTCGCCCACGCCCATGTTGAGCGTGACCTTGACCAGCTTCGGCACTTCCATCGGATTGGTGTAGCCGAATTCCTTCATCAGGGCCGGCACCACGTTTTCCTTGTAAAACTTTTCGAGACGAGTGTTCATGATCGCATTCCTCAGGCGTCGAGCGCCTCACCGCTGGAGCGGAACACACGCAATTTGCGTCCATCCTCCAGCACCTTGAAGCCAACGCGCTCGCCCTTGCCCGTTGCCGGGTTGACGATATTGACGTTGGAGATATGGATCGACGCTTCACGCTCGACCACGCCGCCGGCGACACCCGCCTGCGGGTTCGGCTTGGTGTGGCGCTTGATGACGTTGGCATTGGAGACGATCACGCGATCGCCGTCCACACGCACAACTTCACCCTGCTTACCCTTGTCCTTGCCGGTGTTGATGACGACCTGGTCGCCCTTCTTGATACGGTTAGCCATGTATATGTCCTCCGCTCACAGCACTTCGGGAGCGAGCGAGACGATCTTCATGAACTTCTCGGAACGCAGCTCGCGCGTCACCGGCCCGAAGATGCGGGTCCCGATCGGCTCCTGCTTATTGTTCAACAGCACAGCGGCGTTGCCATCGAAGCGGATCAGCGAACCGTCGGGACGGCGCACACCCTTGCGGGTACGCACCACGACGGCGTCGTAGACTTCGCCCTTCTTGACCTTGCCACGCGGAATGGCGTCCTTGACGGTCACCTTGATGATGTCGCCAATGTGTGCGTAGCGGCGCTTGGAGCCGCCCAGCACCTTGATGCACATCACTTCCTTGGCACCCGAATTGTCGGCGACATCGAGGTAGCTCTGCATCTGGATCATGATTCAGATCTCCCTTATTCGGCCGAACGGGTGACGATTTCGACCACCCGCCAGTTCTTGGTCTTGGACATTGGAGCAATCTCGGTCACACGCACGACGTCGCCTTCGTTGCAGGCATTGTCGGCGTCGTGTGCGTGGAGCTTGGACGAGCGCTTGATGTACTTACCGTACAACGGGTGCTTGACCTGGCGCTCCACCAACACGGTGACCGTCTTGTCCATCTTGTTGCTGACGACACGGCCTTCGACCGTGCGCAGCGTTTGCTTTTCGTTGTTGTCGCTCATCGCGGCCGTCCTTACTTGGTGCTGCCGAGCAGGTACTTGACGCGAGCAATCTCGCGGCGCACCCGGCGGGTATCGTGGGTCTTCGGCAGCTGGCCGGTGACCTGCTGCATACGGAGCGAGAACTGCTCCTTACGCAGATCGGTCAGGTGGGCCTTCAGTTCGTCAGCCGACTTCTCGCGGAGTTGTTTGATATCCATCAGCGCACCGTCCGGGTCACGAAAGTGGTGGTCACCGACAATTTCGCGGCGGCAAGGCGGAAGGCCTCACGTGCGATATCTTCGGGAATCCCCTCGATTTCATAGATCATGCGGCCCGGCTGAATCTGCGCGACCCAGTACTCCACGTTGCCCTTACCGGAGCCCATGCGGACTTCGATCGGCTTCTTGGTGATCGGCTTGTCGGGGAACACACGGATCCACATCTTGCCGCCCTTCTTGACGTGGCGGCTGATCGTACGACGTGCTGCTTCAATCTGACGCGCGGTCAGCTGACCGTGCGCGGTTGCCTTGAGGCCGTACTCGCCGAAGCTGACGGCGTTTCCGCTCCATGCCAGGCCGTCGTTACGGCCCTTGTGCATCTTGCGGTATTTGGTTCGCTTGGGTTGCAACATTGCCGTTACCTCGCTTCACGAGCCGGGCGCGAAGGACGGTCACCACGGTCGCCGCGATCGTTACGATCGTTGCGCGGGCTGTCGTCCTGCTTCTCCTGGCCAACCTGGGAGAAGTCGAAGACCTCACCCTTATAGATCCAGACCTTGATGCCGATGATGCCGTACGTCGTGGACGCCTCGGCAAAACCGTAATCAATGTCGGCACGTAGCGTGTGCAGCGGCACGCGGCCTTCGCGGTACCACTCCGAACGGGCGATTTCTGCACCGTTGAGGCGGCCAGCCACGTTGACCTTGATGCCCAGGGCACCCAGGCGCATCGCGTTGCCGACCGAGCGCTTCATTGCACGGCGGAACATGATGCGACGCTCAAGCTGCTGCGCGATCGACTCGGCGACCAGCTGCGCATCCAGCTCCGGCTTGCGCACTTCGGTGACGTTGATGTGGGCAGGAACACCCATCATCGCGCTCACTTCCTTGCGCAGCTTTTCGATGTCCTCGCCACGCTTGCCGATCACCACGCCCGGACGGGCGGTGTGAATGGTCACGCGGGCGGTTTTGGCAGGGCGCTCGATCAAGATCTTGCTGATACCTGCCTGCGCGAGCTTCTTGCGCAGCATTTCACGCACTTTCAGGTCGGCTGCCAGATAGGCGGCGAAGTCGGCCTTGTTTGCGTACCACTTGGAATTCCAGTCCTTGGCGATGCCAAGGCGAATTCCAGTCGGATGAACTTTATGACCCATGGTCTTTTCCTTTCCGCTTACTTGGCGGCGCCGACAATCACAGTGATGTGACTGGTGCGCTTGAGGATGCGGGTACCGCGGCCTTTCGCCCGCGCCATGAAACGCTTCAGGGACGGACCTTCATCAACCATGATGGTCTTGACCTTCAGCTCGTCGACATCCGCGCCCTGATTGTTCTCGGCATTGGCAATCGCCGACTCCACAACCTTCTTGATCAGGTGCGCAGCCTTTTTATCCGAGAACTTCAGCAGATTGACCGCACGTTCGGCGGACAAACCACGCACCTGGTCAGCGACCAGGCGGGCCTTCTGCGGGGAGATGCGCGCGGTGCGCAGGATTGCTTTCGCTTCCATCGTCATCTCTCCCTTACCTGCTCGACTTCTTGTCGCCACCGTGACCCTTGAAGGTCCGGGTGACGGCAAATTCGCCGAGCTTGTGGCCGACCATATTCTCGTTGACGAGCACCGGAATGTGGTTCTTGCCGTTATGCACGGCGATGGTGATGCCTACCATTTCCGGCAGGATCATCGAACGGCGCGACCAGGTCTTGATCGGCTTCTTGCTACCCGCAGCGGACTCCACCTTCTTTGCAAGGTGGTGATCGACGAACGGGCCCTTCTTGAGTGAACGTGCCATGGTCGATTAGCCCCTACGATCGCGGACGATGAATTGCTGGGTGCGCTTGTTCTTGCGCGTCTTGTAACCCTTGGTCGGAACACCCCACGGGGTGACCGGATGCGGATTACCCTGGCCAGCCTTGGCCTCACCACCACCGTGCGGGTGATCGACCGGGTTCATGGCCGCACCGCGAACGGTCGGGCGAACACCGCGCCAGCGCTTGGCGCCAGCCTTGCCCAGCTTCTCGAGGTTGTGCTCGTCGTTGCCGACTTCGCCGATGGTGGCGCGGCACTCGACCGGCACCTTGCGCATTTCGCCCGAGCGCAGACGCAGCGTGGCATAGATGCCTTCGCGAGCGACCAGCTGGACGGCTGCACCGGCAGCACGTGCGATCTGAGCGCCCTTACCCGGCTTCAGCTCGATAGCGTGGACCGTCGTACCGACCGGGATGTTGCGCAGCGGCAGCGTGTTGCCGGTCTTGATCGGTGCGTTGGCACCGGCAATGACCTGATCGCCAGCCTTCAGGCCCTTGGGGGCGATGATGTAGCGACGCTCGCCGTCGACATAGCACAGCAGGGCGATATGAGCGGTACGGTTCGGATCGTATTCGATCCGCTCCACACGCGCCGGAATACCTTCCTTGTTGCGCTTGAAGTCGATGATGCGGTAGTGCTGCTTATGACCACCACCGACGTGACGCACGGTGATGCGGCCATGGTGGTTACGACCACCGGACTTGCTCTGCGAATCGAGCAGCGCCGCGTGCGGTGCGCCCTTGTGCAGATCGGGAGTAACCACGCGCACGGCGGAACGACGGCCGGGAGAGGTGGGTTTGAACTTCATCAATGGCATGGGATGGACCTCAGGCCTTGGCCGTTACGTCGATGGACTGACCATCAACCAGGCGGACGTACGCCTTGCGCCAATTGCCACGGCTGCCAGCACGGTTACGGAAGGACTTGCTCTTGCCCTTGACGTTGACCACGTTGACCGCTTTGACCTTGACGTCGAACAGCTGCTCAACCGCGGCCTTTACATCGGCCTTGGTGGCTTCGTTCGAAACTTCGAAGACATACTGGTTGGAGATTTCCTGCAGGCGCGCGGTCTTTTCGGAGACTCGCGGAGCACGCAGCACGCTGAAGATTTTTTCGTTGCTGCTCATGCCAGCCACTCCTCGACCTTCTTGACCGCATCGGCGGTGATCACGACCGTATCGGCCCCGACCAGAGCGACCGGATCCAGACCCTGCACATCACGCACCTGCACATACGGCAGATTGCGGGCGGACAGATACAGGTGCTCGGAGGCTTCCTCGGTGACGATCAGCGGGCGCTTGCCCACATCCAGTCCCTTCAGCTTCTCGATCAGACCCTGGGTCTTGGTGGTTTCGACGTCGAACGCATCGACGATCATCAGGCGACCCTGGCGATTAAGCTCAGAGAAGATCGCGCAGATGGCCGCACGGTACATCTTGCGGTTGACTTTCTGTTCGAAGCTGCGCGGCTTGGCCGCGAAGGTCACGCCGCCGCCGACGAAGATCGGAGCCGTCAGCGCGCCATGGCGCGCACCGCCGCCCTTCTGCTTCTTCGACTTCTTGGTCGTGCCCGCAACTTCCGAACGCGTCTTCTGTGCCTTGGTACCAGCGCGACCGGCATTGCGATAAGCGACGACGACCTGGTGAACCAGATCTTCGCTGAATTCGCGACCGAACACGGCATCGGAGACCGAGACCTTGTTGTTGCTACCCGTGATAACGAGTTCCATCGTCATCTCTCCTTATGCCTTGCTCGCCGGACGGACGATCACGTCGCCACCAGCTGCGCCAGGCACGGCGCCGCGGATAGCAATCAGACCACGCTCGACGTCGACCTTGACCACTTCCAGGTTCTGCGTGCTTTGCTGCACGGCGCCCATGTGGCCCGACATCTTCTTGCCCGGGAAAACGCGACCCGGGGTCTGGCGCTGACCCAACGAACCCGGCGCGCGATGCGACAGCGAGTTACCGTGAGTTGCATCGCCCATACGGAAGTTGTAGCGCTTGATGGTGCCCTGGAAACCCTTACCCTTGGTGACGCCCTGGACGTCGACCTTCTGGCCGACCTCGAAGATGTCCGCCTTGATTTCGCCGCCGACGGCGAAATCGCCGAGCTGGGCATCTTCAACGCGGAATTCCCACAGGCCGCGACCCGCTTCCACCTTCGCCTTGGCGAAGTGGCCAGCAGCCGGCTTGTTGACCAGCGCGGCACGACGGGCACCAACGGTAATCTGCACGGCGCTGTAGCCGTCAGCTTCGACGGTCTTGATCTGCGCGATGCGGTTTGGAGTTGCTTCGATCAGCGTGACCGGTACCGAGCGACCGTCTTCGGTGAAGACGCGGCTCATACCAGCCTTGCGGCCTACGAAGCCCAACGAATATTTCTTCGTCATGGTCGTAGTCCTCAGGTCAACTTGATCTGAACGTCGACGCCAGCCGCGAGTTCGAGCTTCATCAGCGCGTCCACGGTCTTGTCGTTCGGGTCGACGATATCGAGCACACGCTTGTGCGTGCGGGTTTCGTACTGGTCACGCGCATCCTTGTCGGCATGCGGGGATACGAGGATGGTGTAACGTTCGATCTTGGTCGGCAACGGGATCGGGCCACGCACTTGCGCGCCGGTCCGCTTAGCCGTTTCGACGATCTCGCTGGCCGAACGGTCGATCAAACGATGATCGAACGCCTTCAACCGAATCCGGATCTTTTGTTCCGACATGACGGAAGCTTCCTTCGTTAAAAGAGCGACGGGCAAGGCCTCTGGGATACCTGCCCCGATATTCCTGACGTAGATGAAATCGCCGTGCATCCTGCTGACGAGGGCATTTCCTCCGCCCAAAAACTGAGGCAGACCGGTAAACCGGCCTGCCCAGACGGAAAAGTATAATGCGCGACAAGAGCACGGTCAACAACAGGTGAGTTGTTGAGTGCTCCATGCAACGCGACCTTCCCGGTCTGGCGAACACGAGCGGCATCCTGCCGTTCTTTTCGCTGTAACTCAGCGCCCTACCCAGGGACACCGAGCCGCGCATTATAGCGAGGCACCTTTACATGCGCAAGCGCCCTACCCGATAAAGACGCCGGCCGTGCACGCACCTCCGACTCGGCCCACGAAAAAGGGCCGGCTTGCGCCGACCCTTGTTCGTGCAGATCCAGCGACCGAAGCCGCCGGATTGCAGGACTTACTTGACGATCTTGGCAACCACGCCGGCGCCGACGGTACGACCGCCTTCACGGATGGCGAAGCGCAGACCTTCGTCCATGGCGACCGGGTTGATCAGGGTCACGACCATCTTCACGTTGTCGCCCGGCATCACCATCTCCACGCCTTCCGGCAGCTGGCAGGCGCCAGTGATGTCGGTGGTGCGGAAGTAGAACTGCGGACGGTAGCCCTTGAAGAACGGGGTATGACGGCCACCCTCGTCCTTCGACAGCACGTAGACTTCGGCTTCGAACTCGGTATGCGGCTTGATCGAACCCGGCTTGCACAGCACCTGGCCACGCTCGACGTCGTCACGCTTGGTGCCGCGCAGCAGCAGACCGGCGTTGTCGCCTGCCTGACCCTGGTCCAGCAGCTTGCGGAACATTTCCACGCCGGTGACGGTGGTCTTCTGGGTATCACGGATACCGACGATTTCAATTTCGTCGCCAACCTTGATGATGCCGCGCTCGATACGACCGGTCACCACGGTGCCGCGGCCGGAGATCGAGAACACGTCTTCAACCGGCATCAGGAACGGGCGGTCGACGTCGCGGGTCGGCTCCGGAATGAACGAATCCAGCGCCTCGACCAGCTTCAGGATCGCCGGCACGCCGATGTCGCTCTGGTCGCCGTCCAGCGCCAGACGCGCCGAACCGTGAATGATTGGCGTGTCATCGCCCGGGAAGTCGTACTTGCTGAGCAGCTCGCGCACTTCCATCTCGACCAGCTCGAGCAGCTCGGCGTCGTCGACCATGTCGGCCTTGTTCAGGAACACGACGATGTGCGGCACACCGACCTGACGCGAGAGCAGGATGTGCTCGCGGGTCTGCGGCATCGGGCCGTCGGCGGCCGAACACACCAGGATCGCGCCGTCCATCTGCGCCGCACCGGTGATCATGTTCTTGACGTAGTCGGCGTGGCCGGGGCAATCGACGTGCGCGTAGTGACGGGTCGGGGATTCGTATTCGACGTGTGCGGTCGAAATCGTGATGCCGCGCGCCTTCTCTTCCGGCGCCGCGTCGATCGCGTCATACGCCTTGAACTCGCCACCGAAACGCTCAGCACCGATCTTGGTCAGCGCGGCTGTCAACGTGGTCTTGCCATGGTCGACGTGACCGATGGTGCCGACGTTCACGTGCGGCTTGGTGCGCTCAAATTTAGCTTTTGCCATGACTAACTACCTCTAATTGAAAAATTTGTGAGAAGCGGCTGAGCGAACTCAGCCCTTCTTGGTGACGGCGTCGGCGATGTTGGCCGGTGCCTCTTCGTAGTGGTCGAATTCCATCGAGAACGTCGCACGGCCCTGGCTCATCGAGCGCAGCGAGGTCGCATAACCGAACATCTCGCCCAGCGGAATCATCGCGTTGATGATCTTGCCCGACGGGCTGTCGTCCTGACCCTGCAGCACGCCACGACGGCGGCTCACGTCGCCCATCACGTCACCCAGGTAATCCTCCGGGCTGACGATTTCGACCTTCATGATCGGCTCCAGCAACACCGGGCTGGCTTTCGCAAAGCCCTGCTTGAACGCCATCGACGCGGCCAGCTTGAACGCCATTTCCGAGGAGTCGACGTCGTGGTACGAGCCGAACACCAGCTTGACCTTCACGCCCACCACCGGGAAGCCGGCGATCGGACCACTGGTGATCGTCTCGCGCAGACCCTTTTCGACCGAGGGGATGAATTCCTTCGGGATGATGCCGCCGGTGATGTCGTTGATGAAGAGGAAATCGTCCTTGACGTTGTCGCTCTTGCGATCTTCCTCGGTCATCGGCGACAGCTCGATCACCACGTGACCGTACTGACCCTTACCACCGGACTGCTTGGCGTGCTTGTAGTCGGACTTGACGTCGGACTTGCGGATCGTTTCGCGATAGGCCACCTGCGGCTTGCCGACGTTGGCCTCGACATTGAACTCGCGACGCATACGGTCGACGATGATGTCCAGGTGCAACTCGCCCATGCCCGAGATGATGGTCTGGCCGGATTCTTCGTCGGTCTTGACGCGGAACGAGGGATCTTCCTGCGCCAGACGGCCCAGGGCCATGCCCATCTTTTCCTGGTCCGACTTGGTCTTGGGCTCCACCGCCATCGAGATCACCGGCTCCGGGAACACCATGCGCTCCAGGGTGATGACCTTGTCCTGCGCACACAGCGTGTCGCCGGTGGTGACGTCCTTCAGACCCACGGCAGCGGCGATGTCACCAGCGCGCACTTCCTTGATCTCTTCGCGATTGTTGGAGTGCATCTGCAGGATGCGGCCCACGCGCTCTTTCTTCGACTTGACCGGGTTGTAGACCTGGTCGCCGGAGTTCAACGTGCCCGAGTAGACACGGAAGAACGTCAGCGAGCCCACGAACGGGTCGGTCATGATCTTGAACGCCAACGCCGAGAACGGCGCGGTATCGGTGGCAGGACGGGTGTCTTCCTTCTCGTCCTCGTCGATACCCTGGACCGGCGGACGGTCGGCCGGCGACGGCAGCAGGTGCACGACGCCGTCGAGCATGGCCTGCACGCCCTTGTTCTTGAACGCCGAGCCACAGAACACCGGCACGATTTCGACCTTCAGGGTGCGCTCGCGCAGACCCACCAGGATCTCCTCTTCGCTCAGGTCGCCCTCGTTGAGGTACTTGTCCATCAGGTCTTCGCTGGCTTCGGCAGCCGCCTCGACCATGAACGAACGCGCCTCGGTCGCGATCTCGACCAGGTCGGCCGGGATGTCGCGGTATTCGAAGGTGGTGCCCTGCGATGCGGTATCCCAATGGATCGCCTTCATCTTGAGCAGGTCGACCACGCCCTCGAAGCCGTCTTCGGCGCCGATCGGCACCTGCATCGGCACGGCGTAGGCACCCAGACGGGCCTTCAACTGCTCGACGACCTTGTCGAAGTTGGCACCGGTACGGTCCATCTTGTTGACGAAGGCCATGCGCGGCACGGAGTACTTGTTGGCCTGGCGCCACACGGTCTCGGACTGCGGCTGCACGCCACCAACGGCGCACAGCACGAACACCGCACCGTCGAGCACGCGCAAGGAGCGCTCCACTTCGATGGTGAAGTCGACGTGCCCGGGGGTATCGATGATGTTGAAGCGGTGCTGCGGCATGGACTTGTCCATGCCCGACCAGAATGCAGTGGTCGCAGCGGAGGTGATGGTGATACCACGCTCCTGCTCCTGCTCCATCCAGTCCATCACTGCAGCGCCGTCATGGACTTCGCCGATCTTGTGACTGACACCGGTGTAGAACAGGATGCGCTCGGAGGTGGTGGTCTTGCCGGCATCGATGTGGGCCATGATGCCGAAGTTGCGGTAACGCTCGATAGGGGTGGTGCGGGCCACGGGGAGCCTCTCAATTTCTTGGATTTCGGATGGCCGAACGCCGCCTTTCGGCGGCCTTCGGATTGGATGCGACGCCAAAGGCGTCGCAAACAGCACTCAGATGGTGCTGAAGGGCCCCGTTACCAAGGCCCACGAGGTCACCAGCGGTAATGTGCGAACGCCTTGTTCGCCTCCGCCATACGGTGCGTCTCTTCGCGCTTCTTGATCGCGCCGCCACGGCTTTCCGAGGCGTCCAACAGTTCTGCAGCCAGCTTGCGCGGCATGGTGTTCTCGCCACGCTTGCGCGCGGAATCGATCAACCAGCGCATTGCCAGCGCCATGCGACGGGAGGAGCGCACTTCGACGGGCACCTGATAGGTAGCACCACCGACGCGACGCGATTTAACTTCGACAGCCGGGGCCACGTTGTCCAGTGCTTTCTGCACCAGCTCGACGGCATTCGGATTCTTTTCGCCAATGACGTCCATCGCGCCATAGACAATTTTCTCAGCAACCGACTTCTTGCCACTTTGCATCACCATATTGATGAAGCGGGCAATGGTTTCGCTGCCATGCTTTGGATCAGGCAGGACGGTGCGCTGCGGAGTAGAACCTTTACGGGACATTGGAGTGTTTCCTTAGCTCTTCGGGCGCTTGGCGCCGTACTTGGAACGACCTTGACGGCGCTTTGCGACGCCGGCGGCGTCCAGCGAACCACGGACGGTGTGATAACGCACACCGGGAAGATCCTTGACGCGGCCACCGCGAATCAGGACCACGGAGTGCTCCTGCAGGTTGTGGCCTTCACCACCGATGTAGCTGATGACCTCTTCCTGGTTCGTCAGGCGCACCTTGGCAACCTTACGCAGGGCCGAGTTCGGCTTCTTCGGGGTAGTGGTATAGACGCGTGTGCAGACGCCACGGCGCTGCGGACACTTGTCCAGTGCCGGAGAGGCACTCTTGTAGGTGGTCGCTTGCCGAGGCTTGCGGACCAGCTGATTGATCGTCGTCATCAGTTGATTCTTCTGATTGAGAGGCCGAGACGGCCTTGCACGAAAACAAAGGCAGGCCGAAAAACGGCCCGCCGAGACAGGGAAGTATAGCTGGCAGGACGAAACTCCGTCAACTTCACGGAAATCTAACCCTGCTGGCCCATCCAAAGGCCGGAAAACGGAGGGCCTCCTGCCCTCCTTTTCGCTTGGCTTACGGCGATCTTGCGATCGCCGTCGGAGCGCTTACTCCTCGTCCGCGCCAGCGTCGGCCACGGCTGCGACCGGTTCGGCAACCGTCGGCTTGCCCGACAGCGTTTCCATTTCCGAGTCGGTCAGACCCGACGACTTGCGACGTCCGGCGTGATACGCCAGACCCGTACCGGCCGGGATCAGACGACCCACGATCACGTTTTCCTTCAGACCGCGCAGGTTGTCGCGGGTGCCGCGCACGGCAGCCTCGGTCAACACGCGGGTGGTCTCCTGGAACGAGGCCGCCGAGATGAACGACTCGGTGGCCAACGAGGCCTTGGTGATACCCAGCAGCACCGGATCGTACTTGGCCGGCAGCTCGTTGCGCTTGACCAGGCGGGCATTTTCCTCGATGACGCGCTGGCGCTCGACCTGCTCGCCGTTGAGGAACTTGCTGGTGCCCTGGTCGGTGATCTCGACCTTGCGCAGCATCTGGCGGGTGATCACCTCGATGTGCTTGTCGTTGATCTTCACGCCCTGCAGGCGATACACGTCCTGGATTTCCTTGACCAGATACGCGGCCAGCGGCTCGACACCCAGCAGACGCAGGATGTCCTGCGGGCTCGGCTCGCCGTCCACCACGGTCTCGCCCTTGGTCACATGCTCGCCTTCGAACACGATGATCTGGCGGTACTTGGGAATCAGCTCTTCGTGTTCCGAACCATCGGTGTCCTTGATGATCAGGCGCTGCTTGCCCTTGGTGTCCTTACCGAAGCTGATGATGCCCGAGCGCTCGGCCAGGATCGCCGGATCCTTCGGCTTGCGCGCTTCGAACAGATCGGCAACGCGCGGCAGACCACCGGTGATGTCGCGGGTCTTGGACGCTTCCTGCGGGATCTTGGCGACCACGTCGCCCACGCCGACGGCGGCGCCGTCCTGCAGGTTGACGATGGAGCGCGGCGGCAACAGGTACTGCGCCGGCAGATCCGTATTCGGGATCGTCAGGTCGTTGCCCTTGCCGTCGACGATGCGCACGATCGGGCGCAGCTCCTTGGCATGTGCACCGCGACGCTTCGGGTCGGTGATTTCGCGCGAGGCCAGACCGGTCAGTTCGTCGGTCTTCTCGATGACGGTGACGCCGTCGACGAAGTCGATGAAGCGGATGAAACCGGCCACTTCCGACACGATCGGGTGGTTATGCGGATCCCAGTTCGCCACGCCCTGCCCGGCCTTGACCGCATCACCATCCTTGGCGGTGATGGTGGCACCGTACGGCAGCTTGTAACGCTCGCGCTCGCGGCCATGGCCGTCGAGCACGGACAGTTCGCCCGAACGCGAGACAGCGACCAGCGCGCCGCTGGCGTGCGCCACAGACTTCAGGTTGTTGAACTTCACCGAGCCGGTGGTCTTGACGGTGATGTTGTCCACCGCCGCCGCACGCGATGCCGCACCACCGATGTGGAACGTACGCATGGTCAGCTGGGTACCCGGCTCACCGATCGACTGCGCCGCAATGACGCCGACCGCCTCACCGATGTTGACCTGGTGACCGCGGGCGAGATCGCGACCGTAGCAGCGTGCGCACACGCCGAACGAGGATTCGCAGCTGATGGTCGAACGCACCTTCACCGACTGCACGCTGGCGTCTTCCAGCTTGGCAACCCAGGCTTCGTCCAGCAGCGTGTTGCGGGTGACGATCGGCTCTTCGTCGTTGCCCGGCAGGTACACGTCCTCGGCCACCACACGGCCCAGCACGCGCTCGCGCAACGGTTCCACCACGTCGCCGCCTTCCACGATCGGGGTCATGATCAACCCTTCGGTGGTGCCGCAATCGACCTCGGTGATCACCACGTCCTGTGCCACGTCGACCAGACGACGGGTCAGATACCCCGAGTTCGCGGTCTTGAGCGCGGTATCGGCCAGACCCTTACGGGCACCGTGGGTGGAGTTGAAGTACTCCTGCACGTTCAGGCCTTCGCGGAAGTTCGCCTTGATCGGCGTCTCGATGATCGAGCCATCCGGACGCGCCATCAGGCCACGCATGCCGGCCAGCTGACGGATCTGCGCCTGGCTACCACGCGCACCGGAGTCGGCCATGATGTACAGCGAGTTCATCGACTTCTGGTCGATGGTCTCGCCCTTGGCATTTTCGACCTTCTCGGTACCGATGGTGTCCATCATCGCCTTGGCGATGCGCTCGCTGGTGCGCGACCAGATGTCCACGACCTTGTTGTAGCGCTCGCCGGCGGTGACCAGACCGGACTGGTACTGTTCCTGGATCTCCAGCACTTCGGCTTCGGCCTCGGTGAGGATGCCCTTCTTCTCGTCCGGGATCAGCATGTCGTCGATGCCGATCGACACGCCTGCGCGGGTCGCATAGGCATAGCCGGTGTACATCAGCTTGTCGGCGAACACGACAGTGTCCTTCAAGCCCAGCAGACGGTAGCTGGAGTTGATCAGACGCGAGATGTTCTTCTTGGTCATCTCGGTGTTGGCCAGCTGGAACGGCAGGCCTTCGGGCAGGATTTCGCTCAGCAGCGCACGCCCGACCGTGGTGTCCACGATCGAGGTGCCGCTGCTGCGCTTGCCGTCGGCTTCCACGTCCACCTGGGTGATGCGGACCTTGACCTTGGCGTGCAGTTCCACCACGCGGTTGTCGTAGGCGCGCTTCACTTCGCTGGTGTTGGCGAACACCATGCCTTCGCCCTTCTTGTTCTCCAGGGCGCGGCTCATGTAGTACAGGCCCAACACCACGTCCTGCGACGGCACGATGATCGGCTCACCGTTGGCCGGCGACAGGATGTTGTTGGTGGACATCATCAGCGCACGCGCTTCCAGCTGGGCTTCCAGCGAGAGCGGCACGTGGACGGCCATCTGGTCACCGTCGAAGTCGGCGTTGAACGCAGTACACACCAGCGGATGCAGCTGGATGGCCTTGCCTTCGATCAACACCGGCTCGAACGCCTGGATGCCCAGGCGGTGCAGGGTCGGCGCACGGTTCAGCAGCACCGGGTGCTCGCGGATCACTTCTTCCAGGATGTCCCAGACTTCGGCTTCTTCGCGCTCGACCAGCTTCTTGGCGGCCTTGATGGTGGTGGCCAGACCGCGACGCTGCAGCTTGGCGAACACGAACGGCTTGAACAGCTCCAGCGCCATCTTCTTCGGCAGGCCGCACTGGTGCAGCTTGAGGTACGGACCGACGGTGATGACCGAACGACCGGAGTAGTCCACGCGCTTGCCGAGCAGGTTCTGACGGAACCGGCCCTGCTTGCCCTTGATCATGTCGGCCAGCGACTTCAGCGGACGCTTGTTGGTGCCGGTGATGGCACGGCCGCGACGGCCGTTGTCCAGCAGCGCATCGACCGATTCCTGCAGCATGCGCTTCTCGTTGCGCACGATGATGTCCGGCGCATTGAGCTCGAGCAGACGACGCAGACGGTTGTTGCGGTTGATCACGCGGCGGTACAGATCGTTCAGATCCGAGGTCGCGAAGCGGCCGCCATCCAGCGGCACCAGCGGACGCAGGTCCGGCGGCAGCACCGGCAGCACGGTCATGACCATCCACTCCGGACGGTTGCCCGATTCCAGGAAGGCTTCGATCAGCTTGATGCGCTTGGTGAGGCGCTTGAGCTTGGTTTCCGAACCGGTGCTGGCGATTTCCTCGCGCAGGCGGGTCATTTCCGACTGCAGGTCGATCGTGCGCAGCAATTCGTACACGGCCTCGGCGCCCATGGCGGCGTCGAAGTCGTCGTTGTACTCCTGGCGTGCGGTCAGGTACTGCTCTTCGGTCAGCAGCTGACGGCGCTCGAGCGGGGTCAGGCCCGGCTCGGTGACCACGTAGGCTTCGAAGTACAGCACGCGCTCGATGTCACGCAGGGTCATGTCCAGCATCAGGCCGATGCGCGAGGGCAGCGACTTGAGGAACCAGATGTGCGCGACCGGCGAGGCCAGGTCGATGTGACCCATGCGCTCGCGACGCACCTTGGCCAGGGTGACTTCGGTGCCGCACTTTTCGCAGACCACGCCGCGGTGCTTCATGCGCTTGTACTTGCCGCACAGGCACTCGTAGTCCTTGATCGGTCCGAAGATGGCGGCGCAGAACAGGCCGTCACGCTCGGGCTTGAAGGTCCGGTAGTTGATGGTTTCGGGCTTCTTCACTTCGCCGTAGGACCACGAACGGATCAGGTCCGGCGATGCCAGCGCGATCTTGATCGCGTCGAAATCCAGCGTCTGGCGCTGTTGATTGAAGAGGTTGAGCAGGTCTTTCATTTGATATCTCCGGGTCGGAGGAATTTCGTATCTGAGATGAAACCGAGGGACTTACGTTCCGGATCCCGGCACCGCGTTGCGGCACCGGGATCCGGCGCGATCACTCTTCCAGTTCCATGTTGATCGCCAGCGAGCGGATTTCCTTCACCAACACGTTGAAGGATTCCGGCATACCCGCGACCATCTCGTGCTCACCATCGACGATGTTCTTGTACATCTGGTTGCGGCCCTGCACGTCGTCGGACTTCACCGTCAGCATTTCCTGCAGGGTGTAGGCCGCGCCGTAGGCTTCCAGCGCCCAGACTTCCATCTCACCGAAGCGCTGACCACCGAACTGCGCCTTGCCGCCCAGCGGCTGCTGGGTGACGAGCGAGTACGGACCGGTCGAGCGCGCATGCATCTTGTCGTCGACCAGGTGGTTCAACTTCAGGTAGTGCATGTAGCCGACCGTGGTCTTGCGATCGAACGCTTCGCCGGTACGACCGTCGTACAGCTGGGTCTGACCGCTCTGCGGCAGCTCGGCCAGTTCCAGCATGCGCTTGATTTCCGCTTCGCTGGCGCCGTCGAACACCGGGGTGGCCATCGGCACGCCATCGATCAGGTTCTTGCCCAGGTTGAGCAATTCCTCATCGCTGAACTGCGACAGGTCCACGCGCTGGGCATTGATCGCGCTGTCGTGGTTGTAGATGTCGTCCAGGAACTTGCGCAGCTCGCTGACCGCCGCCTGGGCTTCCAGCATGCGCTGGATCTTGCGACCCAGGCCCTTGGCAGCCCAGCCCAGATGCACTTCCAGAATCTGGCCGATGTTCATACGCGACGGCACGCCGAGCGGATTCAGCACGATGTCGACCGGCTCGCCGGTGGCCATGTACGGCATGTCCTCGACCGGCACGACATTGGAGACCACACCCTTGTTGCCGTGGCGGCCTGCCATCTTGTCGCCCGGCTGGATGCGGCGCTTCACTGCCAGGAACACCTTGACCATCTTCAGCACGCCCGGTGCGAGGTCATCGCCCTGGGTGATCTTGCCGCGCTTGTCGGCAAAGCGTGCTTCAAATTCCTTCTCGTGCGCCTGGATCTGCTTCTGTGCGCGCTCGATGGCGTCGGCGGCGTCTTCGTCCTTCATGCGCAGCTGGAACCAATCGGACTTCTTCAGCCCGTCCAGATACGCGTCGGTGACGTTGTCGCCCTTCTTCAGGTTCGGACCGCCGTTGGCAACCTTGCCCACGATCTGCGAACGCAGACGTGCGTAGATGGCCGCTTCCAGGATGCGGAACTGGTCGTCGAAGTCCTTCTTGACGCGCTTGATCTCGGACTCTTCGATCTGACGCGCACGCTTGTCCTTCTCGATGCCGTCGCGGGTGAAGACCTGCACGTCGATGACGGTGCCGTCCATGCCCGGGGGCACGCGCAGCGAGCTGTCCTTCACGTCGGACGCCTTCTCACCGAAGATCGCACGCAGCAGCTTTTCTTCCGGGGTCAGCTGGCTCTCGCCCTTCGGCGTGACCTTGCCGACCATGATGTCGCCGGCGCGCACTTCCGCACCGATGTACACCACGCCGCTCTCGTCCAGACGGTTCAGCGCCTGCTCGGACACGTTCGGGATGTCGGCGGAAATTTCCTCCGGCCCCAGCTTGGTGTCGCGTGCAACGCAGGTCAGTTCCTCGATGTGGATCGTGGTGTAACGATCCTCTTCCACCACGCGCTCGGAGAGCAGGATGGAGTCTTCGAAGTTGTAGCCGTTCCACGGCATGAACGCGATCAGCATGTTCTGGCCCAGCGCCAGTTCACCGATGTCGGTGGACGGACCGTCGGCCAGCACGTCGCCGCGCGCGATCACGTCACCCACGTTCACCAGCGGACGCTGGTTGATGCAGGTGTTCTGGTTGGAGCGGGTGTACTTGATCAGGTTGTAGATATCCACGCCGGCATCGGTGCCGCCGCCGATTTCCGCCTCGTTGACCTTGACCACGATGCGGGCCGCGTCGATCTGCTCGATCACGCCACCACGCAAGGCATTGACGGTCACGCCCGAGTCGCGCGCAACCGCACGCTCGATGCCGGTACCGACCAGCGGCTTCTGCGAACGCAGCGTCGGCACGGCCTGGCGCTGCATGTTGGCGCCCATCAGTGCGCGGTTGGCGTCATCGTGCTCCAGGAACGGCACCAGCGCCGCGGCGACCGACACGGTCTGCATCGGCGAGACGTCCATGAAGTGCACTTCGGCCGGCGGCTTCAGCAGCGACTCGCCCTGGAACCGGCACGGCACGAACTGCTCGGTGAGCATGTTCTTGGCATCGGTCAGCGCGTTCGCCTGGGCGATCACGTACTCGTTCTCTTCGATCGCCGACAAGTATTCGACGTCGTCGGAGACCTTGCCGTCCAGCACCTTGCGGTACGGCGTCTCGAGGAAGCCGTACTGGTTGGTGCGGGCAAACACGGCCAGCGAGTTGATCAGGCCGATGTTCGGGCCTTCCGGGGTTTCGATGGTGCAGACGCGGCCGTAATGGGTCGGATGCACGTCGCGCACTTCGAAGCCGGCGCGCTCGCGGGTCAGGCCGCCCGGGCCCAGTGCGGAGACGCGACGCTTGTGCGTCACTTCCGACAGCGGGTTGTTCTGGTCCATGAACTGCGACAGCTGCGAGGAGCCGAAGAACTCTTTGATCGCCGCAGCCACCGGCTTGGCGTTGATCAGTTCCTGCGGGGTCAGACCCTCGGACTCGGCCATCGACAGGCGTTCCTTGACCGCGCGCTCGACGCGGACCAGGCCCACGCGGAACACGTTCTCGGCCATTTCGCCGACCGAACGCACGCGACGGTTGCCCAGGTGATCGATGTCATCGACCACGCCGCGCCCGTTACGGATCTCGGTGAGCACCTTGATCACTTCCAGGATGTCGGAGGTATCGGTGTGTTCGGCGACCAGGCGCTTGGATTCTTCGTCGTTGCGCTCGGCAAAGTACTTCTTGTCGTACAGCACCGACTCGCCCAGCACGTCCTTGCGGCCGACGCGACGGTTGAACTTCATGCGGCCGACCGTGGACAGGTCGTAACGCTCGAAGGTGAAGAACAGGTTGTGGAACAGGTTCTGTGCGGCTTCCTTGGTCGGCGGCTCGCCCGGACGCATCATGCGGTAGATTTCGACCAGCGCTTCGAGCTGGGTCTTGGTCGGATCGATGCGCAGGGTGTTGGACAGGTACGGACCGCGGTCCAGATCGTTCACCCACAGGGTGCCGACCGCATCGACGCCGGCCTTGCGGAAGGCCGCCAGCTGGTCTTCGGTGATCTCGTCGTTGGCATTGGCCAGCAGTTCGCCGGTCGAGCCATCGACCACGTCGTGCGACAGGATGCGGGTGAGCAGATAGTCGTCCGGCACGGCCAGCGCGGCAACGCCGGCGGCTTCGAGCTGCTTGACGTGACGGGCGGTGATGCGCTTGCCCGCTTCCACGATGACCTTGTCGCCATCGGCCAGGTCGAAGTTCAGCGTTTCACCACGCAGACGCTCCGGCACCAGCTCCAGCTGCACGCCTTCGTCCGGGTTGATGTGGAAGGTGTTGATCTCGAAGAACTCGGCCAGCATCTCTTCGTTGCTGTAGCCGAGCGCACGCAGCAGGATCGACACCGGCAGCTTGCGGCGACGGTCGATACGGGTGAACAGCGCATCCTTCGGGTCGAACTCGAAGTCCAGCCAGGAACCGCGGTACGGAATGATGCGGGCGCTGTACAGCAGCTTGCCCGAGCTGTGGGTCTTGCCACGGTCGTGGTCGAAGAACACACCCGGCGAGCGGTGCAGCTGCGAGACGATGACGCGCTCGGTGCCGTTGACGATGAAGGTGCCGTTGTCGGTCATCAGCGGGATTTCGCCAAGATAGACCTCCTGCTCCTTCACGTACTTGATGGCCTTGGTCGACGACTCGCGGTCGTAGATCACCAGACGCACGGTCACGCGCAGCGGCGCGCCATAGCTCATGCCGCGCTGACGGCATTCACGCTCGTCAAACACCGGCTGACCCAGCTTGTAGCCGACGTATTCCAGCGCGGCGTTGCCGCTGTAGCTGGAAATCGGGAACACCGACTTCAGTGCCGCGTGCAGACCGAGGTCCTTACGCTTGGTCGGCTCCACGTCTTCCTGCAGGAATTCGCGGTAGGAATCCACCTGGATCGCAAGCAGGAACGGCACTTCGAGAATCGAGCGCTGCTTGCCGAAGTCCTTGCGGATACGCTTTTTTTCGGTGAACGAATAAGACGTCATGAGTCTTCACCCTAGGCTGCGGGGGCCGCGTCGCGGCGGCCCTGAAATAACAAAATTGTCAGTTGGAAGTCGCTGGTATTGCCGGCACCAGCACGCCTTCTCCCGCTACTTCCAACTACCAACTCGGTGAAGCAGGGATTGGGGATGACGAGATTGGGAATACGCGAAGATTGCCTTCGAATCCCGAATGCCGACTCTCAAATCCCGGCCTTCCATCAACGGCCAAAGGCCGGGAGCTTTACGCTCCCAGCCTTCAGTGCATCACCATGAAACGCTGGCGATGCAAGGTACTGCTTACTTGATTTCGACAGTCGCGCCAGCTTCGGTCAGTTCCTTCTTGATCTTCTCGGCTTCGTCCTTCGAAGCGCCTTCCTTCAGCATGCCACCGGCTTCGGTCAGGTCCTTGGCTTCCTTCAGACCCAGGCCGGTCACGGCGCGGACGGCCTTGATGACGCCGACCTTGTTGGCGCCGCAGTTGGTCAGCACCACGTTGAACTCGGTCTGCTCTTCGACCACGGCGGCCGGGCCAGCTGCAGCAGCAGCGACCGGAGCGGCGGCGGAGACGCCGAACTTCTCTTCGATGGCCTTGACCAGCTCCATCACTTCCATCAGGGACTTCTCGGCGATGGCGTCGACGATCTGTTCGTTGGTAAGGGACATTGTGATTACCTTTAAATGATTTTCTGGATTGGGGTTCTAGCGAACGCTAGGACATCAAGCTTCGGCAGTCTCGGCGACCGGCGCGGCGGCTTCGTCGCCACCACCCTGCTTGTCGCCCACGGCCTTGACGGCACGGGCAAACATGGCAGCCGGTTCGGACAGCACGCGGGCCAGCATGGCCAGGGCCTGGTCGCGGGTCGGCAGCGAAGCCAACACGTCGACGTGGCCCGCCGGGAACAGTTCCCCGCCGATGGACACGACCTTGGCCTGCAACTTGTCGTTGCCCTTGGCGAATTCCTTGATCAGGCGACCGGCAGCGCCGGGCTCCTCCATCGAAAACGCATACAGCAAAGGACCGACCAGCTTGTCAGCGACGACAGCGAACTCGGTACCTTCAACGGCGCGCGCAGCCAGGGTGTTCTTGACAACTTTCAAGAACACACCGGTTTCGCGGGCCTGCTTGCGCATCGCGGTCATCTGGGAGACCGTGATGCCAGCGTATTCGGCGGCGATCAAGGAGTGAGCCTTGGCGGCGATGTCTGCCAGCTCGGCGACTACTTCTTGCTTCTGAGACAGATTGAGAGCCATTGCACTCCTCCGTTAAAGCCGGGATGGGTGATTGGTGCTTGGTGATTCGTCGAAAGCCATGAAGCCGCTCCTGCAAATCCCCAATGCCGAATCCCTAATCCCCGCTTCAAACTACTCCGCTCGCGGCTCCTGCCGGTTGCGGTCCAGGGCAGCCTCCTTCCTGGAAGCCGGGAACATCGACCGATGTTCCTTTGGTGGCCGTTCTAGACCTGGAGTGGGCTCGATCCGGGATGTCCCAGACGCGCGTAAACCAGACAGCTCCAGAAGGGCGACACCATCTACGCCGGCCGGCTCTTGCGAACCTGATTAAGCGATCCCGCTGCATCGACGGCGACTCCTTGCCAGTGCGAGCATCCGTGCCCGTCGTCGATCTGCGCTGACCGCGCCTGCGGTCTTTGACGGCTACCGCCGGACAAGCCGGCGATCGCCTTCAAAATGTCCGTTACCCCAAAGGAGGGAACGGACTCCCAGCACACGGTGACCCGGGCCGGAAAAACAATGCTGTACTCCATCGACGGGTCAGGCCCATGACAGGCCCGACCCCTCAACTCACTTCAGTGCAAGGCTCGACTGGTCGACCGTCACGCCAGGACCCATCGTCGAGCTGACCGACACCTTCTGCAGGTAGGTCCCCTTGGAGGTGGCCGGCTTGGCCTTGATCAGATCGACCAGCAGTGCCTGCAGGTTCGACTTCAGCGCTTCGTCATCGAAGCTGGCCTTGCCGATGGTGCAGTGGATGATGCCGGCCTTGTCGGTGCGGTAACGCACCTGACCCGACTTGGCATTCTTGACCGCTTCGCCCGGGTTGGCCGACACGGTGCCGACCTTCGGGTTCGGCATCAGGCCACGCGGGCCCAGCAGGGTGCCGAGCTTACCGACGACGCGCATCGCGTCCGGGGTCGCGATGACCACGTCGTAGCTCAGGTCGCCGGCCTGCATCTTCTCGGCCAGGTCGTCCATGCCCACCGCCTCGGCACCAGCGGCCAGGGCTTCGTCAGCCTTGGCGCCGGCCGGTGCGAACACCGCAACGCGCACGCTCTTGCCGGTACCGGCCGGCAGCACGGTCGAACCGCGCACCTGCTGGTCGGACTTCTTGGCGTCCACGCCCAGGCGCACGGCAACGTCGATCGACTCGACGAACTTGGCCTTGGCAACGGTCTTCAGGATCTTGATTGCGTCTTCGAAGGCATAGGTCTTGCCCGGAACGACAGCGGCCGCAATGGCCTTAACGCGCTTGCTCTGTGCCATGTCTTAGCCCTCCACCGTCAAACCCATGCTGCGGGCAGAACCCGCAATCGTGCGCACTGCCGCTTCCAGCTCGGCCGCCGTCAAATCGGCTTCCTTGACCTTGGCGATCTCTTCCAGCTGCTTGCGCGTCACCTTGCCCACCTTGTCGGTGTTGGGGCGCTTGGAACCGGAGGTCACGCCTGCGGCCTTCTTGAGCAGCACGCTGGCCGGGGTGCTCTTGGTGATGAAGGTGAAGGTACGGTCGGAATACGCGGTGATCACCACCGGCGTCGGCAGACCCGGCTCCAGCTTGGAGGTCGCTGCATTGAACGCCTTGCAGAACTCCATGATGTTCAGACCGCGCTGACCCAGTGCAGGGCCGACCGGCGGCGCAGGATTGGCCTGACCGGCCTTGACCTGCAACTTGATGTAAGCAGTTATCTTCTTTGCCATTTCGATACTCTCCGGGTGCTAGCGCCTTGACTGCAGGCTCCCCATCGGACCGGGAAATCACGTGTCCCGGCTTCACGTTTCTGACCACACGCAGATGGCTGCCATGCGGCAGCCATTGATTCCCGGCGGCTCGCCAGGTGAGCGAGCCGCGCACTATAGCAGCATTCGAGGCGGGCGCCTAGACGACGCCCAAACCGGCCTCAGCCCTTCTCGACCTGACCGAACTCGAGCTCGACCGGCGTGGAGCGACCGAAGATGAGCACGGCAACCCGCAACCGGCTCTTCTCGTAATTGACTTCTTCCACGACGCCGTTGAAGTCGTTGAACGGACCGTCGGTGACGCGCACCATCTGACCCGGCTCGAACAGCACCTTCGGACGCGGCTTCTCGACGCCATCCTGCACACGCTGCAGGATCGCATCCGCCTCTTCGTCGCGGATCGGCAACGGACGGTCGGCGGTGCCGCCGATGAAGCCCATCACCTTGGAAGTTTCCTTCACCAGGTGCCAGCTTTCATTGTCGATGCGCGGAATACCGGCTTCTTCGTGGGTCTCGATCTGCACCAGCACGTAGCCGGGGAAGAACTTGCGCTCGGACCGGCGCTTCTGGCCGGCGCGCATTTCGATGACTTCTTCGGTCGGCACCAGGACGTCGCCGAAGCGATCTTCCATTTCGGTGCGCGCGATACGGTCGCGCAATGCCTGCGCAACGGATTTTTCGAAGCCTGAATAGGCGTGAACGACATACCAACGCTTCACTGCTTGATTCTCCTCAACGAGCCAGGAACCACTGCGTGAGCTTCTGGATGACGAAGTCGAAGCCGCCCAACAGCAAACTCAGAATGATCACAACAACAATCACGACCCAGGTCGTGCGAATGGCTTCCTGGCGCGTCGGCCAGACCACCTTGCGCAACTCGAACCTGGATTCGGACATGAATTCACGGGCTTCCCGGCCCTTGCCGGTTCCCAGAAACACAAACGCACCGGCCACCAACCCCACGATCACAGCCAGCGCACGCAACTGCGGCGTCCAGGCTCCAAACTGCGTGGCACGCTCGGGTGCAGAAAACCAGAACCACACAAACAACCCCGCGATCACCAGGAGCGCGGAGATGACGTATTTCACGATATCGGCGCTGGCAGCAGACGCGCTTTTGGAAGGCTCGATTTTGCTATTCATCCGGCTCTAGTTACCGATCTGACCCGAATCGCTGGGCCGGAAAGAGGAGTGGCACGCCAGGAGGGACTCGAACCCCCAACCTGCGGTTTTGGAGACCGCTGCTCTGCCAATTGAGCTACTGGCGTATGTACTCGTTTACCGCAAACCCTAAGACAACGAAGGCGGACCGCGGTTTAGCCGGCCCGCCATTCGTTTGAATCCAGCCGCCGCAAGGCGACTGGACGCAGGCACTTACTTGACGATCTTGGCAACCACGCCGGCGCCGACGGTACGACCGCCTTCACGGATGGCGAAGCGCAGACCTTCGTCCATCGCGACCGGGTTGATCAGGGTCACGACCATCTTCACGTTGTCGCCCGGCATCACCATCTCCACGCCTTCCGGCAGCTGGCAGGCGCCAGTGATGTCGGTGGTGCGGAAGTAGAACTGCGGACGGTAGCCCTTGAAGAACGGGGTATGACGGCCACCCTCGTCCTTCGACAGCACGTAGACTTCGGCTTCGAACTCGGTATGCGGCTTGATCGAACCCGGCTTGCACAGCACCTGGCCACGCTCGACGTCGTCACGCTTGGTGCCGCGCAGCAGCAGACCGGCGTTGTCGCCTGCCTGACCCTGGTCCAGCAGCTTGCGGAACATTTCCACGCCGGTGACGGTGGTCTTCTGGGTATCACGGATACCGACGATTTCAATTTCGTCGCCAACCTTGATGATGCCGCGCTCGATACGACCGGTCACCACGGTGCCGCGGCCGGAGATCGAGAACACGTCTTCAACCGGCATCAGGAACGGGCGGTCGACGTCGCGGGTCGGCTCCGGAATGAACGAATCCAGCGCCTCGACCAGCTTCAGGATCGCCGGCACGCCGATGTCGCTCTGGTCGCCGTCCAGCGCCAGACGCGCCGAACCGTGAATGATTGGCGTGTCATCGCCCGGGAAGTCGTACTTGCTGAGCAGCTCGCGCACTTCCATCTCGACCAGCTCGAGCAGCTCGGCGTCGTCGACCATGTCGGCCTTGTTCAGGAACACGACGATGTGCGGCACACCGACCTGACGCGAGAGCAGGATGTGCTCGCGGGTCTGCGGCATCGGGCCGTCGGCGGCCGAACACACCAGGATCGCGCCGTCCATCTGCGCCGCACCGGTGATCATGTTCTTGACGTAGTCGGCGTGGCCGGGGCAATCGACGTGCGCGTAGTGACGGGTCGGGGATTCGTATTCGACGTGTGCGGTCGAAATCGTGATGCCGCGCGCCTTCTCTTCCGGCGCCGCGTCGATCGCGTCATACGCCTTGAACTCGCCACCGAAACGCTCAGCACCGATCTTGGTCAGCGCGGCTGTCAACGTGGTCTTGCCATGGTCGACGTGACCGATGGTGCCGACGTTCACGTGCGGCTTGGTGCGCTCAAATTTAGCTTTTGCCATGGGTGCGTGTCTCGGTAATCGTTTGGAGTTGAAGACGATTGAGTAATGGTGCTCACGAAAGGAATCGAACCTTCGACCTCCTCCTTACCAAGGAGGTGCTCTACCGACTGAGCTACGTGAGCGAGTTTTGCATTATGCCATGCATTTGCGTTCAATGGAGCGGGAGACGGGAATCGAACCCGCACCATCAGCTTGGAAGGCTGAGGTTCTACCGTTGAACTACTCCCGCGCCGGGAACTGCATGCCACAACGTGAAACTGGTGGAGGGAGGTGGATTCGAACCACCGAAGGCGTAAGCCAGCAGATTTACAGTCTGCCCCCGTTGGCCGCTTGGGTATCCCTCCAGCTTTTACTACCGGACCGGTGCGCGATGAAGCGAATTCGGTTCGGGGTGAAGCAGCCCGTTATTTTGTTGTGGGACGCACCCGGTGTCAACAAAAATTTTGAACTCTTCGCCACTCCCGAAAGCGCGCGAGGACCAGCGCCGCGCGCACGGGATCAGACGTTGAAACGGAAGTGCAATACGTCGCCTTCCTGCACGCGATATTCCTTGCCTTCCAGGCGCAGACGCCCGGCATCGCGCGCACCGGCTTCGCCGCGGTGCTTGATGAAGTCGTCAAAGCCGATCGTCTCGGCGCGAATGAAGCCCTTCTCGAAATCGGTATGGATCACCGCCGCGGCCTGCGGCGCGGTCGAGCCAGCCTTGACCGTCCACGCGCGCACTTCCTTGACGCCGGCCGTGAAGTAGGTCTGCAGGCCGAGCAGCTTGTAGGCGGCGCGGATGACGCGATTCAGGCCCGGCTCGTCCAACCCCAGATCGGCCAGGAAGGTGTCGCGGTCCTCGTCGTCGAGCTGCGACAGCTCTTCTTCGATCGCTGCCGAGACCGGCACCACTTCCGCACCCTCGGTCAACGCATGCTTGCGCACTGCCTCCAGGTGCGGATTGTTCTCGAAGCCGTCCTCGAGCACGTTGGCGATGTACATCACCGGCTTGAGCGTCAGCAGGAACAGGTCGCGCACCAGCGCCTTTTCATCCTCGTCCAGACCGGCTGCACGCCCGGCCTTGCCGTCGGCCAGCGCGGCCTGCAACTTGGCCAGCACCGGCTTGCGCGCCGCTGCGTCCTTGTCGCCGCCCTTGGCGCTGCGCTCGGCACGGTTGAGTGCCTTTTCCACGCTGTCCAGGTCGGCCAGCGCCAGCTCGGTATCGATGGTTTCGATATCGGCGATCGGGTCGACCTTGTTGTTGACGTGGATGACGTCGTCGTTTTCGAAGCACCGCACCACGTGGGTGATCGCATCGACCTCGCGAATGTGCGCGAGGAACTTGTTGCCCAGCCCTTCGCCGCTTGCCGCGCCCGCCACCAGGCCGGCGATGTCGACGAACTCGACCGCGGTCGGAATCAACTTCTGCGGTTTGACGATCTCAGCCAGCTGATTGAGGCGCGGGTCCGGCACCGGCACGATGCCGACATTCGGCTCGATGGTGCAGAACGGGAAATTGGCCGCAGCGATGCCCGCCTTGGTCAGCGCATTGAACAGGGTCGACTTGCCGACGTTGGGCAGGCCGACGATGCCGCATTTGATACCCATGAGTTTTCCAGTGAATGGAGAATCGGGAATCAAGAATGGCAAGAGCAGCGCTCCTCCCATTCCCGATTCCCCATTCTCTATTTTTCCGTATGCAGGCGCTTCATCGCCTCGTTGAAATTACCTTGCATTGCCAGCGGCAGCACGTCGATGGCGGCGTCCACTGCAGTCCCGATTGCCGCGTCGTCGTCGCGCCCTGCCCGTCCCAGCACCCATGGCACCACGCGGTCCTTGTGGCCGGGATGGCCGATGCCGACCCGCAGGCGGTGGAATTTGCCGTGCCCCAGCAGGCGGATGGTATCGCGCAGGCCGTTCTGGCCACCGTGGCCGCCATCGAACTTGAGCCGTGCGACGCCTGGCGCCAGATCCAGTTCGTCATGCGCAACGAGCAACTGCTCCGGCTCGATCTTCCAGAAGCGCAACGCGGCGGTGATCGATTTGCCGCTGAGATTCATGAAGGTGGCCGGCTTGAGCAGCCAGACCGGCTGGCTGGCGATCTCGACCTTGGCGGTCTCGCCGAACAACTTGGCATCCAGCCCCCAACGCGCGCCATGGCGCTGGACAAGGGCATCGACGAAACGAAACCCGGCGTTGTGCCGGGTTTGCGCGTGTTCCGGACCGGGATTCCCGAGTCCGACAATCAGGCGGAGTGCAGACATGCCAGCGACCGCGGCCGATCCCACGCAGTGCGGAGGATCGGCCAACGGCTTACTTGGTCTCGGCGCCGTCGCTGCCTTCTTCACCGGCAGCGTCTTCTTCCTCGACCCGCACGTGCTTGGCAGCAACCACCGCCACGTCGTGCTCCTTGCCCAGCTTCAGCTCCGGAATTTCCACGCCGGCCGGCAGCTTGATCTCGGACAAGTGGATCACGTTGCCCACTTCCAGGGCACCGAGGTCGACCTCGATGAACTCCGGCAGGTCCTTCGGCAGGCAGACCACCTGGACTTCGTTGAGCTCGTGGGTGACGACCACTTCGCTGGACTTGCCGGCCGGCGAGGTTGCCTCGTTGACGAAGTGCAGCGGCACAGCGGCACTGAGCTTCTCGTTGGCGCTGACGCGCTGGAAGTCGATGTGCATGATCAACTGCTTGAACGGATGGCGCTGCATGTCACGCAGCAGCACCTGCTGCACGTCGCCATTGAGGTTCAGGTCCAGGATCGAGGAGTAGAACCACTCGTTCTGCTGGGCAAGCCAGATCTGCTCGTGGTTGAGCTGGATGCTGACCGGCTCGAGTTCGCCACCGTAGACGATGGCCGGAATGACGCCAGCGTGACGCAGGCGGCGGCTCGCACCCTTCCCCTCGTCTGCGCGGCGCTCGACCTTGATTTCGTGAGTCTTTGCCATGTTGTTTCACTACCTAGATTGGAATACCGCCTCGCGGCGATGAAGCGTCTCACCCGCGACCAGGAGAGACGTGGTACCGGCACCCGCACACTGCGGGCACCGAATGGGGTTCAGTCGACGTAGAGCGAACTCACCGATTCGCCGAAGGCGATGCGGCGAATGGTCTCGGCCAGCAGTTCGGCCACGCTCAGCTGACGAATCTTGGCGCAGGTGCGCGCAGCTTCGGTCAGCGGAATCGTGTCGGTGACCACCAGCTCGTCGAGCTGCGAATTGTTGATGTTGTCCACCGCCGGGCCGGACAGCACCGGGTGGGTGATGTAGGCCACGACCTTGAGCGCGCCGCGCTGCTTCAGCGCTGCGGCGGCTGCGCACAGGGTACCGGCGGTATCGACCAGGTCGTCGACCAGCACGCAGGTCTTGCCCTGCACGTCGCCGATGATGTTCATCACCGTGGCCACATTGGCGCGCGGACGACGCTTGTCGATGATGGCCAGATCCGCATCGTCCAGGCGCTTGGCGACGGCGCGCGCGCGCACCACGCCACCCACGTCCGGCGACACCACGATCAGGTTGTCGGTGCCATAGGCGCGCCAGATGTCGGCCAGCAGCAGCGGCGAGGCGTAGACGTTGTCCACCGGCACGTCGAAGAAGCCCTGGATCTGGTCGGCGTGCAGATCGACCGTCAGCACGCGGTCGGCCTCCATCGCGCAGATCATCTTGGCGGCAACTTTGGCGGTGATCGGCACGCGCGAGGAACGCATGCGGCGGTCCTGACGCGAGTAGCCGAAGTACGGGATGACCGCAGTCACCGAGGCGGCGCTGGCGCGCTTGAGCGCGTCGATCAGCACCAGCAGCTCCATCAGGTTTTCCGCACTTGGCGCGCAGGTCGGCTGGATCACGAACACTTCCTGCCGGCGCACGCTTTCCTCGATTTCGACCTGTACCTCGCCGTCGGAAAAGCGCGTGACCAGCGCCTTGCCCATGCGAACGCCGAGCTCCTTGCAGATGCTCAGGGCAAGCGGCTTGTTGGCATTGCCGGAGAACACCAGCAGATTACGTTGGTCTTGCATGAGGTCTCTCGGGCGGCGGCGAAGAGCGTGCGGGCGATGGTTGAGCTGGACAAAGCCGACAAATGCCGGGCTTTCCTTGAATCCCCGCACATGGAGGTGCGGGCTGTTGCAGAAGGACCTGCATATACGACTGTTGCAGAGGGATCTGCATATTGGCAGGGGCGGTAGGATTCGAACCTACGAATGCCAGGATCAAAACCTGGTGCCTTGGGCCTCTTGGCGACGCCCCTGCATCAAACCTGTCTCGCGTCCAGTGCGTCGAGCAGTGGCGAGTGCGCTGCACCTTCCACGACCCACGCCCTCAGGCTGCCCGGCAACTGCGCCATGGCCTGCTCTGCAGCAGCGCGCGTGGCGAATTCGACGAAACACCCGCCCCCTGACCCGGTCAAACGCGGCGTCCCGATCCTGGACAGCGCCTGGAACACTGCCTCGATGGCGGGTTCACGGCGCCGCAGGACCGGCTCGAACGCATTGTCGAGCAGAGAACCCGAAGCGAAGTCCGCTATTTTCACGGGCGCAGCATCCCGCGTCAATTCCCGTGACTGAAATAAGGCCGGGGTGGGCACATGGATTCCCGGATCGACCAGCACATAGGACGCTGCCGGGAGGCTGATCGGCGTCAGTTGCTCGCCGACGCCCTCGGCCCAGGCATTGTGCCCGCGCACGAACACCGGCACGTCGGCACCCAGCCGCAATCCCAGCCCGGCCAGCGTATCGACCGGCAAACCCAGGCCCCACAAGGCGTTCAGCGCGACCAGCACGGTGGCGGCATCCGACGAGCCACCGCCGAAACCGCCGCCGGCGGGGATGCGCTTGTCGACCCGGATGTCGGCGCCGGCCTGCGTGCCCGCGCTGGACTGCAGCAGGCGCGCGGCACGGATCACCAGGTCATCGTCTTCCGCCACGCCGGGCAGGCTGTCGCCGCGACGCCGGATCAGCCCGTCATCGCGCAGGCGAAGATGAATGGTGTCCCCCCAGTCCAGCAGCCGGAACACGGTCTGCAGCAGGTGGTAACCATCGGCGCGGCGCCCGACGATCCGCAGGAACAGGTTGAGCTTGGCCGGCGCAGGCCACGCCGACCAGCCCGCTTGCGCCGCAGGCATCAGGGCAACACCGCCCAGTGGTCGACCAGCAGACGCACCTTGGCCTCGCCGTTGCGGGCTTCGATGCGCTGCGGCAGCTCGGGCTGGCCTTCGCCGGCCGGCGCCCAGGCGAGGAAATCGATCGTCCAGCCATCCTGCTGTACGGTCCGCGGCCGACCGGCTGCATCCAGGTCCACGCGTTCGGCGCCCGCGTCGGCGATGCGCAGCGCACGGACCCAGTCCGGCATCTGGTTGACCGGGATGGTCCAGCCGGTCGCCTCCAGCAATACCTGCTCGGCATCGGGGCCGCTGCGCGGGCCACCCTCCAGTCCTTCCAGGCGTCCGGCACCAGTGGTGGTGTCGCCGGTGAGCACCCAGCTCTGCCGGGTCACCGGCGCGCTGAGCTGCACGCGGTATTGCGCACCGTCCTGCTGCCAGTCGATACGGCCGCTCCCGCCCTGACTGCCCTTGCTGATCGCCACCCGGCCCTGGAACGACCAGTTCGGATGCGCCTGCAGCCAGGCCTGGCGCGCAGCTTCGGCCTGGCGCGCGCGCTCGGACACCTGCTCCACCACGGCCGCGCCACTGCCCTGCCCGCGCGGCACGCTGACGCAGGCCGACAGCCCGACCAGCACCAGCCCGCTCAGGGCCAGTGTTCGGATCGCCTTGCTCATAGGCCGAATTTTTCCACGGCGCGTTGCAGCGCGCGGTTGTCCGGGTCCAGACGCCGCGCTTCATCGAAGTAGCGCCGCGCTTCGTCCTGCTTGCCGCTGACCCACAGCACCTCGCCCACATGCGCGGCGATTTCCGGGTCCTTGACCAGGGCCCAGGCACGGCGCAGCTGCACCAGGGCCTCCTTGGCGCGGCCCATGCGGTACAGAACCCAGCCGTAGCTGTCGACGATGGCCGGGTTGTCCGGGTCGGCGGTGCGGGCGCGGTCGATCAACGCCAGCGCTTCCTTGTAGCGGGTGGTGCGGTCGGCCAGGGTGTAGCCCAACGCATTCAGCGCCGCCACGTTTTCCGGCTCGGCGACCAGGATCTTGCGCAGGTCGGCCTCGGCACGTGCGACATCGTCGCGGCGCTCCCAGGCCAGGCCGCGGGCGTACAGCAGGGCTCCGTCGTCCGGATAGGCGGCCAGGCCGCGCTCGAAGGCATCCAGTTCGCCCGGTGCGTCGCCGGCGCGCTGGTGCAGCTCGGCCTCGAGCACATAGGCGTCGCGACGTGCGTCGTCGTCGGCAGTGGCATCGCTCTGCAAGGCGCGGACCTCGGCCAGCGCCTCGGGCTTGCGGCCCAACTCGTACAGCGCACTGGCGGCGCGCAGACGCGCTTCGCTCAGCTGCGGGCCGCCGGGTACGCCGCGATACCACTCCACCGCCTCATCGTAGCGCTTGAGGAATTCGGCGATCTTGCCGAGCAGCAGGCGGCGGTCCGGGTCTGGCTTGGCGGCATTGCTCTTGAGCTCGCCGTACAGCGCCTCCAGCGCAGTGCGATCCTTTTCCTTGGCCAGCATGGAGGCGCGCAGCCCGTAGGTCTGGGTGTCCTGCGGCCCGGTCGACAGCACCCGCGCGGCGGCTTCGGTCTGCCCCATGGCATCGTAGGCAAAGGCCAGCGCGCCACGCAGCTCGGAATCCTTGACCGCCTGCGGCTCGACAGTCTTCAGCAGCGCCAGCGCCTCGTCGTTCTTGCCTTCCTGCTGCAGCTGGGTGGCGTGCAACAAGGCCACGCGCGGCTCCTCGGGGAAACGGCGCACCACTTCGTCGACGATGCGCTTGGCCAGCGCCGGGCGCTCCATGCGCAGGGCGAGCCGGCCAAACTCCTGCCAGGCTTCGATCTGGTTGGGAATGGCGCCGGCCTTGACCAGGTCCTCGAGCACGTCGGCCGAGGCTTCCGGCTCGCGTCCGCCATTGGCCAGGGCGATCAGGGCGAAGCGCCACCCGCGCGGGTCGGATTCCTTGAGCAGGCCGAGCAGATCACGGCGGGCGGTCCGCAAGTCGTTGCGGCGCAAGGCCAGCGAGGCTTCGGTACTGCGCATGGACATCGACGAGGGTGCGCGGGCGCGCCACAACGCCAGGGCCTCGATCGCACGCGGGTCGTCGTTGGCCAGCATGGCGATGCGGGCAGCGCGTTCGGCCAGCCCGGCGTCGCCGGCCTCGGCCTTGGCGGCGTCCAGATAGGCGCGGGCGGCCTCGTCCAGCTGCCCGGCCTGCAAGGCGAATTCGCCGGCGAGCACCGGCTCCAGCGAGGTGGTGCCGGCGCCCTTGGGCGGCGGCGCGGGCGGTGCTTTCTTGGGTACTGCGGTGGCACTGGTGGAGACTGCGACCAGCAGAAGAACACACAGGATGCGAATCGGTACAGGCATCGGGGGCAACCGGGCCGTAAAATGGGGCCCTGAATGGCCGCCAGCTTATCGCAAGCAACTGAACAATGACGTTGTGGGTGCTCGGACTGAATCACCAGACCGCACCTGTGGACCTGCGCGAACGCGCGGCGTTCGCAGGTGACGCGTTGCCGCGCGCGCTCGAATCCCTGCGCGCGTTGCCGCAGGTGCGCGAGGCCGCGTTGCTGTCCACCTGCAACCGTACCGAGCTGTATGCGATGGCCGACGACCCGCACAGCCTGGTGAGCTGGCTGGAAACCCACGCCCCTGGCTTGAGCGGCTATCTGTATCAGCATCAGGAGGAGCAGGCGGTACGCCACCTGTTCCGCGTCGCCACCGGGCTGGACTCGATGGTGCTGGGCGAGCCGCAGATCCTGGGCCAGGTGAAGGATGCCTGGGCAGTGGCGCGTGCGCACGGCGCGCTGGGAAGCGGACTGGACCGCTTGTTCCAGCAGACCTTCTCGGTGGCCAAGCGGGCACGGACCGATACCCGCGTTGGCGCCAACCCGGTGTCGGTGGCCTCCACCGCGGTGCGGCTGGCACAGGAATCCTTCGCACGGCTCAACGAATCCACCGTGCTGTTGATCGGCGCAGGCGAAACCATCGAGCTGGCCGCCAAGCATCTGAGCGAAGGCCGCGTGCGCCGCCTGTTGATCGCCAATCGCACGCTCGCCCATGCGCAGGCGCTGGCTAGCCAGCACGGCGGCTACGCACTGCCGCTGACCGATCTGGACCGCCACCTGGCCGAGGCCGACGTGGTGTTCTCGGCCACCGCCGCGCGCGAGCCGATCGTCACGCGCGCGCAGGTGGACCAGGCGCTGCGCGCGCGCAAACGCAAGCCGATGCTGCTGTTCGACCTGGCGGTGCCGCGCGACATCGAAGCCTCGGTGGCCGAGCTGGGCGATGCCTACCTGTACACCGTGGACGACCTGGAACGCGCGGTGGAAGACAACCGCCGTGGCCGCCGGGAAGCGGCCGACCAGGCCGAGGCCATCATCGACCTGCAGGTGGCACGCTATGTCGAAACGGTGCAGGCCAATGCGCGCCAGGCGCCGCTCAAGCGCTTGCGCGCGTTCGGCGACAGCACCCGTGACGAGCTGCTGGCCAAGGCGCGCCAGCAATTGCACAACGGCAAGCCGGCCGACGAGGTGCTGGAACAGCTGGCGCACGCGCTGACCAACCGGCTGCTGCATCCGCCCACCGCCGCGCTGCGCGATGCTGCGCTCAACAACGACCTGGAATTGACCAGCGCGGCCGACCGGCTGTTCCCGGAAAAGCCCGGTTACCAACATCCCCCTGTCACTACCCCGATCGCGAGGACCGATGACGCCGACCCTGCGCCGTAAGCTCGAAGCGCTGGCCGAGCGCCGCGAAGAACTGCAGCACCTGCTCTCCGACCCCGATGTGGTCAGCAACAACGACAGGTTCCGCACGCTGTCGCGCGAACTGTCGCAGCTGGAGCCGGTAGCCGTGGCCCTGGAAGACGAGGCGCGTGCCAAGGCCGACCTGAGCGCGGCCGAAGCGATGCGCAACGATCCGGAAATGCGCGAACTGGCCGAGGAGGAGATCGCCGCCGCACAGGCGCGCCTGGAAGAACTGGATGCGCAACTGGCGTTGCTGCTGGTGCCGCGCGACCCGCGCGACGACGGCAACCTGTTCCTGGAAGTGCGCGCCGGCACCGGTGGCGACGAGGCGGCGATCTTTGCCGGCGACCTGTTTCGCATGTACGCGCGCTATGCCGAGCGCCAGGGCTGGAAGGTGGAGATCGAGTCCGACAGCCCCGGCGAGCACGGCGGCTACAAGGAGGTGGTGGCACGGGTGGTCGGACGCGGCGCGTATTCGCGGTTGAAGTTCGAATCCGGCACCCACCGTGTGCAGCGCGTGCCGGCGACCGAATCGCAGGGCCGCATCCACACCTCGGCGGCCACGGTGGCGATCATTCCCGAGGCCGACGACGTGGAAGAGATCGTGATCAACCCGGCCGACCTGAAAGTGGACACCTTCCGCTCCTCCGGGGCCGGCGGCCAGCACGTCAACAAGACCGAGTCGGCGATCCGCATCACCCACGTGCCCAGCGGCGTGGTGGTGGAATGCCAGACCGAGCGCAGCCAGCACGCCAACCGCGACAAGGCGATGAAGCGGCTGAAGGCGCAATTGGTGGAAGCCGAACGCAGCAAGGCGGCCGCCGCCGAAGCGCAGACGCGCAAGTTGCAGGTTGGCAGTGGCGACCGCAGCCAGCGCATCCGCACCTACAGCTTCCCGCAGGGACGCATCACCGACCACCGCGTGGAAGGCCTGACGCTGTACGACCTGCCCAACATCATCGAAGGCGACCTGGATGCACTGATCGCACGCCTGCTCCACGAGCATCAGGCCGACGAGCTGGCACGGTTGAGCGACGGCCCGTGAGTGCGCAGGTCCCGCGCGAGCTGCTGCAGCTGCGCGAGGCGGTGCGGCGCCAGCCGGGCGATTTCGTCGCCTGGCTGATGCTGGCCGATGCCGAACTCGGCATGGGCGCGATCGTTGCGGGCGAGGCCGCGGTGCAACGCGCGCTCGCGCTGCAGCCGGGCCACCCGGAAGCCGTGGCCCGGCTTGGCCGGGTGCGTTGGACGCAGCAACGGCACGCCGAGGCGGCAGCGTTGCTGCAGCAGGCATCGGACCTGGTGCCGCAGCATCCGGGCATCGCGTTATGGCTTGGGCATGCATTGGAAGATGCGGGCCAGGCCGAAGCTGCGGCGGCCGCGTATACGCGTGCGCATCAGTTGCTGCCCGACGAGCCGTATATCACTGCGCAACTGCTCAACTGGCGGCGCCGCCTGTGCGATTGGCGCGCGCTGGACGCACTTGCTGCGCAGGTGCGCAATGCCGTGGCGCGGGGCGCTGCGGCGGTGGAACCGTTCGCCTTCCTGAGCGAGGACGCCAGCGCAGCCGAACAGCTGGCGTGTGCACGGACACGCGCGCAGACCGTCGCCGCGATGCTGCGCCCGCTGGCGCCGACTGCCGTGCGCAGCCAGGGCGCGTTGCGGCTCGGCTTCGTTTCCAACGGGTTTGGCGCGCATCCCACCGGCTTGCTGACGGTGGCGTTGTTCGAAGCGCTGAAGCGCCGGCAGCCGGCGCTGCAACTGCATTTGTTCGCCACCAGCCACGACGACCGCAGCGCGATCCGCACGCGCCTGGCGCACGCCACCACGCTGCACGATGTCACCACGCTCGGGCACCTGGCCACCGCGCAGCACATCCGCGACCAGGGCATCGATCTGCTGTTCGACCTGCGCGGCTGGGGTGGCGGCGGGCGCCCGGAAGTGTTCGCGCTGCGGCCGGCGCCGGTGCAGCTGAACTGGTTGGCCTACCCGGGCACATCGGGCGCGCCGTGGATGGACTACGTGCTGGGAGATGCCTTTGCGCTGCCGCCGTCGCTGGAGCCGTTCTATCGCGAGCGCGTGCTGCGCCTGAACGGTGCGTTCCAGCCGTCGGATACCTCGCGCGTGGTCGCCGAACCACCATCGCGGGCGCAGTGCGGCTTGCCCGAGCATGGCGTGGTGCTGTGCTGCTTCAACAATAGCTACAAGCTCAATCCACGCAGCATGGCGCGCATGCTGGCGGTGTTGCGTGCGGTGCCGGGCAGCGTGCTGTGGCTGTTGTCCGGGCCGGGCGAGGCCGACGCGCGCCTGCGTGCGGTGGCGCAGGCGCAAGGCGTGGATGCGCAGCGCCTGGTGTTCATGCCGAAGCTGCCGCATGCGCAGTATCTGGCGCGCTACCGGCATGCCGACCTGTTCCTGGATACGCATCCGTACAACGCGCACACCACCGCCTCGGATGCGTTATGGGCGGGTTGCCCGGTGCTGACGACGCCCGGCGAGACGTTTGCCGCGCGCGTGGCCGGCAGTCTGAATCATCACCTGGGGCTGGATGAGATGAATGTGGCCGACGACGCCGCGTTTGTGGCCAAGGCGGCGGCGTTGGCGAGTGATCCAGCGGCATTGAGTGCGTTGCGTGCGCGGGTGGCGGAGCGTCGGCGCGAGTCGGGCGTGTTCGATATGGATGGATTTGCCGACGGGTTCGCCGACCTGATGCAAGCACTCGCGCGCCAACATGGTTGGCCAGGTAACTAGCGGCCTGCTTGCCTTTCCAAGGTAGATGGCTGTCTTCTGCTGTACCCCAATCCAACTCCCGCTCCGTGCCCCGGCCCGCGCTTGCGGCGCGGGCGCTCCAAGGCACGCGCGCCCAGCTGTGCCTCCTCGCCCTTGCGGGAGAGGTGCTTAAAAGCGTCATTGAATTTCTTCGATACCTTTTCAGGTCATGGAAACAACGTGCAGAGCGGCAGCGTGGCCGGGGATTGGCGGAGAGCGGCACACGGATGTGCCGCGGCGGCGAGTCAGACAGGACGTCTGCCGAGCCGAGGAGCCGATTCCCGGCCGCGCTGCCGCCCTGACCGAAGCCAGCAGCTGGGTTTTGCGGCTTCACGCCGTGGTGCTGTACCCGCGCGTCCCGGCTCGCTAGGCTTGGGGCATGCCTTCCAATCTCGACTTCATTCCCTTGCACCTGTGCGTGCTGACGGTGTCCGACAGCCGCACGCTGGCCGATGATCGCTCCGGCGACTATCTGGTCGATGCCCTGACTCACGATGGTCACGTGCTGCACGAGCGCGCCCTGTGTCCGGACGACCGTTACCGCATGCGCGCGATCGTCTCCGCGTGGATCGCCGATGCGCAGGTCGACGGCATCCTGATCACCGGCGGCACCGGCTTTACCGGCCGTGACAGCACGCCGGAGGCAATCACGCCATTGCTGGACAAGACCATGCCCGGTTTCGGCGAATTGTTCCGCGCGGTCAGCGTCGACGAAATCGGCACCTCTTCGCTGCAGTCGCGCGCGTTTGCGGGGCTGGCCAACCACAGCTTCGTGTTCTGCCTGCCCGGCTCCACCTCGGCCTGCCGCACGGCCTGGGAAAAGATCGTGCGTGCGCAGCTTGATGCACGTACCAAGCCCTGCAATCTGGCGACACTGCGTCCACGCCTGGGCGAATAGCCTGCGCGCTTCACCGCTGTCGGAACGCGCATGTCGCACCTGAAACGCAAGGCCTACAAGAAGCTGTTGGCACCGCTGCAGCTGGAACTGGTCAACATGGCCCGCTGGCTGCGCCACACCAACCAGCGCGCGCTGGTGCTGGTGGAAGGCCGCGACACCGCCGGCAAGGGCGGCGTGATCCAGGCCATCGCCAGCCATCTGAACCCGCGCCAGTGCCGGGTGGTGGCATTGCCGACACCCAACGACCGCGAAAGCACGCAATGGTATTTCCAGCGCTATGTGGCGCACCTGCCCGCGGCGGGCGAGTTGGTGCTGATGGATCGCAGCTGGTACAACCGCGCCGGCGTGGAACGGGTGATGGGCTATTGCACCGACGCCCAGTACGAAGCGTTCCTCGATCAGGCGCCGCGTTTTGAACAACTTCTGGTCGACGACGGCATCCTGCTGTTCAAGTACTGGCTGTGCGTGGACCAGGCCGAGCAGGAACAGCGCTTTGCCGAACGCCAGGAAGATCCGCTCAAGGGCTGGAAGTTGTCGCCGGTGGACCTGCAGTCACGCAGCAAGTACGAGGACTACACCGCCGCGCGCGAGCGCATGCTAGAGGTGACGCATACGCCGGACGCGCCGTGGACGTTGGTGGATTTCAACGACCAGAAGCGGGGCCGACTGAGTCTGATTCGTAACCTGCTGGATCGGCTCCCGGACATCGCGGTGCCCGATGACACGCTGCAGCTGCCACCGCTGGATGGCAAGCCGCACAAGGAGCGTTACGGAGTACTGGAACCGATCGACGATTACGCCGGCCAGTCCTGAGAGATCTCGTCGCTGGCCGTGGCGCGCGGCAGGGGATACAGGCCGGACTGGCGTTCGGCCTGTTCGGCCTGCAAGACCAGCTGGCTCAGGCGCTGACTGAACAGCTGCATGAACCCGCGGTGTAGCGGGCGCATCGCTTCGATGTAATCCACATCGTCGGCCTGCGGACCGAGCGGGCTGCAGGACGAGAGCAGCACTTCGTCCAGGCGCAGCGCGCTGTCGGGCAGACGCACCAGCGCAGCGCGGCGCAACCAGTCGCGCATGCCCTGGCGGTACTCGGCGGCCAGGATGTAGGCAACTTCGACCTGATCCAGGTCCACGTCCGGATTCCACGCCAGCACCTGGATGACCTGCGAGCGCTCGTCCAGCATGCGGCTTTCGGCAACCAGGCCGTGCAATTGCTGCAGCAGACGCCATTGGACGCCGGCGGCTTCGCGTTGCGGGGCCGGCAGGCTCTCGATCGCCAGCGCCAGGCGGCGGGCGAACAGTGCAGGCACCTCGGCCAGGACGACCGGACCGGCATCGGCGCCGAGCAGGAAACGTTCGGTGCGCAGCGTGGCGGTGTCGGGCAGGTAGCCGTCCTGCAGCGGCCGCATCACGCCATGGTCGAGCAGCGACAGCACCACATCCAGCCAGTAGCGACGCTCCTGTTGCAGTGCGCGGTTGGCGGTGGCGTTCTGCCAGGCCGGACGGACATCGTCCAGACGCGCGATGCAGGCCTGGGCATCGAGGTTGTCCCAGGGCGCACGGGTGGCGTCATTGGGATCGAAATTTTCCACGCTGAGCATGCCGCCGCCGAAACGGTGCCAGGCTGCGCCGCGCTTGGTGCCGGCAGGATCGGGCTTGGACGCGGTCATCGGCGCGGCGGTGGCCGGGCGCAACAGGGCAGCATAGGCATCTGCCCAGGAATCGGGCAGACGCGCCGACAGCGGATAGCCAGCCGCCGACGGGCCCAGGCCGCGACGAGCAAGTTTCAGGCTCCACAGCACCGCACCGATCGCGATGCCGCCGAAGATCCAGGCCAGCAGCCAGCTGGTGGCCGCCTGCCCAGGCTGCAGCACACGGGTCTGCGGCTGCAGGAACAACAACCAGCCGCTGCCCGACAGGACCCCCAGGTACAGCCATGGCGCAAGCTGCGCCAGGCGGCGGTTGCGGTGGTGTGCCGGCAGTTCATGCCCGTCGGTGTGATCTTGAGATGGAGCGGCCATATAGTTCCCCTGCGCGCCTGATCGCGCTGACAAGGTTATCGGCGACGCATCGCAAGTCTGTTGGCCTGCGCCGGCGGCAGCGACTCAGCCAGTTACACATTCTTCAGTCGGCGGCTGCGCGCAGGGCATGCGTGTCACCGCCGCGACCCGGGCCGCCGGCGGGCCTTGCCATAACCAGGTCTCCAGCGCATCCAGGGCGGCGTCGGTCCCGGCGGCGACCACCTCCACACTGCCGTCGGGCAGGTTGCGCGCGTGTCCACGCAGGCCCAGCGCAACCGCGCGCTCGCGGGTGGCCGCGCGGAACCACACACCCTGCACCACGCCGGTGACGATAAAGTGCGCCGCCTGCATCAACCGGCCTTGCCGGTGATGCCGACCGCCGTTTCGATGTCGCGCGCGGTGACCGGGCCGAGGAACTGCTTGGCGACCTTGCCGTCCGGACCGATCAGATACGTCATCGGCAACCCGCGCGGCGTGGCGAAGTCCTGGGGCGGCTGGTAGGGGTCGAGGACGGCGATCGGGTACGACACCGGGTGGTCCTTCAGGAACGCCTGCATGTCGGCGCTGCTGATGTCTTCATAGGCCAGGCCCACCACTTCGATGGTGTCGCGCATGGTGTGCAGCGCCGACAGCTCGGGCATCTCCTTCAGGCACGGCGCGCACCAGGTGGCCCAGAAATTGACCACCACCCACTTGCCGCGATGCGCGGTCAGGTCGTAGGCCTCGCCGGTCACGGTCGGCAGCGACAGCTTGGGCATCTCGGCGGTCTGCTGCACCACCGAGGAGTCGCTCGCGCC
>NZ_QEZI01000019.1:0-522 GCF_003993525.1 Xanthomonas sp. BRIP62411
CCGAGGGCACCCGCCTCACCATCGAGGACCTCCAGCGGCGCTTCGGCGTGTCCCGCACGGTGGTGCGCGACTGCGTGCGCGTGCTCGAGGCGATGGCGCTGATCGTGCCGAAGCGCCGCGTAGGTCTCGTGGTGCAGGGTCCGGATCGCTGGAACGTCTACGACCCGCGCATCATCCGCTGGCGCCTCACCGGCCCCGGCCGCTCGGACCAGTTCCGCTCCCTCACCCAGCTCCGCCGCGCGGTCGAGCCGGTCGCGGCGTCACTGGCTGCACGCAATGCCACTGCCGGTCAGCGAACCCGCATCGCCGAGCTCGCGGTGGATCTCCGCCGCCTCGGCGAGGCCGGCGCCCTCGTCGACTTCCTCGCCGCCGACATCGAGTTCCACCACCTGATCCTCGAGGCCAGCGGCAACGACATGTTCTGCGCCCTCCGCGAGGTGATCACGGAGGTCCTCAGCGGCCGCACGCACCAGGGGCTGATGCCGCGGACGCCGCGGCCGCACGCGCTCGACACCCACGAGC
>NZ_QEZI01000020.1:0-43240 GCF_003993525.1 Xanthomonas sp. BRIP62411
CACCCCGGACACCCCCAAGCCCCGCCCTGCTTGCACCATGCACAGCGATCATCCTGATTGGTCCTTGTTCGCCTACCGCCGCGGGGCCTTGTGCGGCATGGACGCCGCAGAAGAGCCTCCGGGAACGGAGTCTCGGCGTGTCCCGCGAGGGTGGGCAGGCGCGAGGGTGGGTAGGCAAGGGCCCTGCAACCAGGCCGCAGATCAGCCGCTCCTGATCCAGCTCTGCAGTCGGTCTATCCGTGCGCCTATCCCCGGCGGACCAGCAATCGCTGGCCGAGGACGCGCACCGGGCAGACTGCGATGTCAGCTGTGCGCAGCACTCAGGGAAGTGGCTGCTCGGTCAGTCGCCCGGTATGCGGGGTGTGGATCAACGGAGCCAGGTCGAAGCCCTGCTCGCGCGCATGCGCCAGATAGGCCTGGGTGATGTTTTCGTCCAGCTGCGGCAGCCTTGCCAGCAGCCACAGGTACTTGCGGTCGGGACCGCCGACCAGCGCGGCGGTGTAGTCCGCATCGATGCGCATCACCCAGTAATCGCCTTTGGTGAACGGAATCCAGCGCAGGCCTTCGGGCAGGAAGGTGACTTCCAGCCGCGCGTTGTTGTCGTCGATGGCGCGCGCCTCGCCGACGGCCTCTTCCAGCTCGCCTTCGGCGGTCAGGCAGCGGTTCTGCACCCGCACCGTGCCATCGTCCTGCAGCGAGTAGTGCGCCGATACATCGGTGCAATCGGCATCCTCGAAGCGAATCGGTAGCCGTGCGATCTCGTACCAGGTGCCCAGATAGCGATTCAGATCCAGGGATGGGATGGTGACTAGGTCGGGATGTCGGCTCATGGCGGCCTCTGCGCAGTGGTGTGGCGGACGTTGTACGTGCATTGCCATGAAATGGATGTTGCGACGCCGGAGAGAGCGGGTGGACGTATGGGGCCAATGCCGTGCCACCAGAGAAGGGCGCGCGCACGCTCATTGCAGGCGCACAGGCAGCAAGCGACGGTGCGATGAAGCGGTCGACCGTCCTGCGCTGCTGGAGTGCTTAGCGTCCTAACCAACGGCGTGGAATGGGGGGTGCGCGGGCGTGCGGTCGCCTCGACGCACCCGGGTCGGCGCACTACGCCGCGCTCGCCGTCTCCACCGCACGATCCAGTTTGCGGTAGCCGATGGCCTCGGTCAGATGCCGGGTGGCAATGGTTGCACTGTCGTCGAGATCGGCGATGGTGCGAGCCACGCGCAGGATGCGATGCATCGAGCGCGCGGAGAGCTGCAGGTGTTCGATGGCGCGTTCCAGCAGCACCTGATCGTCGCCCTGCAGGCGGCAGTGATGATCGGTCTGTGCCTGATCCAGTTGTGCGTTGGGTGCGCCGGCGCGCGCGAGTTGCCGTTCGCGTGCGGCGACCACGCGTGTACGCACGCTGGCGCTGTCTTCGCCGGGATTGCCGCTGCGCAAGGCGTGCGGTGGCAGTCGCGGCACGTCGACATGCAGATCGATCCGGTCCAGCAACGGACCGGAGATGCGGCTGCGGTAGCGGCGGATGCTGTCGCTGCTGCAGCGGCACCGCCCGCTGCCGTCGCCGGCCCATCCGCACGGACACGGGTTCATGGCAGCAACCAGCTGGAACCGCGCCGGGAAATCCACGCTGCGCGCTGCGCGCGAAATCGTCACCAGCCCCGATTCCAGGGGCTCGCGCAACACTTCCAGCGTCTGCCGCTGCCACTCCGGGAGCTCGTCTAGAAACAGCACGCCGTGATGGGCCAGCGAGATCTCGCCGGGACGCGGATGGGTGCCACCACCGACCAACGCGACCGCGCTGGCGGTGTGGTGAGGGGCCCGGTAAGGCCGCTGCCGCCAGCGCGCAAGATCCAGCCCGCGGCCGCTGACCGAGGTAATGGCAGCGGTTTCCAGTGCCTCGGCTTCGCTGGATTCGGGCAACAGGCTGGGCAGGCGCGAGGCGAGCAGGGTTTTGCCGCAGCCGGGGCTGCCGACCAGCAGCAGATGATGGCCGCCGGCGGCGGCGATCTCCAGCGCGCGACGCGCATGCGGCTGGCCGCGCACATCGGCCATGTCGGGCAGGGCACGCGCGCCGAGCGCCGGCACCGCCACCTCGGCGGCCGGCGCCCGTTGGCTGCCGTTGAGCGCGGCGCAGACTTCCAGCAGCGTGCGCGCGGTGAAGGCTTCGACGTGCCCGGCGATGGCCGCTTCGGCGCCGTTGGCCAGCGGCACGATCAGCCGTCTGCCGGCCTGCGCGGCAGCCAGGGCGGCCGGCAGTACGCCATCGACGCCACGTAATTCGCCGGTCAGCGCGAGCTCGCCGAGAAACTCGTAATCGGCCAGGGTTTGGCGATCGATCTGGCCGCTGGCGGCCAGGATGCCGAGGGCGATCGGCAGGTCGAAGCGGCCGCCTTCCTTCGGCAAGTCGGCCGGGGCCAGGTTGATGGTGATGCGCCGGGCGGGAAATTCGAACTGCGCACACAGCAGCGCCGCACGCACGCGTTCGCGCGATTCGCGTACCGCAGCCTCGGGCAGGCCCACGATCTGGGTGGAGGGAAGCCCGCCGGACAGATGCACTTCCACCCGAACCTCAGGTGCATGCACCCCCACGCGGGCGCGGCTGTGCACCAGCGCCAGACTCATGGTGGAAGGCCCTGGTCAGGGAGCGCTGGGTGGCGTTGCGGGCGCGCGGGCTTCCAGCGCGGCCACGGCCTGTTCCAGCGCGTCGAGTTTCTCGCGCGTGCGCAGCAGCACCGCGCGCTGCACGTCGAACTCTTCGCGGGTGACCAGGTCCAGCTTGCCCAGGCCGGCCTGCAGTGCGCCCTTGAAGGTGCCTTGCAGTTCTTCGCGCGATTGGCGCAGGCCCGGCGGCACCAGGTCGCTGAGGCGGCGGGCGAGCTCGTCGAGCTGGTTGAAATCGATCATGGGTGTTCTCCGCAGGTCCGTAGGAAGCCTAGTGCAGGCCGGGACACGCGGAACATCGGCAAGGCAGTCGGCAGGCGGTAAGGATAGTCCCATTCGGCTGTCGGCCGCGGTGACGGCGGTACGCCATGGGGTGAGTGTTATGGCCGTCCACGGTATGCTGCGCGCCCCGTCATGCCCTTGGTACTGCACCGATGAAAATGATCATGGCCATCGTCAAACCGTTCAAGCTCGACGATGTGCGCGAAGCGCTCGCCGGCTGCGGGGTGGCGGGCATCACGGTGACCGAGGTCAAGGGGTTCGGGCGCCAGAAGGGGCACACCGAGCTGTATCGCGGCGCCGAGTACGTGGTCGATTTCCTGCCCAAGGTGAAGATCGAAGTGGCGGTGACCGACGACCAGGCCGAGCGCGTGGTTGAGGCCATCGTGACCGCGGCCGGGACCGGCAAGATCGGCGACGGCAAGGTGTTCGTCTACGACCTGGGCAGCGTGGTGCGGATCCGCACCGGTGAGCTGGATAGCGACGCGCTGTAAGCGCGCCGGCGGGCAGCGACGTCGGCGACGGTGCGCCTGGAGCCTGGGCAACCGCCCGCTTGCCGGAACACCACACCGCGCCAGTCGGCGACCGACGATCGGCTGAGTGCCGCGCCGCAGTGCCATGGCGTGCGCAGTGCATCGCCGGTCACTGCGTCCTCCAAGGTGGCACGCGGCCGTCGACGGCTGAGGTGGGCACGCAATGCTGAGCCGGGGTCGCCCTCGACGCAGTCGCGTGGGCGCTCCTCAAGCTAGGCTGCTATAAGCTGCCAGCCAGCGTTCTCATACCATTTCAATACCGAAGACCGGATCCGGCACCCCAGGCCAGCCTCGGCATCCGCCTGAGGCGCTTCACCCTGCTTGCCGCTTCCGAATCGAGCCAGGACGCCAAAAAGCCGCGCCTGCTTGTCGCCACGCGAGGACTTGCCTACTCTAGGGCCTAATACCATTTCAATACCGGAGTTCGGGGATGAAGCGACGCGCTGGAACGTCGGGCTTGCGCCCGCTCTCGCTGTGGCTGGCAGCAGGCCTGGCAGCGGCGGCAGTCCCCGCACTGGCGCAGCCGGTCACCCAGCCGGCGATCTTCCCCACGCCGGTCGCGATCACGCTGGACGGCGGCACGGTCACGCTGGGTCGGTCGGTGGTGCTGGTGGTGGCACCGGGCGCAGATCCGGAGGCGGTCGCGTTGGTGCGCCGCATCCTCGGCACGGCCGGCGTCACCAAGATCGCCACCGCGGCGCGTCTGCCGGCCACGCTCGACCGCCCGCATATCGTGCTCGGCACCGGCGAGGCGGCAGTGGTGCGCGATGCGCTGACGCGCAGCAAGGCGGTGCAGGACACCCACACGGAGGGCTACACGCTGGCCAGTGTCACGCTCGGCACCGGCAGCCTGATCACGCTGGCCGGCCACGACAACGATGGCCTGTTCCATGCGGCGCAGACGCTGCGCCAGCTGGTCGAGCGCCCGGCCATTGCGGCTCTGGCGATCCAGGATCACCCGGCGATGCCGATCCGCGGCACCATCGAAGGCTTCTACGGCGCGCCATGGTCGATGGCCGACCGCAGCAAGCACATCGAATTTCTCGCCCGCAGCAAGGCCAATACCTTCATCTACAGCCCCAAGGACGACCCGTATGCGCGCGACCGCTGGCGCGAGGCGTATCCGGCCGCGACGCTGAAGGCGCTCGGCAAGCTGGCGGCCACCGCCAGGCGCAATCACGTCGACTTCGTCTATGCGATCTCGCCGGGGCCGACGGTGTGCTTCTCCGATCCGGCCGATGCCAAGGCACTGCTGCGCAAGTTCGATGCCTTCCGCGCGCTGGGCGTGCGTAGCTTCTACGTGGCGCTGGACGATATCGAATACACCAAGTGGAACTGCGAGCGCGACAAGACCACCTTCGGCGCGTCCGGCGCGCAGGCGGCCGGCATCGCGCAGTCCTATCTGCTCAATCTGGTGCAGGCCGACCTGGTGGCCCGCCACGATGCGTCTTCGGAACTGATCATGGTGCCGACCGAGTATTACGACGCCAAGGAAAGCCCGTACAAGGAAGCGCTGCGCAAGCACCTGGACCCGAAGATCGTGGTGCAGTGGACCGGCACCGACGTGGTGCCGCCGGCCATTTCCATTCCCGATGCACGCGCGGCCACCAAGGCATTCGCCCGCAAGACGCTGCTGTGGGACAACTACCCGGTCAACGATTTCGAAACCTCGGCCGGGCGCCTGCTGATGGCGCCGTATGCGCGGCGCGAAGCCGGCCTGTCGGCGGAGTTGTCCGGCATCGTCTCCAACCCGATGAATCAGGAAGTGCCCAGCCGGGTCGCGGTGATGGGGCTGACCGCGTTCGCATGGAACGACACCGGCTACGATGCCCAGCGCACCTGGCACGCGGTCGCGCGCGACCTGGCCGGTGGCGACGCGCAGGTGACCTCCGCGCTGCTGACCTTCTTCGATACCCAGCATCTGGCGCCGACCTTCGGCAGCCAGCCGTGGCAGGAACAGGCGCCGCGCCTGAAGGCCGTGCTCGACCATGTACGCGAGACGATTGCGCTCGGCGATGCGGCGGCGCGCCGCCAGGCCATCGCCGAACTGGCGCGTACGGCGGATGCGTTCGCGGCTGCTCCGCAGATCATCCGTACGGGCGTGGCCGACAGGGGCTTTGCGGAACAGTCGCGTCCCTGGCTGGAGGCGATGGACGGCTGGGGCCGCGCGCTGCAGCAGACCGCGGCCGGGCTGGATGCCGCCAATCGTGGTGACGCGCAGGCGTCCGTTGCGTTTGCCGATGCCAAGCGGATCGCGGCCGAAGCCGCAGCAATCGTCTCGATTCCCGGCGCCACGCGCTTCGGGGGCCCGGTCAAGATTGCCGATGGCGTGCTGGACCGCTTCGTCGCCGACGCGCCGCGCCTGATCGCCTACAAGGCACCCGCCGGGTCGGCGGCGGTGGAGCACTGACGGTGCTGTTGGCGGCTGAGAGCCGCTGACACAGCGACTGTGCTCACCGGCAGGCGGTGCAGCCGCTGCCAGGTGCGGCGTGGACCACTCCTACACGCCGGTTCCCCGCGCGGTCCGCACCTCTCTGACGGATGCTCGTCAGGCGGCTCCGAGCTGTTTACGCGCCGCGCTTGAGGCGGCGATAGAGCCGCTTCCAGCCGCCGCGAAGGGTGCCCACCCAGCGCGGTTCGGCGCTGCGTGCGGCCTCGTCGGCGGTCGGTGCGATCCCGGCCAGGCGCTGGCGCATCTTCTGGAAATTGGCCACGTCGCTGCGCTGCAGCTGGCGTGCCAGCGTGCCGCGCCGCAACCAGCGCGGGAAGCGCCAGGCCGAGGTGAAATCGATCAACACCGGCACCCCGGCACTGACCACCACGTTGGTGCCGTGCAGATCGTTATGGGTGATGCCGAACGCATGCAGGCGACGCAGTGCCTGCTGCAATTGTTGAAAGACTTCCTGGCCGACCACCGCACTGGCACTGAGGGTGTCGCCGGGGATGAACTCCATGCCCAGCGCCAGGCCACCCAACGTGCCGAGCAGGGCCGGCGCATGCCGCCAACCGTGCAGGCGGGCCAGCATCTTCGCCTCGTGGCGCACCATCAGCCGCGCGACCGGCGCCAGCAGCGTGCGGCGGTAGCGGCTGTAGTCCTTGACCACCGCCAGCTGTCCATCCAGATGCGTGCGATAGACGTTGGGCTCGAGCAGCCGGGTGCCCTGCTTGAGCAACACCGGCGTGACGATTTGCAGGCTGGAGGTGTCCAGCGGCTGGTAGTGCATGGCAAGTCTCCGGACCTTGTCGGCGCGGAGGAATCACGCGTCTGGCAGGTTCACGATGATCGCAAGGGATCGGTCCGGTGAATTTTAGAACTTGGAAGTATGGTAATTACATTTGTTTAACAAATGAAATGTTCCGGGAGTGGAACGGTCTGAAGAATCAACAGCTTGCCGCGTCATCTAAGACTCATCCTGTCGCTGTATCCGGGCGGCGCACTGCATGCAGCCGGCGACTTGGACGCGGGGCGTGCCGTGCCCATCGGCGTGGCGGGCTTCGATGTCGGTGGCCGCTCAGGGTACGGGCTGCGGTGTGGCTATCGGCCAGCATGTCAGTGTGAGCGCGCCCCACACGAACGACCTGCATGCCGACGAGTACGACGACGAAGACATCACGATCAATCGTACCGAGGTGTTGAGCTTCGGCGCCGGAGTCCGTTTTCGCGCCGGCGATAAAACCAGCGTGGTGCCCACAGCAAGGCAATGGCGACATCCGCCTTGTTGCGGTTGGGGCTGCCTGAAGCACTCAGCGATCCGGCGCCGTGCATTGCTGGCCGTATTTCTGATCGGCACCACGAAGGCACGGATGTGGTGTCATACAGGACACGCTGCGGCGCAGGCGATCATGACGAGGAAGGTATGGAGGTCTTTACGCAATTCCTGGCCGACGAGCAGGACCCGGTGGCCGTGGGCAAGATCCTGCCCAAGGTAAACGAGTTGCTGACGCGGGACGAGCAGGTCGAGTACATCGCGGTGCAGAAAAAAATGGTGGTGAACCTGTCGCCGGCCGCGGTGGTGCTGACCACTCGCAGATTCATCGTGGTGCACCCCACGCTGTTCGGGATGACGTTTCGCGATGTCCCCTGGCGCGAGGTGCTCGACGTGCACATGAGCGAGCAGATGCTGGGAGCGACGATCATGTGCCGCACCACGCAGGGCGGCTACCTGTCCATCGACAGCCTGCCCAAGAAACAGGCCCGGCGGGTCTACGCCTATGCGCAGCAGGTGGAAGAATCGGCCTACGAAAAGCGCCAGCAGCTGGAGTTCGACAAGTTGCGCGCCTCGGCCGGTGGCGTGGTGGTGCATGCACCCGGCGCGCAGGGCGGCATGCCGTCTGCACCGCCGAGTACGGCAGCCGCCGCGGACGATCCGATACAGGTGCTGAGCAAGCTCAGGCAATTGCTGGATGCGGGGCTGGTTACCCAGGAGGAATTCGACGCCAAGAAAACCGAGGTGCTGGCGCGGTTGTAGGCGCTCGGCACGGTACCTGGCCGTGGCCACGGCCAGGACCCATAAAACGCCTGCGTCGATCGCCAGGCGGGCGCGGCCGTTGCCCGGAACCGGCAGGAACCACGCCTACCGTGGTTCCTGCTGCGCCACCCGCACCTGCCGGCAGCGCGACGGGCTGACAGTTACGCTTACTCGCCCAGCGCCTTGGCCACGAACGGCGGTGCGACCAGCACGCCGGTGTGCAGGTGCGCGGTGTAGTACAGCGTCTCGAAGCCCTTGGCCTGCGCGGCGTCCTGGCGGAAGGCGAAATCGGCGTTGGCCTGCTTGCTGGCCATGGTCACGCTCCACCAGCCGGTGGGGTAGCACGGCTGCGGGAACGGCAGCGTCTTGAACGACTGGAAGCCGGCCTTGCCCATTTCGGTGCGCATTTCCTTGATCAGCTCCAGCAGCGCCAGCGGCGATTCGGACTGCTGCACCAGGATGCCGTCGTCCTTCAGTGCCTTGAAGCAGCTCTCGTAGAAGGCCTTGTTGAACAGGCCTTCGGCCGGGCCGACCGGATCGGTGGAGTCGACGATCACGATGTCCACGCTGCCGGCCGGGCAGTTGGCCATGTAGGCCACGCCGTCGTCGAACAACAGCTCGGCGCGCGCGTCGTGGTTGGAGTCGCACAGCTCGGGGAAATACTTCTCCGACATGCGGGTGACCTGCTCGTCGATATCGCACTGGGTGGCGCTTTCCACGCCCGGGTGCTTGAGCACCTCGCGCAGCGTGCCGCAGTCGCCGCCGCCGATGATCACCACGCGCTTGGGCGCGGCGTGGGTGAACAGCGCCGGGTGGCTGATCATCTCGTGGTAGAAGAAATTGTCGCGGCTGGTCAGCATCACCGCGCCGTCGATCAGCATCAGCTTGCCCCAGTCGGTGGTCTGGTAGATCTCGATCTTCTGGAACGGGGACTGCACCTCGTCCAGCTTGCCGCTGATGCGGAAGCCGATGGCCGAGCCGGTCGGCTGGAAGTGTTCGATGTACCAGTTGTCGTTGGCGCTCATGCAAAGTCCTAAAGATGGGGGCTGTTGCTTCTCCCGCCGGGAGAAGATGGCGCGAAGCGCCGGATGAGGGTCGGGCGCCGCCGCGTGCAAGCAAGCTGCTGGCGGCCGTCCCGACCCCCTGCCAACCCCGCTCCGACCAGGAGCAGGGCGTGAAGTCGGCGCGGATTGTAACGGACCCTGCGCGTGCCAGGCGTTACACTTCACGCCCTTTTTGCCCCAGCCGAGTCAGCGAAATGAGCGATTGGTCCCTCGACCAAGCCCGCAAGACCTATTCGATCCCGCATTGGGCCGACGGGTATTTCGACGTGAACGATGCCGGACATGTAGTGGTCACGCCGACCAGCGACGGTCCGTCGGTGTCGTTGCCCGAGGTGGTGGACGCCGCGCGCGCGGCCGGCGCCAAGCTGCCGCTGCTGGTGCGTTTCCCCGACATCCTGGGCCAGCGCCTGGGCAAGCTGCAGGCGGCGTTCGCGCAGGCGCAGTCCGAATGGGATTACGCCGGCGGCTACACCGCGGTGTACCCGATCAAGGTCAACCAGCATCGCGGCGTGGCCGGCACCCTGGCCAGCCACCACGGTGACGGCTTCGGCCTGGAAGCGGGCAGCAAGCCGGAGCTGATGGCGGTGCTGGCGCTGTCGCGTCCGGGCGGGCTGATCGTCTGCAACGGCTACAAGGACCGCGAATACATCCGCCTGGCGCTGATCGGCCGCAAGCTCGGCCTGCAGACCTTCATCGTCATCGAAAAGCCCTCCGAGCTGAAGCTGGTGCTGGAAGAGGCGCGCGCGCTGGACGTCAAGCCGGGCCTGGGCGTGCGCATGCGCCTGGCCTCGCTGGGCGCGGGCAAGTGGCAGAACAGCGGCGGCGACAAGGCCAAGTTCGGGCTGTCGCCGCGTCAGGTGCTGGACCTGTGGAAGACGCTGCGCGACACCGAGTACGCCGACAGCCTGAACCTGCTGCATTTCCACATGGGCTCGCAGATCTCCAACGTGCGCGACATCGCCAACGGCATGCGCGAGGCCACGCGCTACTTCGTGGAGTTGTCGCGGCTGGGCGCCAGGATCAGCCACGTGGACGTCGGCGGCGGCCTGGGTATCGACTACGAAGGCACGCGCTCGCGCAGCTATTGCTCGATCAACTACGGCCTGCATTCCTACGCCAGCAACATCGTGCAGCCGTTGGCCAGCGCCTGCGAAGAGCACGGCCTGGCCCCGCCGCGCATCGTCACCGAATGCGGCCGCGCCATGACCGCCCACCACGCGGTGCTGATCGCCAACGTGTCCGAAGTGGAGCAGGCTCCGGAAGGCCGCGTGCCCGACGCCCACGACGACGAACCGGCGGCGATCCGCCACCTGCGCGAGATCCACGACGAGCTCGATGTGCGCCCGGCGGTGGAACTGTTCCAGGAGGCACAGCATTTCCATGCCGAAGGCTTGAGTGCGTATGCACTGGGCCAGATCGACCTGACCCACCGCGCGCGTATCGACGACTTGTTCTATGCGATCGCGCACGGCGTGCGTGCACGCCTGAGCTTCGACGAAAAGAGCCATCGCCCGGTGCTGGACGAACTCAACGAGCGGCTGGTGGACAAGTACTTCGTCAACTTCAGCGTGTTCGAGTCGATCCCGGATGTGTGGGCGATCGATCAGGTGTTTCCGATCGTGCCGATCGAGCGCCTGAACGAAGCGCCGCAGCGGCGCGGCATCATTGCCGACATGACCTGCGATTCCGACGGCATGGTCAAGACCTACGTCGAGAACGAAAGCCTGGACAGCTCGATGCCGCTGCACACGTTGAATGCAGGCGAGAGCTATCGCATCGGCTTTTTCCTGGTTGGCGCCTACCAGGAAATCCTCGGCGACATCCATAACCTGTTCGGCGATACCGATGCGGTGGAAGTGGCCGTGGACGGCGACGGCTATCGCATCGCGCAGCAGCGTCGTGGCGATACCACCGATGTGATGCTGGACTACGTGGGGTATCAGCTGGACACGCTGCGTGCGACCTATGCCGAGCGCATTGCCGCCGCGCAGCTATCGCCCGAGCGCGCGCAGGAACTGAGCGATGCACTGGAAGCAGGGTTGACCGGTTACACCTATCTGTCCGACGAACCGTTGGGCTGATGCACTGCGCGCTGCGGCCGATGCCGTGGCGCGCCGTTTTGTTGTCACTCCGCGCGCAACGCATGGGAGAGGTGGGCCGCAGCACAGCGATGCGGCCGGCATGTGACGTGCCTCAGGTGTTGAACCGGCGCTATCGCCGGACGCCGTGGTTTCTGCGCGCCTTGGCGATGCCGGCGACGTACCGCCCATTGACTGCCTGCGAGACCCCACGCCCTCTGCTCTAGCCAGGAGCTGGCCACGCATCCCACGGCTGTGCATGCGTGGCCGACGCGGCGTGGCAATGACAGTCAGATAACCCTCGCGTGACGCTGCGGTTGCAATCGGCATTCAAAAAAGTGCGGTGCCCTGCGCAGTGGTTGTGCCCGCAGTGCACTGATGTCAATGCCGTTGCATGCAGTGGTCTTGGTGCGCGCGGTTCCGGGCATGTTGCGAAACAGGACCAAATTCCCGGCAAAGAACGCCTTGGCCACGTTGCCGGGTGATGCATGGCAGTCTGGTCCGCAGCGCGCGGCGCGTGGTAAACGCCATCTGTGGACGTACGCATCTGGAACACTAATTGAAATCACACTTCAGCACATGATTTTTGCAGGCGACGCGGATTTCGTGATTTTTGCACGGTTTATCGCGTTGGCTAATTGTTAGTGTTTGTTTAACTTGTCGGGAAACAAGTGCTTTAAAGAAAGCCGGTGCACGTCGTTGTCTCGACGCTGCACGTCGCTTCGTGGTGCGTTCCCATTGTGCGTTTCCATCGTGTATCGCCGGCCTGCGCCGGCGGTCGTCGGTGTCTCTTACCTCACGTTTTCAAGGCCATGTGCTGATCCGGCGTCCCAGTGACCGCGTTGCGGGCATGGCGCACCGGGCGACTGCGCGCCATACAAGAAGGATGCACGCCATGCACGCTGACGCCTCTCCCGTGTTTCCCCTGACCAAAGCGCAACGCGGCCTGTGGGTCGCCAACAAGTTGCACACCGACAACACCTTGATGTTGTCCGAAGCCCTGGAAATGGTCGGCCCGCTCGATCCGCAGCTGCTGATCCGCGCCAGCATGCAGCTGACGCGCGAATTCGACACGCTGCGGCTCTGCATCGTCGAGCACGACGGCGTGCCGCACCAGGTGGTCCTGCCCGACTACACCGCCGCGATTCCGTACTTCGACGTCAGCGAAGATCCGTCCCCGCGCACTGCGGCCGAGCACTGGGTTGATGAAGAAATCCGCAAGCCGGAAGACCTGCAGAACGGGCCGTTATGGCATTGCGCAGTATTCCGCCTGGGCGAGGATCACCACATGTGGGTGCAATGCGTCAGTCATCTGGTGATGGATGGCTATTGCGCCTCGATCATGATGCAGCGCATGGCGGTGCTGTATAACGCCTACGCAGAAAACATCGAGCCGGCGCCTGCGCAATACGGCAGCGCGCTGTCGCTGATCGAACTCGAGCAGCAGTATCGCGACTCCGATCGCTTTCAGCGCGACCGCAGCTACTGGATGCAGCAGCTGGCCGATCTGCCACCGCCGGCAACCCTGGCACGTCCGGGCAGCCAGCTGTCGACCGGGCTGTTGCGTGGCACCGGGCAGTTCTCGCCGCAGCAGGTGGCGCGGCTGCGTGCGCTGGGCAAGGACCATGGCGCCAGCCTGCCGCAGATGCTGATTTCGCTGATCGCCGCGTATTACTACCGCTGCACCGGCACCGAGGATCTGGTGCTGGCCATGCCGGTGACCGGCCGCATCAATGCGCGTTACCGGCAGACCGCAGGCCTGGTGGCGAACGTGATTTCGCTGCGCCTGAAAATGGATCCGCAGCAGCCGGTGCATGCCCTGTTCGCGCAGGTGTCCTCGGTGGTCAGGCATGCGCTGCGCCACCAGCAATACCGCTTCGAGGATGTGCGCCGCGATCTGGGCATGTTCGGGATCGACCAGAAGTTCGCACGCCTGGCGGTGAACATCGAAGCCTTCGACTACGCACTGCGCTTTGGCCAGGCCCATGCGATGCCGCATAACCTCTCCAACGGCCCGGCCGATGATCTGACCATCTTCTGCTACGAGCGCGGCGACGGTGCCGCGTTGCGCTTCGATCTGGATGCCAATCCGGCGTTGTACGACAGCGACGAACTGGCCGACCATTGCCGCCGCCTGACCCATCTGGCCGATGCGGTATTGGCCGACCCGGAGTGCGCGCTGGGCCAGATCGATGTGCTGGGCGATGCGGAACGCCACCGCCTGTTGCACACCTGGAACGCCACCGCCGCGGCGTTGCCGGAACCGGCCACGTTGCTGCACGGCATGCTGCAGCGCGCCGAGCTGATGCCGGCAGCGGTGGTGGTGCAATACGACAACCGCACCCTGGATTACGCCACGCTGTGCGAACTGGCCTCGCGCATCGCCGCGCAATGGGTGGCCGATGGCGTCCGCCCCGGCGATGTGGTCGCCATCGCGTTGCCGCGCAGCGAGCACTTGCTGGTGGCCCTGCTGGCGGTGATGTGGAGCGGGGCGGCGTATCTGCCGCTGGACCCGGAAAGCCCGGCCGCGCGCAACCGGCAGATGCTCAACGATTCCGGCGCCATCGCGCTGGTCTGCGAGCCGGCGTTGTGCGAGCGCTATCTGCTCGGTGGCATGGTCTGGCTGGATCCGCGCCCGGCCGTGTTGCCGGCGGCGATCGCGCCGCTGGCCACGCCGGACGGGACTGCCTACCTGCTGTACACCTCCGGCTCGACCGGCGCGCCCAAGGGCGTGGAAATCAGCCATCGCAATCTGTTCAATTTCCTGCATGCGATGGAGCATGAGCTGGCATTGCGCCCACGCGACCGCGTGCTGGCAGTCACCACCATCACCTTCGATATCGCCGGGCTGGAGCTGTATCTGCCGTTGCTGGTGGGCGCGCGCGTGGTCATCGCACCGGCCGGCATCACCCACGATCCACGCAGCCTGTCGCGGCTGATCGCGCACGCGCAGATCAGCGTGGTGCAGGCGACCCCATCGCTGTGGCGCATCCTGCTGGCCAACCAGGATCTGGCGCTGGACCGTATCCACGCCCTGGTCGGTGGTGAAGCCCTGGTGCCGGAACTGGCGACCCAGCTGCTGAGCCGGGTCGGGCGCCTGACCCAGTTGTACGGGCCGACCGAAACCACGATCTGGTCGACCATCATGCCGTTGCAGCTGACCGACGCCGCCGCTCCGCCGATCGGCCGGCCGCTGCTCAATACGCGTGTCTATGTGCTCGATGCGCAGCGGCAACCGCTGCCGACCGGTGCGATCGGCGAGTTGTACATCGGCGGTGCGGGCGTGGCCAAGGGCTATCGCGGCAAGCGCCAGCTGACCAGCGAGCGGTTCGTGCGTGACCCGTTCGCCAACGACGGCAGCAACATGTACCGCACCGGCGACCGCGTGCGTCAGCGCCGCGACGGCATGCTGGAATTCATCGGCCGCGCAGACGCGCAACTGAAGATCCGCGGCCATCGCGTGGAGCCGGCCGAGATCGAAAACGCCTTGCTGCTGCATTCGCAGGTGGCGCAGGCGGTGGTGGTCGGTCATCGCGATGGCGACCACGATGCGCTGCAGTTGCTGGCGTATGTGGTGGGCAAGCAGGGCGCAACGCCATCGCCCGAGCTGCTGCGTGCGCATCTGCAGCAGCGCCTGCCGGCGTCGATGATTCCCACCTTGTGGATGCCGTTGCAGGCATTGCCGCTGACATCCAATGGCAAGCTGGATCGCCGCGCCTTGCCGTCGCCGGGTGCGCTGCCGCAGCGCGCGCATGTGGCGCCGCGCGACGCGCTCGAACGCCAGCTGGCGGCGATGCTGCAGGACGTGCTGGGGATCGAGGCGGTGGGTGTGGAAGACAACTTCTTCGAGCTCGGCGGCGACTCGCTGCGCGCGGCGGAAATGGCCGCACGCTTCCCGCAGGCGTTCGGTGTCGAACTGCCGTTGGGCAGCCTGTTCCATGCACCGACCATCGCCGGCCTGGCCGAGGTGATCAAGCGCAACGTACAGACCCCGAACGACCCGCTCGGCGTGCTGTTGCCGCTGCGTGCCGGCACCCCGGGCACGACGCCGCTGTTCTGCATCCATCCGGTGGTCGGTCTGGGCTGGTCGTATCTCACCTTGCTCGGCCAGCTCGATCCGCAGTGGCCGGTATATGCCCTGCAGTCGCCGGGCTTGAGCGACCCGCAGCATCGCCCGGAAAGCATCGAGGCGATTGCACGCGACTATCTGGCGCGGCTGCGCACGGTGCAGCCGCAGGGGCCGTACCGGTTGATTGGCTGGTCGCTGGGCGGCTTGATCGCCCATGCCATCACCGCCGAACTGCATGCGCTGGGCGAAGAAGTCGAACTGCTGGCGATGCTCGACAGCTACCCGCACCTGGAGCAGGCCGCGTCGCTGCCGGAATCGGAAAACGTGCGTGCATCGGTGCATGCGCTGGGCCTGCATCTGGCCCATGGCCAGCCGATGCCGACCACGGTGGCCGAACTGGCCAGCCTGCTGTGCGATCACTACGGGTTGAACGACCTGCCCGCGGTGCGCCAGCTGCTCGAACAACGTCCCACATTGCTGGACGACATGGGCGGCATGACCCAGCACCACCTGCAGCTGGCGCGGCGCCATCGCCCCAAGCCGCTGGACCAGGATGTGGTGTTCGTCGAAGCCAGCGTGCGCATGAGCTCCGGCGGCGACGATACGGTGTGGGTGGATTACCGGCCGCAGGCCTGGCGCCCGTACGTACGCAACCTGCACCTGCATGCGCTCGACAGCGACCACCATTCGATGCTGTCGCCCACGCATTCGGCCACGCTCAGTGCATTGCTGCACGCGGCCACTGCGAAACCCGTACAACGCGATGGCCGCATCGCCACCGCCAGCGACGGGGTGGCCGAATATGCCTGAGTCTTCCTTCAACGCGGGACGCCGCCCGGTGCTGATCGCCACCCTGGGCACGCATGGCGATGTGCGCCCGATCATCGCGCTGGGGCGTGGCTTGCAGGAGCGCGGTTACCCGGTGCGGGTGCTGACCAGCGCCAACTTTGAATCGCTGATCCGTGCCAACGGGCTGGAGTTCTTCCCGCTCAGCGGCGACCACCAGAAGCTGTTGCAGGGCCATCCGGATGTCGCCGAGATGCGCGGTGGCTGGCGCGGCATCTGGGGCACCTTGCGCGCCCAGCTGCTGGAGTGGGCACGCGACTGGGCCGCGCAGGGCCGCGCGGCCTGTGCCGATGCCGGCCTGATTCTCGGCGTCGGCAGCGCGAGCCTGCTGGCGCACAGCCTGGGCCAGGCCTACGGGCTGCCGGTGGTGCTCACGCAATTGCAGCCGCTGACCGCCTCGCGCCACGTGCCGTTGATGGTGATGCCCACCGTGCGTCTGCCCGGGCTGGTGAGTGTGGCGCTGCATCATGCGGTGCGCTTTGCCGGCTGGCAGCTGATGCGTCCGGCGCTCAACGGCATCGTGCGCCCGGCATTGGGGTTGCCGGCGTATCCGTGGAGCGGTCCCGATCGCAGTGCGCAGCGCGTGGTGTATGGCTACAGCGAGCATCTGTGCCCACGTCCGCCGGACTGGCCGGATCGGGCCCAGGTCAGCGGTTTCTGGCAGTTGCCGCAGCCGCAGTGGCAGCCGCCGGCCGCGCTGGAGGCATTTTTGCAGGCGGGCCCGCCGCCGCTGTACATCGGTTTCGGCAGCATGATCAGCAGCGATGCGGCGCAGCTCACCGCCACCGTCAAGGCGGCGGTGCGTCTGACCGGTCAGCGCGCGCTGCTGGCCAGCGGCTGGGGCGGGCTGGCGGCCGGGGAAGATGCGTCCGACGATGCCGGGCGCTTCTTCCAGCTGGAACAGGCCCCGCACGATTGGCTGTTTCCACGGGTGTCGGTGGCGGTGCATCACGGCGGTGCCGGCACCACCGGTGCGGCGCTGGCTGCGGGGATTCCGTCGGTGGTGCTGCCGTTCGGCTACGACCAGCCGTTCTGGGCGCATTGCCTGGCCCAGCGCGGCGTCGCGCCGCCGGCGCTTGCACGGGCCGGATTGCAGCCGGAGACCCTGGCCGATGCCATCAGCCAGGCCAGCGCGCCGAGCATGCGCGCAGCGGCACGCGCGCTGGGCCAGCGCATCCGCGAGGAGGACGGAATCGGCCGGGCAGTGGACCAGCTGGAAGCATGGGGATTGCTGGAACCGGCGGTGACGCTGGCGCAGGGAGCGCGCGTCGAGCAGCAGGCTGTCGCGTGATGGATGACGCCGTGGGGAAGCCACAGCATCGACAGCGGTTTGGCGGCGGCAATGCGGCTGGCGGTACCGAAGGTGTCCGGGTACTGCACCGTTGGGGTGCTGGGCGTGTTGCTGTCGCCGCTCGCTGGTCGATGGCAGCAGGCCTGCACTGCTGACAGACGTCGAGAACGCGTCTGCGTTGCCGGCGCGAGCTGGCGAGCGCGGCCAACGCCGGTGCCGGCATCGCCGCAGCGGCGGGATGCGGCACAATCGGGCTCCCTTGGCCCTGCATCGCCCGCATGCGCTATCCCGCTCTCGATCTGCTGCGTGGCATCGCTATCGTCTGGGTGATGCTGTTCCATTCCTTCGTGGTCGGCGGTCTGGGGCCGGATTGGGCGTGGTTGTCGCGCTACGGCTGGATGGGCGTGGACCTGTTCTTCGTGCTGAGCGGCTTCCTGATCGGCACGCAGGTGCTGAGGCCGCTGGCACGCGGGCAGCGCCTGGACTTCAGGGATTTCTACCTGCGCCGCGCATTCCGCATCCTGCCGGCGTTCTTGGTGGTGCTGGCGATCTACTTGGCGTGGCCGCAGTTCCGCGAGGCGCCCGGGTTGGCGCCGTGGTGGATGTTCGTCAGCTTCACCCTGAACCTGTTGGTCGACTATGGCCGTGATGCCGCGTTCTCGCACGCCTGGTCGCTCTGCGTGGAAGAACATTTCTATCTGGTGTTTCCGTTGCTGGCGACGCTGTTGATGCGGCGGCCCTCGGCCGCGCGGTTCGTCGTGCTCTGCGTGCTGGTGGTGGTGGCAGGCATCGCGTTGCGTGCCGGCATCTGGTGGCACAACACCGCCCTGGACAGCGCCGGCGCCGGCCTGCAGCGCAACTGGTTCATCGAAGACCTCTATTACCCGACCTGGAACCGTCTGGACGGTCTACTGGCCGGTGTCGTGCTGGCGGTGCTCAAGGTCGTTCGCCCTGCGCTGTGGCAACGGCTGCAGCAACACGGCAATGCATTTTTGCTTGCAGGCGTGGCGATCCTGGCGCTGGCGATGTGGCTGTTTCGCGAGCGCACCGGTCTGGTCGGCAATGCGCTGGGTTGGCCGGTGCTGTCACTGGGACTGGCCTTGCTGGTGCTCGCCGGCACCGCCACCCGCGGTGTGCTTGGCGGCGTGCGCGTGCCTGGTGCGGCGTGGCTGGCGGCCATTTCCTACAGCCTGTATCTGACCCACAAGGCCGTGTTCCATCTCACCCAGGGCTGGTTCGGCCCGGCGCTGGAGGGGCGTGGCGTGCTGGCGTTTGCGGTGTATGGCCTGGTGGCAGTGCTGGGCGGTGCGCTGTTGCACTACGTGGTGGAGCGCCCGTTCCTGCAGCTGCGCGACAGGGTGCTGCGGCCAGGCGTGCGGCCGCAGCACCCTGTCGCTGATCGCGGCTGACCGCGCATCGCAAAACGCCGCGCAATGCGCGGCGTTGTCGTGCTGCCTCGATGCGGCGCGCGGTGCTCACGCGCCGGCCGACACAGCATCGGATCGCGACCCGGAAGATGCATCGGCGCTGCAGGCCATCGTCACTGCGCGTCGCGCGCCACCTGGAAACCCGCGAACGACTGCGTGACCGGCATGATTTCCAGCCGATTGATGTTCAGGTGCGCCGGCAGGCTGGCGACGTAGAAGATCTGCTCGGCGATGTCCTCGGCAGTCATCGGCGTGGCGCCGCGGTACAGCGTGTCCGAGGCGGCCTGGTTGCCGCCGGTGCGCACCAGGGTGAATTCGGTTTCGGCCATACCCGGTTCGATCGAGGTCACGCGCACGCCGGTGCCGTGCAGGTCCGCGCGCAGGCCCAGCGAAAACTGCTGCACGAACGCCTTGGTGCCGCCGTAGACGTTGCCGCCGGTATAGGGGTAGGTCGCCGCGACCGAGGCGATGTTGATGATGGCGCCACGGCGTGCGATCAACGCCGGCAGCAGGCGGTGGGTGAGGGTGACCAGCGCGGTGACATTGGTGTCGATCATCTGCTGCCACTGCGTCAGGTCGGCCTGCTGCGCGGGCGCGGTGCCCAGCGCCAGCCCGGCGTTGTTGACCAGCACATCGATGTCGGCAAACTCCGCCGGCACTGCATCGATCGCTGCCGACAATGCCTGCGCATCGCGCATGTCGAACGCGGCGGTATGCACCTGGCCGGCGGGCAGGTCGGCCGCCAGGGCATCCAGGCGCTCGGCGCGGCGGCCGGTGGCGATGATCTTCCAGCCGTCGGCGGCAAACCGGCGCACGGCAGCGCTGCCGAATCCGGAGGTGGCACCGGTGATCAGGACAGTCTTGGACATGGGGGATAACTCCTGCGAACGAGGGGGATCAGGCAAGGGATCAGGGGGCAGTGGCAGGGCCGGGCGCGCTGGCCTGGGCGCGCCGCGCGCGCAGGCTGGCCTCACTGAGCGGTTCGCGCGCCAGGACACGGCCGTGTTGCACCTGCAGGAGCAGGTACGGCGCCTCTGCGGCGGTTGGCGCGGTGTCGGCGGCGCTCGCAGCGGTTGGCAAAGCAATCACCAGCTCGCCATCGATCCAGTCCGCGGCGACCGGGGCGGTTCGTCCGGGAAACAGCACATCCAGGGGCAATGCCGGCGGAGCGGTGGCACAGGCGCCGATGACGACGCGATCCAGCAGCAGCTGCGCGTTTTCCACGCGCCAATCAGCCCGGTAACCGCGCCAGTTCGCACTGCAACTGCCCAGCGCCTGCCGCGCATGCGGCACGAAACGTTGCCAGGTGGCCTGGTCGTCCAGCACCGGCGACAGGGGTTCGGCCAGCAGCGCCGCGTCCTGCCCGTCGATCCGGATACGGTCTGGAATCTGCTCGGTGGCGTGCGCCGCGCCGATCAGTCCCCACCACAACCACAGGCCGGCGGCGCGCTGCAGCACTGCGGCTATTGCGCCTTGATCGCAATGGCGGGCAAGCCGCTGCCGGTCAGCTTCTGCTTGGCTTCGGCCAGTTCGCCGGCGCTGCCATATGGCCCCATGCGCACGCGGTAAACGGTTTTGCCGCTGATATCGGCCGATTCCACGCGTGCGGCCAGGCCCATCATCGCCAGCTTGGCCTTGGTCGATTCGGCGTCGCCGGAGGCGCCGAACGAGCCGGCCTGCAGGATGTAGCGGGTGTTGTCTGTCACTGCAGCGGGGGTTGCCGCGGTGGCAGCTGCCGGCTTCGGCGCAGCCGTCGCAGCCGTCGCTGCCGGCGTGGCGAGCGCGGCTGTGCTGGCCGGCGCTGGCGTGGCGGCCGGACGTGCCGGGGCGGTCTCCGCCAATGGCTTCGGCGCGCTGGCCGCCGTTTCGTTCAACGGCACCGGCACGCTGGTGGCCGGCGTGGCGGCGGCCACGCTCGCACCCGGTGCAGGCGCGACCGGCTTGCCTTCCAGGGCCGCACGCGCACGTGCGGCTTCCTCGGCGCGCGCACTGGCCGCCAGTTCGGCATCGGACATCTGCACTTCCTTGCCGGGCAGCAAGGTGTAGAAGTCGTACTGGGTTTGCGCATCGCCCGGCTTGGCTTGCGGTTTGGGCGGTTGCGCGGGCTTGGGGAGCTCGGCCGGCGTATCTACGTCGGCATCGGCCACCGGCTCGGGCTGGGCGTCGGGGTTCGCCCGCGGGCCCACGCGCAGGAAGCCGTCGCCGTCCTTCTTGAACAGGTTGGGCGCGGCCAGAAAGATCACTGCCGCAATCGCAGCGCCTGCCACCAACCACACCCAACCGGGGGTGCCATTGCTGGTGTTGCGTCGCGCCTGACTCTTACCGCGTCGTGCTGCCATCTACCACTTCTCCGAATCACGTCGTTACGGGCCATGCGGCCCGACTTACATCTTTTCTGGGGCGCTGACGCCAAGCAGTTCCAGGCCGTTGGCGAGTACCTGTTGCGTGGCGACGGCGAGGGTGAGTTTGGCGTCGCGCTCTGCGGCATCGTCCACCAGCAGTTTGGTGTTGTGATACCACGTGTGGAAGGCGTGCGCCAATTCACGCAGGTATTGCGCGATCTGGTACGGCTCCAGCGCCTGGCCGGCGATTTCCACCACCTCCGCATAGCGCGACAGCTCGACCATGACGTTGAGCGAGTGCTCGTCGTCCAGGCGCGCCAGCTCGGCCAGTCCATGCGCCTGCTCGTACTTGTAGCCTTTTTCCTGCGCCTGCCGCAGCACGCTGCACACGCGCGCATGCGCGTACTGCACGTAGAACACCGGGTTGTCGTTGCTCTGCTGGCGGGCCAGGTCGATGTCGAAGGTGAGCTGCGAGTCGGGCTTGCGCGCGATCAGGAACCAGCGCACCGCATCGGCGCTGGTCTCCTCGATCAGGTCGCGCAGGGTGACGTAGCTGCCGGCACGCTTGGACAGTTTCACTTCCTCGCCGCCGCGCATCACCGTGACCATCTGGTGCAGCACGTACTCCGGCCAGCCCTGCGGGATGCCCAGTTCCAGCGCCTGCAGTCCGGCGCGCACGCGCGTCAGCGAGCCGTGGTGGTCCGCGCCCAGTTCGGTGATCGCGCGCTCGTAGCCGCGCTGCCACTTGGTCAGGTGGTAGGCCACGTCCGGCACGAAGTAGGTGTAGGTGCCGTCGGACTTGCGCATCACCCGGTCCTTGTCGTCGCCGAAGTCGGTGGACTTCAACCACAACGCGCCGCCTTCCTCGTAGGTATGGCCGGAGGCGATCAGCTTCTGCACGGCCTCTTCGACCTTGCCGTCCTTGTACAGCGAGCTTTCAAGGAAATAGATATCGAAATCGACGCGGAACGCGGCCAGGTCGTGGTTCTGCTCGTTGCGCAGGTAGGCCACGGCGAAACGGCGGATCGCGTCGAAGTCGGCCGGGTCCTTGCCGCCGGTGACCAGATGGCCTTCCAGGTCGACGGTGTCGCCGGCCAAGTAGGCATTGGCCACATCGGCGATGTAGTCGCCGCGGTAGCCATTCTCCGGCCAGCCGTCGCTGTCGGGGGTGAGCCCTTGCGCGCGCGCCTGCACCGACAAGGCCAGGTTCTCGATCTGCACGCCGGCATCGTTGTAGTAGAACTCGCGCTTGACGTTCCAGCCGTTGGCATCGAGCACGCGCGCCAGGCTGTCGCCGATCGCCGCCGCGCGGCCATGGCCGACATGCAGCGGGCCGGTCGGGTTGGCCGAGACGTATTCCACGCCCACCGAGCGGCCGTTGCCGGCCAGCCCACGCCCGTAGTCGTGGCCCTGCTTGAGCACGTGCGCCACTTCGCGCTGGTAGGCGGTGGGGGCGAGATGGAAATTGATGAAGCCCGGCCCGGCGATCTCGACCTTGGCCACGTCGTCGCTGGCCGGCAATGCGGCGACCAGCGCCTGGGCCAGCGCGCGCGGGTTGCTGCGCGCCGGCTTGGCCAGCAGCATCGCGGCATTGGTGGCGAAGTCGCCGTGCTCGCGCGTCTTGGGTCGCTCGACCACAAAATCCGGCGGCAGGGTGTCGGCAGGCAGGGTGCCGTTGGCGCGCAAGGCTTCGATGCCTTGGCCGATCAGTGCGCGGAGTTGGGCTTTCACGTGGGATCTGCTTGGAACGAAACCAGCGATTTTACCCGACCGCGCGCCCCGGGGTCGGGCCGATGGTTCAGGTCAGCGTCGCGCTGTCATCCCAGCCAGCCGCGCTCGGCCAGCGATACGGGCCGGCCGTCGCCGATCACGAAGTGGTCCAGCAGGCGGATATCCACCAGCTCCAATGCGCCCAGCAGACGCCGGGTGACCGCGCGGTCGGCCTCGGACGGTTCCGGATTGCCGGACGGGTGGTTGTGCCCGACGATCACCGCCGCGGCATTGTGCAGTAGCGCCCGCCGCACCACCTCGCGCGGATGGATGTCGGCCCCGTCGATGGTGCCGGTGAACACTTCCTCGAAGGCGATGGCGTGATGGCGGGTGTCCAGGTACAGCACCGCGAACACCTCATAGGGGCGCGGACGCAGCCGTTGCGAAAAGTAGCGGCCGGCGCTGGGCGGGTCGCTGAGCGCATCGCCGCGTTCCAGCGCGCTCAGCAGGTGGCGGTGTGCCAGTTCCAGCCCCGCGCTGAGTTTGCAGGCCGAAGCCGGACCCAGGCCGGGCAGCCGCGCCAGCGCGGGCGCCGTGTGGTCCAGCAGCACGCGCAGCGGGCCGTGGCGCAGCAGCAGGTTGCGCCCGGTCTGGACGGCGTCCTGGCCGCGCAGGCCGGAGCCGACAAAGATCGCCAGCAGCTCGGCATCGGACAGGGCAGTCGCCCCGCGCGCCAGAAGTTTCTCGCGCGGGCGTTCGTGGGTGGGCCAGTCGTGAATGTGCATATGGCGAGATTGCCGGTGCTCATCGCTCACGCCTATCAGGCCGGACGGGGGCATCGGCTAATCTAGTTGTCCTTGTAACCGTAGGACGACTCCGACGTGATCGGCTCCACTCAGGCCCGCCCCCTGGACGGACAGCGCTTGCTGCTGTGCGTCGGCGGAGGCATTGCCGCTTACAAATCGCTCGAACTGGTCCGTCGCCTGCGCGACGCCGGCGCACTTGTACAGGTCGCCATGACCAGCGGCGCGCAACAATTCGTCACTCCGCTCAGCTTCCAGGCGCTGTCCGGGCAGCCCACCCGCACCACGTTGTGGGACAGCGCTGCCGAGCAGGCGATGGGACATATCGAACTGGCGCGCTGGGCCGATCAGGTGATCGTCGCCCCGGCCACCGCCGACCTGCTGGCGCGGCTGGCGCATGGCCTGGCCGACGATCTGGTCACCACGCTGTGCCTGGCCACCACCGCGCCGCTGACCGTGGCCCCGGCGATGAACCACCGCATGTGGCTGCACGCGGCCACGCAGGCGAATGTGGCGACCCTATCCGCACGCGGCGTGCGCGTGGTCGGTCCCGATGACGGCCCGCTGGCCGAAGGCGAATCCGGACCCGGCCGGCTGGCCGAGCCGGCGGCGATCATTGCCGCCCTGGCCGGCGGTGCCGGCGCCGACAGCGCCGCGCCGGTGGCCTCCAGCAGTGCGGCTGCGCCGGCATTCGTGCCCAGCAGCGCGCAGCTGGAGGGCCTGCGCATCGTGATCAGCGCCGGCCCCACCTTCGAGGACCTGGATCCGGTGCGTTACGTGGGCAACCGCAGCAGCGGCAAGATGGGCTATGCCCTGGCCGCCGCCGCCGCCGGCCAGGGGGCCGAGGTGGTGCTGGTCAGCGGCCCGGTGCACCAGGCCACCCCGGCCGGCGTGCGGCGGATCGACGTGCGCTCGGCTGCGCAGATGCGCGATGCGGTGCTGGGCGCGTTCCCGGCCGACATCTACATCGGCGCCGCCGCGGTGGCCGACTACACCCCGAAGCGGGTGGTCGCGCAGAAGATCAAGAAGACCGGCGAGACGCTGACCCTGGAACTGGTGCGCACCCCGGACATCCTGGCCGAGGTCGCCGCGCAGACCGGCGCGCTGAAGCTGGTGGTGGGTTTTGCCGCCGAGACGCACGACGTGGAGCATTACGCGCGTGGCAAGCTGGCCGCCAAGCGGCTGGACCTGATCATCGCCAACCAGGTGGGGATCGAGGGCGGCGGCTTCGAAAGCGACAACAACGCCGCCACCGCCTACTGGCAGGGCGGCGAGCGCGCCTTCCCCAGCAGCAGCAAGACCGAACTGGCCGACCAGCTGTTGGCCCTGATCGCGGAGAGATTGCAGGCATGAGCACCCCGACCCAGTCCTTGCAGGTGAAGCTGCTCGACCCGCGCTTCGGCGACCTGTGGCCACTGCCGGCCTATGCCACCGACGCCAGCGCGGGCATGGACCTGCGCGCCGCGCTGGAAGCGCCGATGACGCTGGAGCCCGGCGATGCGGCACTGATTCCCAGCGGCATCGCGATCCATCTGGCCGACCCGCAGCTGTGTGCGGTGATCCTGCCGCGCTCGGGCCTGGGCCATCGCCACGGCATCGTGCTCGGCAACGGCACCGGGCTGATCGATGCCGATTACCAGGGGCCGTTGCTGATCAGCACCTGGAATCGCGGTCGCGCCGCCTTCACCATCGAGCCGGGTGACCGCATCGCACAGCTGGTGATCCTGCCGATCGTGCGCGTGGGCTTGCAAGTGGTGGATACTTTCGTCGACAGCGCGCGGGGAGCGGGTGGATTCGGCCACACCGGCGTGCGCTGACGGGGGACGTCACATGAGCAAGACGAGCGAGCGCAGGCAGTCGATGTCCAGCGTGCGTACGCGTGGTCCGGTGTTGGGGGGAGTGTTGTTGCTGCTGGCTGCCTGGTTCGGCTGGAGCAGCTACACGCAATGGCGCAAGGATGCGGTTGCGCAGGACCTGGAACAGGCGCGCGACCGCGCCGTGCAGGACGTCAGCCAGGCCATGGGGCAGCAGGCCAGCCAGCTCGACGCCCTGCTCAAGCAGCCGCAGGTCATCGCCGCGTTGGCCAACGGTGACGCGCTGGCGGCGGCCTCGACCATCCGCGAGCGCTTCAAGGGCGCCGAGGACGTGCAGGTCCTGACTGGCGACCTGACCGCCGCCTACGACAATCCCAAGGACTTCGGTTACGCGCGGCTGAGCCTGCTCGAGTCGGCGCTGGTGGCCAAACGTGCCCAGGTGCACGTGGTGCGCGACGCCAAGCAGGTCCGTCTGGGTGTGGCAGCGGCGGTCACACTGGGCACGCAGCCGGCGGTGGCGTACGCGCGCCTGCCGTTGTTGCGTCTGACCGGCCCGCTGGATGCGATCGCAGTGCCCGGCAGCGCCTATCTGGCCTTGCGCCAGGGCAGCTATAACGTCGCCCAGCAAGGCGATGTGGCGCTGGCCGATGCCGCCGAGACCCTGGCCAGGCCATTGGGTGACAGCGGCATGCGCGTGGCCGCCGCGGTGCCGCAACGCGATGAGGGCCCGCTGGGTCTGGGCACCGTCGGCTGCGCGATCGTGGCCGTGCTGCTGCTCGCCATCGCCGTGCTGTTGGTGCTGGCCAGCCGTGGCCGCGTCGCCTTGCCGCGTCGCCGCGTGGCCAGCGAGCCGAGCGCCGACGAACCCACCTTCAGCCAGAGCCTGCAGCACGACGCCAGCCTCGCCAGCGAGGCGCGCGCGCTGGACGCAGATGCGCCGCCCGCGCCGCCGGCGCTGGTGCCGGCCGTGCAGGTCGCCACCGAGATGTTCCGCGCCTACGACATCCGCGGTGTGGTCGGCAAGGACCTCAATCCGGGCGTCGCCGCCTTGATCGGCCAGGCCATCGGCAGCGTGATGCAGGCGCAGGGCCTGCGCGAGGTGGTGGTCGGCCGCGATGGGCGGCTGTCGGGCCCGGAGCTCGCCAATGGCCTGATCGACGGCCTGCGTCGCGCCGGCTGCCAGGTGATCGATGTCGGTCTGGCGCCCACCCCGGTGGTGTATTTCGGCGCCTATGAACTGCGCGCCGGCAGCTGCGTGGCGGTCACCGGCAGCCACAATCCGCCCGACTACAACGGCTTCAAGATCGTCATCGGTGGCGAGACCCTGTCCGGGTCGGCGATCGCCGACCTGCACCAGCGCATCAACGCAGGCCGCCTGCACACCGCGGCAACGCCTGGCGAGCTGGAACAGCGCGACATCAGCGACGCCTACATACAGCGCATCGCCGACGACGTGCAGCTGGACCGCCCGATCAAGGTCGTGGTGGATGCCGGCAACGGCGTGGCCGGTGAGATCGCGCCGCGCCTGCTGGAAGCCATCGGTGCCGAGGTCATCCCGTTGTACTGCGAGATCGACGGCACCTTCCCCAACCATCACCCCGACCCGAGCGAGCCGCACAACCTCGACGATCTGGTGAAGATGGTGCAGCGCTTCGATGCCGATATCGGCGTGGCCTTCGATGGCGATGCCGATCGTCTGGGCGTGGTCACCAAGCAAGGCACCATGGTGTTCCCGGACCGTCTGCTGATGCTGTTCGCCGCCGACGTGCTGCAGCGCAATCCCGGCGCGTTGGTGATCTACGACGTCAAGTGCACCGGAAAGCTGTCCGACCACGTGCTGCGCAATGGCGGCAGCCCGCTGATGTGGAAGACCGGGCACTCGCTGATCAAGGCCAAGATGCGCGAGACCGATGCCGAACTGGCCGGCGAGATGAGCGGGCACTTCTTCTTCAAGGAGCGCTGGTACGGCTTCGACGACGGCATCTATGCGGCCGCACGCCTGCTGGAAATCCTGGCCCAGCGTGAGCAGACCCCGTCGGAGGTGCTGGAGGCCTTGCCCGAAAGCGTGTCCACGCCGGAAATCAAGGTGCCGGTGGACGGTGATGCGCATGCACTGGTCGCGCGTTTCGTCGAGGGCGCCCAGGCCGGCGAGGAATCGCCGTTCGAATCGGCGCGGCTGTCGACGATCGACGGACTGCGCGCGGACTTCGCCGACGGCTGGGGCCTGGTGCGTGCCTCCAACACCACGCCGATCCTGGTGCTGCGATTCGAGGCCGACACCGAGGCCGCATTGGAGCGGATTCGCGGGCTGTTCCGCAGCCAGTTGCAGGCCCTGCTGCCGGACCATCCACTGGACTTTTGACCGACCGGTGCGTCGGGGGCGCCTGCCCTGCCGGCATGCCGGCAGGGCGGGTCGCGGCGCCGCAACCCGCCGCAGTGGCCGATCACACCGTGCTCGGCGCTGGCAGATGTCGGCGATCACCGCAGCGCGCAGCCCGCCTTGACCGACGTAGGCGACCGACGTCAGACGTCGCCCGAACAGACGGCGCTCGACGTCAACGTTGATCGGGCGGACGTCGCTCGCACAGATCCCGCAATGCTGACCGGCGAAGACACGCAACAGTCTGTCTGGCTCGCGCCGGACCGACGCGCGCGATCACGGTCACCTGTCTCCCGGACCCGGCATGCGTGGACCTGCAGTCCCGACGCCGTGCGCAGCGTGGTCGTGCAGCAGCCAGACCGCATCCCAGTACGGATACCCGCCGATCTGCGCGGCCAGCCCTGCGCGTAACGGCAACGCCACCAGCGCGCGCGCGAACTGTCGATGGTCGTCATGCGGGGCAAGCGCCGACGCCTGCATCTGCGGCTGCCACACCGTCCCACCGCGGCCACGTGCGCGATTGACCGCCCCGGCGGCGACCTGCCGCGCAACGGCAGCCATGTGCAGCAGTGCAGCCTTGCCCGGTGCCTGCAGCAGCGCACACCAGCAATCGGGCAGCAGCACCCAGCACAGCAACTGCGCGCCCTGCCAGTGACCGGCCGCCGCCAGGCTCGCCGCCGCGGCCCGCGCGCAGCGCCAGTCGGCAAACAATGGCACCTGCTGATGCGTGTGCAGCCGCAAATGCCAGTGCGCCGCAATCGGCGCCGACCCGGACAAGGAACGATGAAGAAGCGCACTGGACATGCGCACAGCATGCCGATGAGCAAACAGCCGCGGCATCGGCGGCGCGCCTCATCTCCGGTCGGTCACCAGCGCATCGCGGCGTACGAAGAAACCCATTGACTGTCGGATATCGCATGCCTGGCGTTATCCACCACAAGGCAGAGCCGATGCAGCCTGCTGCACCAGCTCAGTTGCGCCACCGGCACCACCTCAAAAGCCTGGAGACCTGGCGCACCAATCACCAGCAACCGGTCACAGCACCCGCGAACCGCGATTCCCCAATCCCGATTCCCCGCTCAATGCACCGCCCGGTCGCGCTTCCACCCGCGATGCTTCACATCCAGATACAGGCTGTAGAACGCGGTGAACGCCGGGAACAGGTTCTGCAGCACGCCCACCGAATCCTGCTTGGCCGAGAACACGAAGTAGCTCAGCGTCATCAGGCTGCCGACCACGCTCATGTACCAGAACATGCGCGGGATCACCGGCTTGCCGGCGCGCTTGGAAGCGACAAACTGCACCAGCCAGCGGCCGCCGAACATCAGTGCGCCCACATAGCCGATCAGCTTCCAGCCGGTGACATGCAGCCCGGTCCAGTACAGCCAGGTCAGTGGCTGGTCCAGCCAATGCAGTTCCATCAGCGCTCCTGCACCACGGTGCGCCTGCTGCGGGTGATCAGCCAGGCCACGCCGCGCAGGTCGCGGATGCCGACCAGCGCGCGATTGAGATTGTTGTACTTGGACACGCCGGCGGTGCGATGGCGGTGGTGCACCGGCACGCTCACCGTGCGCCAGCCGGCGCGCTGCATCAACGCCGGCAGATAGCGGTGCATATGATCGAAGTAGGGCAGGTCCAGGAACGCCTCGCGCTCGAACAGCTTGATGCCGCAGCCGGTATCGGGCGTGTTGTCGTGCAGCATGCGCGAGCGGATCGCGTTGGCCCACTTGCTGGCCCAGCGCTTGGACCCCGAATCCTGGCGGTTGACCCGCCAGCCGGCGAACAGCTTCACCTGCGCATCGGCGCTGGCGCGCGCGGTCAGCAGCTTGGGAATGTCGGCCGGATCGTTCTGGCCGTCGCCATCGAGCGTGGCGATCCAGCTCGCACGCGCGGCCTTGACGCCATTGCGCACCGCCGTGCTCTGGCCGCTCTGGGTCACGTGATGCAGCACGCGCAGTTCCGGCGTGGTGGTCTTCAGGCCTTGCAGCACCGCCAGCGTGTCATCGCGCGAGTGGTCGTCGACATAGACGATCTCGAACGCCACCAACCCGCGCAAGGCGGCGACGATCTCACCGACCAGCGCGGCGACGTTATCGCGCTCGTTGAACACCGGGACGACAACGGAAAGCTGAGGGTGGCTCATGGATTCGTGGTGGCCAGATGAAGGCTGAGCGAAAAGATCGCGCATTGTGCCCTGACTGTCTGAGTCAGGCATGAAGCACGCGCGCGTTGTGTGCGGTGGAGCGCGCGCAAAGCGGACTGTAGCGTGTATGCATGCCCCAAGGCGCCGGCTGCGTGGCCGGCAAGGCGCCGCGCGCCGCGCCCGGATGGTGCGGGGTGGGGCGCGAAAGCTCAACGTCCGGCGCGCCGTTCTGCAGATGCGCGCCTCGCTACGGGCGGACTCGCGGCGATGTGCTATCGCCTGGCCGCTACCACCAATATTGCGGCTGCGCCGCGGTGGTGCCGGCTAGGCGCGCTCGCCGAAATAATGGCGGCACCACTCCACCACCTGTGGCAAGCCGCGCTCGACCGGGGTGGCCGGCTCGAAGCCGAAGGCGGCCTGCGCGCGCTGCGTATCGGCCATGGTGCGGATCATGTCGCCCGGCTGCATCGGCCGGTAGACCTTCTCGGCCGGCCGGCCGGCGGCCTGGGCGATCACGTCAATGAAGTATTCCAGTTCCACCGGGGTGTGGTTGCCCAGGTTGAACACCCGGTGCGGCACCGGCTCGCTGCTGGGCGTGTCCAGCGCGCCCAGCACGCCGGCCACGATGTCGTCGACGAAGGTGAAATCGCGCTGCATCCTGCCGTGGTTGAACACCTCGATCGGCCGCCCCGCCAACACCGCGCGGCTGAAGATCAACGGCGCCATGTCCGGCCGGCCCCATGGCCCGTACACGGTGAAAAACCGCAGCCCGGTCGCGCGCAGGCCGTACAGCTGCGCATAGGTATAGCCCATCAGCTCGTTGGCGGCCTTGGTCGCCGCATACAGCGAGCGCGGCTGGTCCACGCGCTGGTCCTCGGAAAACGGCGGGGTGGCCGAATCGCCGTAGACCGAACTGCTCGACGCATACACCAGATGCTGCACGCCGCGGTGCCGGCACAGTTCGAGCATGTTGACGAAGCCGACCAGGTTGCTGTCGACGTAGGCGGAGGGGTTTTCCAGCGAGTAACGCACCCCGGCCTGCGCGGCCAGATGCACCACGCGCGTGGGCCGGACCTGCTCGAACAACGCGGCTAGGCCATCGCGGTCGGTCAGGTCCAGCGTGCGGATGTCCATGCCCGGGCACAACGCCGCCACCCGGTCGCGCTTGAGCTGCGGGTCGTAATAGCTGTTGTAGTTGTCCAGGCCCACCACCGACTCACCGCGCGCAGCCAGCGCGCGGCAGGTGTAGGCCCCGATGAAACCGGCGGCGCCGGTGACGAGAATGGTCATTGCAATGGTCCTGGAGATGTCGAAGGCAGGCGAGCGGCAAGCGGGCTCAGAACAGCCCGAAGCGCTTTTTGGCGACGTTGACGCGATCAAGCGCAATGATGTCCCCAATCCCCCTGGCATCGAAGCGATCCAGCAACGCGTCGCTGCCGTCCTTCAGTTTCAGTGCCATCTCCTCCGGGTACAGCGGCACCACCGTCATGAACACGATGGTCTTGTCGGCATCGATGACCAGGCGCGCAAATTCGTCGGGCGTGCTCACCGGCGGCAGCACGATGGCGCCATCGAAGCGCACGCCGGGTGCGTAGGGTTCGGCCGGATGGCCATTGGGGATGGTGTGGCCGAAGCCCAGCCAGGTCTCGAACGTGTGCGGCAGCCGGGCCAGGGTCTTGAGCAGGCGGATCGGCCAGTAGTGGCGCGGGTCTTCGAAGTCGCGCTGGTCCAGCGGCCAATCGGCGGGCAGGCTCAGCATCAGCTCCATGTACTGCGGCGCTTCCACCCCTTCGGGCAGCGTCATCGGCAGGTCGCTCATGCCCGAGGTCACCAGCCGCAGGTAGGGGACGTCCTCGGTGGCGGGCACCACATGCACGTCCAGATGCACGGCATCGGAGATGATCTCGTGCAGAACGCCCGAGATCGGTCCCAGATGCCGCTCGATATGTGCGCTGATCCGCTCGATGCAGTCACCGCCGTGTGCGGGCGCGAACCGCTTTTCCTGCGCGTGCAGCATCATCGTGCTGCCGCCCGGGCTGATCTGGTCGTGTTCAGTGCTCATGGGTTGCTCCTGTTGATGGCAGCGCCTGACCGCGTGCGCGCACTCACCCCAGCCGGAGCGGTGCCTGGCTGGCCAGCGTTGCCTTGCGTTCGGCGCTGAACGCCCACCACGGCTGCGGCGCCTCGCCCTGCATGAAGCGCGTGATCGACAGGAACACGTCGATCACGCAGGGGTCGTGCAGCACGCCGGTACACAGACACAGCTGCGCATACATGTCGTAGGCATCGCGACCGCGCAATTGCGCGGCAACGCGGATGCCGATCCGCTGCAGATCCTTTTCGCAGGCCGGCCCCACGTTCGGCAGGTCGGTCAGATGCAGCAGGTGCTTGCGATCGACCTTGACGGGATTCATTGCCGGGACTGCTCCTGGTGGGTCCGCAGAGAACTCAGCTGCGCTGCACGCGCAGGCGTTCGAGCACGCCGTCCAGCGTGTCCAGGTCGGTGTAGTGGATCACCAGCTTGCCCTTGCCGCCGCGGCCGTGGTTGAACACCACCTTGGTGCCCAGCGATTCGGACAGTTCGGTCTCCAGCGAGGCGATATCGGCCTGCGGCGCGGCAGCGGCCGGCTTGCCCTTGCGCAACGCGCCGGGCACCTTGCCGGCGGCGAACTGCTGCGCACGGTGTTCGACCTCACGCACCGACCAACCCTGGTCGGCCGCTTCCTGCGCCAGCTTGCTGGCCAGCTCCGGCGCCAGGGTGAGCAGCGCACGCGCATGGCCCATTTCCAGACGGCGGGTTTCCAGCAGCACGCGGATGGCCACCGGCAATTCCAGCAGCCGCAGCAGGTTGGACACCGACGCACGCGAGCGGCCCACCGCGCCGGCGGCCTCGGCGTGGGTCAGCGAAAATTCGTCGATCAAGCGCTGCAGCGCCTGCGCTTCTTCCAGCGGGTTGAGGTCTTCGCGCTGGATGTTCTCGATCAGCGCCATCGCGATGACGGTGCGGTCGTCCAGCTCGCGCACCACCACCGGCACCTCGCTCAGCCCGGCCAGCTGCGAGGCGCGCCAGCGGCGTTCGCCGGCAACGATCTCGAACTGCCCCGGCGCCAGCTCGCGCGCCACGATCGGCTGGATCACCCCCTGGGCCTTGATCGACTCCGCCAGTTCGGCCAGCTTGACCTCGTCCATCTCCTTGCGCGGCTGGTACTTGCCCGGCTGCAGCTGGCTGACCGGCAACTGGCGCAGGCTGTCGCCCGGCTGTAACGCTTCCTCGCTGGCCGCGCTCGGCGCCGCCGCGGCGGCCGCGCCCTTCGGTCCCAACAGCGCTTCCAGGCCACGGCCCAGGCCACGCTTCTTTGCGGGGATCGGCTTGTTCATCAGACGGTCTCCACGGGCCGGTAGGCCTTGTTGCGGTCGTTCTGGCGGCGCAGGATTTCGCTGGCCAGCCCCAGGTAGGCCACGCCACCGCGCGAGGTGCGGTCGTAACCGACGATGCTCTGGCCATGGCTGGGCGCCTCGGCCAGGCGCACGTTGCGCGGCACGATGGTGCGGAACACCTTGTCGCCGAAATGCTCGGTCAGCTCGGCCGACACCGCGTTGGCCAGGTTGTTGCGGATGTCGAACATCGTGCGCAGCACGCCTTCGATTTCCAGTGCCGGATTGAGGTTGGCGCGCAAGGCCTCGATGGTTTCCAGCAGCGCGGTCAATCCTTCCAGTGCGTAGTACTCGCACTGCATCGGCACGATGATCGAGTCGGCCGCGGTCAAGGCATTGAGCGTCAGCAGCGACAACGCCGGCGGGCAGTCGATCAGGATGAAGTCGTACTCGTCGCGGATCGGTGCCAGTGCGCGCTTGAGCCGCTGTTCGCGCTCGCCCTGATCCATCAGCTGGATCTCGGCAGCGGTCAGGTCGATGTTGCCCGGCAGCAGGTCGAAGCCTTCCGGCGCGGTGACCCGGATCTCGGCGGCGGTGTTTTCGCCCAGCAACAGGTCGCACGTCGAGGCGGCCACATCGCGCTTGTCGATGCCGCTGCCCATGGTGGCGTTGCCCTGCGAGTCCAGATCCACCAGCAACACACGCTTGGGCGCGCGCGCCAGGCCGGCCGCCAGATTGACCGCGGTCGTGGTCTTGCCGACGCCGCCTTTCTGGTTGGCAATGGCGATGATCCGGGCCATGCGGGAGAGCCTCGTGGGCAGGGAGTAAGACCGGCCATTATGCGGGCAGGGCGTCGGATCGGGAAATGCCGCCTGCCGCAGTGCGCCGCACGGGTGGCAATGACGGCGGGCCGTTCAGCCGGCAGGCGCAGTGGCGGCCGGCGGTTCCTTCATCGCCCGGTAGCGCTGCAGGATGTCGGCGATCTCGCCGTCCAGCGCCACCCGTTGCTGCTCGAAGCTGGTCTGCAGACGCAGCTGCGCCAGCAGCTCGCGATGGCGTTGCTGGATGTCGGCGGCCAGCTTGTCGGCCACCGCCTGGCCAGCCAGTTCGCGGTCGCCGGCGCTGCGCAGCATGCTGGCCAGCCCTTCGCGCAGGCTGGTCACATTGAAGCGCGCGGTGTGGATGTTGTTGTCGACGATGGCGATGCGCTCGTTGAACACCCGGCGCAGGTCGTCCTCGCTCTGGTAGGACATCAGCATCGCCTGGTCGGTGCGCTGGCGCATCTGCTCGGCGGCCAGATCGGCCTGGCGTTGCTGCTCGCTGGCAGCGGCGGCGGCCCGCTCATCACTGCTCATGGCGCGCTGCACCTCGGCGCTGCGCAGGCCGCTCCTGGCGTTGAACTCGTCGCGCGCCTGGTTCACCGCTTCCGGCGGCAGCGTATCGCTGCACACCCGGGCGCCGTTCTGGTTCCAGCAATACAGCGTCTTCGCGGCCGGCTTGTCCTGCGCGATGGCAGGTGCGGCGGCCACGGCCGCCGCAACGGCGGCGAATAACGCCAAACGGGTGTGTCTTGGCATCATCGCAGCCCCCTGTCGCCTGCCGTCAGCCTGTGGTGTCGGTGCCGTAACGGCCACGATAGGCCAGCAGCGGTTCCCAGAAGCCCACAAGGTCGGCGTTTCCTGCCGCAAAAGCAAGCAGGTCGCCCAGGTTGGCCACCGCGATCACCGGGATGCCGGCCTCGGCCGCCACCGCCTGCGCGGCCGAGCGGCGATCCTGCTCGGAGGCGATCTCCTGCCGGTCCAGCGCCACCACGATCCCGGACGGAACGCCGCCAGCGCCACGGATGATGCCCAGCGCCTCGCGGATCGCGGTGCCGGCGGTGATCACGTCGTCGACGATCAATACCTTGCGCCCCTGAAGCGGCGCACCGATCAGGCTGCCGCCCTCGCCATGGTCCTTGGCTTCCTTGCGGTTGAACGCCAGCGGCAGGTCGCGCCCGCGCCCGGCGTAGGCGCAGGCCAGCGCGGTCGCCAGCGGGATGCCCTTGTAGGCCGGCCCGAACAGCAGGTCGAACTCCACCCCGGCCGCATCGATCGCATCGGCATAGCACTGCGCCAGCTGCGCAGTCTTGGCGCCCGAATCGAAGCGCCCGGCATTGAAGAAATACGGGCTGAGCCGCCCGGACTTGAGCGTGAACTCGCCAAAGCGCAGGGCATCGGCGCCCAGGGCCAGCTGCAGGAAACGGGTGCGGTGGTCGGTCATTGGACGGGAATGGGGAATAGGGAATCGAGAATGGTAAACGCATCGTGCGCCGGCAGCCTTCCGCATGCGCCTGGGGTAGGCTTTACGATTCCCCATTCCCAACTCCCCATTCCCGGCCCTTATGCGCATCATCAGTTTCAACGCCAACGGCCTGCGCTCGGCCGTCACCAAGGGTTTCTTCGAATGGTTCGCCGAGCAGGACGCCGACGTGCTGTGCGTGCAGGAGACCAAGGCCCAGGAGCATCAGCTGGCCGGTGCCAAATTCCTGCCCACCGGCTACAAGGCCTGGTTCCGCGACGCCAGCACCAAGAAGGGCTACAGCGGCGTGGCCATCTACAGCAGGCACGAACCCGATGAAGTGCGCACCGCGCTGGGCTGGCCCGAGTTCGACGAAGAGGGCCGCTACATCGAGGCGCGCTTTGGCAACCTCAGCGTGGTGTCCTTCTATATTCCGTCCGGCTCCTCGGGCGAGTTGCGCCAGGGCTACAAGTTCCAGGTGATGGAATGGCTGCGGCCGATCCTGGATGAATGGCTGGCCAGCGGCCGGCAGTACGTGCTGTGCGGCGACTGGAACATCGTGCGCTCGGCGCTGGACATCAAGAACTGGAAGTCCAACCAGAAGAATTCCGGCTGCCTGCCGCCCGAGCGCGACTGGCTCAACGGCCTGTGCGCCGATGCGCTGGAAGACGCCAATGCCGCCGGCGGCCGCGGCTGGGTCGATACCTACCGCGTGCTGCATCCCCAGGGCCAGGACTACACCTGGTGGAGCAACCGCGGTGCGGCGCGCAGCAACAACGTCGGTTGGCGCATCGACTACCAACTGGTCACTCCCGGCCTGCGCGACAAGGTCAAGGCCTGCTCCATCTACCGCGAGCAGCGCTTTTCCGACCACGCGCCGTATGTCGTGGATTACGCGGAGTGAGGAAGGGTGCACAGCCGGCGGTGACGCGCGCCGGGACGGTTGGCCAAGCCTCACCGTGTTGTGTTTCCGGCCGCGTCGTGGAGATGCACGTCGAGGGCGTGCAGGCCGTGCCTGGCCGCAGCCAGATGGCCGTGGATCCTTCCGGGAGCCAATCATGCGTTTCCGGCAGGTCGCTCCGCGCAACGGCCAGTGATACTGCCCGCCCGGCATCGATCAGCCCCCATTCCCAGCGGCCATACGCATGACCACGCCTGCACCCAACTACAAAGGACTGCGCGGCATCCGGCAGGCCTTCGCCACCCCATCGGCGGCGACCATGGCCCTGCTGGGTTTTGGCAGTGGCCTGCCGTTCCTGCTGATCGCCTCGCAGACCCTGTCCACCCGGCTGCGCGATGTCGGGCTGGATCTGGGCAGCATCGGCCTGATCAGCCTGGCCAGCTTCTTCTACCTGCTCAAGTTCCTGTGGGCGCCGCTGCTCGACCGCTATGCGTTTCCGCTCACCGCGTGGTTGGGGCGTCGGCGTTCCTGGCTGCTGGTCTCGCAACTCGGCGTCACCGCCGGCCTGTTCGCACTGGCGTTTTCGCGCCCGGACATGAGTGTCACCGGCCTGGTCGCCTGGGTGCTGTTCGCCTCGTTCTGGGGCGCCACGCAGGATTCGGTGGTGGATGCCTATCGCATCGAAATCGCCCCGGACACGGCGCAGGCCGCCTTGGCGGCGACCTACACCCTGGGCTACCGGATCGGCCTGATCCTCGGTGGCGCCGGCGCGCTGTACCTGGCCGAATACCTCAACTGGACCTCGGCGTACCTGGCCATGTCGGCGCTGATGCTGCTGCCGATCATCACCACCCTGGTATGCCGCGAGCCGGACCGGCCGCAGCTCACGGTGGTGCGCCGCATCGACGTGGCCGGCGCATTCTGGCAGCCCATTTCCAGTTTCTTTTCCGGCAACGGGCTGGCGCTGGGCATCGTCCTGCTGGCATTTGTCGGCCTGTTCAAGTTCCCGGACCAGGTGATCGGCGTGATGGCCGGGCCGTTCTATCTGGATTCGGGCTACACCAAGGCCGACATCGCCACGGTGTCCAAGCTGTTCGGCGTGTGGATGGGCATCGTCGGCGCGTTTGCCGGCGGTGCGGCGGTGGCTGCGTTCGGCTTCCGGCGCATGCTGCTGGTCGCCGCCCTGGGCGTGGCGCTGTCCAACCTGGCATTTTTGCTGATGGCGCAGAACCCCGGCAAATTGTGGGCGTTCTATGCCGCACTCAGTGCCGACAATCTGTTCCAGGGGTTCGCCGGTACCGTGCTGGTGGCCTTCATGTCATCGCTGACCAATCGCAACTTCACCGCCACCCAGTACGCCTTGCTGGTGTCACTGGCCAATTTGCCGGGCAAGTTCGCCGGCGGTGTATCCGGGTTCCTGGTCGAGGCCACCTCCTACAGCACCTTCTTCATCCTCAGCGCCCTCACCGTGGTTCCCACGCTGGCCCTGCTGGCCTGGCTGTGGCCGCGGCTGGATGCCCGCGACGGGCGCCCGGATTGAAACGTCCGCCAGGGTTGCCGATGATGCCGACGCGGCACTGCATCGCACGAGGAAGGGCATGACCGATCTGGTACTGCGTGACATCGATCCATTGCTGGTGGACAGGATCCGTCGCATCTCCGTCGCACGCGGCTGGACCCAGCACCAGACGGTGATGCATCTGCTCGAACAGGGCCTGTTCGCCAGCGAGTACGACGTCAGCGGCGGCCTGCAGCATCCGGAAGTCGATGTGCTGGCCGAGGCGATCGCCGCGCTCAAGGCGCTGCCGGCGGGGAATACTCCCTAGCGCTGCAAAAGGCCAGGCAGTGCTGCCTGGTGCGCAAGTTCACTCGGTGCGAGTACGGCGTGCGAATGCGGATGGCTCGGTCAGAAGCCCTTGCATGCTGCCGAGAAGGGCCGAGATTGCTGTCATTCGCCGGCTCAACTGCGCACGTTCCCGCCAGCCTCTGCTCAATTGCGTGCTAGTCGGTTGCAGACGAGGCGGGCATCATCAGCAAGCTAGCTTCACCGAACACGTCACCGCTACCCCTCATCAATTGAGCGCTGGTCGCGTCGCAGAATTCGGGGCGGGGCACCATCAGGAAGCGAGGTAGTGGCATCCAGCGCGCGCCGATCCAGGCCACTCATGCCGGATGGATCGCCCCCAGCAGCCGCGGCCCCGCCGCCCCGGTCACCGACGGCAGATTGGCCGCGCGGCCTGCGAGCAGCTCCGCGGCCAACCACGCAAACCCCATTGCCTCCAGATAATCAGGATCCAGCCCATGCCGCGCGCTGGATTCCACCACCACGCCCGGCAGTCGCGCCGCCAGGCGCGCCATCAACACCGGATTGCGCACCCCACCACCGCACACCAGCACCCGGCGGGTATCGGGCTGCAGCCGCAGCAACGCGTCGGCGACGCTGGCGGCGGTGAGTTCGAGCAGGGTCGCCTGTATATCGGCCGCGGACGGCGCCGCGTTGCCCGGCGACCGCATCGCCTGCATCGCCCAGTCAAGATGGAACTGCTCGCGTCCGGTACTCTTGGGCGGTGCCAGTGCGAACCACGGGTCGGCCAACAGCGCCTGCAGCAGCGCCGTATCGACGCGCCCGCTGGCGGCAAACGCACCGTCGGCATCGAACGCCGTGCCGCGGTGCTGCTGGCACCAGCTGTCCAGCAACGCATTGGCCGGGCCGGTATCGAAGCCCAGCACCGCGCCACTGCGCGGGATCAAGGTCAGGTTACCGATGCCGCCCAGGTTCAGCACCGCACGGTCCTCGTCGGCGGCACCCAGCATGGCCAGATGGAAGGCCGGCATCAGCGGTGCGCCCTGGCCGCCGGCAGCCACATCGCGCCGGCGGAAATCGGCCACCGTGGTGATGCCGGTGTGCTCGGCAATCCGGCTCGCATCGCCGATCTGCCAGGTGAAGGCCGGATCGGCCTTGGGGCGATGTCGAATGGTCTGCCCGTGCGAGCCGATCGCGCGAATGCGCCCACGCGCAATGCCGCTGTCGCGGATCAGCTGATTGGCCGCGGCCGCAAACGCCAGCCCCACCTGCGCATCCAGGTGTCCAAGCGCATCGATGGCGATGACCTCGGCGCCCTGGCCCAACGTCACCAGCGTTTCGCGCAGCTGTGGCTCCCAGGCCACCGTGGTGCCTGCGACCAGTTCGCAGCGGCGATGGCCCTCGTCGGTGAAGCGCACCAGCGCCGCATCGATGCCGTCGGCGCTGGTGCCCGACATCAGGCCCAGATAGAGCGGGGATTCAAGATGTTCCGGAGCAGACATGCCAGGGCCAGTTGCACGGTGGTCGTGCAGCTTGTGCAGCCGGGATGGGAGAGTCAACCGGCCTTGCGCGCATCGCGGTGGAAGCAGGGGCGATGCGCTCGCCAGCCAATCACTCTAAATGTAGTGCCGACTGTCGCGTCGGCGCCATGGTGTCCACTTGTCGCTGGCAGCAACCCGATGCCGGCTGCGGCGTCGCGTGAGCCAGAGCCCCCGAACGGAGGCGCAGTCGTGCGATCGGCGGTTGCCAGCGCGGCGGCTGGGAAACCAGCCGCGCCCACTCAACCGCGCGGCTCGCCCTTGGCGGGCTTGCCGGCGTCGGCGTAGATCAACTTCTCCATGCCTTCGATACGCGCCAGTGCCGGCGCCGTCTGCGCGCGGAAGGCGGCCAGCTCGGCGCCCTGCAACGGCTCCGGCGGCGGCATCGTCACCGACATCGGGTTGCGCTGCTGCCCGGCGACGCGGAATTCGTAATGCAGATGCGGGCCGGTCGCCAGGCCGGTCATGCCGACATAGCCGATCACCGTGCCCTGGTTGATGCGCTGGCCGGCCTTGATCTTGCCGAAGCGCGACATGTGCCCGTACAGCGTGCTGAAGTTCCTGCCGTGGTCCAGGATCACCACATTACCGTAGCCGCGCTGGGTGCCGACGAACACCACCCGTGCATCGCCAGCGGCCATGATCGGCGTCCCCGATGCTGCCGCGTAGTCCACGCCCTTGTGCATGCGCATCGTGCCCAGCACCGGATGCTTGCGCGCGCCAAAGGTCGAGCTGATGCGGCTATAGGCCACCGGCATGCGGATGAAGCTCTTCTTCAATGGCCGGCCGTTGATGTCGAAATACTCGGCCGGCTTGCCGGCACGCTCGAAGCGGAAACCGGTGTAGGTCTTGCCGCCGGTGGTGAAGGTCGCCGCCAGGATGTCGCCGGTGTTGATGCGCTCGCCCTCGCGCCAGGTCTCGTCCATCACCACGCTGAAGCGATCGCCCGGCTGCAGATCCTTGTCGAAGTCGATGTCGTACTTGAAGATCTCGTCGGTCATGATCGCCACCGCCGCCGGCGACAGCCCCGACTTGCCGGCCGAGGCGTACAGCGAGCTGCTGATTTCGCCGCTTGCCACCACCGTGCGCGTGGTCGTGGCGCGCTCGGTGACGTTCTCGCGCACGCTGTCGCCCATCAGGCGCAGCTCCACGCGGTGGCTGTCGTCGCGGTCGAAGCGCAATGCGCGCAGCTCGCCCGGCGTCGGCATGTCGAAGGCGATCTCGGCGCCCGGACGCAGCTTGGTCAGTGCCTCCTTGGTGCCCGGATGCGCCAGTACCTGGTACATCACCGCGGTCGGGATTCCCAATTCGCCGAACAAGGTGCTCAGCGTCTGCCCCGATTTGACCTGCAGGATTTCCCAATCGGTGCTCGGTGCCAGCTGCTTGCGGGCCGGCACCAACGGCGGCAACGGCAGGGCCAGCGTGGAATGGCTGGACAGCGGCGCATCGATGGCATTGGAAAAGCCCGGCACGATCGTGGCCACCAGCGCACCGATGGTCGCGAACAGGCTGGCGTGGATCCAGTGCCGGCGCGTCCATTGGTCGTTGAATGCCGCCGGAAGATGCGCCTTGAGCTTGCGATGCAGGGCAGTGTCGTGGAGGACGTGGAGGCGTTCGTGAAAGCGCCGCTTGCGTGCACGGCCCTGCTCTGAGTTCTGCATCGTTCAAATTCCTCGCTGGCTCGAAGTGCGAGCCCAATCGCCGGTACCATAGACAGCCTGTAACAGCGCGTCAAACCATTGAGCCTGTTCAACATTTTCATTTGGCGCGGAATTAACCCGCGTTTAACATCGTTCACGTTTTTGACGGCAAACGCCGCTGGAGTCTTGGTTGGCCACTATCGAAGAATCCCTCGCACTCATCGGCCGCGGCGCCGAGGAGATCCTCAAGCTCGATCAGCTCGAAGCGCGCCTGAAATCCGGTGTGCCGTTGCGGGTCAAGGCCGGGTTCGATCCCACCGCGCCGGATCTGCATCTGGGCCACACCGTGCTGCTCAACAAGATGCGGCAGTTCCAGCAGCTCGGGCATCAGGTGATCTTCCTGATCGGCGACTTCACCGGAATGATCGGTGACCCGAGCGGCAAGAACGTCACCCGCAAGCCGCTGAGCCGCGACGATGTGCTGGCCAACGCGCGCACCTATGAGGAGCAGGTCTTCAAGATCCTGGACCGTGAGCGCACCGAGGTGCGCTTCAACTCCGAGTGGTTCGGCCAGATGAGCGCGGCGGACATGATCAAGCTGTCCGCGCAGCACACCGTGGCACGCATGCTCGAGCGCGACGATTTCGCCAAGCGCTTCAACGGCCAGCAACCGATCGCCATCCACGAGTTCCTGTATCCGCTGGTCCAGGGCTACGACTCGGTCGCCTTGAAGGCGGACGTCGAACTGGGCGGGACCGACCAGAAGTTCAACCTGCTGATGGGTCGCGGCCTGCAGGAGCACTACGGCCAGGCCCCGCAGGTCGTGCTGACCATGCCGCTGCTGGAAGGCCTGGACGGGGTGGCCAAGATGTCCAAGTCGCTGGGCAACTACATCGGCATCAACGAGCCGGCCATCGACATCGTCACCAAGACCATGAAGATCGGCGACGAACTGACCTGGCGCTGGATCGATCTGCTGTCCTTCGACATCGGTGTTGCCGAGGCCGCGCGCCTGAAAGAACAGGTCGCCTCGGGTGACCTGCACCCGCGCGAGGTCAAGTTGCGTCTGGCGCGCGAACTCACCGCGCGCTTCCACGATGCCGCCACTGCAGAGCAGGCCATCGCCGGCTGGCACGCCGTGGTGACGGGGCAGGGCGACACCAGCCTGTTGCCGCTGCAGGAGGTGGCCGTGCCGGCCGAAGGTCTGCGGATCGCAAGTCTGCTCACCGCCGCCGGCCTGACGCCCAGCAATTCGGAGGCCACGCGCAAGCTCAAGGAACGTGCGGTCAAGATCGATGGTGAAGTGGTCGAAGATCCGGCACGTCAGTTTGGGCCGGGCTTCGAGGGTGTCATCCAGGTGGGGAAGCGTAATTTCGCCCGCGTTGCGCTGGTCAGCGCCTGAGCTGGCGGAGGGTTGCTGCATGGCAGCGATGTCGGCGCCGGGATGACCTTTATATAGAGGCATCGGACGGCTGACGCAGGATCAGCGGCTTGCTGCAGCAACAACGAAGGACGCGCGGGTATAGATGGCAGCGGGATCGTGAAAAATTTTTCACAAACCCCTTCCCAAACGTCCCGGTTGGGCCTATAGTTCGCCTCCCCCGACGCAACGGCCCCGCAGATGCGGAACCAGAGCGGAAGGGTTCGAAAATGCCTTGATTTGAGGTGTTGACGAAACGAAAAAGCCGGCTATGATGGGCGGCTCGCTACACGGAAAGATGCTTCGGCAGATTGAGGTGCAGCGGCGGCAACTTCCTCTTCACGAGGGGTTGACGAAGATGAAAAGCCTG
>NZ_QEZI01000021.1:0-387 GCF_003993525.1 Xanthomonas sp. BRIP62411
ACCGTGGCCGAATCCGAATCGCCGATCGACATCATCTCCGAGGAGTCGCTGCAGGCCACCGGCGCCACCGATGTCGCCACCGCGCTCGGCAAGCTATTGCCGTCGCTGAACTTCCCGCGCCCGGCCATCGCCGACGGCAACGACGCCGCCCGTCCCGCCACGCTGCGCGGGCTGTCGCCGGACAACGTGCTGGTGCTGGTCGACGGCAAGCGCTATCACACCTCCTCGCTGGTGAACTACGACCCCTATGTCGGTCGTGGTTCGGCGCCGGCCGATCTCAACTCGCTGCCGATGTCGGCGATCGCCCGCATCGAGGTGCTGCGCGATGGCGCGTCGGCGCAATACGGCTCCGACGCGATCGCCGGCGTGGTCAACATCGTGCTCAAG